>QCDH01000005.1 GCA_003280985.1 Prochlorococcus sp. AG-355-A18
AAACATTCAGCAAGCAAGGAATGGATTGAAAAACTACTTCACCCCTTAATTAAAAAAAGAATGATAGAAGAATGCAGTCAATACAGAAATAATCAAACTATAGTATTGGTTATTCCATTATTGTTTGAAGCAAAATTTGAAGATATTTGCACTGAAATATGGTTAGTTAAATGTCCTAAAGAAATTCAAAAAAACAGACTTATCACAAGAGATAAAATTAGCGAAAAAGAAGCATATGAATTGATAAATTTTCAATTAAGTTTTGAAGAAAAAAGAAAATTCTCAGATATTATTTTAGAGAATTCAGATGATCAAAATAAATGGATCAATATGATAAAAGAGCTTCTTTAAGCTTTAGCTATTTAATTTTTCCATAAGAAGTTTATTTGCAAGTTTAGGGTCAGCTTTACCTTTTGTTTTTTTCATAAGTTGACCAACAAAAAAACCAAGTAACTTAGTTTTGCCATTTTTAAATGCTTGAACTTCATTTGGATGTTCATTTATAAGTTCATCAATTATTGGTGAAATACTTGAAGAATCAGATATCATTGCCAACCCTTTTTCTTCAACTAATTTTTTCGGGGAAATATTTTTTTGAATAAGTTCAGGTAAAATTTCTTTTGCAATTTTTCCACTAATTATATTTTTTGAAATCATGTTGATCATTTCAGCAAGATTTTCAGGACTAAGCTTTAATTCACTAAAACTTAGTTTGTTTGATTTTAAATAGCCAACAATATCACTTGTTACCCAATTTGAAGCTAGTTTAGCCTCAGCACCATTTGCTACTGTTTGTTCAAAAAAGTTTGCCATGCTTATTTCATCAGAAATTACCCTTGCATCATATGCAGACAACCCAAATTGACTTACGTATTTATATCTTTTCTTTGAAGGTAATTCTGGTAGTTCTTTAAACCATATTTCTTGTTGGGCTTTTGTTATTTCAATTGGACCTAAGTCAGGATCAGGAAAATATCTATAGTCACTGCTACCTTCTTTTAATCTCATACTTTTAGTTAATTGCTTAGCTTCATCCCATAACCTTGTTTCTTGGAAAATTTTTCCTCCATTTTCATAAACTTCTATTTGTCTGGCTATTTCATAATCACAAGCCTTTTGAATTGCAGAAAATGAATTCATATTTTTTATTTCCACTTTGGTACCAAAAGGTGCATTAGGTCCTTTTCTAACTGAAATATTGACATCGCAGCGTAATGAACCCTCTTGCATATTTCCGTCTGATACCCCTAGATATCTAACTGTTCTTCTAATTTCTGAAGCATATTCAGATGCCTCTTTACCTGATCTAATATCTGGTTTACTTACAATCTCACAAAGTGCTATTCCGGCACGATTGTAATCAACTAAAGAATACTTAGAGCCAGCTAATCTATCACTTCCTGAATGGACTAGTTTTCCAGCGTCTTCTTCCATATGTAGCCTTTCTATACCAATTTTTTTGAAATAAGGTTCTTTGTCCTTTTCAATTATTTCAACCTCTAACCAACCATTTTCAGCTAGTGGCTCATCAAATTGTGAAATTTGATAATTTTTAGGAAGATCAGGATAAAAATATTGTTTTCTATCAAATTTACAATGTTCTGCAACGTTTAAATTTAATGCTAACGAAGTTTTTACAGCATACTCAAGAACAGTCTCATTCAGAACTGGAAGAGTTCCTGGTAACCCACAAACTACAGGATCTATATGGGTATTAGGTGCATCACCAAAAGCTGTTGACGCAGATGTGAATATTTTACTTTTCGTATTAAGCTGTACATGAGTTTCCAAACCAATCACAGCTTCCCAAGATTCCAAATTGTTCATTATTAAAAGTCTCTTTATTAATATTATTGGATATAAAGGAAAAGAGGACTAAAACACAAATAAAAATATTAATTTTTAAATGGCACAACAAACCAAAAATTCAATATTAATCATTGGAGGTGGACTTTTAGGTTTATCTATTGCTTATGAATTTTCTAGAAATAACTTCAAAGTTTTAGTTTTAAGCAAAAACAGAAATGAATCAGCTGGATTTGTTGCTGCAGGAATGTTAGCTACTCATGCCGAAGGGCTCGAAGATGAATTACTAAAATTTGGCCAAGAAAGTCAAAATCTAATTCCAAAGTGGATACAAAGTATTGAACAAGATAGTAATATTAAATGCGGTTTAAAAAAATGTGGCATAGTAGTTCCTTTTAAAAACAAAGAAGATCTTGAAGAGTTTCCCACTTATGAATATGGAAAATATTTAAATCACAAAGATCTTCAAATAGAAATCAATGGAATGAATTCTATTTGGAAACATGGTTTACTTTTTGAGCAAGATGGTCAAATAGATAACCGAAGAAAACTGATGCGTGCTCTTGAGAGAGCATGCTCATTGAATGGAGTCGATTTTCAAGAGGGATCAGAAGTAGAGGATTTGACATTCGAAAAAAACAAAATTACAGGTGCAAGAGTTTTATGTGCCACTGGGGAAATAAAAAAAATTAACTGCGAAAAAGCAATTATATGCAGCGGTGCTTGGAGTAAAAAAATTTTTAATAAGATTCCAGTCTTTCCTGTAAAGGGACAAATGCTTTCAATACAAGGTCCAACAAATTTTTTGAAAAGAGTTATTTTTGGTCCAAAAACTTATCTAGTTCCCCGTGATGATGGACTTATCATAGTTGGAGCGACAGTTGAAAAAGATTCAAAATTTAATCAAGGTAATACTCCTAATGGAATAAAGCAACTGCAAGAAGGCATTCGCTCCTTATTACCAGAAGCTATTAATTGGCCACAAATGGAACATTGGTGGGGATTTAGACCTTGCACACCAGATCTGAAACCAATAATTGGAAAATCAAAAATTGAAAATCTTTTTATAGCTACAGGACATTACAGAAATGGAGTTTTATTTTCTGCAATAACAAGTGATCTTCTTTTGAAAATAGTTCAAAATAAAAATCTCAACGAAATAGAAAAAAGCTTTTTAGAAAAATTTAGTTTAGATAGATTTGCGATTTAAATTTTAATTTTCGGATCGCCATTTCGAATCAGAAGTTTCCCACTCACATAGTTCCTCTTCGTTAAACCATAGATCAATTTCAAATTTTGCTGTATCTTCTCCATCAGAACCATGAATAATATTCCTCCCAATATCAATAGCTAAATCACCTCTAATTGTTCCAGGCTCTGCTTCCAGAGGTTTTGTTGCACCTATTAGTTTTCTAGCACTCAAAATAACTCCTGCGCCTTCCCACACCATTGCTACAACAGGACCACTTGAAATAAAGTCTACTAAATCACCAAAAAAGGGTCTTTCTCTATGTACTCCATAATGATTTTGAGCAAGTTCTTTTGAAGGAATTAATTGCTTTAATCCAACCAATTTAAATCCTTTTTTTTCAAATCTGCCAATAATCTCAGAAACATATCCTCTTTGAACTCCATCCGGTTTAATTGCAATAAAGGTTCTCTCTTGGGTCATTTAGTTAATAATCACTCTATGTATATTCAACTTTTGGGTGGTAACTTGGCAAGTAATCATTAAAATAAAAGATATTGTTTTGAGTTATTTTCAAAAACATTTATTAATTACCAAGACATAAATTGACCAATTTTGAGCCGAAAAAATTAAAAAATATTTGGACTATTAAAGATAGTATTGCGACTTATAACATAGACAAATGGGGAGATAAATATTTTTCTATAAATTCCAAAGGAAATATATCAGTAACTAAAGATATAAAATCTGAAAATAAGATTGATCTTTTTAAGCTTGTTAAAGAACTTAAGAGTAGAGAAATAAATCCTCCATTAATCATAAGATTTAATGATATCTTGAAAGATCGAATAAATGCATTACATGACTCTTTTTTAAAAGCAATAAAAACCTATAAATATAAGAACATTTATCAAGGCGTTTTTCCTGTAAAGTGTAATCAAC
The DNA here is from genome assembly GCA_003280985.1 of Prochlorococcus sp. AG-355-A18. Lineage (GTDB taxonomy): Bacteria > Cyanobacteriota > Cyanobacteriia > PCC-6307 > Cyanobiaceae > Prochlorococcus_A. Next base: position 3,938 of record QCDH01000005.1, read on the forward strand.
AGAAAAATGTCCTAGAAAAGATTATAGAGTTTGGTAGCCAATGGGATTTTGGTTTAGAAGTAGGAAGTAAATCAGAACTATTAATTGGCCTTGCACTTCTTGAAAACCAAAATTCATTATTAATATGCAACGGATATAAAGATAAAAAATATATTGAGATTGCTACTTTGGCCAGAAAACTCGGCAAAAATCCAATAATAGTTATTGAACAACGAGATGAGGTAAAAAGAATTATTCAAGCAGTTCAAGAACTTAATGCGACTCCATTGATAGGAATTAGAGCAAAGTTATCAAGTAAAAGTAGTGGTAGGTGGAGTAAATCTATTGGAGATAATTCCAAATTTGGATTATCAATCCCAGAAATTATGTTGACAATAAAAGAACTAAAAGAAGCAAATCTTATAAACGAAATGAAATTGCTTCATTTTCATATAGGCAGTCAAATAAGTGATATTGCTGTGATCAAAGACGCATTACAAGAAGCGAGTCAAATATATGTTGAACTATGCAAACTAGGAGCCCCAATGCAATATATCGACGTTGGGGGTGGATTAGGAATAGATTTTGATGGAACTAAAACCTCCTCCAACACTTCTACTAATTATTCTCTCCAAAATTATGCTAACGATGTAATTGCAACTATTAAGGATTCATGTGAATTAAATAATATCAAGCATCCAACCATAATCTCAGAAAGTGGAAGAGCAATAATTAGTCATTGTTCAGTTTTAATTTTTAATGTCTTAGGAACAAGTCATGTCAGTTCCAAACTACAAATTTTTGATAAAAAAAATCAACAATTAATAATTTCAAATTTACTTGATACTTTCTATGAATTAAAAAAACTTAAAAATAAAAAAATAAATTTATCTCAAATAATTGAACTATGGAATGATGCAAAAAAGTTTAAAGAAGATTGCTTAGTCGCTTTTAGATTAGGATTTTTAAGTTTGGCAGAAAGAGCTTATGCCGAAGAACTTACTTGGGCTTGCGCAAAAGAAATTTCTAATAACCTGAATAATTATGAAATCAATCACCCTGATTTATCTGAAATTACAGAAACTCTTGCATCAACTTATTATGCAAATTTATCTATATTTAAATCTATTCCCGATAGCTGGGCAATAAATCAGATTTTTCCAATAGTACCAATACATAGACACTTAGAGGAGCCGTTCTGCAAAGGTAACTTTGCAGATTTAACTTGTGATTCAGATGGGAAACTAAATAATTTTATTGATGATGGAAAAATTAAATCATTACTAAATTTACATAAGCCAGAGGAAGATAAAGATTATCTAATTGGAATTTTTATGACTGGAGCCTATCAAGAAGCATTAGGAAACTTGCACAATTTATTTGGTAGTACAAACGTTGTTCATATAGACATAAATGAAGATGATTCTTATAAGGTCAAAAATATTATTAAAGAGGACAGTAAATCCGAAATTTTACAATTATTAGATTACAGTTCAGCTTCTTTGGTTGAATCTATAAGGATTAATACTGAATCAGCAATTGATCAAAAAAAATTGACTATTGAAGAAGCGAGGAAATTAATTGGTCAAATCGAAATTAGTCTCAGAAAAAGTAGTTATTTATCAGAATGACTATCTAATATTTTTTGCAAATAATTTTTAGCATAATCTAGAGCATCATTTAACTTATCAATATCTTTAGCACCTGCTTGAGCAAAGTTAGGCTTTCCTCCTCCACCTCCCGAACAAATTCTTGCAATCTCATTAATTAATTTACCTGCATGCAATCCATTTTTTACTGCATCATCACCTAAAGAAACTGCAAATAACAACTTTCTATTTTCTGGATTTGGTATTCCCCCAAGAATCACTATTGCTTTATTTCCCAAATGAGAAGTTAAATTAAGTGCTGCAGATTGCAGAGAATTCCCATCTAAGCCATCAATCTGATTTACTAAAATTGAAAAAGAATTTACTATTTCTGCGGATGATTTTATAGCAGAGTATTTAAAATATGCAATTTCATCTTTCATTTTTTTTATCTCTTTATTCTTATTATTAAGCTCTGCTTGCAAATTATTAACCCTTTCAAAAAGTTGATTAGGATTTGCTTTTAACAAATCACTTAGTTGATTTACTAAAGCATTTCTTTCACTGAAATAGTCTAATGCTGATTGGCCTGATAATGCTTCAATTCTTCTTACTCCGGCTGAGATTCCTTCCTCACTAATTATTTTGAAATAACCTAATTCGGATGTAGTTTTAACATGTGTGCCACCACAAAGTTCCATTGAAACTCCTTGCACATTAACAACGCGCACCTCATCTTCATATTTTTCTCCAAACATGGCGACTGCGCCCTTTTCAAGAGCCTCACTCTTGGACATATTTTTTATTTCTAGTGCATGATTTTCCATAATCCAAGAATTAACTAAAGTCTCAATCTTAGTAATTTGATCTTTAGAAATAGGATTAGAAGAATTAAAGTCAAATCGTAATTTATTGAAGGCTACTAATGAACCTTTCTGTCCAACACTTTCATTAACAACTGATTTAAGTGCAGATTGTAATAAATGAGTAGCTGTATGATTTGCAGCCGCCTTAGCTCTATTAGCGGAACTAACATTAGTCTTAACTTTTTGTCCAGTAGTTAATATTCCTTTTTTTATCGTTCCATAATGTAAAAAAACATTTTTCTTTCGAATAACATTATCAACCAAGACCTCTACATCTTTGGAAAATATCGTTCCAATATCACCAACTTGCCCACCAGATTCTCCATAAAAAGTTGTCTGATCAAGAACAATTAAAACTTTCTGATCTGCACTTGCTTGCTTAACTAGTGTTGCATCCACAAATATACCCTTTATTTCAGCTTCCGAAAGAAGTGAATCATAACCATTAAAAACAGTTTTGTTAAAAAGAACAATTTCTCGCTCTAATGATCCCTCTAATGTCAAATCAATATTACTTGAAGCAGCTTTAGCTCTCTCTTTTTGTGCATTCATTTCTTCTTCAAAACCCTTTATATCTACACTAATACTGTTTTCTTCAGCAATTTCTGCAGTAAGTTCTAGAGGAAATCCATAAGTATCATAGAGTTCAAAAGCTTTAAAGCCAGAAATTAATTTCTGCCCTGAAGAAATTAACTCATCTAGCAATTTCTCTCCTCTTTCAAGAGTTTCCCTAAATCTTATTTCTTCAATTTTTATCTCATTCAAAATTAAATCATTATTATTTTTTAAATCAGGATAATTATTTTGCATTAAATTGATCCCGACAGTAGCAATATGAGGTAAAAATTCATTTGTTATACCTAATAATCTCCCATGTCTGACCATTCTTCTAATAAGCCTTCTTAATATATATCCTCTGCCGAGATTACTTGGTGCTACTCCGTCAGAAATTAAATGAATAACAGCTCTTGTATGATCTCCAAGGATTTTTAAAGAAATTTTGTTTTTATCATCTGAAGAAAAATAATCAATATTTGCAATCTCACAAATTTTTTGAATGATAGGAAAAATTAAATCTGTCTCATAGTTATTTTGCTTTTTTTGTAGTATTTGAGCCATCCTTTCAAGACCCATTCCTGTATCAATATTTTTAAATTTTAAATCTGTCAATTTTCCATTAGGGTCACGATTATATTGCATAAAAACAAGATTATAAAATTCAATAAAGCGATCTCCATCTTCTAAATCAATATTCTGCAGACCCTTTTCAGGATGAAAATCATAATAAAGTTCTGAACAAGGTCCACATGGACCTGTTTTGCCAGATGACCAAAAATTATCTTTCTCTCCTAGTTTCACTATCCTATCTGGATGAATACCTATTTCATCTCTCCAAATTTTTGCAGACTCTTCGTCTTCGTGAAAAACACTCACAATTATATTTTCAACAGAAAGTTGATAAATATTAGTAACTAATTCCCAAGCCCATTGAATAGCCTCTCGTTTAAAATAATCTCCAAATGAGAAATTACCAAGCATTTCAAAAAAAGTATGATGTCTAGCTGTCACTCCAACGTTTTCTATATCGTTTGTTCTGATGCACTTTTGGCTAGATGTAGCCCTTTTTGATGGTCTTTCTTTTAAACCTAAAAAAACTGGTTTAAAAGGTAGCATTCCAGCAATTGTGAGCATAACCGTAGGATCATCTGGAATCAAAGATGCACTTGGAATGATTTTATGTAATTTTTCACTATAAAATTTTAAAAAAGCATTTCTTATCTCATCTCCAGTAACTATTTTTTTCATTAGTTGAGATGTCATTTATCCGGAATAAGAAGAAAAAAAAATTAAAGAAAAGCGTAATTTCGGTTATTTCGCAAAAATGATCACGCGGATCTATATTCTATATAACTAAAGTTATTTTATAAAGCGAATTATTCTATGATAGCCTCTGCCCAGACAAGTAATTCTAAATTGGCACAAATAAATAACAAGTTGACAGTCCAATCTCAAAATTTTACTTATGATTCTTGTGCTATAAGATCTTTGGATTGGGATCGCAGTAGATTTGATATTGAATTTGGCTTAAGAAATGGAACTACTTACAATAGTTTTATTATTAAAGGCGAAAAAATAGCAATTATTGATACTAGTCACGCAAAGTTCGAAGAATTATGGTTTGAAGAATTACTGAAAAAGGTAAACCCCAAAGATGTTGATTATCTAATTACAAGCCATACAGAACCTGACCATTCTGGTTTAATAGGTAATCTTTTAGAATTAAACCAAAATATCACAGTAGTTGGATCAAAATTAGCCCTTAAATTTATTGAAGACCAAATACATATTCCCTTTAAGCGTCTAGAGGTTAAGAGTGGAGAATTTTTAAATTTAGGAACTAATCCTAATAGCGGTTTAGAACATAATATTGAATTTATAAGTGCACCAAATTTACATTGGCCAGATACAATATTTTCATATGATCACAGCACACATGTTCTCTATACATGCGATGCATTTGGACTCCATTATTGTTCTGACGAATTTTTTGACATTGATCAAAAAGAAATATACGATGATTTCCGTTTTTATTACGATTGCCTTATGGCTCCAAACGCTAGAAGCGTTCTACAGGCAATTAAAAGAATAGATAAGCTACCTGAATTAAAAACAATAGCTGTTGGTCATGGGCCTTTGCTCAATAATCAGGTTAATTTTTGGAAAGGAAAATATCTAGAATGGAGTAGCAATAAAAGCAAAGGTAATGATTTTGTTTCAGTCTGCTATATCAGTGACTATGGTTATTGTGATCGACTAAGTCAAGCGATATCTCATGGAATAAGTAAAGCGGATGCACAAGTTCAATTAATTGATTTAAGATCTTCTGATCCGCAAGAATTAACAAGTTTGATTTCCGAATCAAAAGCAGTAGTCATTCCCACATGGCCAGTAGACTCAGATAATGAATTAAAGGAGTCTCTCGGGACTTTATTTGCAGCACTAAAACCGAAACAATTTACTGCTGTCTATGATGCATTTGGTGGAAATGATGAACCAATAGATTCTTTAGCAAATAAATTAAGAGAACTTGGACAAAAAGAAGCTTTCTCTCCTTTAAGAGTTAAAAATATTCCAGATCCCATTGTTTATCAACAATTTGAAGAAGCTGGAACTGACTTGGGTCAATTGATCAATAAAAAGAAGAATATTGCCTCTATGAAGAGCCTTGATTCAAACTTAGATAAAGCATTAGGTAGATTAAGTGGGGGATTATATGTTGTTACAGCGAGCCAAGGGGAAGGTTCGACATTTAGACAAAGTGCAATGGTTGCAAGTTGGGTTAGTCAAGCAAGCTTTTCTCCACCGGGTATTACAGTTGCAGTAGCAAAAGATAGAGCTATTGAATCATATATGCAAGTTGGGAAAGGTTTTGTTGTGAATATCTTAAGAGAGGATAACTACCAAAAAATGTTCAGACATTTTTTAAAGAGATTTGCTCCTGGAGCTGATAGATTTGCAGAAGTAGATGTAATTAGCAACATCGCTGAAGGAGGACCAGTTCTCTCAGATTCACTCGCCTTTTTAGATTGTAAAGTTAGTTCTAGACTGGAGACTCCAGACCATTGGATAATTTACGGAATTGTTGAAAATGGTAATGTTTCTGACTTATCATGCAAGACAGCAGTTCATCACAGAAAAGTTGCTAATCACTATTAGAAAATAATTCTTTAAAATGTCAGATATTAATATAGGCTTACTTACAGAAAATCAAAACTTATCAGAATTTGAAATTACCGAAAATTTTTCTTGTGTAAGATTCTTAGACCAGAATAAAGAAAGATTTGAACTCGAATTTAACCTTGAAAAAGGAACCTCTTTTAATACTTTTTTCATTAGGAGTAATGAGAAACTTTTTATTATTCATCCACCTGAGAAACAATATTTAAATTCATTTAATAGAGTAATTTCTAGGTTTTTCGATCAATTTAAATTAAATCAAATAAACTTCATTACTGGTCATATTAATCCCCAAATTATTGAAACCATAAAAAATATAAGTACCCAATTTCAAAACACAACTATTACTTGCTCTAATCCAGGTTATAAACTTATTAGCGAACTTTGGAATCAAAGAAATCCTAATTTAGCAAACTTTATTGAAATTCACTTACCTGAAATAAACATAATCAAAAAAGAACTTAATTTAGAATTAGATAACATTTCACTAGAGTTAATTCCTATTCCAACAGCACGTTGGCCAGGGGGGCTGATAATTTATGAACGTAATCAAGAAATTCTTCTTAGTGAAAAAATTTTCTCTGCACACATTGCATCTAAATATTGGTCTGAAACAAATCGAGTTAGTACAGAAATTGATAGGAAACATTTTTATGATTGCTTGATGGCACCAATGTCTAATCAAGTAATATCAATAACTGAAAAAATTGCAGATTATGACATTCAAACTATTGCACCATTACATGGTCCCGCGATCGAATATAGCTTAAAAAGCTTTTTAAATGACTATATTAGATGGGGAGATAACCTCTCAACAAATAATCCTAAAATCGCTCTAATATATGCAAGTGCTTATGGAAATACAGCATCAATAGGTGATGCATTGGCTAAAGGGATAAATAGAACCTCTGTAGAAGTTGAAAGTATTAATTGTGAATTTACACCTAATGATGTACTTGTAAAATCTATCCAAAATGCTGATGGGTACTTAATAGGCTCACCCACATTGGGTGGTCATGCCCCAACTCCGATAGTTAGTGCATTAGGAACATTGTTGGCAGAGGGTAATAGAGATAAGCCAGTCGGAATTTTTGGCAGTTTTGGATGGAGCGGTGAAGCTATAGATTTACTTGAAACAAAGTTAAAAGACGGTGGTTTTAATTTTAGTTTTGACCCTATAAGGATTAAATTTAGTCCAAATAAACCAAAGATTAAAGAGTTAGAAGAAATGGGAACTCACTTTGGCAGAAAAATCATAAAAAAAGCAAAGAAAAAACCCAGAAAATCAGATACGGGAATGATTACAAGCAAAACGGATCCAAAGCTACAAGCTCTTGGAAGAGTAATTGGTTCACTTTGTGTCCTGACAGCTTCTAAAGGCAAAGATGAGAATAATATTAAAGGAGCTATGCTTGCATCTTGGGTTAGTCAAGCAAGTTTTTCACCGCCCGGGTTAAGTATTGCAGTAGCAAAAGATAGATCAGTAGAGTCTCTTCTGCAAATAGGAGATTCATTCGCTTTAAATATTCTTAGTGAAAAGGATTTTAAAGAACCTTTGAAAAGATTTACAAAGCCCTTTGCACCTGGGGAAGATAGATTTGACGGAATAAATATTGAATTAACTCCTAATGAACAGATAATAATTCCTGAATCGCTCGCATGGTTAGATGCTTCTGTAAAAGAGAGAATGGAATGTGGAGATCACTGGGTAATTTACGCCGAAGTACTGCACGGTAATATACTAAGATCCGATAGTCTAACGGCAGTTCATCACCGCAAAACAGGTGCTAACTATTAAATTTATTTATCTAATTTATGACTAAAACCAAAGATCTGATAATCATTACGGCTAGTTGTGGTAAAAATCTAGAACTTTCTGAAAATTTTCTTGAAAAAAGTAATGAACTGAAAATAAGTTCTGAAATTTTAGATCTTACCACTCTTGATATTCCATTATTTAATCCAAGAATTCACAGCAAAGAAAATATTCCAAATGAAATAAAAGAATTAAAAAAAAAGCTTTTCAAAATTGAAAGATGGGTGATTTGTGCGCCTGAATATAATGGATCTATACCCCCCATTCTCTCCAATTTCATAGCATGGCTTTCTATTTCTGGAGATGACTTTAGGAATTTATTTAATGGTCAACCGATTGCAATTGCAACATTTTCTGGTGGCATAGGGTTAGAACTGCTGACCTCATTACGCATTCAATTAGTACATTTAGGAAGTCAAGTATTAGGGAGACAACTTTTGTCCTCATATAGTAAACCTATAGATACAAAAACTATTGAAGATATTATTCAAAGACTTTTACAAATGAAAAAATTAAAAACATAAACATTTAAAACCTAATAAAATATCAACCTTTTTGATTCCAAACTCTCAAAATTTCTCTAGCCATAGGCAGCGCATGAACAGATCCCCCACCAGGAGTATTTTGTGCAAAAGCAACTACAAGTAATTCGCTTTTTTCAGAAGGAGTAAAGCAAACAAACCAAGCATGATCTAATCCACCTTCACCATCTTCAGCAGTTCCAGTTTTACCTGAAACTGGAGGTAAATTTGAAACTCCATAATTAATTGATACTCCTGTGCCAGCCTCTACTACTTTCCTTAGACCACTTTTTATCAATTGAATATTATTTGAATCAATATCGATTTTTATAGGTTTTTTATCTGAAAGATTTTCTTCATCTTTTTTCACTAAATAGGGAGTAACTAGATACCCTCCATTTGCAATTGCAGCATATGCTCTAGCTATTTGAATAGGGGTAACTTGTACAACAAATTGTCCAATAGACATACTCGCAATATCTTCTGGGACCCAAGGGGTTCTTCCTGGCTGCCCCCATCCTCTGCCTTCTTTTGCCCATTCACTGCTCGCTACTAATCCTATATTTTCTTGTTCGGCAATTTCAATTCCAGATAAAGAATTAAAACCAAGCTTTCGTGAGACCTTATGAATCTCATCAACTCCTACTCCATAACCTATTTGATAAAAAAATGTATTACTAGAAACTCTTAAAGCATCTTCATAACCTATTACTCCAAAGCCTAAATCATTATGCTCTCTAAAACATTGGCTACCATAAGTTATACATGGTTTCGTTTCTAACATGGTTTCTCTTGGGAATTTTCCACTTTCCAAGCCAGCTAAAGCAGTTACAATTTTCCAAACGCTTCCTGGATCGTAGGCATTTAATGCTCTATTAAATAAAGGTTTTTCAGGAGAATTAAAAAGTTTATTATATTCTTCCTCAGGTTTAAAATCCTTTGAAAAAAAATTTAAATCAAATGTAGGTTTACTTGTCATTGCTCTTATTGCACCATCTCTTGGATCCATTACTATTATGGCTCCAGCTTTTTTATCTTTAAGAACTTCCTCAGCAACTAATTGTAGATTAAGGTCGATTGTTAGTTCAATATCATTTCCTTGTACTGGAGGTTTTATACCCAATGATCTTTGAAATTTTCCTAATGAATTCACTTCAACCATTTCCCCACCCCATTCACCTCTTATATAATCTTCGTAAACATATTCAATTCCAGTTCTACCGATTAAGTCATTTAATTTATAACCATTCTTAGATAAAAATTTATATTCTAATTCAGTAATTGGCTGAGTATACCCAATTACGTGTGCAGCAAGGGATTTATAAGGATAATTTCTAATTAATTTGGTAGCTATTTCAAAACTATTTAAATTACCTTCATTCTCCTTAAATTTTATTAATTGATCTACATTTAAATCCTCAAGAATAATTACTGAAAGTTTCTGATTTTTAATACCTTCAGAGTATTTTTTTTGAATTACATTACTATCAATATTTAACAAGTAAGAAATACTTGATTTATGTTTTTCCCAATTACTTTTATTTACAGATTGAGGCTTTATTATTAAAGAATATTTAACTCTACTATCTGCTAAAACGTAACCATTTTTATCAAGTATTCTTCCGCGTATTGGCTGTGTAGCAATAAGTCTGATTCTATTATCATCTGACATCTTTTTAAAAGATTCATAATTTAAAAGTTGTAAAAAAATTAACCTAAATAGTATTAATAAAAAGGAAACAGAAGTAAAAATAAGTAAGACTAGAGGTTGTCTATTTAATGAAAAAAGGTTTTTATTGGGACTTGATTTTATCAAAAATATAAAATTTATTTAAATATTGTTTCTTCCAATAAAGCAATAGTTGATTTTATTTCTTTAAGTTTTACTATTAAATCTTTATAATTACTATCTTCAGTTTTGACATTAAAATCAATCTTTTTAATATTATTTGAATTCAAATTTCCACTCATAACATTTTTCCTTATTTAAAGAAATTATTTCAATTGATATAATCTTAAATAGAAAATTTATTTTTTCAAAATTATATTAACTTAGATATTTAAAAAATATCAAAAACAAATTAATTTAATTGATCTATATTTTGTTCAAAGTAAGGATTACAACTATTCTTTGATATACCTAAAGACCATCCAATAAATGAAGAAATAAATATCGTGACAATTAACGGCATAATTGCTTGTTGAGTATTTACAAGACTAAACCATTCTCTCCAGCTACTAAAAAATCTTTCTCTTTGAAATTTTCTTTTTTCATTTTCTAATAATCTGGCTTTTTTGGCGAAAGATTTTGTTACCCACTTTTCGAAAGGAATCTTTTTTATAATCGCCATTTTTCTCTCCACTTCTAATAATTGACCGGAACTAAGATGAGGATGAAATGTACTTATCAGTTCAAGAGTTTTTAAAAACATCTCAACAGTTGCATCTTTTATGAGCTTTTGCTCATTACTTAAATCAGACCACTCTATTTCTGGATAAAAACGATTTCTATTTGGTGAAATTTGATCCTCTGACATTTGACCAGGTTCTCTTAGCCATCTATTAGTATTTTCATCAAATCGCCGCCAATATAGAAAAGGATTAATAAAAATTGTTTTACCAGATACTTTGACTACATCTTGTTGAAGATGATTAGTTATCTTTCTTTCAGAATTTTTCGATTTTATCAAAAGTCTAAATTAATAATCTTATTAAAGATTATCTTTTATTCACTATTTTTCCAGAAATATATAAAATTATCCCATGAATATTAAGTTATTGATAACTGCCAACGCTTCTTTAAATAATTACAGTATTCGCAATTTAAGGACGGTTTTGGAAAAACATCCGAACGTAATAAATTAACCGTATCAATTATCTTATTCTCTACCCATGAAGTGGAACAATCTAATTTAATTAGATGTACGTCAAAATTTAATTGGCTATTAAATAACTCTTCATTTTTCTTACCATTGAAATATAAAAGATAAGCTTCTTTAGCCACTTGAAAACCGTTTTTTTTAAACAACCACTGGTACATTTCTAACTGTCTTTTATAAGCTTTTGCATATTCGTATTTATTAAAAGTCTCAAACCAATCAAAATTATTTCTAGATGTTGCTTTAACATCAACGATAATAAGATGACCATTTTTTTTCTGCCAAATATCATCTATAGCTCCACCGAAGTCATATTTGTGTTCAATTGACTTATATCTTATCCCTTGAAAATTATTTCTCCAACGTTCAAAATCTTTGTGTTTGAAAGGTACAGCATCAATTCCATTTTCAATAAATAAAGGATGGGGCTCCTGAATTTTTCTATAATAATCAAATTCATTTTTACATAAATTATCCACAGCTATATTTAAGGTAAATGGTAATGATGGCGGTTTTATTTGATATTTTTTGTCCAAGACACAACATCTTGGACAACTAAGATATTTCTCAACTGTAGATCTACTTAATTTAATAATATCGGGCATTACGTTTTAAATCTCATTTAAAAATTTCTTGCTTAAATAAAAAACTTTAAATTTTTTAAAAGTTTGAAGACTTACTTCCACTTAATGGTTCCACCCAATTTTTAATGCTTCAAACTGGTTGGTATCATTAACCTCTTCAAAAGGAGAATTCTCGTAACAAACCCCTGACAAACCAAAGAGTACCATTGTTTATACTTTACCTTGCAATTATATGAACTAATTGTAGAGAATTCGTTGGTAAATATCAAAATTTTGACGTTTAAAAAATTAGCTTAGATAGTCTCTAAAGAACTCTATAACTATAATCAACACAAAGTTGAACAGTATTACTAAAAAATGAATGATTTTGAAAATCAAGATAAATTTCATAAAAAACAAAACAAAAACACCAAAAAAATTAACCCTTCTAAAGAACAAATATTAAGTCAAGCATTTCAGTTTCATTCACAAGGAAATATTTCAGAAGCAGCCAAATATTATCAATATTTTATTAATCAGGGATTCGAAGACTATAAAGTATTTTCTAATTATGGAGTCATATTAGTGGGTTTCGGCAAATTTAAAGAAGCAGTATTTTGTTATCGCAAAGCAATTAAACTTAATCCTGATTTCGCTGACGCACATTTCAATCTTGGAAATTTAATGAGAAATCTAGGCGAATTACAAAAAGCAGAAGTTTCCTTTCGCAAAGCAATCGAAATAAATCCTAATTTTGCGAATGCTCATTCCAATCTTGGAAATGTATTAAGAGATCTTGGAAATTTACATCAAGCAGAAGTTTCCTTCCGCAAAGCAATTGAAATAAATCCTTATAATGCGATCTTTCATTCCAATTTAGGAGGTATTTTGAAAAATTTTGGCAAATTAAAAGAGGCGGAATTATCTTGTCTAAAAGCAATTGAAGTAAATCCTAATTATGCAAGAGCATATTTTTCAATTTCCAATCTTAAATATTCCGACAAAAATAAAATGTGGAGGGATAACCTTTTTTCTAAAAGCATATTAACTAACAAATCAACACAAGATCATATTGATATTTACTTCGCAAGAGCAAATGTTCTTCATAAAGAAAAAAATTATAGTGATAGTTCTAAGTATCTAGAATTAGCGAATAAACTAAAACTTACTATTCGTCCATCGAAACCTGAGATAATACTCAATAAATCAAAATCATTACTTTTTGAAACTGATAAAATAAAAAATAGTCAAAAAAATAATACAAAATTTTCTCAGAGTATTTTCATAGTAGGAATGTTTAGAAGTGGTTCTACTTTATTAGAATCAATTTTAAGTATGAATAATAGTGTGGATGATTTAGGGGAGATTAAAATCCTAGAAAATTCATTTTTAGAGAGTAAAAAAATTAATCAATCATTATCTCTTGCTAAAAACTATTGGACAAAGATTAAAGAATTGAATAAAAAATCGCATATAACAACTAATAAAAACTTATTTAATTATCAATATACTGGGATCATCGCTAAAGAAATACCAAATTCCAAAATAATTCATTGTTTTAGAAATCCTTTAGATAATATTCTTTCAATTTTTCGAGCACATTTTGCTATTGGAAATGAATATTCATCGTCCCTTGTCGATACTACAAAAGTATACTTAGATCAAGAAGCAGTAATGACAGAATATAAAAATAGATTTAGATCAAAAATATATGACCTAAATTATGACTCTTTAGTTAGTAATCCTCAAAAAGAAATCAAGGATTTAATTTCTTGGTTAGGGTGGAAATGGGAAGATACATATTTATCACCTCATCTCAATTCTCGTTCAGTTTTAACTCGCAGCAACGTTCAAGTTCGTTATCCTATAAATTCCAAATCTATTGGAAGTTGGAAAAACTATAAAGAAATGCTTAAACCTGCTATGGAAATCATTACTAAAAACGATAAATACACTGACCTTAAGTATTAGTCATTAAATATATATTTATGAATATCTGCATTTATGAAAAAAATATTTAGAAAAAACAAACTTTATACGATTTCTCTGAAGAGACGGTCAATTAGGGCTATGACAAACAAAGGGATTGAAATCACAGTAATTCCGCTAATATCATTCGTGACAAACTCGTGACAAACCGCAAAAATGAGTATTTAACTACAATCTGAGACTATAACTTATTCCCACTCAATAGTTCCAGGAGGTTTGCTTGTAATATCATAAACAACTCTATTAACTGAACTTACTTCGTTTACGATTCTATTTGCAATCCTCTCCAAAATCTGGAAAGGAATTTTCGACCAATCGGCTGTCATACCATCTTCACTGGATACACAACGTAAAACTATTGGCCATGCATAAGTCCTTTTATCACCCATAACTCCTACTGTTTTTACAGGTAGCAATACTGCAAAAGCTTGCCAAATATCATTGTAAAGACCTGCTTGTTTAATTTCATCTCTTACTATCCAGTCTGCATCTCTTAAACAATCAAGTTTTTCATTATTCACCTCTCCCAAAATTCTTATAGCTAATCCTGGTCCCGGGAATGGATGCCTTTTTATAATTTCATCAGGCAAACCTAAAGCAGCTCCCAGTTTTCTGACTTCATCCTTAAAAAGTTTTCTTAATGGCTCAACTAATTTAAATTGTAAATCTTTTGGCAATCCACCCACATTATGATGACTCTTTATTTTTACAGCTATTCTTTCTCCTGTTTTAGGATCAATATTAGTCCCAGCACTTTCAATAACATCAGGATAAAGAGTACCTTGGGCTAAATACTGAAAAGGTCCCAATCTATTGCTTTCTTCCTCAAAAACTCTAATAAATTCTTCACCTATAATTTTTCTTTTTTGTTCTGGATCAGTAATACCTTTTAATTTGGCAATAAACCTTTCCCTTGCATTAATATATTCAACTTTTATATCAAATTTCTTATCAAAAAAATTCATTAAAAATTCCGGTTCACCTTTTCTCATGAAACCTTGGTCTATAAACATGCATGTAAGTTGATTTCCAATAGCTTTATTGAGAAGAAAAGCAAGAGTTGAGGAATCAACTCCTCCAGATAAGGCAAGCAAAACTTTTTTATCGCCAACTTGCTCTCTTATCCTGGGAATAGTTTCCTCTATGAAGGTTTCGGTTGTCCAATCAGCAGCACAACAAGAAATTTTATAAACAAAATTTTTAATTACCGTCATCCCAAACTCTGAATGAATAACTTCAGGATGAAATTGTACGCCAAATAATTTCTTTACATCATTTGAAATTGCTGCATGGAGTGTGTTCTCGGTATGGGCAATTTTATTAAATCCATCAGGCAAGCAATTAATAGAATCGCCATGACTCATCCACATAATAGATTTATCTTCTACATCAAAAAGGAGGTCAGATTCTTGGTCTATATTTATTGGTGCTCTACCATATTCAGCTCTTTTGGTTGCCGAAATAACAGATCCTCCAAGTTCTTTGACCATTAATTGCATTCCATAGCATATGCCAAGAATAGGAATTCCTAAATTAAAAATTTTTTCATCACACTTAGGCGCATTTTGTTCATATACAGAATTTGGGCCTCCACTCAAAATAATCCCTTTAGGGTTAATATTTTTAATTTCCTCAATTGAAATGTAATTACTTACAACAAGAGAAAAAACATTAGTTTCTCTAATTCTTCTTGCAATCAATTCAGAATATTGAGATCCGAAATCCAAAATTAATATTGAAGGATCTCGTTCTTTTTTTAAAATTATTTGACTCATGTATAAAAGTTAACTCAATTTATTTACAAAAGCATAATGAATCACAAATTAATCTCATTGAAAATAAGAAATATAATTCTTTCCGTTAATTCCAACCCACCTTATTTTCCTTTTTCTATCAAAAATGATTGATGCGATTACCATATCAGTTTTTACATACCTATTTACGTAATTAAAAGAACGCTTTTCGATCGTATTTGATAAATTCTTGAATAATTTATCAGCTAAAGATTTATTAAATCTTTCGAGAAGTTGTAATGCATTCTCAATATTATCCAACTGAGACAATTCAATTATTATTTTAGGTGGTAACTTTTCTTGAACGGCTAAATAAACAAGAATCTCGATTCTTGCATCAGCCAAATGATTATGTGTATGAAAAATACCGCCTGCTAATTTAATTAATTTCCCGTGATAACCAAAAAGAATTACAGTTTTAACTTTTTTTATTGCAGCATCAACTAATAATGGTCCTATCCAATTTCCAATTTTGATAATGGGAAAATTAACATTATAAGTTTTGGCCAAATTAAAACCATTTTCGCCTAGAACAAATATAACTTCCCCTTTAAAATCATTTTGAATTAACTTTGCTAGATTTTTTTTAGCCTCTTCTAATTGTTCAGGTGAAGCACTCGAATAAGTCTCAGCCGAAGTACCAATAATAGATAATCCATCAACAATACCAAAAGACTTATTACTAGTTCTTTCTGCTAAAAAAGCTCCATTTGGGAAAATAATTTCTAATGTCAAATTAAAGCCTGCAGGAATACTATCTAATAAATTTTCATATAAAACTTCTTTGGCAAAATTAGAAATGCATATCTCTGATGTATCTTCTTTTATGCCTACCCCTGATCCTGCAATAATATTTAATGGGATTTTTTGAACAGGATTATTAGAAGAAATTTTTTCTAAAGAGGCTATTGTCCATATCTCTAAGTTTTGTGTAATGTCAAGATCTAAGCCAGACTTTGCAAACGTAATTCCTAATGCATGCGAGTCATCTTTAAGTAAACCAACAGAATGAATCTCTATTTTTATTTCTTTTTTTTCATTAGGAATTTTTATTAGTTCATAATTCTTAAATGGTAATCCTACTAGTTTATTTAATGCTGACCTAGCAGCTCCAGCAACCCACAAAGGTAAAGAAAATCCTTTTTTCAAATCAAGTAATTGAAAAATATATAATGAGAACTAATCTAAGAATGACCTATTTAATAAAAAGTGGCCATACAACAAAAACTATCATTGATGATTCCTGGACCCACACCAGTTCCAGAAAAAGTTTTACAAGCATTAAGCAAGCATCCAATAGGCCATCGCAGTAAAGAATTTCAAGATCTCGTAGAGCGAACAACTAAAAATTTACAGTGGCTTCATCAAACGCAAAATGATGTTCTAACGCTCACTGGCAGTGGAACGGCTGCAATGGAAGCTGGAATAATTAATACCTTAAGCAGAGGAGATAAAGTAATTTGTGGAGAAAATGGAAAATTTGGCGAAAGATGGGTAAAAGTTGCTAAAGAATTTGGTCTAGAAGTAATAAAAATTGATTCCGAATGGGGTACTCCACTTGATCCAGAAGAATTCAAAAAGGTATTAGAGGAAGATAAACAAAAAGAAATAAAAGCGGTTATTTTGACTCATTCTGAAACCTCAACAGGTGTAATTAATGATTTAGAAACTATTAGTGCATATATTCGTGCACACAACACAGCTTTATCAATTGTTGATTGCGTAACAAGTCTTGGAGCTTGCAATGTACCAGTAGATGAATGGAAATTAGATGTCGTTGCTTCAGGATCACAAAAAGGATATATGATACCTCCAGGGCTTAGCTTCATAGCAATGAGCCAAAAAGCATGGGAAGCTGCAGAGAAATCTAATTTACCAAAATTTTATTTAAATTTAAAATTCTACAGAAAAAGTCTTTTAGCTAACAGTAATCCATACACCCCAGCAGTTAATTTAGTTTTTGCTTTAGATGAAGCTTTAAAAATGATGAGAGAGGAAGGCTTAGATAACATTTTTCTAAGGCACAATAAACACAAATTAGCGATGAGCAATGCTGTAAAAGCTTTAAATCTAAAATTATTTGCTAACGAAAAATATTTAAGTCCTTCAATTACTGCAATAAAAACTGAAGGAATTGATGCGGAAGAATTTAGAAAAACAATAAAGAATAATTTTGATATTTTGCTTGCAGGTGGTCAAGATCATCTGAAGGGGAAAATATTCAGAGTCGGACATTTAGGTTATATAAATGATAGAGATATTATTACGGTAGTTTCTGCTATTAGTAATACGCTTCTCAAACTCGGTAAAATTACAGCCAAACAAGCTGGTGAAGCATTAGTTATTGTATCAAAATATCTAGAGGAAATTTAAGTTAAGTACCTGGCTCTTCAACATTTCCACCTAATTCAACAATCTTTTTTCTAAGAGAGATTGATTTTTTTTCATCACCGTTGGTTTGAGCTATTGCAAGGGCAAACTCTAATTTTTCAAGTTGGTGACCACCCTCAAAAAAAGATAATTTTTTCTTTATTCGGTTTTTATTATCTTTGTAAGAAATTTGTGAAGACATAAAAAATCATACTTTAAGTAATATTATGCCAATAAAAGGGGACATTACGAGAGGAACTAAAAATATTATTTGACTATAAACGTAAACAAAAAAAAATTTTTCTAATATTATGTTCAAACATCATTGAAATTTATGCCTAACATAAATCTAATCTATTATATTTTTGCAGGTTGTATTTTTGGAGCTTTAGCTCTTAAAACAGGTATTCCTGCGGCTCCTCTAGCAGGTGCTTTAATAGGAGCAAGCATCCTTAGTATAAGTGGCAAAGTCGACATCGCAGAATGGCCAATGGGAACAAGAACAATTTTAGAAATCGGAATTGGAACAGTCATTGGTACATCGTTAACAAAAGATGCATTAGTTGACATTCAAAATTTATGGAGGCCAGCTATATTAATAACTTTTACTTTGGTTGTTACTGGTTTAGCAATTGGATTATGGACAAGTAGATTACTCAATATAGATATCATTACTACAATTCTAGGAGCTGCCCCAGGAGGAATCAGCGGAATGAGTCTTGTAGGGTCTGAGTATGGAGTAGGACCGGCGGTAGCAACTTTACACGCTGTAAGATTGATTACTGTACTCTTGATTCTTCCGTTAGTTGTAAAATGTTTGAATATATTTGGAGTGATTAAATCTTAAATTTCTATAGACATATTCACAATAAAAGATATTTTTAAATAGAAGATAAAAGCCTAATGCAAAGATTAAATAAGAAAAAACTAATACCATTAGCGTTAGGAATTTTCGCTCCCCTGTCCCTCACCACGCCAAGAGTATATGCAAGTTCATTTGGAGCAGAAATTTTTTGTACTATGAGAGATGGCGGAAATGACCATGAAAGTAGTTGGGAAGCAGCTTACACATATATAAAAAGACAAAAGGGAGGATTATTCAAAGTTTCACCTAAAAATGCAGCAGCGCAAATCACTGAAACAGTTATAAGAGAAAGAGAAAAATTTGGTTACTGCGTTGAATATTTAGATAAGCTTCATCCAAATAGAAAACTAATACGAGAATTAGAAAAAGAAGAAAAAAGAAAAGAAAAAGAATTAGAAGAAGCTAATGAAAAAATTTCTGAAGAATTTACTGATGAAATACTAGATAGATATAGTTATTAATTAAGGTTTCCAAAAATAATAATTCTTTTAACTTTTATAAATACTTTTTTGTATCTAAACACACTAAATTTTATTTTTACTAGCAAATTTAGGATAAAAAGCTTAAATAAATGTTGACTTTTAAGATATTCAAGAGATTATTTATTTAACTAAATATTCTGAATGCATATTAACGATGCGGTGTTTTTAGAGGATTTATGTCCTAAGTTCAGATTTAGACAATGGCGAAAATCTATTCATAAGTTTACAGGGAAAAGTTGTATATATTGCGGAAAACCATCTGAATCTATTGACCATGTAATACCAAGAAGCCAAGGAGGTTTAAGTAAAACAGAAAACTGCGTCCCTGCCTGTCTTTCTTGTAATGGGGATAAATCAGATGAAAATGCTTTGTATTGGTATAGAAGGCAAAAATTTTATGATCCCCGAAGAGCAATGGCTATAAGAGCTTGGTTAGAAGGAGATTTACGATTAGCTATTAGATTACTCCAGTGGGCCAATCCAAATTTTAAGGTAAAAAATAAAAATTACATAAAAGATGAATCAGAGTATAAAGCAGCTTGACTACCAAACATTACATACTTTTCTAGAGTTGTAACTTTTACATATATTTTCCAATTCTTTAGGTGATTCTGGAAATATTAAAATTGTCGAAATTGAAATAAGAAAGACGAATAACTTTTGGTAGAATTTAAAATTAACTAAACTTACTTCTTTCTCTCCAAGAGGGGAGTAGCTTTTGCTAATACAGAAAGTTTTTGATTTTAAATCGGGTTCAAAAGCTGTCTTCATCATCAATTAATACATATGTACTACTTTAATGCAAAATGAAGAAGTCTGCAACTTTACTCGGGAATAAAAATAAATTTTTAATCTTGGGATGTGGTTTTAGTGGTAGTTTCTTCGCAAAAACTATTAGGAAATTCGGTTGCACTGTTTTAACAAGTTCAAGATCTGCAAGCAAAGATCCAAATAGTTTTATTTTCAACAGTGAAAACGGTATTGTTCCTGACGAAAAAATTTTTGATGGAGTCACGCATATTCTTAGTTGCGTACCCCCTGACAAAAATGGTAATGATCCCGTACTAGAAACCCTTCAAAGTAAACTACGAGATTTACCCCTTGAATGGGTTGGATATTTATCTACAACAGGAGTATATGGAAATACTGAAGGTGGCTGGGTTTCTGAGATAGACCAGCCTAATCCTTTTCAAAAAAGAAGCCATAATAGATTAAATTGTGAAAAAAAATGGATTGAATCTAGTTTGCCCGTGCAAATTTTTAGATTGCCTGGCATCTATGGACCTGGAAGATCCACGTTTGAAGCAATCAAAAATCAAAAAATTCGAGTCATCTTAAAAAAAGCTCAAGTATTTTCAAGAGTTCATGTTGCTGATATTACACATGCGATTATTTTTTTATTACAAAATCAAGATAGTTTAAAATTTCACCAAATCATTAATATTGCAGATGATGAGCCATGTTCTCAGTTAGAAGTTATTCAATATTGCTACGATTTGCTTGGCTTAACAATGCCAAAGCCAATATTATTTGAGGACGTAAAAGATGAATTATCACCTATCGCTCAATCTTTTTGGATGGAAAATAGAAAAGTTTCAAACAAACTTTTATGCGAAACGCTCGGTTATAAACTAATTTATAAAAACTATAAATTAGGCTTAAAAAATTGCTATCTGAACAGTTAAAAAAATAAATTAAAGAAATTTTTTATGGATTTTCAAAATGCAAATAAAATATTGAAGTTAGTATTAAGCGTTGGAGACGAGTCAGGTATTGGACCTGAAATAATTTTAAAAGCACTTTGTTCTAATCAGATACCAAAAAATATTGACTTTATATTAGTTGGATCAAAGAAAAATCTACAAAATACTTATGAAAAACTTAGATCATTAGGATTAGAAAACCTTGCTAACCCAAAAAATTTAAAAATACACGATCTCGAAATTTCATCATCAGATAATGACCCTAAATCAAATTACGGCAATGCAAGTTTCCAATATTTAACAAAAGCGATAGAAATTGTAAAACAATATCCCAATTCAGCACTTGTAACTGGACCAATTTGCAAGAAATCATGGTCTTTAGCAGGTCATTACTTCTCTGGTCAAACTGAAGTGCTAGCAAAATCATGTGGAGTAAAAAAGGTTGGCATGCTATTCACAGCTAAATCACCAATTACAGGTTGGAGATTTAATACTTTATTAGCTACAACCCACATAGCCCTTTCTGAGGTTCCCAAGAAATTAACTACAGAATTAATCCACTCTAAATTGGATCTTTTCAAAGATTTTTGTAATACCTATACTGATACACCTAGTTTAAAAGTAGCAGGATTAAACCCTCACGCAGGCGAAGGGGGTATCTTAGGTCATGAAGAGAAAGATTGGCTCAATAATGCATTAAGTATTTGGAATGAAAAAAATAGAGGTATTGAATTATTAGGCCCTTTATCACCCGATAGTTGCTGGAATTCTTCTGTAAAAGCTTGGAATGACAAAAATGCTGAAAAACATGATGGCATTCTTGCTATGTATCATGATCAAGGTTTAATACCAATGAAAGTGATAGCTCTTAATTACTCAGTCAATACCACAATCGGTTTACCTTTTGTGAGAACATCTCCTGATCATGGAACGGGATTTGATATTGCTGGCAAAGGAATTGCTCAATCTCAGAGCATGATTGAAGCTATTAAGGCTGCCGTAGAAATGACTAACAATTTAAGACTGCTTAACGCGCATTAAAACTTGACCAAATTCAACTGGTGTTCCATTTTCAACTAGGATTTCTACTATTTCAGCATTAAATTCAGATTCAATTTCATTCATTAATTTCATCGCTTCCAAAATACAAATAGTTTGACCGACCTTAACTGTATTCCCTACTTCGACGAATGGCTCCTCACCTGGCGCTGCAGCCCTATAAAATGTCCCAACCATAGGAGAAGTAATTTCAGTTAGATCAGAACGTCCTGGAGGTGCCACCTGTGGCGCTTCAGGCTCATTAACAACACTGATATTATCATTAATATTTTTTTGATTAGTAATTATTTGCTTATCAAATGTAGTATTTGAAACCAAATTATTGATACCTTGATTCTGATCAAATACGTTCCTTTTTATTTTGAGTTTAAAATCTTCTCCCTCCAGCAAAAACTCTTGAATATCACTTGTAGAGATTTTCTCTATTAAGCGATTTAAGTCTTCATGTTCTAATTTCATAGCCATTAATTTTCACGTCCAAGATAACTGTCATTACGAGTATCAACTTTAATCATTTCTCCCACCGAAATAAATAAAGGAACCATAACTTGAGCACCTGTTTCTAGAATAGCTGGTTTCGTGCCCCCACTAGCAGTATCACCTTTAACTCCGGGATCAGTCTCTGTAACTTTCAAAGTAATAGATATTGGAAGTTCTACTTCTAAAACTTTACCATTATGAAAAATTACATTAACCTCCATTCCCTCTTTCAAATACTTTGCACCTTTACCGATTTGTTCAGAGGTGAGTCTTGTTTCTTCAAAACTTGTCATATCCATAAAAACATAATCGCCAGACTCCACATAAGTATGCTGCAGGTTAGACTTCTCAAGGATAGCCTGCTGTACTGATTCTCCGGCTCGAAAAGTTTTTTCAACCACGTTGCCGCTTTGAACTGATTTTAATTTTGTTCGCACGAAAGCAGAACCCTTGCCAGGCTTGACATGTAGAAATTCTACAACTCGCCAAACTTGTCCATCCAATTCGATGGTGGTACCTGTGCGAAAATCGTTACTGGAAATCATTCCTGTATTACATCCCCAAGGATCATAAACCTGCAAGAGTGCTATGCAAAAATTCTTATCAAATCAGAACAAACTTTTCTTAACTCTATCGATTGTAATTTTACAGGTTTTTCTCTTAAAACCGATTCAAGTACTAGCTGATTTACCTACTGGAAATGCAGTAAAAGACCCTAGTGCAATCCTCAGAAACGCACTCCCTATCAAGCAAGTTGAGTTACAAGAACTTCAACACAAATTGGAAGAAACTAGTGACCTGATAAGAGGAGGAAGATGGCCTGCTCTTTCGAAAACTGTTACAAAATGTCAATCTTTACTAAAAAAATACCAGAGTAAAATTATCCAAGAATTACCAAATGATAAAAAGAAAATTGCTGAAAAAACATTTTTAGAACTCAAAGAAAATTTTGATAGTCTTCAAGATTACTCTAAATCAAAGGATAAATACTCATTTATAGCGACCCGAAGAGATGCTTTAGATAAAATAGGTGGATTAGAAGAATATTTTCTACCAAATGAATTTCCATACTCAATTCCCAAGGAATTTGATAATTTACCGCGATTACTTGGTAGAGCAAAAGTCAATATAAAAACCTCCAAAGGAGATATGCAAGCAATTGTGGATGGATTTAACGCCCCTCTTACGGCAGGAGCATTTATAGATTTATCTTCAAAAAACTTTTACAAAGATTTACCTATCAACAGAGCAGAAGAATTTTTTGTCCTGCAAACAGGGGATCCAATTGGTGAAGATATTGGTTACATAGATCCTGAAACAAACGAAGAACGTCACGTTCCCTTAGAAATTAGAATTCCTAATGAACAAGATACCTTTTATAATCAAACTTTTGAAGATTTAGGTCTCTACACAGAGACGCCCACATTACCTTTTGCAACACTTGGAACTCTAGGATGGTCCCATTCAAATACCGCTGTTGATGATGGCTCATCGCAATTTTTCTTCTTTTTATATGAAGCAGAATTAAATCCAGCAGGTAGAAATTTAATTGATGGCAGGAATGCTGCCTTTGGTTACGTTTTAGATGGATTTGATGTATTAGAAGAGCTTACTAAAGATGACACAATAATTTCAATCGATGTTTTAGAAGGGATTGAAAACCTCAAATTAAATGCATAAAGAAATATTAGAAGATATTGGTGAAAAAGAATTAATAAATAGGCTAGGAAAATTTATGCCTAAAAACCAAATTTCAGATGATTGCGCTTTAATCAAAACTAAAAATGAAAATTTACTTGTTAACACTGATTCTTTGGTAGAAAATGTTCATTTCAATGACAGTACTATTTGTCCTAGGGACCTTGGTTGGAAAGCAGTTGTTAGCAACATCTCTGATTTATTATCCAGTGGAAGCAAGAAAACTATAGGTATCACAATAAGCCTAGTTCTACCTGCTAGAACTGAGTGGATTTGGGTTGAAGAATTATATAAAGGAATAAATAAAGCATTGAAAAAATATGGCGGGGTGATTCTAGGGGGAGATTGCTCAAAAGGAGATGAAAAAATCATTTCAATTACGGCCTTTGGAATTCAAGGTGAACTGGAATTACGAAGAAACGCATGTAAACCAGGAGATATTATCCTGACTACAGGAATTCATGGTCTTAGCAAACTGGGATTTTTGATAAAGAATAAAATTAATTTCGAAAATGAATTTTCTCTTCATGAAAGATTAATCATTAAGTCCATCGAACATTTTTGTCGCCCTAGAGTTTACCCAAATTTTCTAAATAATCTGCTCAAAACTCGCTCCAACAAAAAAATAAGAAGAATAGGGTGTACTGATAGCAGTGATGGTCTATTTCAAGCCTTACAAGATTTAACAATAGCCAGCCACTGTAAAGCGATCTTAAATTATGAAAAAATACCTAAGGATAAGGATTGGCCTAAAGGAGATAAATGGGACGAATATTATTTTTTTGGAGGTGAAGATTATGAATTAGTTTTTTCGTTGCCAAAAAAATGGGCAAAGAATTTATCTAAACTTGATAAAGATATTAAAGAGATTGGTTTTTTCACCGATGGTGAACCATCGATAGAATTTAAAAATAATAAAAAAAACCAATTATTTAATAACAAACCTTTCAAACACTTTTAATTATTCCCAATTTTTAGCAACAATCTCTGCTAAATCTACAACTCTCTGACTATAACCCCACTCATTGTCATACCATGCAAGGACCTTTACAAGGTTATCTCCGATACACATAGTAAGATCACTATCTACAATTGATGATTCATTTGTACCTGCATAATCGCTTGACACTAATGGTTCATCGCCATACTTAATAATGCCTTTCATTGAGCTTAGAGATGCTTGCTTGAGAGCATTATTGACTTCTTCAGTTGTGACAAATTTAGAAGATTCAAAAACGAAATCTACTGCTGAAACGTTAGGAGTTGGAACTCTCATTGCAATTCCTGTTAATTTGCCTTTCATTTCTGGGTACACTAATGCCACTGCTTTTGCAGCACCTGTAGAAGTAGGCACAATGTTTGTAGCAGCAGCTCTAGCCCTTCTTAAATCCCTATGACTATTATCTAAAATTCTTTGATCCCCTGTATAACTATGGATTGTAGTCATCAAACCTTTGTTTATACCAAAAGTTTGGTCTAAAACTTTAACTACTGGAGCTAAACAGTTTGTTGTACAACTAGCATTACTCAAAATATCATAATCTTTATGTTTATATGTATCAGCATTCACTCCAACTACATAAGTACCAACTCCATCACCTTTACCGGGGGCAGTTAAGATTACTTTTTTTGCTCCTACCTCTAAGTGCTTACTTGCTCCCACGTCTGTATTAAAAACTCCAGTAGATTCAATAACCAAATCTACACCCCAGTCTTTCCAAGGGAGATTCAATGGATTTCTATCAGAGAAACACTTTATTGTCTTGTTATTAATTACAAAAGTATCATCAGTATATTGAATATCGACACCGTCAAGTTGACCAAGGACTGAGTCATACTTTAAAAGATGAGCGTTAGTCTTAGGATCTGAGGTGACGTTAATTCCAACTACTTCAATATTGGTGTAAGCCCCTCTACTAAGCCAACAACGCATAAAGTTTCGACCAATTCTGCCAAAGCCGTTAATTGCAACACGCAAAGTCATAACTAATAATTACTAAATGATTAACCTAAGTTGCTGATCATACTGAATTTTGTGCAATAACGTAAGTTTTTTTTGATTTATTAAGCAAATAAGTCTAGTTTTGTATTAATTCAAGAAAAAAAACATTTTTTTTTTAAGAAAAAATAGCAAAATTTCATCTAGAAGTTATTTTGATTTAAGTAAAAGATAAACATTGGATAAAGAATTACTGCTGAAAAGTCATTTTCATTTTATTGGGATTGGAGGTATTGGGATGTCAGCATTAGCAATGGGTTTACTTAAAAAAGGTTGTTCAGTTTCGGGATCTGATTTAGTAAAAAACGATGAAACTAAGAAATTAGATAAACTAGGTGCAGTAATTTTTACTTCTCAAGTTAAACAAAATATTGAATTTGTTATTTCAAAATTTACCAACAAATTGATTAATTTTGTTGTAAGCTCCGCGATCAAGCCAGAAAATGAAGAATTTTCGTACTGTAGAGAGAAAAATTTATCAATAAAACATCGTTCAGATATACTTGCAATGTTAATGCGCACTTACACTACATTAGCGGTAGCTGGCAGCCACGGAAAAACATCAACCAGTACATTTCTTTCTACAATACTTGAGTTATCTACACATAATTCTTCTTCAATAACTGGAGGAATAATTCCTATATATAACTCTAATTGTCATTTAGAAAATACAAAATACTTAGTAGCTGAAGTTGATGAATCTGATGGAACAATTAACAAATATAAATCTGATATCGGAATAATCAACAATATTGATTTTGATCATTGCGATCATTTTTCTAATTTAAGTGAAGTCATATCTTCTTTTAAAAGTTTCGCTACAAACTCTAAAAAATTATTACTAAATTTTGATTGTGAAACCTCAAAAAATTATTTTTATCCAAATTGTAAGTGGTCAAACACTACGGCTAAAAATGTAGCTTATGCAATAATCCCGACTGAAATTAATTCAAAGTATACAATTGGAAAATATTATGAAAATGGGAATTTTATAAGTAATTTAAATATTCCAATTCCAGGCTTACACAATCTATCTAATATAACCGCAGCAATAGCAGCCTCAAGAATGATAGGAATAGATTTTAAAGAGATTAAGAAAAATATAAAATATCTGAAACTGCCAAAAAAAAGATTTGAATTCAGAGGCCAAATAGATAAAAGAAGTTTTTATGATGATTATGCACATCATCCAAACGAAATAAAAGAGACGATTAAGTTAGGAAGATTATTTTTTCAGCAAAAACATAATAATAATTCTCAAACAAGTAGATTAATAGCTATATTTCAACCTCATAGATACTCTCGAGTAAAGCAATTTACCAAAGAATTCGCTGAAGAATTATCAAAAGCAGATGTTATATATGTAACAAGTATTTATGGGGCAGGAGAAGTAAACAAAGATAAAATTACTTCGAAAATTATCACTGATCTAATTTATAAAAAAAACAAAAATGTTAGTTACATAAATAATTATTATGAAATTACAAAGAATTTTTACGAATTAACTCAAAAAGGGGATTTAATTTTGAATATGGGAGCTGGTGATTGTCATAAATTTTGGTCAATTTTGAATGAAAAAAACAATTCAAATTAATAATTAATTAATGAATAAAAAGATTCTTTCTGAAAACTGTAATTTAAGTAGTTATACAACTATAAAAGTGGGAGGAATAGCTGAATATTTTGCTGAGCCAAGAAGCATTAAAGAATTTTCATATCTTATAAAATGGGCTAATTTAAACAAACAAAGATGGCAAATAATTGGCGCAGGTTCAAATCTTTTAATAAATAATATTTTCATAAAAGGCTTAGTTGTGTGTACTAAGAAATTGAAATCATTAAAAATAGAGCCATGTTCAGGAATTGTTGAAGCTGAAGCAGGTGTAATGCTCCCAACATTATCTAATTCTCTTGCTAAAAATGGATTACAAGGAGGGGAATGGGCAGTTGGAATTCCTGGAACATTAGGAGGCGCAATTTACATGAATGCTGGCGCAGGTAATGGATCGCTTGCAAAAAATCTTATTTCCGTAAAGGTTATAAATAATAAAACTCATGAAAAACTTGAGATTGAAAAAAAAGATATCAATTTTGAATATAGATTTAGCTCTTTTCAAAAAAATGATTTGACAATTATTAGTGCAAGACTACATTTTGAGCCTAATGGAAATCTAGAAAAATTAATTCAAACAACCAAAAATAACCTTAAATTAAAAACAGAAACACAACCATATCATCAGCCAAGTTTTGGTAGTGTTTTTAAAAATCCTGAAAATAATTATGCAGCAAAATTAATTGATGATATGGGTCTAAAAGGATTAAAAATTGGTGGTGCTGAGATTTCTACAATGCATTCAAATTTTATAATTAACACTTCTTCAGCAAGTTCAAAAGATATTTATGAATTAATAACAGTAATTCAACAAAAAGTACTACAAAAAAAAGGAATTTTTCTGCAACCGGAAGTAAGAATGATTGGTTTTGACTATCCTAACTAAAGAAACTTTTTTTACAAATGGCGGGTTTTGGACTTCCTAACTTTGGACAATTAACAGAAGCTTTTAAAAAAGCCAAACAAATTCAGCAAGATGCTCAAAAATTACAAGATGAGCTTGAAAATATGGAGATTGAAGGGAAAAGTGATGATGAAATGATAAAAGTCTGGATAAGTGGAAATCAACTTCCTTTAAAGGTAGAAGTGCAAGAAAGTATCTTGAACGCAGATAAAGAAAAAATAGAACAAAATATCTTACAAGCTA
The DNA here is from genome assembly GCA_003280985.1 of Prochlorococcus sp. AG-355-A18. Taxonomy (GTDB): domain Bacteria; phylum Cyanobacteriota; class Cyanobacteriia; order PCC-6307; family Cyanobiaceae; genus Prochlorococcus_A. Next base: position 33,086 of record QCDH01000005.1, read on the forward strand.
TTCAAAAAGCTCATGAATTATCGACTACAACTATGAAAGAAAGGATGAATGATTTGACTGGTGGATTAAATCTTAATCTTCCTGGTTTTGATAATAGTGACTCTTAGAAGACTCAATCATTTCTTTATAGAAAGAGTATCTTTCGAAGGATTTATTTAAATTACATCCCTCATCTTTTAAGTGTAAGCAGTTACGAAATTTACACTTAATTCCTTCTTTGATTACCTGTTTATATATTTCTGAATACAGATTTGGTAAAAGCTTAATATCAACATCTAGAGGTTGCATATTAAAACCAGGAGTATCAACAATGTAACTTTGATTCGATATAGAAAATAACTCGACATTTCGAGTAGTATTTTTTCCTCTCTTAATTTTATTGGAAACAGGAGCAGTACTATTTTGCAGGCCAGGAATAATCATATTTAGCAAAGTAGTCTTGCCAACTCCTGATGGACCCATAAAAATTGAACATTCTTTTTGCTTTAAATCAACTAATAAATTTTTAAAGCAGTCAAATTTCTGTAAATTTAAAGTTATTACTTGGTAACCCCATTTCTCAAATTTATCAATTAAGTATGATCTTCTTTTATCAGAAATTAAGTCACACTTTGTCAAAACTAATGAGACTTCAACTCCCATTGATTCTGCTGATATCAAAAACCTATTAACTTGAGATAAATTTAACTCTGGTTCTTCAACGGAAAAAGTAACGTATATATTAGAAATATTTGCAACTGAGGGTCTAACTAAAAGATTTTTTCTTTTTTTTAGACTTGTTATTACTGCTCGTTTACTTTTAAAATCAATTTTTTCAATCGCTACTTCGTCTCCAACATAAATTAATTGATCCTTGAAATTTATGGACTTCTTAACCTTACATAAAAATTTGTCGCTATTTCCATAATTTTCTTGATTTTTTAAATCAACTAAAAAAAAATCATTAAATTTTTTCGTAACTAAACCTAAATATTTATTATTTATTGTCATTCAATATTATTATTTTTATAAATTTTTTATTTTCTTTAATTTCTTTAAACAAACATCCCATTTCTTTTAAGTTGTTTAATACCATTTCTTCTGGTTCACCTTTATCTAGTTCAACAATAAGTTGTTCGTTTTTGGATAACTTCTCCAAAGCCAGTTTGATTTTGACAACATTTAAAGGACATGGAACGGATTTAAGATCCAAATGCTTTAAGGAAGTCATTAAGATTCTTTACCAAATAATTTACTAAAAAGTCCGCTACTGGAATTAATATTTTTATCTGAATATTGAGAAGCTAAACCCTCTAAAAGATCTCGTTCTCCGTCGGTTATACGAGTTGGTAGTTTTACTTTTACTAAGACTTCATGATTTCCTCTTGCAACCGGATTTCCAAGTCTAGGTACTCCTTTATTCTCAAGTGAAAGAGTTGTATTTGGCTGCGTACCACTTGGAATTTTTAAATTAACATCTCCATCAACTGTAGTAATTTTAACAGTGTCACCTAAAATAGCCTGCAAATAACTTACTGCTATTTCTGAGTAAATAGTTACACCATCTCTTTTAAGTTTTGGATCATTCTTAACCTTTATAAAAACATAAAGATCTCCAGGTGGGCCCCCTTTCAAACCAACATTTCCCTCACCAGAAACTCTTAATTTCGTACCAGTATCGACTCCTGCAGGAATATTAATTCTTAATTTTTTTCTGACTTGCTTCACTCCATTACCGCCGCAACTTACACATGGATCCGCAATTATCTGACCAGCCCCATTACATGATGGACATTCAGCTACTTGCGTGAAATTACCAAAAGGTGTTCTTGTAGCTCTTCTAACTTGTCCACTTCCACCACATGTTGAACAAGTTTTGGGTCCGGTTCCTTGTTTTGCACCTGTTCCCCTACAGACTTCACATGTTTCCAGATGAGGAATTTTAATTTCTCTTTGTTGCCCAAAAATTGCATCTTTAAAGTCAACATTAAGGTCATACCTTAGATCATCTCCTTGTTGAGGACCTCTTCTTTGTGTTCTTCCTCCCTGTGGATTTTGGCCCCCAAAGCCATTAAAAAAGGTTTCAAATAAATCAGCAAAGCCACCCATATCTCCCATATCAGGCATTCCAGCTGCTCCTCCAAGACCAGCCTCTCCAAATTGGTCATATCTTGCTCTAGTTTCAGGATCAGCTAATGCTTCGTAAGCCTTTCCAATTTCTTTAAATTTATCTTCCGCACCAGGTTCTTTATTAACATCAGGATGGTATTGTCTTGCTAATTTTCTATAAGCCTTTTTTAAGGTATCGGCATCAGCATCTCTTGAAACTCCAAGTATTTGATAGAAATCAGCCATTAGGTAATGCTTAAATAAAAATTTAGAATTTATACATCTTCAGAAGTATTTTCCTCTGAATCAATATCCCCTTCAACTTTATCCTTTTCTACTTCCTCTTGTGAATTTTGTTTTCCAGGTCCCATAGAAACTTTAACCAAAGCATGTCTCAAAACCTTACCTTCAAGATTATATCCTCGCTGTAATTCTTCAACAATAAAATCCTCTTCAAACTCTTCACTGGGTTCTCTTAATACGGCTTCATGCAAGTTTGGATCAAATTGCTGACCAACAACTCTCATAGGTGAAACTCCCTGTTGTTTTAAGACTTCTACCAATTGTTTATACAACCCTTGATAACTTCTATGAAGAGCTTGAGCTTCTTCACTTTCTGGCTTAAGTTGTTGTCTTGCCCTCTCAAAATTATCAACAATAGGAAGTATTGCAGTTAAAGTCTTTGAAACGAGTTGGATTTTTAAATCATCCTGATCCCTAGACTGCCTTTTTCTGAAATTATCAAAATCTGCTGAGATCCTAATATACTGATTTTTTAATGTTTCATGCTCTTTTTCTAATTGTTCTAATCTTGCATCATTATTTGAAATAGTATTTTTTAATTCTTCAGTATTTATTTCTTCTGTTTTTTGAGAAGATAATTCATCATTTTCGGTAGTTGAATTTTGGGTAAATGATATATCTTCAGGAGAATTATCCTGATTAGAGTCATCATTTTCTTTATTATCAATATTGTCTGATTGATTTTCAATCATTTTTCTAAAATTTAATAAAACTATTTTCCAATAAAGTGATGCACAAAACAAGTTGCGGAAGGCCGCACAAAAATTTAGTCAGGAACAAACCTTAATGCTAATCCATTATTGCAGTATCTTTTGCCAGTGGGAAGTGGCCCATCATTGAAGACATGTCCTTGATGACCTCTGCATCTAGAGCAATGATATTCGGTTCTAGGAACAATTAACTTGAAATCAACTTTTGTTTCTACTGATCCTTGAATTGAATCCCAAAAACTCGGCCATCCTGTACCACTATCATACTTTTTATCTGAAGAAAAAAGCGGCAAATCGCATCCTGCACAGTAAAAAATTCCTTTTCTTTTCTCATTATTTAATTGGCTACTGAAAGCTCTTTCAGTCCCTTCCTCCCGCAAAATATAATAGGATTCGGGACTAAGCCTAGCTTTCCATTCGTCTTTTGAGAAATTCCACTCTTCTTTAGAAGCAAGTGAAGATGCTAACACTTGCAAAGGATTAAAAATTGTTTTTAAGATTGACATAGTAGGAATTAGAATAAAAGTTCTTCTTGATAAAAATTGATTCATATATTTAAATCACAAAAAAGTAATGAATTCCATTCATCATAATTCTATAAAAAATATTCATAAATTAAGTATTGCTCCAATGATGGATTGTACTGATAAGCACTTCAGGATGATAATGAGAAAAATAAGTTCTGAAGCTCTACTGTATACGGAAATGATTGTTGCACAGAGCCTAGTGTATACAAATAAAAAAGAAAATTTTCTAGATTTTAATAATGAAGAGCACCCGATATCGATTCAGTTTGGTGGAGACGATCCTAAAACCCTTAAAGAGGCAGCACAAATGGCACAAGATTGGGGTTATGACGAAATAAACTTTAATGTTGGTTGTCCTAGTCCAAGAGTATGTTCTGGAAATTTTGGCGCTTCACTTATGAAAGACCCTGCAAAAGTAGCAAAATGTATAGAATCCTTAAAAAATAATTGCAACTTACCGGTTACAATCAAACACAGAATCGGTCTAGACAATGATGATAGTTTCGCCAACTTGAATAATTTCGTAAGAATTATCGCAAATGCTGGTGCAGACAGATTTATAGTTCATGCAAGGAAAGCCATATTAAAAGGTCTAAATCCAAAACAAAATAGGACAATACCTCCACTAAATTATGATGTAGTAAAAAAATTGAAAAAATCAAATCCAGAATTATTAATAGAAATTAATGGGGGTTTAAGAAATATCGATGAATCATTAAAAGCTTTGAATAATTTTGATGGGGTCATGATTGGACGATCAATTTATCAACATCCATTAAGATGGTCTGAAATTGATCAAAAGATTTACGGAATTAATAAAAAAACCAAATCTGCATCAAATATTATATTTTCCTTAATTCCGTACATAGAAGGACATTTAAGTAATGGAGGAAAATCTTGGGATATTTGTAAACATCTTATAAATTTAGTTGAAGGTATACCAAAAGCTAAAATTTGGAGAAATAAAATTTCAAATAAATCTATAAAAAAAGAATTAAATATTGAATATCTATTTAAATTAACGACAGCGCTTAAAGAAATGGGTTACTAATTTGTCTCGTTTGAAGAATTGCTCTCATTGGACACTCCCCTTTTTCTTCTACTCCTACCATTTTCATATTCAGGGTTATCAGAAGAATTACCATAACTTCTGTCTTCCCAACCTTCTGCTCCAGAAGATTTAGTAACGTTAGAGCTGTTAGATCCAGAATTGCCACCACCGTAACCGCCACCGTAGCCATTATTGTTGCCGCCACCGTAACCGCCACCGTAGCCACTATTGTTGCCGCCACCGTAGCCATTATTGTTGCCGCCACCGTAGCCGCCTCTTCCTCCTCTACGAGATCCACCGGAACCTCTAGGCTCAGCTTTATTAATTCTTAATGGCCTACCCATAAGTTCTGTGCCTTGCAAACCATCAATAGCTGTTGACTCAATCGCTTCATCTGCCATTTCAATAAATGCAAATCCTCTTTTCCTTCCAGTATCTCTCTCCAAAGGGAGGGAACAATTTAAAACCTCACCAAAAGGGACAAACAATTGTAAAACATCTTCACGCTCTGCGCGGAACGGCAAATTGCCAACAAAAATACTCACTTTAAACTCAACAAAAAATTTAACTTATAAAAAAACTACAATTAGTAGTCTCATAGCATTGCCATACTATTCTACTTCAAAGCATACCCTTGTTGTAGAAAAATAATTGAGATTCAAAGTAACAATCTTTTTTGCCAATTATTTACCTCTTTTTCTACCTGAACAAAACCTGTACCACCTTCGCTATTTCTTGATTTAACAACATTAAGAGGTTTCAGTTCCACAAAAACATCCTCATCAAATTCAGGATGAAATTTTTTAAATTCTTCAATTTTAAGATTTTTAAATAACATTTTTCTCTCTAGGCAATATTTAACCATTTGACCAACAACTTGATAGGCGGTCCTAAAAGGAACATCTTTATCAACTAAGTAATCTGCCAAATCAGTAGCATTAGAAAAGTCGTTTTCTACAGAATCAGATAGATTTTCGATATTGAATTCAATGCCCTCATTAATTAAAATAGTCATTGCTTTTATACATGAAGATATTGTTTCTGCAGTATCAAATATTGGCTCTTTATCCTCTTGAAAATCCTTATTGTACGATAGTGGTACACCTTTGACCATCGTTAACAAAGCCTGAAGATTTCCATACACTCTTCCTGTCTTACCTCTTATCAATTCTGGAACATCGGGATTTTTTTTCTGCGGCATTAAGCTACTTCCTGTGGCACATTTATCTGTTAATTTTGCAAAAGAAAATTCATCAGTTACCCATAAAATTATTTCCTCTGAAATTTTACTTAAATGAGACATCAATATAGCAGATGCAGAAACAAATTCTATACAAAAATCTCTATCACTTACTGCATCAATACTGTTTTTATAAATCTTTTTAAAACCCAATTCTGCAGCTGTAAAGTGCCTATCTATTTTTATTTTTGTTCCAGCTAATGCTGCAGCTCCTAATGGAGAAATATTAACTCTTGAGCGTACTTCTTTATACCTTTCACGGTCTCTTTGGAGCATTTCTACGTAAGCCAATAAATGATGAGCCAAAGATAATGGTTGAGCTCTTTGCATGTGGGTATAACCAGGAATTAAGGTATAAATATTGGATTTCGCAAGATTTAAGAAAGATTTTTGCAAATCGGTTATTAAGATTTCAATATTGTCAATCTCTTTTCTTAGCCACAATCTTATATCTGTACCAACTTGATCATTTCTACTTCTACCAGTGTGTAATTTTTTTCCAGTTTCACCAATTAAACTTATCAGCTTTTCTTCTATGCAATAGTGAATATCTTCAGAAGGTGGACTAGGAGAAAATTTACCCTCCAAATACTCAACTTTTATTAACTCTAAACCATTAATAATTTGCGAAGTTTCAGAAGAGGATATAACTTTTGTTTTGCCAAGCATTTTCGCATGAGCGATAGAACAATCTAAGTCTTCTAAAATAAGCTTTCTATCAAAACCAATTGAGGCATTAAACTTTTCAATAAAAGGGTCAAGTGCACTGTCAAATCTTTTACTCCAAACTTTTGCCATATCAATTAGTAACTTTAAGTATCTCTAATAAAGCATTTTTTTATATGAGTGACAAAAAATATCTATTTCAACTGAAAAATAACCATCGAAGCATCATCTTCAAGATGTCTATTTTGCCCTGTAAAATCATCTAATTTTTTAAATATTTTATTTAAAATTTCTTGAGATGTATAAGCTTGCTTACATAATTTTGTAAGAGTTTTAATTAATCTTTCCTCATCAAATCTTTGTCCTTGGGAGTTAGAAGTATCAATTACTCCATCTGTGTAATAAAGAACTAAATCATTTTGATTAAGCTTAATTTCACCACAATTATATTCAGCATCTTTTTGTAATCCAAGTACATATCCTTTTGCATCTAATTTAATAATTTTCTGATCTAAACTTTTCCAAAGTAGAGGAGGATTATGAGCAGCATTAGCGAATCTCAATTTTCTAGTTCTAGGATCATAATCTGAATAAAATAATGTCACAAATCTATGCGATTGATCTAAATCATTTATTGCTAGTTGATTCAAATCATGCAAAATTCTATCTGGAGGCAAGCCTGTAAGAACCTCTGCACGTAGCATTCCTCTTAACATCGTCATTAAAAGACCGGCTGGAATCCCTTTACCCATGACATCACCTATTACAAAAGCCCATCTTGATTTTTCTTTCCTTTTTTCAGAGATATTCGTCTTTAAGCACATAAAATCATAGTAATCACCACCGAGCTGGAGAGCTGGTCTACAATGTGCAGCCAAATCTATACCATGGATAATTGGACAATAATCGGGGAGTAATTGAGATTGAATTTCAGCACCAGTGGAAATTTCTCTATCTACATTGTCATGCTTTTTCTTTGTTTGTATTAAGTAGTGATTTTCTAATCCAACTGCTAAACAATTTTCAATAAAATTAAAATTACTATCTTCAGTAATCGACTTTCTAGAAATATCTTTGCTAAAAATATAAATAAATCCTCTACATTTACCTCTAGATATTATTTTTCTTGTTTCAATTTTATATTCTTTAAATTTATTTTTTAAAACATTTTCAAAAATTATAATTTCTTTTATTTTAAAATTTTTTGAAAATTGAAATTGATTCAAAAAAGTATTAATTTCTTCTTGAATTGTTAAATATTCATAATTAACAGATATTTTTATATTTTCATTCCATATCTCCCCCTCGTAATTTAAAGGAATAATTAAAATTATATTCTCAGAAAAAATATGTTTGAAAATTAAGCATACATAATCCAGTAATTTATTTATATTGGAAAATGATTTTAAATAGTATGCTAAGGAGGACGCAATTTCAGCGAATTTATATTTATTTTTTTGAGTTAAATTAGGATCATTTTCTAAAAAATTTTGAATAAATTTATTCGAAAATATTTTTTCTTTTTGATTATTTGTCAAAACAAATCTAATAGATAAATATGTTTTACCATTAAAATTAAGTTTTTAAAAAAAATTAATTAAATATTTATTTATCTGCAAGCATAGCCTCTACAAATTCATAACTATTAAATGGTCTCAAATCTTTTATACCTTCTCCAGCTCCAATAAACCTTATAGGCAAATTTACTTCTTCAGATACAGCTAAAGAAACTCCTCCTCTAGAAGTACCATCCAATTTTGTGATAATTGCACCACTTAAATCTGCTGATTTAGCGAAACTTTTTGCTTGCTTTAAGCCATTTTGTCCCTGACTTGCATCTAAAACTAATAATGATTCAACAATTGCATCTGGGACCTTTTTATCAATAATTTTTCTTATTTTTGATAATTCATCCATCAAATTATTTTTTGTTTGCAATCTACCCGCTGTATCAACAAGTAATAAATCAACATTTCTTTTTTTTGCAGAATTAATTGCATCAAAAACTACAGCAGCTGGATCAGCATTTTTTGATTGATTAGATATGACATCAACATTACTTCTATCTCCCCACACTTTAAGTTGTTCTACTGCAGCCGCTCTAAAAGTATCAGCAGCAGCAATCAAAGTTTTATAGTTACTATTTGATGACAAATATGCTAATTTTCCTAAAGTAGTAGTTTTACCAACACCATTAACTCCTACTAGTAACCAGACGTTCAACTTACCTTTTTGTGGCACTAAAAGATCAGAGCCCGAATTTTTTATTGGTTTATCGATAATTAACTTTAATTCCTTCTTCAAGAATTTTATTCCTGCCTCTCCACCCACGACTTCTTCGTTTAATTTTGTTCTTAAAGAACTTATAACTTTATCAGTTGAATCAATCCCTACATCAGCTCTTATTAATAGAGTCTCTAAATCATCAAGAGATTCAGGAGTAAGAGGATCATCTCCTAATTTATCCAATAATTCAGTAACAAATCCTTTTCGAGTTTCTTCTAATCCTCTGCGTAATTTAGTTAACCAATCAATTTCATCAATCGATATTTGATTTATTTTTTTTCCTTGAGCAGCTAATACCATTGCAGACCAAGTAAAATTATCATCAAATTCTCCTAATTCAGGTTCGACAATATTTTCTTTATCAGGAATATCAAGCAATTCTTGCTGTTCCTGTTTCTCTAATTCTTGCTTTTGCTGTTCCTGTTTCTCTAATTCTTGTTTTTGTTGTTCCTGTTTCTCTAATTCTTGCTTTTGCTGTTCCTGTCGTTTTTTTAAGAGTGCATAAGCTTGTGCAGCCCATTCATGAGAATTATCAGTATTAGTCATTATTATTTATAGTTCGTAATTAAAATTTTTCTAAATACTATTTATTTATATCAAATAATTATGAAATTTAAATTGTTTGTAATCTCCTTAAAACTCCATTTATAAATTTTCTTCCTTGCAAATCACTATATTTATTAGCTAAATTCACAGCCTCGTCACAAGCAACAGCTACTGGTGTGTTCAAAAAATTCATATCAACGTAAGCTAAACGCAGAATATCCCTATCAATTCTTGGTAATCTTTTTAATCTCCAACCATCCATTACTTGATCGATATCGGAATCAATACTTTTAAGATTATTAATTATATTGCAAATCCTTTGATTTACGTCCTCTCTAATATCTATTTGACCGCTAGAAACAATTAATTTTGGAAAGTCTAGAGTAACAGAGAGTGTATTCATTACGGTTTCAATTTTTGCCAGAGATTTTTTTAACTCATCTCGAACATTTGAATAAGAGGAATCAACACCTTCTTGCAATTCACTATCTAATATTTTTTGTGAAGCATTTTCTAACTCTGATTCGCAGTTATCTAATTCCTCTCTGCAATGGTTTATTAGAGAATCCAACGCAGATTCAAATATTTCTTCTATCTGAAATTTGTTTAATTTAAAATCACCTTTATCTTTTATAAGGCCAAGAGAAATTAATGATAATTCTCTAGAAAGGGATCTATTATGCATCAATTAAGAAGAAGTATTAGTGGAAGCTCGTAATTGAGAAAACAATTTTGAAAATGTTGGATTTGTAGTATTATTTTTCTCATCTGGATTAACTATCCCAGCAGAAATTATTGTTCTAAAAGCATCTTCTACAGAAATATCCAAATCCTTAACAGAAGACTCAGGAACGAGAGTGTACCAGCCAGTAGTTGGGTTTGGTGCTGTAGGAATGAAAACACTAAGTAACTTTTCTTCCAATTCTGGCTGTAGAGAAGGTCCTACGTCTCCAGTTACAAAGCCGACACTATATAATCCCTCACGTGGATATTCAACTAAAACAACTCGTCTAAATCTATTGGATTTATTACTTAAGAAAGTCTCTAGCAATTGCTTAAGAGTTTTATAAACCGCTCCGGCTACTGGGATTTTTGATAAAGTACCCTCTCCAAATTCTAATAACCATCTTCCTACAAAATTTCTCGCCATCAAGCCTATAAGCAAAATAGCTAATAAAGGAACAGTTAACCCTAAGGTGAGATTAATTAAATCCTGTAATAAAGGATTTAAAGTAATAAAAGGATTTAGTTGCTTTGGGACTGAAGTAACTAACGTTAAAACAAATTTACTAACTAATGATGACAGCCAGATTGTTGTTGCTAAGGGTATTACAACTAATAACCCAGCAATAAGATCATTTTTAAGATCTTGTTGAAGTCTAGATCCTAAATTCGAATCTTGATTTTGATTAGATTCAACCAAAATAACGTTTTAACTATATTAACTTTACTAATAATTTAACTGTTTTTACTAAGTTAGGATATATTTTTCTTAAATATATCTATTTTATTTATAAGTTTATTCTCCAAAAATAACTTTTAAAAGAAATGCCATAAAGAAAAAAAATGATTGATACGATTCAGAACAAAAAAGAAATAAGTAAAAAATTAAAAGAAAGAGCTATTATTGAAGGTTTTACAGTTGCTGGAATAGCTTCAATACCGGGTAGTTCACGCGTAAAATTAAGAACTAATGCATTAGATAGATGGTTATCAAATAATTATCATGCTGAAATGAAATGGATGGAAGCAGAAAAAAGAAAAAATATAGGCTCACTTTTTGAAGATGCAAAAAGTGTTTTAAGCGTTGGGTTTACGTACATTAATTCACAAAACAGCAATAACAATTTCCTCAAAGTAGCTAAATTTAGCCAAGGTGAGGATTACCATAAAGTGATTCACAAAAAATTAAAGAATATTGGTAAATGGATTGACCTAGAAATCCCCGATTGCAAATGGAAAATATGTGTTGATACCTCTCCGCTTCTTGAAAAAGCATGGGCAGAGGAAGCCGGGATTGGTTGGATAGGTAAAAATAGTAATTTAATCAGCAAAAAAAATGGTTCTTGGTTTACTTTGGGTTTTATGATTCTCACAAAAGATTTAATACCAGATAAACCTCATCAATCACTTTGTGGAAAATGTGATATTTGTATTGAACATTGTCCCACAAAGGCAATCGTTGAACCATTTGTAATACAATCAGATCTTTGCATTGCGTATCACACAATAGAAAACAGAGATAAAACTATTCCGAAAAAAATAGAAAAAAATTTAGGTGGATGGGTTGCCGGATGTGATATTTGTCAAGATGTTTGTCCATGGAATAAATCAGTGCCTTACAACAATAATCATGAAACCACACCGAAAGAATGGATTAAAAATCTTAATATTGAGTCCCTCGATTGGGACGATAAAACGTGGCAAGAAAATCTTAAAGGAACTACTTTAAAAAGAATTAAACCATGGATGTGGAAAAGAAACATACAAGCAAATATAAAGAATAAAACAATTAAAATATGAAGAAGTTTTTAAAAAAAACAATCTGGATCTTCTTGATCTGTTTTTACTTTTTTCAAATAAAAACAGTTCGAGCAATAGTCCCCTATTATTATTTCCCAACAATAAAAAATTTACAAAAGCAAAGTTTATATATTGGCAAAAATGCGTATCAACTACTTTATTTTGGTCAATATGAAGACAGCCTTAACTTAGCCAAATTAGCAGTAAAAATAAATGCAAAAGATGAAAAACTATGGTTGATTTTGGCTGAAGCACAAATAGCTAACAAAAAATACAAAAACGCATTAAATTCTCTAAATAAAGCAGAACAAATCAATCCAAATATTAGCGAAATATATTTTGCTAAAAGTAATGTTTATTTAAAAATTTCACAACAAACAAAAGCAAAGAGTGCTTTGGAACAAGGGATAAAGATTGAGCCTAATAACCACAAAGCTTTTTTTCAATTAGGAAATATTTTATTAATGGAAAAAAATTATTTGGGAGCTATCAAATTGTTTGAGAAATCTATAAAAATTAAACCTGATTTCTGGCAAGCAATCAATAATCAAGGTTTAGCATATTTCGAGAGAAATAATATAAATCTTTCAATCAAACTTTTTGAAAGCGCAATCTCAATTGAGGAAAATGCTGAACCATTACTAGGCCTAGCTTCATGTATAAATATTCATGATAATAAATTAGCAATTCAGCTAGCAAAAAAAGCTTTGGATAAAGATCCCAAATATGTCAATTATGATTATAGAAAAGAACAGTTATGGGGAGATAAATTACAAGCCTCTACAGAAATTCTTTTACAAAATGAACAACTTAAAAAAGATGTAATACTGGCAAAATCCAAAATAAATTAATCATCTTAATGTTCAATACTGGTAAATATTGTTTTACCTATTAGTCTTAATTTAGTTAATTAATAATAATTCAATTTTGCGCTCTAATGGATAAGAAAAACTTCACTTCCATCTCACTTCAAGAAGAAATGCAACGTTCTTATTTGGAGTATGCAATGAGCGTAATAGTTGGACGTGCTTTGCCTGATGCAAGAGACGGACTTAAGCCTGTACAAAGAAGAATCATATTTGCAATGTACGAATTAGGTTTAACTCCTGATAAACCATTTAGGAAGTGCGCAAGAGTTGTTGGAGATGTCCTTGGAAAGTACCATCCTCACGGAGATCAAGCGGTATATGATGCATTAGTAAAGCTAGTACAAAATTTTTCAACTAAATATCCTACTCTTGACGGTCATGGAAATTTTGGATCTGTAGATAATGATCCGCCGGCAGCAATGAGATATACTGAGACCAGATTAGCTTCAATAGCACATAAAGGATTTCTTGAAGAAATTGGATCAGAAACAGTAAATTTTTCAAATAACTTTGACGGTTCTCAAAAAGAACCAGAGGTTCTGCCAGCTCAACTTCCATTTTTATTATTGAACGGATCATCAGGCATTGCTGTTGGCATGGCAACAAATATTCCGCCTCACAACTTGGGCGAAATTGTAGATGGTTTAGTTGCCTTAGTTAAAAATAAAGATATTAGTGATAAAAAACTTTCTAATATTATCAAAGGACCTGATTTTCCAACAGGCGGAGAATTGATTTATAGTCGTGCAATAGAAGAACTTTATCAAACTGGAAAAGGATCTATAACGATAAGGGGAGTTGTAAAAACGGAGGAGGTAAATTTAGGCAAAGGGAAACATAAAAAGAATGCAATAATCATTACGGAACTTCCTTACCAAATCAATAAAGCAGGTTGGATTGAAAAACTCGCAGAACTTGTTAATTCAGGCAAGATTATTGGGATTTCTGATATAAGAGATGAGAGCGACAGGGATGGAATGAGAATTGTAATAGAACTAAAAAAAGATTCTAATTCTGAACTTATTATTTCTAATTTATATAAAAAAACAACTCTACAAACAAACTTTGGAGCAATATTCTTAGCTTTAATTAAAGGGAAGCCTGTACAACTAAATCTGAAAAAATATCTCAACTATTTTCTTGAATTTAGGGAAGAAACAATTAGAAAAAGAACTTTTTATTTTCTTAAAAACACACTTGATAAACTAGAGATATCAAAAGGTTTATCTAAAGCTACAAAAAACATAAAAAAAGTTATTGCAATTATTGAAGAATCAGAAAACTCTGTGGAAGCTAGATCAAAATTAGTAGAACATTTTTTCTTCAGTGAAAAGCAGGCAAATTCAGTTTTGGATATGCCACTAAAAAAATTAACAAATCTAGAAAAAAATCAAATTGATAACGAAATAAAAAATTTAGAAGAGAAAAAGAATTATTTTCAAAAATTATTGAACGAAAGAGAATTATTACTTGAATTACTCATAGAAGAATTATTAATATTAAAGAAAAAATACAATGTTATACGTAAAACAAAAATAATTAAAAATATAAATCAAATTGAAGAATTAGAAACGCTTAATAATCAGATATTAGAAGACTTTATAAATAAAAAAACAAAATTATACATAGACAATAGACTTTATTTAAAAAGGATGATTTTAGGTAATTACAAGAAATCATTTGAGGTTGTAAATAAAATTATAGATAATAAAAATATTCAAAAATTCATATGTAATATTGAAAAAAATATAAAATTAATTGGAATCACAAATACGGGGAAAGTTTTTCATATTGATTGGGAATCTAGTATTAATAAAGACTATAAATTAGATAATAAAATCCTTGGAAATATTCATCCTAATGAAATAATAAATTTTCATTCAATCAAAAAAGAAACTAGAAATTATCTATGCATATTAAATTCAGACGGAAGATTTAAGAAAGTTTTGTTTGATGAAGATATGATGAAAAGTAATAGATCTTTCACTATTACAAAATTAAAAAATAATTTAAAAACAATTGATTCTTTTATTTCTAATGAAAGCAAAGATTTAATAATATTAACCTCAATAGGGAGGATTTTTAAATTTAATTTATCAAATAAATTTTTAACGCCAACTTCTAAACAATCCCAAGGATTAATAATTGCAAAACTTTTACCAACTGAAAAAATCGTTTCTTGTTGTTCATTCCATGATGGAGAAAATATTTTTTTAATATCTAAGCAAGGCAAAATATTTTGCATAAATAGTGATGAAATTCACTACTCAAATGAATATATTTTGGGATATCTGAATGAAAAAACTCAACTTAAAAACGATTACTTCCTCAAAATAATTGCAAGTAACCATTACCTTGATATTGAAACTAATAAAAATAAATCTGCAAGATTAGACCTAAATAAACTAAACTTCAAATCCAATAAATCAAACTTTTTAACTGATTTTTTAAAATTTGATGATGATGAATACCTTGAAAATTGTTTCCGACTTGAAAACTTTCTTGACTAAGATTTATATTCATTTTCAACCCAATTTAAATATTCTTGATTTACTGTTCCAGTTACATAATCACCAGTAAAACAACTCATCTCTAAACCTTTAATAGGAGAATCACTTATTATAGATTTACGCAAACTTTCAACACTTTGATAAACAAGGTTATCAATTTCAAGTTTATCGGCGATCTCACTTATTGTCCTATTATGAGCTATTAATTCATCTCTATTAGGCATATTAATTCCATAAACATGAGGGTAACGAACAGGAGGTGCTGCTGATGTAAAAAAAACTTTATTTGCTCCTGCATCTTTAGCCATCTGAACAATTTCTTTTGAAGTAGTACCTCTTACTATCGAATCATCAACAATTAATACATTTTTATTTTTAAACTCTGCACTCATGGCATTTAATTTTTGCCTTACTGATTTCTTACGTTTCTGCTGACCAGGCATTATGAATGTTCTGCCAACATATCTATTTTTAAAAAAACCTTCCCTATATTCTATCCCCAATTGTCTTGCAACTTGCATTGCCGCGGGTCTAGAAGAATCAGGAATAGGCATAACTACGTCAATATCTCCAGAATTAATTGTTTCTTTTATTGTTTCTGCTAGATAATCTCCCATCTTTAAACGAGCTTTATAGACTGAAATTCCATTCATAATTGAATCTGGCCTAGCTAAGTAAACATATTCAAAAGCACAGGGAAATAACATTGGATTTTCAGAACATTGCTTAGAGAAAAACTCCCCATCAAGATTTATAAAAACAGCTTCTCCTGGATCTACATCTCTCACTACTTGATAATCATTATTCTCAAGTACTAAAGATTCGCTTGCAACCATCCATTCTTCTTTTTTTGTGGTTAATGAGAGTCTTTTCCCTATGACTAAGGGCCTAATGCCGAAAGGATCTCTAAATGCTAATAAACCATGACCTGAAATTAATGCAATTGAAGCATATGATCCCTGAATTCTTTTATGTAATGATTTAACCGCATTAAAAACAATATCAGGTTCTAATTCTTGATTATGAATTTGTTCTTGTAATTCCGTCGCAAATACATTTAACAACATTTCAGTATCACTTGAAGAATTTGTATGCCGCCTGTCTACATTAAATAACTGTTTTTCTAAATCTCTTGTATTAGTTAAATTTCCATTATGTATCAAAACAATTCCATAGGGAGCATTAACATAAAAAGGCTGTGCTTCTTCTACACTTTCTGCTGATCCCTTTGTTGCATATCTAACATGACCCAATCCAATTTTGCCAATTAAATTCCTCATATCTCTCGTTCTATAAGCAGTATTAACTTGACCTTTAACCTTATGTATATGAAAAACAGTATTTTCCATTGTTGCTATACCTGTTGAGTCTTGACCTCTATGCTGCAAAAGCAGAAGACTATCATAAATTTGTTGATTTACATCATTTGAAGAAACGATTCCAACTATTCCACACATAACTTAATATCTTAAAAAGATTAATAGTTGAGAAATATATTTCATATTTATTTTCATATTTAAAAGTAACCTGAAATACTATTATTAAATTTTTCGGTTAATTCCTCAACCCTAATATTGCAAATATTGTTTTCGTTGATTTTTATCTTCAGAGCGTCACTAGATACGTATCCTATTTTTTTTACATAGACACTTGATGGTAAGTTTATTTGATTTTGTTTTAAATAATTAAACCATTCATTTTGTTTCGTTTTACTAATTGAAAAAATAATTCTTGACCCCCCTTCGGCAAATAATAAATTATCAACTCTATTTAAATCTTTCTCTAATTCTATAGTGGCACCCATTGCGGACAAAATACAAGACTCTGCTAAAGCTATAGCTAAACCTCCGTCGCTTATATCGTGAGCAGAAACTATAAAACTTTTTAAAATCGCATTTCTTAAAAAACTCTGGCAAAACTTTTCATCCAACAAATCTATTTTTGGGGGCCGACCTGTAATTTCTCCATGAAAATATTCGAGATAAGAACTAGCTTCAATTTTTATTTCTGATTTGGAAGAACCAATTAACCAGATTTGATCTTCAATATTTTTCCATTCACTACTTATAGCTTTTTCGACATTATCTAACTTTCCAATCATGCCAATTACTGGAGTAGGGTTGATAGGAGTAATTAGATTATCTTTATTTTTAGACTCATTATATAAAGATACATTACCTCCTGTAACAGGAGTATCTAAAGATTTACAGGCTTCAGTAATTCCATTGCATGAAGATGAGAGTTGCCAATATCCTATTTCATTCTCAGGAGAAGAAAAATTTAAATTATTTGTAATTGCTACTGGTTCAGCCCCAACACAACTAACATTTCTAGCGGACTCTGCGACAGCAGCAATAGATCCTCTAAAAGGATCAAGCGCAACCCATCTACTATTGCAATCAACTGAAACAGCGACACCAGAAAATACTTTACTTTTATTTTTCTTATTTTGTTCCCTAAGTCTTACTACGGCTGCATCTGATTTTCCAGGCTTAAATACTGTATTTGCTTGTACTTGAGAGTCATATTGTTTATAAATCCATCTTTTAGAAGCTATTGATGGATTAGAGAGTAATTTTAAAATGATATCTGAAAAAGAAAAATTCTTATTTTCCTTCAATGAAAATATTTTTTGCTCATGAATTTCTGGTAAATCATTTTCTTTCCATTCCCATTTCTTTAAAAGGTCATCGGGTGGATTATTAATGTCATTATGAAAATTTACAGGAGTATCATCAGATAAGGCAGAAGTAGGTATTTGAGCCACAATTTTTCCTTTATGAGAAATAATTACCTCATTAGTTCCTATCACTTCACCAATAACACTGGCATATAATCCCCATTTATTAAATTTTTCAATAAGATCATTAATTTTTTCTTCTTTAACTACGAATAACATTCTTTCTTGCGACTCAGATAATAAATATTGGTATGAGGACATATCATTTTCTCTAGAAGGGACCAAATCTAAATCAATAGATATACCTAAATTTCCATTTGCGGCCATTTCTGCGCTACTGCATGTTAAACCTGCAGCACCCATATCTTGAGCTGCAATTACATCTCCTGTCTTGAAAGCATCCAAACAAGCTTCAATAAGACTTTTCTCAATAAATGGATCACCTACCTGAACTGCAGGTCTATCATCCAATGAAGTTGAAGTTAATTCTGAACTAGCAAAACTAGCACCACCAACACCGTCTCTACCAGTTGTATTACCAACATATAATACTGGTGATCCTACATTTTTAGCTCCAGAACACACTATTTCCTTGGTCTCTAAAAGTCCCAAAGCCATAACATTCACTAAAGGATTTCCAGAGTAACTATCATCGAAATCAATTTCACCTCCAACTGTCGGCACGCCTACACAATTTCCATAATGTGCAATACCTGATACAACTCCTCGTAGTAAATCAACATTTGATGATTTATCAAGGTTGCCGAATCTCAATGAATTCAACACTGCAATTGGCCTTGCACCCATTGTAAATATATCTCTTAAAATTCCTCCTACGCCTGTTGCTGCGCCTTGAAAAGGTTCAATAGCAGAAGGATGATTATGACTTTCTATTTTAAAAACAAGTTTTTGATTATTTCCAACATCAATAACGCCAGCATTTTCTCCGGGTCCAACTAAAACATTTTTACCTTTAGTAGGAAACTTAGATAATAAAGGTTTTGAATTTCTATAACAACAATGTTCAGACCACATAACGCCAAACATGCCTAATTCCGTTCTGTTAGGTTTTCTCTTTAATCTTTTGCAAATTTCTTCGTAATCATTAAGTGTTAAATTTTCAACTTTTAGTGCTTCACTAAGATCATATAGATCATTATTTTCTTGATTTATCATTATTTATATCCAAGGGTCATCTTCTTTTTTTTCACTAAATGGTATAGATGTTCTGTCATTATTATAAAAACTTTTTTGTTTAAAATCTAAGTTTTGCCTAATATCTTCATCTTCTTCAAGCCATTCCTCTAATCTATTAGAAGCAATATTTTTCATATCATCAAATCTATCAAAAATTTTTTTTCCTTTTTGCATAAATTCATTTTTAATACTTGATTTTATTAAGGATAAATCATCTAAAGAATTAATTTCACAAAATACTAATCCAGGTTGTTGATCATTAATGTTTTCAATATTTAACTTCCATCTACTAGAACCAGGAATTTTAGGATTAGCTCTAGAAACTAGATAATATATAATCTTGCCCGTTTTCATTTCAAATAAAAAATCAGCAATAACTCCTATTTTTGATCCATTTACATTTATAAGATTAGCTTCTATTAAAGTTGGGAACCTATTTAAAGTTGCTAAGTCAGAAATAGCTGGATCACCTTTGACATATATTTCATTATCTATTATTTGAGAAATTTGATTTAACCGCCAAACATTTCTTTTTAAATCAAAATTTGAAGGGCGAGAGTACCATCCTAAAATTCGATGAACAGGAGGGTGCATCCAAACATTTTCACCATTTCCGTAATTAAGGACCATATTACCCTTAACACAATAATTCAGTAATTCACTTAATAAAATTTCTTTAGGTAATTTCAAGTTAAGAGCGAACCTGTACAGGCATAACTAAATAAGTAAAAGAATTGAGATTATCTTCTGGTACAAAAACAGCAGGAGTAGTTGCAATATTACACTTTAGAAGTACGTTTTCAGATGCTACAACTTTTAAACCCTCTAAAAGATATCTGACGTTAAATGCAATATCAAAATTTTCGCCATTATAAGAAACAGGTATTGATTCATTTGCATTTCCAATATCTTGGGCATCTGCACTGATAAAAGCTAAATCTGTATTATCTAATTTAATCTTTACAACACTACTTTGCTGATCAGCTAAAACAGCAATTCTTTCAAGTGCATCAATTAATTTTTTTGTATTAAAATTCAGAATTTTAGAAAAAGTATCAGGAATTAATTGTGAATAATTTGGATAAGAGCCTTCAAGGGTCCTTGTAGTAATTATTTGACTAGAAGAAATAAATACTACTTGGCCTTTATCATAGAAAAGTTTTATTGAATTTTCTGAGCTTCTCAAAGATACTAGTTTTTCAATTTCCCTTAATGATCTAGTTGGAATAGTTACTGACAAGTCACCATCATTTGAAGATAAGTTTTCTTTATTTTCGATTTGTTCTTCATTACCAATTAAAGCAACAGCCAATCTATGACCATCTGTAGAAGCAGACTCTAAATAATTTGATTTAAAAGTAAAGTTGACACCTGTAAGTAATTGCTTTGAGTCATCATTACTACTAGCAAAAATGGTAGATTTTAAAGCTTTTAAAAAAGAACTAGGATTAATATCCAAAGAAGTACCACTTTCAACAAATGGCAAATTAGGATATTCATCAGAGGGGATCCCCTTAAGATAAAAAGAACCTCTGTCACTTTTTATTAAAATATTATCTGAATTCCCATCAACTTCTAAAGAGACAGGGGTTTCATTAGGTAATTTGTTTACTATTTCAGATAAAAGTTTTGAAGGTATAGTAATCGCTCCACTATTTTTAACAGTTCCATCAAAAGAAGTTTGAATTCCTAAATTAAGGTCAAATCCTGTCACGCTAATTTTATTAGTTCCTTCATCAGCTGTTAAAAGTATATTTGCAAGAATTGGATGAGTTGGTCTTGAAGCAACTGCTTTACTCACTAGTTGTATCGCATTATTTAGTTCATTTTGATTACAAATAATTTCCATAGGAATTTGGAACTTTTTACAAATACAATATACTTTTTTCGTAAATTAAATTCAATAAATTAATTTTTACTATTATCTAATATTAAAAATATTAATAAAATAAATAATTTAGTAGTAGTAGTTCTTGTGGAAATTGTGGAATTTTCAAATCAAACAGCTTGTAGACTTAGTTTACGTACACAAAAATATGTGAAAAATTTTTTTTATTTGTTAAATAGCTTTTTCTTAATCTGAAAAATTTTAATTTATTCAACAAATAGAATTACTTAATTATGCATTTTTCTACAAATGATGTTTGTTTTTAATTGATTTCCACAGACACTATTTGTTTTGGATTTTAATATCCTAAGATTTTAGTTATATCTTTTAATGAAGGTTCAATATTTTTTCTAAAAATAGCATCATTGTTTTTTATGGCGCAATCAGGATCTTTTAATCCATTTCCTGTAAGAACACAAACAATAGTCGATTCTCTTTGTATTCTATTTTTATTTTTAATCAGTCCAGCAACAGAGGCTGCACTAGCAGGCTCACAAAATACTCCCTCTTTGGCAAGGATTTTATAAGCATTGATTATTTCTTCATCTGTAACTGATTGAAAGTCTCCTTTACTTTCCTTTCTTACTTTTTTTGCTTTTTCTCTGTTTACAGGATTCCCAATCCTTATTGCAGTTGCAATTGTTTCTGGATCTTTAACTATTATATTTTTTACTAATGGAGCAGAGCCTTCGGATTGAAAACCCATCATTATTGGTAATTTCCAATTTCTTTTTATTTTTGAATATTCTTTAAATCCCATCCAATAAGCAGTTATATTTCCTGCATTACCCATTGGAATACAAAGCCAATCAGGAGCACGACCTAAATCATCTATTATTTCAAAAGCTGCCGTCTTTTGTCCCTGTAGTCGATATGGATTAACAGAATTAACAAGTTCTATAGGATGTTCTGAGGATAAATCTCTAACTATTTCAAGAGCCTTATCAAAGTTTCCATTAATAGATATTATCTCAGCTCCATACATTAATGCTTGCGCAAGTTTTCCTTGTGCAACAAATCCTTCTGGGATTAAAACATAAGGTTTTAATCCTCCTCGCGAAGCATATGCCGCTGCTGATGCTGAGGTGTTTCCTGTACTTGCACAAATTACTGCTTTACGGCCTTCTTCTTTTGCTTTGCTAATCGCCATAGTCATACCACGATCCTTAAAAGATCCTGTTGGATTAAGGCCATCATATTTTAAAAAAACTTTTGTTCCATTTCCAATTAAGTTGCTAATTGATTCACTTAGAATTAGTGGTGTATTTCCTTCATTAAGAGAAATAATTGGAGTTTTCTTTGTAACTGGAAGATATTGTTTATAAGCTTCTATTAGACCTGGCCATCTTTTTTTTCTGTAATTAATACGCAGTTTATTTTTGATTTTATTTAATAACACCATAGTTGTTTAATTTGTTTTGATTTTTTCTAGAGGGGAATTGGTGAAAAAGGTCAATAATTCTGAAATCGATTCTACTTTATTCATAACTTTGCTTAAAGCGTTGACATCTAAAATTACAGTTTTAGTTGGATATCCTTCAAAAAATTTTACTAGATTTATTTTCCCATTTCCTATGTTAATTCCTTGAACAACGCTTGATCTAAGGGCCAGCATGCCTGTTCTTTTATCAGTTGCTCTGGGTGGGTAGATAATGGATGAAAGTCTTGTTAAAAAAACATTTCCTATTTCAGAATATACTAGTTTGCTTGCAATGGTAATAGGAACTTCAAAATCTTTGTTTAAAACAGTTCTAATTTCTTTATCTGGAGAACCGGTTGCTTTTAAGATTCTTCTTAATTGTCTTGTGGATTTACCTTCTTTAGCAAAATTTTTTAAAGAATTTACTTTAATTGTTCTAGAAAATATGCTGTATGTGATTTTAATTTCTTCAGCAGTATTAGCTTTTGGAACATTATAAAATAATGGGGAAATTACTAAAATAAAAAATATTTTAAATATAAAGAATTTATTAAAATTCATTTAGATATTTGCCCCAGCGGCAATCTTAACAAGTCTTACTACTCCTTTTTCAGTTACCTTTTTTGCAATTTCAATACCCATTTCTTTTGTATAAGGCTCATTTATAAGTCTTGGAACCCTTTTAAGAAAAATGTCAATTGAATAACCGGGAACTTTTTGTAAAATTTCTAAAAAGTTTCTCAATGGCTCTACATACATAATAAGGTCACTCAATTTGTTATTTTCGTTAGTAGTATTTAATTTAATTGATTGTGGAAGATAATTATTCAAATTTTTTAATATTTTTAGACTAAGTAAATCTAACTGATTTGTTAAACCTTCAACTATTTCATTTCTAAGAAATCCTCCATTTGGGGAAAAGAGAAGATTTATAACTTCGTCTAAAAGTTTTTCTAAATCGAGATTTGTTTGCTTTGCAGCGTTAGAAAGTAGATCTTCTAAACGGTCCCATTTAAATTTTTTATTATCAAAAAGCATTTCTTTAAGGCTTTCCCTTAATTGGGGATCAGGGTCTTCCATTAATCTTCTTGCAAAATACGGATAAGCTGCACCTAGTATTTTGAAGTTTGGGTCTACGCTTAAAGCTATACCTTCTAATGTAAGTAAAGACCTTATTATAAGAGCATAATATGGGGGTAGTTTGAAGGGGAATTTATACATAACACCAGACATATCGTCTGTAACGCTTTTGAAATCCATTTTCGAAACTCCTTGTTCAACGGCGTTGATGAAGACATCTTGAAATGCTGGGACAATAGGTTCTAGATTAACTTCCTCTGATAAAAAACCTAATTTTACAAAATCTTGAGACAATTTATCAAAGTTTTTATTTACTAAATGTACTACTGCTTGAATTAATCCTGATCTAGATTCTCTGGAAACCTCGCTCATCATTCCAAAATCTAGATAACATAATCTTCCGTCTTCTAAGGCTAATAAATTACCTGGATGTGGGTCTGCGTGAAAAAAACCATGTTCTAAAAGCTGTTCTAAACTGCATTGAACGCCTATATCAATCATTTCATCAGGATTAATTCCTAATTTTTTTACGTCTTCTAAATTTGTTAATTTTGTACCGTCTATCCATTCCATCGCCAAAACTCTTCTTGAAGTTATTTCTTTATAAATTTTTGGTACAGCAATCATTTTATTATGTTTATGCATATCTCTAAATTTTTCTGCATTTGCAGCTTCGTTTAGATAATCCATCTCTTCAAAAACTCTCTTGCCTAATTCATCAATCAAAGCAACTAGATCACTTCTTATTAATCCGATATTGTTTTTTAGCCAATAAGCAATATTTCTAACTATGTAAAGATCTAAGGTTATTTGTTCTCTCAAGCCTGGCCGTTGAACTTTTATTGCAACGATCTCTTCGTCTTTTAATCTAGCTTTATGTACTTGTCCTAGAGAAGCAGCGGAAATTGGCTCTTTATCAATTTCTAAAAAAATCTCATTAATTTTGTATCCTAAATCTTCTTCTATTAATTCCATAGCTTTATCGCCATCAAATCCAGGGAGTTGATCTTGCAATTCTGATAATTCTTCCAGAAGAATCCCAGGAATTATATCTGGTCTTGTTGATAAAGCTTGGCCTGCTTTAACAAATGCAGGTCCAAGTTCTACTAATAAATTTGTTAATTCTCGCGCTCTATGTCTCGCTTGCTGTTCATTTTTAAGTCTTCCAGTTAATTTATCCCATCCCACGGAAAAGATGTAAGCAAAAATAGGAATAAGTGTTTGCCATAGTCTTTTTAAAAGTCTTTTAGGATTTTTTTTGTAAATTTTAGAAATTGTATCTGGATCATAATTTAAGAGTCCAGATAGTTCAATAAAATCAGTAAAATCTTCTTTCATAACTTTATATATTTAAAACCTTTATTTTCTTAAAAAAGAAGTTAATTTTTTTATATGTAAGATTTATCATGTTAATACAATTAAAAATAGAAAATTTTGCCTTAATAGAAATTATAGAAATTAATTTTGAAAAAGGTTTGAATATCATAACTGGGGATTCAGGTTCAGGAAAATCATTAATTTTGGATTCCCTAAATGCTTTATTTGGTGGAACTAATATACCTCTAAAACATTTAATACGTCCAGAAAAAGATTTCTGCGTTATCGAGGCGAAATTTTCTTCTTCTTCCCAAATTAATAATTGGTTAATAGGTAATGGCTTTGAAACAACTTCCTTAGAACTACAAATTAAAAGAAAATCTTATAAAAAAAATAATAAAATTTTATCCAAATATAGCCTTAACAATATACCAATTAATAGACAATTATTAGAAAAACTTGGACGATTTTTAATTGATTTTGCAGGTCAATCTGATACTTTTATCTTTGATTCTTTGGAGAAGAGGAGATTAATTATTGATGACTTATCTTCCCAAGAATCAAGAGATATAAGCGAAAGGATTAAAAGTATATGGGGGGAAACTAAAGTATTAAAAGGATTAATGGATCGAAAAATAGAATTTTCTAGGATTCAAGAAGAAAAAAACTTGGAAATTAAACACATTTTGAAGAGTTTAGAAGAAGCTGATTTAAAATCTAGTGAAGAAATTTTAGAATTAGAGTTATTAGAAAATAAACTTGTAAATAATCTCGAAATTAATAATTCAATTAAATCATCATTAGAAAACTTAAATAATTTTAGTCATGAAGAACCATCCGTAACTTTTTTGATAAATCAATCATTAAAGAGCTTAAATAAAACAGCAGATTTCGATTTAAAGATTCAAAAATTTAGAGAGAAGTTGTTAAATATCCATGCTGATGTCGAAGATTTAATTTTTGATCTAAATTCATATTTGCAAGAAATGGATAATTATGAATCCAATCTTCCTGAAATACAAAAAAGATTATTTTTTTTAAAAAACTTAGAGAGAACTTTTTCATTGGATTTGCCTCAATTAATTCAAAAGCGTGATCAATTAAAGACGTATTGTCTACAAAATGATCAAGGTAATGAGATTTCCAGAATTAAAGCACAAATTGAGCATTTACAAAGCAATTTAAAATCTTTATTTGATATTCAATCTGCTGAAAGAAAAAAAATTGCTAAACATTTACAAAATTCAGTAATGTCAATTTTAAGCAATCTAGGTTTAGAAAATGCAAATTTTTCAATTAAATTTTCTGAATGTAAGCCTTCTAGCGATGGAATTGATGATATAAATTTTTTGTTTTCGGCCAATCCTGATCAGAAGCTTGCTCCATTATCAAATGTTATTTCTGGCGGGGAAATGTCAAGATTTTTGTTAGCTATTAAATCTAGTATTTCTAAAAAACCCAATACTTTCTTTTTAGATGAAATTGATAGTGGTTTAAGTGGTAAATCTCTATTTTCTTTGGTTGAGCTGATAAAAGAAATTTCTAAAAATCAACAAGTTTTATGTATTACACATCAGCCTTTCTTAGCTGCTAAGGGATTAGTTCATTTTAAAGTTAATAAAAAAGTAATTAATGGAATAACTTATACTTCAATTGCAAAACTAACTACAAAAAATCAAAGAAAAAATGAATTAATAGAACTAATAGGTGGAGGTTCTTCCGAAGTAAACGAATATGCTTCTAGACTTCTTGATCGACCAGCTGCGTAAAACAGAAAAAATTCTACTATAATGATCTTTTTAAATCATTAATTAGATTTAAACATGGTTAATAAAGTTGATAGTAGTTTTGGAGAAGATAACTCAATTAAAATTAGGGGAGCTCGTCAGCATAATTTAAAAAATATTGATCTTTCACTACCTAGGAATAAATTTATAGTTTTTACAGGTGTGAGTGGAAGTGGTAAAAGTTCTTTAGCCTTCGACACTATTTTTGCTGAAGGTCAAAGAAGATATGTTGAGAGTCTTTCGGCATATGCAAGGCAATTTTTGGGTCAAGTGGATAAGCCAGACGTTGACAATATTGAGGGTTTATCACCTGCCATTTCAATTGATCAAAAATCTACAAGTCATAATCCTCGATCAACAGTTGGAACAGTAACAGAGATACAAGATTATTTAAGATTATTGTTTGGTCGTGCTGGTGAGCCGCATTGCCACCACTGCGGGATTCCAATTGCACCTCAAACAATTGATGAAATGGTTGATCAAATACTTCTTTTGCCAGAAGGAACAAGGTATCAATTGTTGGCTCCTGTTGTAAGGGGAAAGAAAGGAACGCATACAAAATTAATAAGTGGACTAGCTGCTGAAGGATTTGCCAGAGTAAGAATCAATGGAGAAGTAAGAGAACTGGCTGATAGTATTGAATTAGATAAAAATCAAATTCATAATATTGAGGTAGTAGTTGATAGATTAATTGCAAGAGAAGGTATACAAGAAAGATTAAATGATTCTCTACAAACTTGTCTCAAAAGAGGTGATGGCCTAGCAATAGTAGAAGTCGTTCCAAAAAAAGGAGAAAACTTACCTTCTAACCTAGAGAGAGAAAAACTTTACTCAGAAAATTATGCATGTCCTGTACATGGCTCTATTGTTGAAGAACTTTCTCCTAGATTATTTTCTTTTAATAGCCCATATGGGGCTTGTCCAGATTGTCATGGGATTGGTTATTTAAAAAAATTTACTGCGGATAGAGTTATACCTGATAAAACATTGCCTGTTTATGCTGCAATAGCGCCTTGGAGTGAAAAAGATAATACTTATTACTTCTCTTTACTTTATTCTGTAGGACAAGCTTATGGATTTGAATTAAAAACTCCTTGGAAGGATTTAACTGATTTACAAAAAAAAGTTTTACTTTTGGGATCAGATAAACCAATTTTAATTCAAGCTGATAGTCGTTTTAAAACTTCTAGTGGTTTTGAAAGGCCTTTTGAGGGGATTTTGCCAATATTAGAAAGGCAATTTAATGAAGCCAATGGAGAATCAGTAAAACAAAAATTAGAAAAGTATCAAGAATTAGTTCCCTGTAAGACATGTTCTGGGAAAAGATTAAGACCTGAAGCTTTGGCCGTTAAACTTGGTCCATACAATATTACTGACTTAACTTCTATAAGCGTTTCTGAAACCCTAAATCACGTAGAGCGCATTATGGGTTTAGGTAAGGCAAAGAAGGAAAATATATCTTTATCAGAAAAACAAAAGCAGATAGGTGAATTGGTTTTGAAAGAGATTCGTTTACGTTTGAAGTTTTTAATTAATGTAGGTTTAGATTATTTGACTTTAGATAGACCAGCTATGACATTGTCTGGAGGTGAGGCTCAGCGTATTAGATTGGCTACACAAATAGGTGCAGGTCTTACTGGCGTTTTATATGTTTTAGATGAACCAAGTATTGGTTTGCATCAGAGAGACAATGACAGATTATTAGAGACATTAAAAAGCTTAAGAGACTTAGGAAATACTTTGGTTGTGGTTGAACATGATGAAGATACTATGAAATCTGCAGATTATTTAGTAGATATTGGACCAGGTGCAGGTGTTTATGGCGGGGAAATTATTGCTAAAGGATCTTATCAAGATGTCTTAAATTCAGAAAGGTCGCTAACTGGAGCTTATCTCAGTGGTAGGAAGTCGATTCCTACTCCAAAAGAACGTAGATCATCTGTAAAAAAAAGTTTAATTTTAAATAATTGCTCTAAAAATAATTTAAAAGATATTTCTGTGGAATTTCCTTTAGGAAGGTTAGTTTCGGTAACTGGCGTCAGTGGAAGTGGAAAGAGCACTTTGATAAATGAGTTACTCCATCCTGCATTGTGTCATTCTCTAGGATTAAAAGTCCCTTTCCCTCAAGGTGTAAAAGAGTTAAAGGGTATAAAGGCAATTGATAAAGTTATCGTTATTGATCAATCTCCAATAGGGAGAACTCCAAGATCAAATCCTGCTACATATACAGGTGCTTTTGACCCTATAAGACAGATATTTACT
Organism: Prochlorococcus sp. AG-355-A18; assembly: GCA_003280985.1. Taxonomy (GTDB): domain Bacteria; phylum Cyanobacteriota; class Cyanobacteriia; order PCC-6307; family Cyanobiaceae; genus Prochlorococcus_A. Next base: position 62,036 of record QCDH01000005.1, read on the forward strand.
GCTACAGTAGAAGCAAAAGCAAGAGGTTATCAGGCTGGTCAATTTAGCTTTAATGTCAAAGGAGGAAGATGCGAAGCTTGTAAAGGTCAGGGAGTCAATGTTATTGAAATGAATTTTTTACCTGATGTGTATGTTCAATGTGAAGTATGTAAAGGAGCTCGTTTTAATAGAGAAACTCTCCAAGTTAAATATAAAGGTTTCAATATATCTGATGTTTTAGAGATGACTGTTGAACAAGCTGCCGAAACTTTTTCTGCTATACCTCAAGCTGCTGATAGATTATCAACATTGGTTGATGTCGGCTTAGGATATGTCAAATTAGGCCAGCCAGCTCCCACATTATCTGGTGGAGAGGCTCAAAGAGTTAAGTTGGCTACGGAATTGTCAAAAAGGGCTACTGGAAAAACTTTATATTTGATTGATGAACCAACTACAGGGTTAAGTTTTTATGATGTTCATAAATTAATGGATGTGATACAACGATTGGTAGATAAAGGTAATTCAGTAATTGTTATTGAACACAATTTAGATGTTATTAGATGTTCAGATTGGATTATTGATTTAGGACCTGATGGAGGGGATAAAGGAGGAGAAATCATTGCAGAAGGTATTCCTGAGGATGTAGCTAAAAATCTTACAAGTCATACAGCAAAATATCTGAAAAAGGTTCTAAAATAAAGATTTACTTGTTGTATTTCTTTTTATTTTATTTATTTCAGCAAAACTAAATTTTTTTTTAAAGGGGTATAAAACTAATCTATAACTGCTTTTTCAAAAACTTTTTTATTAAAAAAATTTAAAATCATAATGCTTTCTTAATATTTCCTTGGAAAATTCAGCCTATTTGTATTAAAGGCCCTTGATCGGAGGATTTGCTGAATGAGGTTGAAATTTTTACATTTACATTTACATGGTCTTATACGTTCTAAAAATCTTGAGTTAGGCAGGGATGCAGATACAGGAGGGCAAACACAATACGTTTTAGAGTTAGTTAAAAGTTTGGCTAATACTTCAGAAGTTGATCAAGTTGATTTAGTTACTCGTTTAATAAAAGACCCTAAAGTAGAAAATGAATATTCTCAAGAAGAAGAATTTGTAGAGCCAGGAGTGAAAATTTTAAGATTCAAATTTGGACCTAATAAATATTTAAGAAAGGAATTGCTTTGGCCTTATTTAGATCATTTAACTCAAAAACTGATTTCTTACTATAAAAAAAACAACAAGCCTAATTTCATTCATGCACATTACGCAGATGCTGGATATGTAGGAGTTAAACTAAGTAAATTCTTAAACGTTCCTCTTATTTTTACTGGTCATTCTTTAGGAAGAGAGAAAAAAAGGAAATTGCTTGATACTGGTTTAAAAAATAATCAAATAGAAAAACTTTATTCTATAAGTAAAAGAATTGAGGCAGAAGAAAAAGCATTGAAGTCTGCAGATATTGTCGTTACAAGCACTAAACAAGAGTCAGTGTATCAATATTCTCAATATTCTTCTTTTTCACCTCACAAAGCTAAAGTTATTCCTCCTGGTGTTGATCATAATAAATTTCACCATATTCACTCCACAAGTGAGACAGCCGAAATTGATAACATGATGAAACCTTTTCTAAAGGATTCTACTAAACCTCCATTTTTGACTATTTCCAGAGCTGTAAGAAGAAAAAATATTCCATCTTTGATTGAAGCATATGGAAGATCTGAAAAATTAAAAAGAAAAACTAATTTAATTTTGATTTTGGGTTGTAGAGATAGTCCTTCAAAACTTGACCCTCAACAAAAAGATGTTTTCAATAATATTTTTGAAACAATTGATAAATATAATTTGTATGGAAAGGTAGCTTATCCAAAAAAACATCTTCCAAGTCAGATTCCTGCTTTATATAGGTGGGCTGCTAGCAGAGGTGGTGTATTTGTAAATCCTGCTCTAACAGAGCCTTTTGGTTTAACTCTTCTTGAAGCTTCTTCATGTGGATTACCAATAATATCAACAAATGACGGAGGGCCAAAAGAAATTCGTTCAAAATGTGAAAATGGACTTCTTGTAGATGTTACTGATATTAATGAGCTGAAAGTTATTCTTGAAAAAGGAATTTCAAATAATAATCAGTGGAAAATATGGAGCAGAAATGGAATTGAGGGTGTTAACAGGCACTTTAGTTGGAACACTCATGTACGAAATTATTTATCATTACTAACTGAAGAATTTTCAAGTGCAAATAGTTATTCTTCTTCTGACATTAAACAAAGTTGTTTAAAAGGTAC
>QCDH01000006.1 GCA_003280985.1 Prochlorococcus sp. AG-355-A18
TGTACTATAGAACCTAATAAAGGCATAGTTTCAGTCCCAGATCATAGGTTGCAAGAGTTAGGTAATTTAAGTTCTAGCCAAAATATTATCCCAACAAAAATTGAATTTGTAGATATCGCAGGACTAGTAAAAGGAGCTAGTAAAGGCGAAGGTTTGGGAAATAAATTTTTATCAAATATTAGGGAGGTTGATTCAATAGTTCATGTTGTGAGGTGCTTTGAAGATAGTGATGTAATTCATGTTTCCGGTAAGGTAGATCCCTTGGATGACATTGAGATAATTAATCTGGAATTGAATTTAGCTGATTTATCCCAACTCCAAAAAAGAAGAGAAAGAATTAAAAAACAGGTTAGAACTAGTAAACAAGCAGCAAAAGAAGATAATTTACTAGAAAAAATTGAAGAAGAGCTACAGAAAGGACATTCAGTTAGATCAATATCTTTGAGTGAAGAAGAAAATTTAATAATTAAGCAATTAGGCTTCCTCACTGCTAAACCAATTATTTACGCAACAAATTTGAATGAAAATGATTTAGCTGAAGGTAATGATTTCTCATCAAAAGTAAAGAGTTTTGCGTGTACTAGAACATTAGAAGAAGAAGAAAAAATACTAAGTTGGATTTCTAATTATGATCCTGACCAACTTATTTCAATATCAATGGAATAAGCTATTCAAAATTAGATTTACTTAAGAAAATAGAAGCCTAAATCAAGCCTTTCCTAACTAGACCTACTAATAAAACTTTTAAAAAAGTATTTTTTTCTCATCTCTTAAACAGAATACTTGCCTATTTATGATGCCAAGAAAATAAAAAAAGCAATCCGCAAAAACAACTATTTAAAGAGTTATGTCACGGTTATGATACACTTATGTAGTAAATATCTTGAAAATAACTTAATTTGGGCTTGATACTTTACATTTGTTAATAGTAGTGTTACATTAATTAACAATTACACAACTTCAATGGCTAATTCAAACGTTACTACTGAATCAGGCGGCAGGCAGAACATGTTCCCTACTGAAACACGTCCTTACATAGATGAGTCTGTTTCATACGACAGCTACCCACAAAATGCAGAAAAAGTTAATGGTCGTTGGGCAATGATTGGCCTTGTTGCATTGGTAGGTGCTTACGTTTCAACTGGACAAATTATTCCTGGCATTTTTTAATGAGTCCACTCTCAGTTTTTTTAGCTGTAATTGTATTTTTTACAGCCATCCTAGTTGCTTATTTAACCAAGCAATTTCAAAACGAAAATTTAAACTATTCATCTTCTAATCAAATGAAAAACACAAACACAAAAGTCAAAACAATCGAAAAGGAAAAAGTTGTTGCTGAAACTCTTAACGGCAGATTCGCAATGCTTGGATTAATTGCTGCTGTTGGAGCATACCTAACAACAGGTCAAATAATTCCTGGTTTCGTTTAAAAATCTATTATTTAACAATTCTTTAAATCAGAAAAATGGAAAATTCAAAAACAACTTATTGGCAAAACGCCGAAAGAACTAATGGAAGAATGGCAATGATGGGCTTATTTGCATTAGTTGTAAATTACGGCCTATTCGGCTGGATAATCCCAGGAATTTTTTAAAATGAATTTAGGCTTACTTTTTCTTAAAGTAAATACTTTGGGAGTTATAACTCTTTCTGAACTTGATTGGATAACTAACCATCAATCTGAATTTTCAAGACTAGATATGGCTCTAGTTATTAAAATCGGCCGTCTTATGGATTCTGGAGTAGTAGAAATTGATAATAGATTGCCTGTTTAACTTTTAATAATTGATCGTCATGAGTGTTTGTCAATAGGGATACTGACAAACACTTTTTTATGAGAAAAAATATTTTACAAAAAAGAGAGTGTTTCTTAGCTAAAAACAATCTCTCAATTACCTAATTCTTACATGAAAATTTCAGTAAGTTTTCAGATCTTAACTGATTTGTTTTTTTAATAAATCCGTAAAAATGCTTTTGTAATTTATCTTTTTAAACCACCTCTTTTTATCCAAAGGAACCATGTAATCCAAATAGGAGGAAGAAATCTGATTAAAAAAGAAATTTTATATATATAAAATGGGGCATTTTCACTTTGAAATAAATTCATCATAAAGGAAGATATAGTTACCCAAAGTAAAATTATGAATATATTTGCTCCCAACAAAGCGAACTTATTTTGTTTGAATATTTTTGGCATAAGGTAAATTTTTTATAATCTTAATTTTAAATAATCTCCTGAAATAAATTATACATTTTCAAAAAAACTTCAAATTTAAAATCCATATCCAAATAAAAAAAGTACTAAATTTCAATCCCTCCCCAAATAACAATCCAAAAGCGATAGGAGGAGAAAATATTAAAAAAAGAATAGAGAATAAACTTAATAACGCAAATGATCCTCTTAGAAAAAAATTCTTTCTTTTTGTTCTTCTTAGAGTTTTTAAGGTATTCCACTCCCATTCGATAAACTTATAGAACTTTTCTGATAATAAAAAAAAATACTTCATTAATATTATTAATTTCTATCGGCTTTTCTTATTTATAAAATTAATTTCATCTGTTAGCAATAAACCTTATCCCCTTCTTCAGAAAGATAGTAAATTTTATTTTCTGAACTTACAAAAAAAGTTAATCCCTTATATTGTGATCTTTTAAATTTATCTAATCTAAGTTTGTGTAAATCCCAATTATCAGTACTTATGTCAGGATTAAATTCTTGTTCTTTTAAAAAACGTACATAAGTTGGAATAATTTTTGTTTTTTTTGCTACCTTATTTTTTCGTTTTGAATAAAAAAATAATAAAAATAAAAGTACCAAAAAAAGAATTAATAATATATTTGTCATTGTCAATTTTTCTAATTTGAAAAAACTTTATTTTGGAGAATCAAGAACTTTTTACAATAAATTTCTTAATAAGTAAAAAATCCTATTTTTATATTCTTGTATTTTTGAATACTTATCAAGGGTTTACCTAAATCAGATTATAAAATGAGTCGCATTTTCAACATGACTCAAAATTCCATGAATACTCCTTATGCCAAAAGAGTAGCTGAAAAATTTAGAGAGGCTCAAAACTATTTAAAAACTAATGGTTTTAGTAGATCAACTAAACATTTACTGGAAGATATTGAAAATTCTGTTGAGAAATAATGCCAATCCCCCCTCACTTACCACAATTACAATATGGCTACGATGATGGTTTTACAACCATTGTTTTTGGGTTAATAGGAAGTTGCTTAGGATGTATCTTAATTTTATTAATTTCATTTTTTGAATTTAAATTCAAAAAGCAAAATAGTAAACCTTGAGAGACTTACTAAACATTAAATAAGAACTCCATCACATCACCTTCGTTAACGATATATTCCTTACCTTCACTTCTTAAAAGACCTTTAGTTTTTGCATTGGCAATTGAACCTGAATCAATTAAATTTTGATATGAAATAGTCTGAGCTCTTATAAATCCTTTTTCAAAATCAGTATGAATTACTCCTGCTGCCTGTGGCGCAGTCATCCCATCTTTTATTGTCCATGCTTTTGTCTCCTTTTCTCCTGTAGTGAAATAAGTTTTTAATCCCAATAATTTATATGTTGACCTAATTAAAGAACTTAATCCCCCTTCTTCTACTCCTAAGCCAATAAGGTAGTCTTTTTTATCTTCTGGTTCTAACTCTATTAGTTCAGATTCGACTTGCGCTGATATTTTCAAGGAATCTCCAGGTTTCAAATATTCTAAAATTACTGTAGAAGGTGAATATAGAGATGCTTTTTTACCGTCAGGTAAATTTATTTGAAAATTAATTTCTGGCATTTTTAAATTAGTTTCCTTTGTTTTGTATAAAAATTTTAGTTGATTGGAGCATTATTGATTTAATTTGTATGAGTAAATCCAGTGAGAGGAGTATCTTCTGCCCAAAGTAATTTTGCTCCATTTGAATTTTTGATATAAACACTGCTATTCCCGTTTTTAAAGTTGCCGACATGGCAGCAAATTAGTTCTTCATATGCTCTTAAAGCTTCCTTTAAAAAAGGAACTTTAGATGGCTTGATAGCACAAAGAAATCCATAGCTGGGGAAACAAGTAAGCCAGTCGAATTCTGTTACTCCTTCAGGGCGTTGAATTTTCTCAAGATCAATTTCAATTGTTTTTCCAGCAGATTCAGCAAACATAACTGCAGTACCTGTTATACCGCCCATGCTTATGTCCTTGGCTGCATGAATAATATTTTTTTTAGCAAGAAACGGTATCAATGAAAAATGTTTTCTAAGTAAAGTTGCAGATGCCTTCGTAGCAGCATCCCAAAAGGGATAATCTTTAAAAAAGCATCCATCTTTGTTGGCTATTATCCATAATTCATCTTCAGACTCTGCGAATCTTGAAGAAAGAATAGGACCATCTACCAGTCCAAGAATTGATACTGATAAAGCAGAATAAGGACTTTTTTGATTTGAGTGACCTCCAACCATTGGTACATTAAATTTTTCACAGGCAAAATTCATACCAGAAAGAATTTGATTGTGTTTTTCTAAATCATTTTTGTCACTCCAAATACTGTTAACTAAAGCTAAAGGTTTACCACCCATCGCAGCAATGTCACTGATATTTACTAATACACTGCTCCAGCCTGCGAACCAAGGCTCTTTCTCTACTAAGCTTGGACTAATTCCCTCACTTGCCATTAATAACAAACCTGATTGTTTAGGGATTACTGCAGCATCATCTCCAAGCATTGCAGATTTGCCAAGTTGACTGAACGGGCTGTGAGAGAAAGTTTTTGCAGCACTTTGAATATCTTTTTTAGATTCAATACCACTATGTGTTTGCAATTTTTTAATAAGTTTATCTAACATTTTTTTGTGGTCACTTCCCACTAGATATGAGCCTGGTCTGCTTAATTTTGGTGGCTTGTAATAATTTAAGTCAGCCTCCATTAAGTGATGTTTAATTCCTTTGATTTCAATTTGTTTAATTGAATTCCACTTAAGTCGTCTAAAAAACCTTACATTTTGTATCTGAACGGTGGCTAAAAATTGATCGCATCCCCATCCATTTGCTGTAGTTACTGCTTTCCAGATCAATCCTTTTCCTATTTGGTTGAATTTACGGAAACTGTAATCAACACCTAGTCTTCCTCCGTACCATTTTCTTTTTTCTGTTTCGTAAATTCTCACGACGCCAACGACTCTCTCTTTAGAGCCATATCCATAATTCAAAGAAACTATTGGGTACGCAACTTGATCAATTTCATCAATATCTGATTCAGCAAAAATATTTTGTTCCTCGCAAAATATTTTTTTTCGTAATCCCCAGTAGTCTTTAATAAGGGGAGAATTCTCTTCAAGCAAATGAAATGAAAAGTTTTCTGAATTTGAATTTGGAGATAGCATGAAATCTTCTTCTTCAATCCCGATACCTGATCTTACAGAGGGTGTGAAATAGTAAGGCGCAGAGCTAAAGCTTCTGCCTATATCCTTACTTGAGGGGTCAATAAAAAACATATTTTTTAACTCTCAAATAGGGATAAAGCTGAGCAGGCACCGCATTTGGCACAACCAGCTGACATTTCATCGGATTTTATGTTGCCTTCATTTAGTAAATGCGAGACTGATTGATAAATATCAATCATGAAATCAGTGCTTGGGGAGGGATGATGTTCTAGAGGAGTTCCTGCTATTGGCACAAATGGAACTATAAAAGGATAAACTCCTATAGATATCAATTTTTTACTGCAATTTATTAGAGATTCTTTGCTATCACCTAATCCTGCTAATAAATATGTAGAAACTTCTCCCCTTCCAAATACTGCGACACTTTCTTCAAAGGATTTGTAGTATCTTTCAAGAGGAATTTCAGATTTGCCGGGAAGAATTTTTTTTCTTATCTCCTCCTCTACAACCTCTAAATGCATGCCTAAACTATCTACACCTGAGTCTTTCATTTTTTGAAACCAAATAGGATCATCAGGAGGTTCGCATTGACCTTGGATTGGAATATCAACTTTAGCCTTAACTGCCTTAGCTGCTTCTGCCATTATTCTCGCTCCCCTATCGCTAGTATTGGGGGTCCCTGTTGTCATTACTAATTGCTTTATTCCATCAAGTCTTACAGCTGCTTCTGCAACTTCAGCAATTTGATCTGGAGTTTTTCTTACGATGGTTTGTTCATTTTTCAGAGATTGTTCTATTGCACAAAACTGGCAAGATTCTTCTTTATTTCTGAAACGAATACATTTTTGGAGAATAGTTGTGGCTAATACATCCTTGCTATGAAGAAGAGCAATCGATTTATAAGGTATACCATCTTTTGTTTTTAAAGAATAAAAATTTGGTTCTTTTGTTGTAGATAATTCCTTGATGTTTGAATCTTCACTATTTTGGAGAATAAATTGTCCGTCAGACTCCTCTGAAAGTTGATAATTAGACTTCTTAGATACGTGATTATAAACGGGAACCATTACAGTTTTTCCTTCAATTGTTAAAGCTCTATGATCAGATGGACCAGCTCCTCCTTTCCTACCTCTGTTGCCCTTTTTAGGAGTTGAACTTATCCCATTAACTTGCAAATCAGTAATAATTTTACCTATTTCAGACATGATTGATTTCCTCTAAATAGTCTTTTCACTTAGATCTTTTGGGATGAAATTTTTCTTATTTGTCATCTCAAATACCTTGTTAGGGGATGTATTTAGTTTTAGAGAAAGAAGATCTGGACGACTGTAGTGACCAACACTATCCATCATTCTTTTCCTTTTAGTAATCAGTGATAAATTAATTTCTGCTATTGCTAATCCTTCTCCTTCATCAAGTGGTCCTGCTAAATATTTGCCTTCTGGACTGATAATTGCTGTGTGACATCCTCCCTGAAATGCTTTGTGAAGATTGGTATCGGACGTTATCTTTTCATAATCTTCTGAATCTAACCATCCTGTTGAGCAAATCACAAAACAGCCAGCCTCTAAAGCGTGATGTCTCATTGTGACTGCAGTTTGCTCGGTAAATATTGGACCAACTAATGAACCAGGAAATTGAGCACAATGTATTTGTTCCCCTTTAGCCATAAGAGCAAATCTAGCTAAAGGGTTATAGTGCTCCCAACAAGCCAAAGATCCTATTTTGCCAAGTTGAGTATCTACAACTTCTAGGCCAGAACCATCGCCTTGACCCCAAATCATTCTTTCGTGAAACGTAGGAGTTATTTTTCTTCTTTTTAGAATAATTTCACCTTTTTCGTTGAAAAGAATTTGAGTGTTGTACAAACTTCCACCATCAAGTTCATTAACTCCTAAAAGAACTTGGATATTATTTTTTTTAGCTGATTTCCCAACTATGTCTGTAACTGGACCTGGGATTTCTACTGCTTGCTCATATAGCTTCATATGAGATTTACCTATAAGAACTGGCGGCTCTACAAATGAAAAATATGGGTAGTAAGGAAGAAAAGTTTCTGGAAAGACTATCAACTTTACATCTTTTGTAGCTGCCTCTTGGATCTTTAAAATAACTTTATTCAATGAACCATTTAAGTCAAAAAGTACAGGTCTAACTTGAGCAGCAGCTACTTTAAATGTTTTAGTCATTTTCTTGGATCTTATGTCTTACAGAGTCCAAGTATCTAAAATAAATGCCCCCTCTTTGCGATGCATTAAAACGATATCTAGAACATCTAAAGGACTTATTGGTTTTATCCCTGGAGTAAGAGCTCCTTCTCCATGTCCGTATAAAGCTTGTAGTGCAAATCGGCAGGCATAAACTTTTCCGCCTTGACCCATAAATTTTTCTAAGCGAGCATTAAAATTTAAATGACCATCAAATGCTGCATCCCCAAGCTTTGGAAAGCCTCTTTGTAGTCCTAATGTCACTCCAGGACCATATAGCAATATTGAAGTTTCAAAACCCTTGTTTATAAGACGACTAGCTTGCAAAAGATTAACAAGACCAATAGATCCCTCAAAAGCGACAGTATGAAAAGTTAGTAAGGCTTTCTCACCTGGTTCGGCTTTAACATCTGGGAATACTTTTTCTTCATAATCGACTAAGAATTCTCCAGGCTGATTTGCGGGACGAGTTACGGATGGCATGAAAATTTAAAAAAAACTTAAAACATTCTCTGACTTGATTTTCAAAAAGAATGTAACCGATATCACCAAATTAGTTAACTTAAGATTTCAGATCAAAAAATTTTTTAGTGAGTTTGATAACAAATTGAATCTCATAAATATGACAAAATTTAATTAATAACAAAAAAGATGGCTGAAGAATTTTTAAATCAAATTTCTGCTAAATGTTCTGTCATTATTATTGGTGCGGGACAAGCAGGGTTGTCTATTGCTCATTCACTCCAAAAAAAAGGGATAAAACCTCTTATCTTAGAAAAAAATTATGTAGGTTTTTCTTGGAAAGAACAACGTTGGGATTCTTTCTGCCTTGTGACTCCAAATTGGCAATGCACACTTCCTGATTATCAATATTCTGGTAAAGATCCTAACGGTTTTATGGATAAAGAAAATATAGTTAAGTATTTAAAAAAATATTCTGAATTTGTAAAGGCTGATATTCTTGAAGGGATTGAAGTAAAACATTTAGTTAAAAAAAATGAAAAATATTTTATTTCAACTAACCGTGGAAATTTTGAAGCTGATCAAGTTGTAATAGCTACTGGAGCTTATCATGTTCCTAACCGACATCCTCTTTCTGAGAGATTACCAACTAATATCCTGCAAATTGATGCGAGAGAATATAAAAATGCAAATACATTACCAGACGGACCTGTCCTAGTTGTTGGCAGTGGTCAATCAGGTTGTCAAATAGCTGAAGATCTTTTTTTTGAAAAAAGAAAAGTTCATCTAAGTGTTGGGAGTGCTCCAAGATCTCCCAGAATGTATAGAGGAAGAGATGTTGTAGATTGGCTTGACAGAATGGGTTATTATTCAATGCCTATTGGTGAGCACGATGATCCTAAAAGTGTAAGGAATAAAACTAATCATTATTTAACTGGAAGAGATAATGGAAGAGAAATAGATCTTAGAAAGAGAGCAATAGAAGGGATGAATCTTCATGGGCGACTTAAAGAGATAACAATTGATAATATTCAATTTTCAAATGATCTTTCTAAAAATCTTGATGGAGCAGATTCTGTTTACTGTAGAATAAGAAATAGTATTGATGAGTGGATTTCAAAAAATAATATAGAAGCTCCTAAAGGCGAAATATATACTCCATGTTGGGAACCAACTGAAGATGTCAAAGGCACTCAACTTGAATGCAAAAACTTAGCAGTAGTGATTTGGTGTACAGGATATAAAAGTGATTTTAGTTGGGTAGATATCTCAGTTTTTGACGGAACTGGGATCCCTGTTCATGAAAGAGGTGTGACACAAACTCCTGGGTTGTATTTTATTGGTTTGCCTTGGCTTTATACATGGGGCTCAGGACGTTTTTGTGGAGTAAAAGATGATGCAAACTTTTTAGCGGATATTATTTCATTGAGATCAAATAAATCAGCTGCTGCTAAAGAAATGCTGGAGTGCAAAGCTCTTTTAGGTTCTTAAACTTCTAGTACTACTAAATAAAAAATAAATTAAAAATTAAATTCTAAGAAAAAAAGTGATTTAGGTATGAAACACTACAACATTTAACTTTTGGGAATAATTAATTTAAAGATATAAATCTATTTCGAATAATTATGGAATTTGCAAAAAAAATCATGACCGAAAAAGCTGAAAAGCTTAATGGTAAAGCAGCAATGCTTGGAATGTTTGCTCTCGTAGGAGCCTACTATTTTACTGGTCAAATTCTTCCAGGTATTTTCTAATAAAAATCCTTTTTAAATTTTTTGAGGGCTTTATCAAGCCCTTTTTTGCTGGATTATTATCCCTTTTTAATTATCTAATAATTCAAATAATTTACTTATTAGAAGTTTTCTTTTGAAAAAAGTTTTATCAATATATTTTTTATTCTCTTCTTTTAAAATTTCCTGACCATTTAAGCCTAATCCTTTAAGGACAAACTCTTTGTCTTTTAATCCAGTTATTTATCATTACCCCCGTCGTCTCTATATGGAATTGTAATCCGTAAGCAAAATTACCAATCCTAAAAAACTGTTCCTTACAACGTGCACTACTAGCAATGAGTACTGCTTTATTAGGTAATAAAATCCTATCTCCATGCCAATGCAGTACATGAAAGGGGTCTTTAAAAAGTGCTTTAAAGTCTTTATTTGATTTATTAATAAAAATTTGAGACCATCCAATTTCCGGAAATGCTTTTGGAGGTGATCCATATTTAAGAATTTCAACATCTCCTCCAGCAGCACTCGCAAGCAACTGAGCACCTAAGCAAACACCGATTATAGGTCTTTCATTTGCTAATTCTTTTTTTATAAAATCTCTTTCTAACTTAAGCCAGGGATATCTGTCGCTTCCAATATCTTTAACTCCCATTGGTCCACCCATAATTAGAATTAAGTCACCTTTTTTTGTTTGCGGCAGAGCATTTTTATTATCTAAACGAATAATTTCTATTTTTAAATCTCTTTCTTTAGCAAATTGTTCAAAAAGACCTGGCCCCTCTATTTCTAAATGCTGCAAAACTAATAGGCGTTTTATTTCCTTCATTCACTTTCCATTATTTCAGCTGATTCAGAACAGACATTAACGCTAAACCACTTCATTGCCGACCAAGTATCTTCTTGGGATGTACCTGCAGCAATACTTACAAAACAATCATTTTCATACCAACTTCGATAACTGGGAGTTACTCCCGTTCCTTTTAATCTATTTTCTAAGCCTTTCCCATATTTTTTAATAACAAGATTTATAGCTTCATTCTCAATTTCTCTTTGCTTTTCATCAGCAAAACCTCCTAGTGGAGTAAAAAAAAGAATTGATGCAATAAGTAAACGTATCATTGAGTCTTTAGTTTATATGTAGCTAATTTGATATCGATTAATTAATTTTTTAAAATCATCTACTCTACTTTGTCCATTTTTTAATGGTCTTGAGGAGTCAAGAACAGCTGCACAACATAATTGCCAGCAAGATTTTTCATCTAGTCCCAATTTTTTGCATATATTTTTTGGTGCTTTGATAACTGTATTTATTTCTGCAATATGTTGAGTGGTTTCCCATAATTCTCCTTCAAGAAAATCAATTTCAATACTTGATAATAATTCTGTAGCAACGTAATCCTTAATTAGCTCAGTTAATTCCACGATATTTTATTAAAGCAGAGAAGTTAAATAATCTCTTAGTATTTTTATAGCAGGATAAAGAAAAAGGAACTAGTTTCTACCTCATCTTGAATATCTTGTAGATTTTAAGAGACTACATCATTTCGTATTGATCAAGTTTGGTTTTTAATTTTGTTGCTTGTTTAATCAATGACAAAGCTTCTTTTCTGCCAGTTGAATTATTAGCCTGGACTAGAAGATCGGCGTATTTCTTTGCGATTTTTTTTCCCATAATTTATGATATAAAACCGTTTTTGAATCTTGAAACTAGCGAGTCACAACTAGAACTAGATAAGGAGTCAACGGTTAAAACCTCAGAGTCAACAAATTGGAACGGGTTAACTCGTGTGTTTAATTTATAATCAATTAATAAAAAAGCTGTTGGTATCTACGATTACATTGTTTTCAAACCCTGATTTAATTTATAATTATCCATGAATTGGATTGAAAATTTTCAATCATCTTTTTTATGCAATTAATAAAAAAAAGGGGGTTAAAAACCCCCTTCGGTTTATTAAAAGACCTAATTTACTAATTACCTAAACCTAGAGGAGCCCAAAGAGTTGCTTCCGAACCTATAACAGGTACAACGCCTGTAGTTTTTGCATTAGAAACTTTATTTTTAACAATAGGAGTATCTTGTTCCCCTAAAGCTGCCCATAAAGTTGATTGATGAGCGATAACTGGTTGAACTTTTAATGGTTGAGATTGAAAAGAAGGCTTTTGGGTTCTTACAAGTTGGACTCCAAGAGAACCAACAATAAATGCTCCAAGAAAACCTGCAAATACAGCAGTAATATTGTTACTACTTACTGAGGTAGATACGTTATTAGACATAATAGTTATGTGACTAAATTTCATTTTTGACTGAAGTCCCCGTTCCTTGGCTTCAATCTTAATGCGGCTCGAAAAACGAGATGAACGTTTATGTAGTCTACGCTACATTTTTACTATAAGTATAATTTAATTTACAAGTTGTTAATGGCAATACAAAAAGTTATTAAAAAATAAGAAGTTAAATTTTAAAGTGAAGAAAATATATTTGAATTTTTTTGAGTAAAGAATAATTGATTATTTTCATAATTGTTTGCAGAATAACTTTCGGAAACAACAGTTCCGTGAGTTACCCCCAAAATAAAACCAAGTAAGATCGCTAAACGCATCCAAAAATATAAATTTGAAGTTACTTTCCCTCGAATTAAGAATATATGATGTTGTTATTTATACTAAATAATTTTTTATCCCCCAAGATATGACATTGATGGATGAATTTTTTGATTTTTGTCAGTTGTTTTCTCTAATATTTTAAATCGATCTTCACTATAGTTATCTTCTCTAGCTTCCCAAATGCTCTTGATTTTATTTTCCAATTCATGGAGATTAATTGGTAGAGACAACCATGGGTTTAGATTTATACCTTCATTAGAAAAAAGACATGTATAAGCATAACCATCGCTAGTTATCCTTAATCTATTACAGTCTGAACAAAAAGGATTACTTATTGAAGAGATTGTACTTACAAAACTATTTGAATCACTCATGTACCATCTATTAGCAGTTTGTCCCTCCTTTCTTCCGTAGTCTTTTAATCGATGTTTCTTCTTTAATAGCCTAATAATTCTTTCAGAGAAAAAAACATCTGATGGCTGCCAATTATTAGATATCCCTACGTCCATATACTCAATGAAACGAATTTCTATAGACCTCTTTTTTGCAAAATCAACTAATTCAAAAATTTGATTATCATTAATCTCTTTTTTTATAACTGCATTTATTTTTAATTTCCCCGCCTTTGGATTAAATCCAGCATTAATTGCATGATCTATTCCTTCAAGGACATTAAATAATTTTTCTTTGCCAATAATTTTATTTTCCTCTCCAATCATGTTTGAAAAAATATCAGGATCAATCGCATCTAAACTTACTGTTATGCGGTCTAAACCATTTTTAAAAAGCTCATTAGCTTTCTTCTTAGAGAGCAAATATCCATTTGTGGTTAGAGAAATATCCTGTAAATTAGCTACTGGATTTGATTCTTCTAATCTTTGCGATTTAATTTCATAAAGAAGCTCATCTAATTGAGAACTCAATAAAGGTTCTCCTCCAGTGATTCTTAAAGAATTTACCCCTAATCGACAACTGACTAAAATTAACTTTTTAAATTGTTCAATATTTAAAACGTCCAAACTATAGTTCTCAGGCTTACAGTAAATACACGAAAAATTGCAATTTTGTTTAAGAGATAACCTTAAAACTTTTAACTTTCTTTTTTTATTATCCTCCAATTGCTTAAATCCCATTATTCATATTTAAGAATTCTCTCTTGGAATTTATATTAATTAAATCTCCATTTTTTGCATAGAAATATTTATGGGGAATTTGATCAACCCATCCGAGAAAATTTTTATTCCCAGAGAATAACTTTTTTTTTAATTTAAAATGATTTTCTTCATTGATGGGATAAATTCCGAATAATGGTTGTGCAAAAATTCCATCATGGGATATTAACGCAAAATTTTGATTTTCTTCCCATGATTTAAAAAGTGAATAAATTAATTTTGTATTCAAATTAGGCATATCGACTGGGACAATTAGGATATTTTTAGTAGTTTTTTTAAAAGATGAAAAAATTTGTTCTATACAAGTTAATGGTCCATCAAAGGGTTGGGCATCTGAAATAAACTCAACATTATTGCTTTTATCAACTTCCTTTAAATGAGAAGTATAATTTGTTATTACAAAAGTCTCTAAATTAAGATTATTTAATATTTCTATTTTGTGAGTCAGCCAATTTCCTCCTTCATGATGTTTAATTAGTGCTTTATCAGATCCCATCCTTGAACTCTTGCCACCAGCCAAAATGAATGCTTTAAATTTTTTAAGTTTTATTTCCATAACTTAGGCAATATTTTCCACGAGTACTTTATGTATCGGTTAATACCAATAATCAGATTACTAATTTTCCTCAATTTTGATTTTATTAGTGCTGACTATTAATTCTAGCCTTTTAAAAAAGTTGTATTTCTTAAAAACCAGATTTCGTATTAAATAATACAAATGAATGCATTGATCGAAATATAAATTGCTTAAAAATTAATCTCTAAAATTTTCATGTTAAGTGACGTTTGGTCTTTAAATGGTAGATATAGAACTCTTCACCTCACCTGGTTTGCCTTTTTCCTTACTTTTGTTGTTTGGTTTAACCTCGCACCTCTTGCAACTACTGTTAAAGCCGATTTAGGTTTATCTGTTGCTCAAATTAGAACAGTAGCAATATGTAATGTCGCTTTGACTATCCCTGCAAGAGTTTTGATTGGAATGTTATTGGATAAATTTGGCCCAAGAAAAACTTACTCAACAATTTTGATATTTTCTGTCGTGCCATGTTTATTATTTGCTAGTGCTCAAGACTTCAATCAACTTGTTATTGCGAGATTGCTTTTATCAATAGTAGGAGCAGGTTTTGTTATTGGAATAAGAATGGTCTCTGAGTGGTTCCCTCCGAAAGAAATTGGTTTGGCTGAGGGAATATATGGAGGATGGGGAAATTTTGGATCTGCTTTTTCTGCTCTTTCTCTTGTTGCCGTAGCTGGATTCTTGTCTTTTTCAGGAGGCTTTGAGTTGCCTACTGGAGCTGTACTTAATTGGAGGGGAGCTATTGCTCTTACAGGAATTATTTCTTTCGTTTATGGCATTATTTATTTCTTTAGTGTGACTGATACACCTCCAGGAAAACCTTATCAAAGGCCTGCAAAAACAGCTGGTTTAGAAGTAACGAGTATAAGAGATTTCTGGGGTTTAATTGGAATGAATGTCCCATTCGCAGCAATTCTTTCAGTCCTATGTTGGAGACTTCAAAAAGTAGGTTTCCTTACTTCATCTACTTATCCAATAGCCTTAATCGCAGTTTTAGCTTGGTTTATTTTCCAAACTTGGGGAATTATAAGAACGAATATTGAATTATTAAATGGAACTAAAATTTACCCTAAAGAAGATAGATATGAATTCAAACAAGTAGCGATCTTGGAATTAACTTACATCGTAAATTTTGGATCAGAATTGGCAGTAGTTTCAATGCTTCCTAGTTTCTTTGAATTTACATTTGATTTACCTAAAGCTATAGCCGGAATTCTTGCATCATGTTATGCATTTGTGAATTTAATAGCTAGACCTGCCGGAGGATTGATATCTGACAGAACAGGCAATAGAAAAAATACAATGGGATTCCTAACTATGGGATTAGGTTTTGGATATCTATTGATGTCTTTAATAAAACCTGGAACTTTTACAGGGTCAGCAGGAATTCTTATGGCTGTATTTTTAACGATGCTTTGTTCATTTTTTGTACAATCTGGAGAGGGTTCAACATTTGCTTTAGTACCCTTAGTTAAAAAAAGAGTAACAGGACAAATAGCTGGATTGGTTGGGGCTTATGGAAATGTTGGAGCGGTAACTTATTTAAATATTTATAGCCTTTTACCTTTATGGATGGGTGGAGGTAAAGATCCTTCTCCGGAAATAATTGCTGCTTCAAATAGTGCCTTTTTCCAAGTTTTAGGTATAGCAGGATTAATAGTTGGATTCTTCTGTTATTTCTTTTTAAAGGAACCTCAAGGATCATTCGCGGATGCTTATGAAGGCGAAAAAGCTGAAAATTATGTTTAACTAATAACTATTTAGATATTTATAAAAGAAATTTTATGAATTTTACTAAAAGCCAATGCCCATATTGCGGTGTTGGCTGTGGTTTAAAAATGAAGCCTAAAAGTTCGGTTTCTGATGATAAATGGTTAGTAAGTGGAGATAGGGATAGTCCTTCAACTCAAGGTAAATTATGCGTAAAAGGAGCAACAGTATGTGAGACTTTAAAAGACGGGAGATTAAAAGAACCACTTTATAGGGAAAATTTAAATGAAGAATTTAAAGAAATTTCCTGGGACGAATCATACGAAATTCTGAAAGAGAATATTTTGAGTTCTATAAAAAATTATGGACCTGATTCAATAGCTATGTATGGCTCAGGTCAATTTCATACTGAAGATTATTACGTAGCCCAAAAGCTTCTCAAGGGAGCAATAGGCACAAATAATTTTGATGCTAATTCAAGACTATGTATGAGCTCAGCAGTAGCTGGATATAACAGAAGTTTTGGCTCTGATGGCCCACCTTGTTGTTATGAAGATATTGATCATTGCTCTTTAATTTTATTAATAGGGACAAATACTGCAGAATGTCATCCCGTTCTTTTTGATCGAATTAAAAAACGTAAAAGAAATGTAAATGATAATTTAAAAGTAATAGTAATTGATCCAAGAGAAACTGAAACTTCATCCATAGCAGATTTTTACTTACAAATTTCTTCTGGAACAGATCTATTTTTATTTATAGGGATTGCGAATTATCTTTATAAGAATCAATTAACTGATCAAAATTTCATTGATAAGTCGACAGAAAGCTATTTTGATTTTGTAAAACATATACAAAAATGGGATTTAAAAAAAATAAGCGAAATTTGCAATATATCCGAGAAAACAATTATTGATATTGCAAAATTATGGGGTGAAAGCAAAAATGTTCTAAGTCTTTGGTCGATGGGTTTGAATCAAAGGCAAGAGGGTACAGCAGCAGTAAATGGGCTAATAAATCTTCATTTAATGACCGGCCAAATAGGCAAAGAAGGTTCTGGTCCTTTTTCCTTAACTGGCCAACCAAACGCTATGGGCGGGAGAGAAGCAGGAGGACTATCGCACCTTCTTCCAGGATATAGGTTTGTAAAAAATAAAATAGATAGGAATGAAATTGAAAAAATATGGGGGTTCCCTGAGGGAAAGATATCTGCAAAACAGGGTCTATCTGCATTTGAACAAATAGAAGCAATAAAAAAAGGATCTGTGAAAATTTGGTGGATTGCAGCTACGAACCCTTTGGTTAGCATGCCTAATTTAAACTTTGTAAAAAAAGCACTTTTAAAATGTCCTTTAATTATCCTCAACGAATCTTATGAACAAAGTGAATCAATTAAATATGCTCATCTAGTATTGCCCGCAGCTCAATGGAGCGAAAAAGATGGAGTTATGACAAATTCAGAAAGAAGAGTAACCCTTTGCCCATCTTTCAGAGAATCGAATAAAAATTCAAAACCAGATTGGCAAATATTTGCTGAATTAGGGCAGAAGATAGGCTATCTCAAACAATTTGAATATGAATCTTCATCGGAAGTTTATGATGAATTTTTAAAAACTACTACAAAAAGATTATGCGATATGAGCGGATTATCATATCAATTATTAAAAAATCATGGTCCTCAACAATGGCCCTATCCTAAAGGCAGCGTACCTAGTACATCTTCAAAAAGATTATATGAAGATGGTTATTTCCCAACTGAGACTGGCAAAGCAAATTTTTGTATTGATGATCCTATAGGGTTGGCTGAACCCCCTTCAGATGAGTACCCACTAATTTTGACAATTGGAAGATATCTAAGTCAATGGCATACAATGACAAGAACTTCTAAAGTTCAAAAACTTACAAAAAAGAATCCAGAACCGTTATTGGAAATTAATTCTAAAGATGCTTTATCTTTAAAAATCAAAAATGATGAAATAGTAAAAATTAAATCCAAAAGAGGGGAAGTTAAAGCAAAAGTTCAGATTACTGACAAAATTAAAGTAGGTACAGTTTTTTTACCAATGCATTGGGGTTTTAGTCAAAAAAATATGTGTGAAGTAAACTCTTTGATGCATGAAAAGTCATGCCCGATATCAAAACAACCGGAATTAAAAGCATGCTCAGTAATAATTGTTCCAAACTAGCCAATAATCTTATTTCAGAATCTCATCAAATGCTCTATCCAAATTGTTGTGTTCATGACTTGGTCTAACTAATTTGCAAAAAGCAAATCTATCTAATTCGCTTAAATTTCTCCATTTTTCAACTGAAATATTAATTCCCCTTGCTAGTGCAGATTTTAAAACTTGGTCAGGAACTTTATTTTTATTTTGCCAAGGTTGATTAATTGAAATTTCTATTTCTTTTGCTTCTCCATATTTTGAATTAGATGTAATTTCTTTTAAAAAAGTTTTTAAATCAATGAGATCGTTTTTTGAATCTGGCCAATGTACTATCTTATTTTTTTCAATTAAATTAAAATCTTGCCAATGAGTAAGTTTTAATTTTATTCCAATCAAATCAAGTTTCCTTCTTACACATAAAGGAATGCATCTTAAGTCTTTAATAAAATCATCCTCGAAATTAAAATAATGATTTGATTGATTTTTAACCAAAACTAAATTGATATTTTATTAATAAATTAATGCTAAGTATAAAAAATTGATATTAGCTTTATTAAAAATTTTATTTTTTGTATTATTGAATAAATTGCTAAATGGAAATGGATAAATCTTTAACTCATATTAATGAAAGGGGAGAAATGAACATAGTTGATATTTCAGATAAAATAGAAACTAAAAGAGAGGCTTTAGCAGAAGGATATATTAATTTAAACAAAGAAATATTAGAAAAAATAAAAAATGAAAAAATTAAAAAAGGTGATATTTTTGCAGCGGCTAGATTTTCTGCAATAAATGGTGCAAAAAAAACCTCAGAACTTATCCCTCTCTGTCATAATTTATCATTGAATAAAATCACAATTGATTTTGAAATTTGTGAATCAATGAAAGCAATTAAAATTATTGCTTTTTGCAAATCTCATTCTAAAACAGGCGTTGAGATGGAGGCTCTTACATCAGTTTCAATTGGTCTTCTCACTCTATATGACATGCTCAAAGCTTTAGATCCTTTTATGACTATTGATAATATTCGCCTTTTAGAAAAAAAAGGTGGTAAAAATGGAATATTAAAAAGAAGTTAAGTACACACAATAATGGAAATTGATATCAATAATCAGGGTCTTTATTTAAACGATGCTATTAAAAAAATCTTGGAAGAGATGGATACTTTAATAGTGAATAATGAAATTTTACATAAGGAAGAGATCATTTTAGACGAAGCACTTGGAAAAGTTTCTATGGAGGAAATCTTATCTGAGGAAGATATGCCAGGTTATAGATCATCAGTTATGGATGGATATGCGTTAGGAGAATCAACTAAAGGGAATAAATGGAAAATTGTAGGAGAGTCTTTTCCCGGAAAGCCATTTAATGATCTTCTTAAAGAAGGTGAAGCTGTAACTATTAGCACAGGTTCATTTGTTCCAGATAATTGTTTTTCTGTGATACCGCAAGAACAAGTTTCTTTAGAATTTTTAAACGGAAATGAGTATATTGTTAAAAAAGAAACATCATCTAATAACTCTTGGATTAGAGAAAAAAATGATCAAGTATTTAAAGGTGAAATATTAATTAAGAAGGGGGTAAAGATTACACCTGGGATTTTAAGTAAATTAGCAAGCTGTGGGATAAAAACTATAAAAGTTAGTAAAATTTCTAAATTAGGTTTACTAATTACTGGAGATGAACTTATCAAATCAGGGACTGCAAGAAAGAAAGGAGAAATATGGGAAAGTAATAGTATTTTGATAAAATCAATTGCAAAAAATCTTGGATTTGAAATTAATGAAATTCATATAGAAAAAGATAATTATCAAAATATTAAAAATTCTCTTAGAAATATTTCTGAATTTAATGATGTGGTTATTTCAGTTGGTGGGATATCAGTGGGTAAAAAAGATTTTTTAAAAGATATTATTAACGAGTTAGGAGAGATTAAATTTTGGAAACTATTTTTAAAGCCAGGAAAACCCTTTGCTTTTGGATTGATAAACAAAAAAATTCCCTATTTTGGATTACCTGGGAATCCCGTTTCAGCAGCTATTACTTTTATCCAACTTGTTTGGCCCGCACTTCAGAAACTTGAAGGAATTACTAATATTGAATTCCCTCTTAGGATTAAGGTTAAGCTGAATTCTGATTTGAAAAGAAGAAAAGGGAGACCCGAATTGCTTAGAGGAAAACTTATCGTTAATGAAGAAGGTGAATTAATTGCAGATATTTCTGAAGAACAATCCTCATCAAAGATTAGTTCAATATCTAATTCAGATTTATTAATAGAAATACCTTCTGAAATTGATTTTTGTCAAAAAGGAAATTTATTATGGGCACAACTTTTAAAAAATAATTTTTTATAATTTAAATCCTAAGTCAGTATTCTTTTTTACCCATGAGGATCCTTTGAAAGTCCATTCTTTTTTCCAAAAAGGAACTTTGTATTTTGTAAATTCAAGTATTTCTTGGAGATATTTATTTGCAAGGCCTCTATGATTAGCACTTACTGCTATTAAAATAATAGGCTCGTTAGGGTAAATGAAACCTATCCTGTGCAAGAGAAAAATACATAAATCATCCTGTTTTTCAGAAATTTTCATTAAATATCTTTTAATATAATTTTCGGTCATTCCTTTATAATGAACAATTTCTAGTTTCTTTAAATCATTTCCAAATTGATCAAAGGGCCTTACTCTCCCAATAAAAAATGAGTTTGCTGAATTTTTATTTACCTTTTCCCAAAGTTCGAATTCTTTATAAGGATTAAAAGTCTCTTCTAGGATTTTAAATTTTATTCTTAAATTATCCACCGGTAAACATTGGCATAAATGCCACCTCATCATCCGGATTAATCATCGCATCCATATCTGTAATTTCTTGATTAATAGAAACGATAATATTATCTTGCGGTAAATTAGAATTAATTAAATTCCATACAGAAAAAACCTTCATTTGAGACCCTTCAATTGTAAGAAATTTTTCATTCCATCCTAGATCTTCAGCGATACTAGATAATAAAACCACCTTAATTTTGTTAGATTTTTTAGTTTCCATCTATAGTGATCTAGTAACTAATGGTTTAATTTTAAGTGGTTTCTATAGCTTTGCTTACTGTTTCTGATACTCGTAACACAAAAAATGATGAGAGTGGAAATTATCTCCTTCACGAGGCTGAGAGATCAGGACACAATGTCGTTGATAAGATAATTTGCAAAGATGATATTTATTTAATTAGAAAATATACGAGCGATTGGATCTCAGATCCAAATATTGATGTGATTATTACTACAGGTGGGACAGGAATTACAGCTAGGGACGTTACTCCTGAAGCTATTAGACCTTTATTAGATAAAGAGATTGATGGTTTTGGGGAGACTTTTAGATTTTTATCATTTAAAAAGATAGGAACTAGTACTTTACAAAGTAGGTGTATTGCGGGGTCTGCAAATGGTAAGTTTTTATTCGTTTTGCCAGGATCTAAGGATGCTGTTATGACAGGTTGGCAAGATATAATTTCTTATCAACTTAATCAAAATACAAAACCTTGTAATTTAATAAATCTCATTGATAAGTTAAAAAAATAATTCTCTAGTTTATTTATTTATTAGAAATTGATTTGAGATCAATTTTTGATTTTTTATGCATTTAAGTAGAAAAGGATCTTTTATCTCATTTTCTAATTTTGATAATTGTTCAAAACTATTATCATTCCAAATGCTCCCTAAAGAAAAAATTGCATATTTAGCGATTTCTAATTCTTTATTTAAAGAATATTCATAGAGTAATTTACAAACTATTTCACTTTCTCTTCTTTTTAAAATAGAGATTATCTTGTAGTTGATTTTGAGATCATCGTAAATTTTTATTTGATCAATAAAAGATAATAATATTTCATCAGTTAATTGATGAGCTTTGAAATGGAGAATATTAAGGCCTGCAATCCAAAAATCTATTTCGCAAATATCGAATATTTCTCTAATTAATGTAAGTTCGATTTCTCCTCCCCAGGGCTCTAAAGCATTAATTATATGAATATTTATATTATTATTTTGATAGAGATTTTTTAGTAAAAGATCTTTTGCATCTTTTTCATTTGTTAATTTAAGGGCCTCAATAAATTCAACTTTAAGGCCAAATTTTTTTATCATCTTTTCAAGCAAAAAATAGCCTTTCCTTTCTTGCATTCCTATCTTTTCCGCAATAACTTTGCGAATCTCAAAAGATAATTTCAATGAATAGTAGGAAAAAAGAATATCAAGATCTAATTTTTTTGAACCTAATCCATTTAAGACTTCTAATATTTCAGATTCACTTTTGCTCATTAATATATTTTAGGTTTTTAACTTTGCATTAAACTTGTTGATTAAAATTTCTTTGATTAAATTATAAATTTCATGTTTACTAACTTTTTTAAATTCGGTTTCACCTAAAGTTTGCAGGTGATCTTGTCTTCCTCCAATACTGACATTATATCCATCCTCAGTTCCTCCCCCCTCTTTTTTTACCTTTGTACCAGTCATACCAATACCACCCATATGAGCTTGTCCACAATTATTTGGACATCCTGTCCAGTGGATTTTAACCTCCTCTGATAATTCAAGTTCTCGATCTAATTTTTCAGAAATATTCCTTGCTATATCTTTGGTATTTGCAAGAGCAAAGCTACAATAACTACTCCCTGTACATGAAACAGTACTCGATGAAAAATGGGATGGATTTAATTTGAATTTATTAATAATTTCTTCATTACCAAATTCTTCTAAAATATTATCTTTCAGGCCAACAATAATTAGATTTTGATCTTCGGTTAGTCTTACTTCGCTCTGACCATATTTTTCACTTAACCTTGCAATTTCTTGTATGTCTTCTACACATAATCTTCCTACCGGAATGTGTAATCCAGCAAAGTAAAGATTATTCTGTTTTTGTTTATTAATCCCAAATAAACTTCTTTGTCTTTCGTTGAAAATTGAGCCTGGATCGTTGGATAAAGTTCCAAATTTTTCTTCTACAAGTTCTCTAAATTTTTCGATACCTATAGAGTTCAAATAATATCTAAATCTTCCTTTATTTCTTAGAAATCTATCTCCATTATCTCGCCAAAGGGAACAAATAATTCCAGTTATTTTGCATATATCTTTTTCTTCTACCCAGACATCTAGAGGTATAGCATAAGCATTCAAAGTTGCTGATAAAATTCCTCCTACCCAGACACCAAAGCCTAATATTCCATTTTTAAAAACAGGATGAAAGATAAGATCATTATGTAGAAGAAAATTATCTTTTGCTCCTGCAACTGCAGTATTCCACTTCCTTGGTAAATTCGAGAATTCGGGGTTGCCATTACCAGAATTTGTTAAGTAATTTTCTAATTCAGAAGTATATTTTCTTGTATCTATAATTTCTTCGGGATCAATTCCCGCTAGTGGATTACCAGTAACATTCCTTGGATTATCCATTCCAGACTGAACGGATGTAATATCAACCTCTCTAAGTCTCTTAATAATATCTGGTAGATCATTTATCAAAACCCCCCTTAATTGAATATTTTGCCTAGTTGTTATATCTGCAGAACCGTCTTCTCCATATCTAGCGACTATTGACGCGATTACTTTCAACTGATTAGAGTTCAGAATTCCATTGGGAACTCTAAGCCTCATCATAAATCTTCCAGGAGTTTTTGGTCTCCAAAAAAGGCCATACCACTTTAAGCGCATTTGCAAATCTACTTCATCCATCTCTTCCCACCCTTTAAGAGCGTAATCATCTAACTCTTCAAAAATTTTCAGACCATCTTTCTCAGCCTTTTGCTTTTCAATCTTATTTAATTTTTTATCATTTAAATAATATTGCATATTAATTTTTATTCTTTTATTCTTATGAGATTTTAGACAATTTAATGTTTCCTCATATACAAATGTCAATAAATATTGATTATTTATTTTTAACACCGAATTCTATATTTAGGAAACTCTTAAGCTCAAAAAACATAAAGGCTTTTTCTTATTTGGATCCTTTATCCGTAATTATGAGATACTTCTGTCCACCCTTTTTGGTGAAGTTCGTGCCACTTTTCCCAGGCTGAATCTATATTGAGTTTTTCAGAAGATTTATACCCTCCAGGTTCTCCGAGGTGATTTGTGTAGAAAAGATGAGTATGAATTTTTAAATTAGGTTTAGGAGAATTTTTGCATTCTTCGAAAAAGATAATTCTGCTGCCTTCGGGATTTAGTAGGCATCCGCTTGGCTTGCTAGTGCTACAACCAAATAAGTACTTAGGCTCCATGCTTTTCCCTTAATAGGCTATGTAGATTTTAATACATTTGTACTATAAATTATATCCTCCTTGTTTTGCTGCCAATCTTTTTAAGGTTAAGTACTTATTTACTAATAATTATTTTGTTTTTTAATAAATAAGATAATTTCTTTAAGCATATGAATTACAGGGAAGATTTAGAAATCAAACTACAAAAAGTAACACTTGCAATGCAGGAAGTTGTAGATGATATCCATAAAACTGATCCTGAGAAGCAAAGAATAATTTCCAAACTTATTGAATTTAAAGAAGCAATCATTTCAAAGGAAATTGAACTTAACATTGAATTAGAGGCAGCCTAGAAATTTTGAATATCTCATGAATGTTAAAAAACTTTTAGAATAATATTATTAACTAAGAAGGATTATTTTTCAAATGCAGCCGGGTACTTTTGAATTATTGATCCTAGTATTTATCTTTTTAGGTCTTCAAGCCTGGTGGATTATCCCAATAGTTATTAAGAATAATAAATTAAATAATAGAGGTAAGGATTTAAGAGAGGAAATTAAGCAATTAGAAAAGTTATACAAAAAATAAATTAGTTTATTATTTTTGCAAACTACCTATTATTAGTGAAACTCAAATATCTAATGAAATTAAAAAAATTTATTCCATTTTGCTTCCTTTTTATTGGAACTTTAGCTTTACCACAACTTTCTCTTGCTGAAGAAAAGATTGAAGTTATACCTATTATTCAAAGTTCAAAAGGACTAAGTGGTAAAAATTTTAATTATCTCGAGGGTAAGCCTGAATTAAGACTCTTAAAAGTAAAAATTCCAGTTGGCTTGAAAACTCCAATTCATACTCATCCTTCCCCAATGTTGATTCATGTTACTAGAGGAAGATTAAAGCATGTGAGGGGTGAAAAAATTAATTTCTTTAAAGCGGGTGATGCATTTATAGAGAGTAATAATGGGGCCCCCCACTATGTGAAAAATGTTGGAAAGAAGCCGGCCATACTTCATGTGGGAGTTGTATCAGTAGTTGGAATGCCTACGGCCATAAATAAATAAGATTTTTCTCAAATTTGTTCTATCAGTATGAGGATTGAACTTTTATGATGAACAGCTGTAGTGAGATACTCCTCCATAGTTAAAAAACTGGCTTGGCTTTAGTTGATTATATTTTTGATCTATTTCTGAGGGTTGTTCTATATATGGATTGCTAAAGACATCCTGTAATTCTTTGATTTTTTTGTAATTTCCTTTTTCAGCTTCTTCATATGCTGGAACGACCATCCATTCGCGCCAAGTATAGACTGGATTAAGGGATTTCATTGATGCTGATTTTGCTTTAATATTTCCCTCTTTCTTCAAGATTGATTGCCAGTTTTTAAGCCATACTTCCCATTTATTATTGAGCTCATCATTAATTGGAAAATAGAAACTGTCTTTTAAAGAATCTAAGTTATCAGGTATTTCAGAGAGTTTGCGGAACAAAATTGTATAGTCTGCTTTTGAAATAACCATGAGATTAAAAAATTCATTTATTAGACTTTCGTTGTAATGTTCTAAACCAAGCTTGTTTGCCCACATTTTCTTCAACTCTTTGTTCATCAATTCTGAAAAATCCTTTTCGATTTGATCTAACTTTTCTTGATCTTGTTTGTTTTCTGAAAGTAACGGACTAAGAGAGGAACAGAATGTTTTAAAGTTGATTGCCGCAGCAGAAGGTTGGTTGAAAAATGAGAAATGTTCACCTCCACCTATCCATGGTTGAAATCTTGGATCAAATAATTCACAGAATCCAAAGGGGCCATAATCCAAGGTATAACCACCAGCAGCACAATTATCACTATTGAAGTTACCCTGGCAATAACCAACTCGCATCCAGTTGGCTATTAGTGATATAAGTCTTGATCTGTATAAAGAAGCCAGTTTTATTATCTTACTTTCAATTTTAATCTCATATTCAATTTCATCTTTATAATTTCTATCAATAAGATGTTGAACTATCATCTTTAGTTCATTGAGTGCCTCATCATGCGCATTATTGCGAACTCGTCTTGCAAAAAGTTCAATCTGGCCTACACGTAAAAAAGATGGAGCGACTCTCGTAGTAATTGCCGCTAGATTATCAATCATGATGTCAGGCTCAAAATACCTGGACCCTTTGGAATACCATGGTCTTCTAACTATTTCTGAACGTGAGACATAAAGTGTTAAAGATCTTGAGGTAGGGACTCCCAAGGCATCCATTAATTCCTGTGCGAGAAATTCTCGAACGCTAGATCTTAGGACAGCTCTACCATCTGCTCCTCGACAATAGGGAGTTGGACCTCCTCCTTTAAGTTGCATTTCCATTCTTTTCCCATTGAATAAACCTTCAAAAACAGAAATTGCTCTACCATCGCCATAACCATTGCCAGTTCCAAAAGGACATTGTTGGGTATATTCAGTCCCGTAAATTGATAATGCATAACCTGTTGCCCAACCAACAGGACTCATTGGATAATTAGCAACAGAAATATCCCCTGAGAAAAAACGACAAAAATTTTGGTCTTTAGTAAGATCTGAGCTTAGATTTAGTTCTTTAAAAAGTTTGTTGCTATGGGAAATATATTCTGGTTCTGGAATAGCGGTTGGAACAACTGGTACGTAATGACCTGAATATACTGAACGCGGCTTATGATCATTTCCATCTTTTGTTGATTGAGGATCTGCTTTAAGAGAATTTATAAAAGAATAGTCAGATAGTTGAGAAAATTCAGAAAAATTTTCTGTAAGCTTTCCCTTTAGTGAATCAGATTTTGTTGACATCAAATTTGTTATCTATTCTTGTAGGCGTTCAAATTTCTTTAAATTAAACATCTAAATGTATTTTATATAGATTCTATTAGGGATGGTTTTTGCCGACACGTTTGAGAAAAAATTGAAGTTAAAATTTAATACTTCATTAAAAAAAGTTCTGCAGTATATTTATTGTCTTGAAAAAACTTTTTGCCTCTGAAAAATTTCAAAAGGAAATTTTCATAATATTTAGCCTTTAATAGAAGTCATTGGTAATACTTGTTTTTTTGATTAATTTTTTTATTTTGCTCAAAATTCTCAAAAAACATACAAGAAATTTAATAGCTTAAAGCTTTGGGCCTACCCCCTTATTTTTGCACTATATCGCAGTAAATTAATTCAATTTTATACATTATTATTTTTAATATATTTTTAATTTACCCAGCCTTTGAGCAAATCGAACACACTAATAAATAGTCCAAAACCAATAATTGGGGGCGCAACCCACCTTGTCATAAATTTCAAATAACGTGTCGTTTTGATGCCTACTTTTGAATCACTAAGTTCTTCATTAAACTTTCCAGGTACTACCCATCCCATAAAGAAAGTAACCAAGAATCCACCAAAGATAAGTAATACACCTCCAAAAATCGAATCAATAGTTCCAAGAATGTTTAAGTTCAATGCAGAAGGTATGCCTGCTAAAAATAGGAAAAGAGTTATCAGCCAAACAGATTTTTCTCTTTTAAAACCAAATTTATCCATTAAAGAGGAAACTGGAACTTCCAATAATGAAACAGAGGAAGTTATTGCTGCTATATAAGCTAGTGCAAAAAATGCAACAGCTACTATTCTTCCAACCGCTCCATATGAACCAAGGCCCGTAGGAATTGATATAAATAAGGCACCAACTGTTGATTCAGAAATAGCATCACTTAAACCAAATGTTAAAACAATAGGAAAAGTAATAAGTCCTGCCATAAGACCCACCAAAGTATCCAATGAAGCAACTCCAACACTTAGTTTTGGAAGGTTACTCTTTTTATTTAAATAAGAAGCATAAGTCACCATAACTCCTATTCCTAAACTTAAAGAAAAGAAAGCTTGTGTAAAAGCATTTCTTATTGTTTGAGGGTTCCTTAATTCATCAAAGTCAAACTTAAACAAAAATGTTTTGTATCCTTCCCATGCGCCTGAAAGTGAAGTGGCCCATATTGCTAGCAATAGAAGAATTATAAAAAGTATAGGCATAAAGAATCGTGTCACCTTTTCGATTCCTTTTTTTATCCCTGATGAAACTATTATTGCTGTAAGGACAAGACTTAATAGGTGCCCTAATAAAACACTGCTACCACTACTAATTGAACCAAAGAAAGCTTCTGCTTCACTTAAATTTTTTGGTAATCCAAAAAATAATGAATGGAACAAGGTATCTGCGGTCCACCCCATTATGACTGAATAATATGATGCTATTCCCAAGGGAGCTATAAAGAAAAGAATTCCTAATGGATACCAATTTTTTCCAGCTAACTTTACTGGTGCAAGCAATGTGCTGGCAGTAGCGTTTCTTCCTAAAGCCATTTCAGCAACGAATACAGGAAGGCATACAATTAAAACGATTAGTATGTATAAAAGTACAAAAGCAGCACCTCCACCTTGAGAGGCTCTGTAGGCGAAACCCCAAAGGTTACCAAGACCTACTGCGCTACCAGCAGCTGCAAGAATGAATCCCAACTTACTAGTCCATTGTTCTCTTGGAGAAATTTTTGAGTCCAAATTAAAATCTATTTTTTATAGTTGATTTATAACCCATAAATAATAATTAGTTAATACATTGCTTAATAAAAACTAATCTTTATTGAATTATTTTTTTTTGAAAAAAGATTTAAAATCTAAGAAACATTTTATTGCTGCTATGACCATTGAAACGACTATTCTAGATTTTCAACTAAGTAATACGTTCGAACAATATGAATCTCACATGAATGCTGAGGAACAGCAGTCGATGTTTAAAGAAATGGGAGTTAAAACATTTTATATTGGGAAATCATTAGATGATCCTCAAAGGGCAACTGTAATTTTTCAAGGACCAGAAAATGTTCTTTACGATATTTTTATGAATCCTGAAACAAAACCTATTGTTGAAGCTTCAGGGCATATTTATGCGGGCACAAAAATAACTCGATGGATTTCTTGAAAAATAAATCTTTTATGAATTATCAACTTTTAATTGAATCATATTCTTTTGGAACATCCCTTTCTGAGCAAGAAATAGAACTTTTAAGTCTTGAACTTGAAACTCAAATCATGAATATTAATATATCAACAGATTTTGGCTGTTTTAAATCGGCCCCCACACATATTTGTGAAGGTCTAAATTTAAAAAAAGATACTTATTGGATTATGTGCCTTGCTGAAATATTAGATTTACATAAGCCCCCCCAATTTGGAAAAACGAAAAGTGTGGAGGTTTTCGATTTACTTCTTGAAAAAGGACTTGTTATTGGTTAATTGTTTTAGTATTAAAAAAGTTGTCTTTTCTTTATTTTGATAGCATTAACCTAGTGTCAGATAAATAAATGAAAGATTCTAATGAATTGATATTGGGAGATATTATTAAGCTAACGAGATCAAGTGAAAAGAAATTTAAACTAGGAAATTTTAAAGGGGCAATAGATGACAAAATGAAGGCTAATGAAATATTGAAATCCAAATCTTGTGATGAAAAAATTATTGAAAATATATAGAAGAATTATCTAGTTTATATTCTTCAAAATTTGATCTTATATTCGATCATAAGCTGAAAATTGATGAAATAAAGAGAAATGAGATAGTAAAAATGTTGGAACAAAAAAGTAAGGAAATATTAAAAAATCTTGATTATAAAGGAGCAATAAAAGCCATTAGAAGGGCAGAAAAATATTTTTCAAATTAATATCAACCTAAATCTCTAAGTTTTTATAAGAGAAATTAAATTTATAAGTTTGAGTATAAAAAATAATGAAAGGGTTGATTTTTTTTCAGAATTCGTTTCTCTAAAGATATATCATTTTTGCTACTACTCATGGTTATGCCCCAATCCACTTTGGAAAGCTTATTATTTTTTTTGATACTTTCTCTCGTTGCAACTTACATTGTTAATTTAAAGTATTCTTCAAAATTAAAAATACAGAAGTAGTTTTAATTTATCTTTTGTCTTAATTAGATTTATTTCCTTGGATCACTCCAAGTTTCTTTGTATAACCAGCTCAAAAAAGTAAGAGTAAGTATATTCCCAAATGCATAACTTATTCCTAATAATGGGTCATAAATATTGGCAATAATCGTCGACATTATAAAGATTATTAACCCTGAAACAACCAAATCCTGAATAGGCAAATGGCTAAAATTTACCGAATTAATCATTTGATAATTGTTTTTAATAGTTTAAATTAATTATAAAACCAACAAGTACCTTATTTATTTATAAGGCAATATCATCTAAGATATGAATAATTTTAGGATTGCTAAAATAATTGTAGTTTTTTCATCATTAACGTATTTGAGTGTTTCTTTTTTAAGAAATTATAATTCTCAAGAAAATATAGAAAAAAGATGTATCCTTAAATTTGAAAAAGATTTTACAAATAATTTGGAAACATCTCATGAAGAATGGAATCAAATTTTAGATTTAGCTGATAACAATTATTTAAAATGTATGGGAATACCTCATTTTTAATTATGGGAGAGGCAAAGAGAAGAAAAAATTTAGGTATTCCGCCTAGAAAAAAAACTGAAGATATAAAATTGCCTCAACTTGATAAAAAAGCCATACAACAAAAAGTAAGGTCTACTTTGTATAAATATCCAATTATCCCTTTTCTTTTTTATGGAGCTGCAATATTGATCCTAATCGGAGGTTTATTTTATGTTTTTAAATCCTTCAATATAGCTTAATTCAAAGGATTATTAATTTTGATATTTATGATTTTTTGGCATCATTAATAAAAAAACTTGAAGGATAATAAATGAGCAATTTTTATTGTGAAAATAATCAAAGAAATAATATATAATAATTATTTACGATTGACACCATCTTTAGGTGCTGTAATTTTAGATTAAATTAAAACTATTTATGAAAAAAATAAATAAAAAATATGCTGAAATAATGCGTCAAGCTGATAATGCAGTTGGAAGAAAAGAAGTAGTTAGTTTATTAAAAAAAGCTGCAATAATTATGTCTAAATCTGAGGAAAACTTAGCTGCTTAAGTTAGAAAACTATTTTATTAGGATAAATAAAACACCATAAAGAATGATTGATGAGGATGCAGCCATAATGATAAATGGTAGTATCATACCTGAGTTTAACCATCTTAAAAGTCTAATTTTTTTGTTAATTACTCTTGGCATTTTTTCTGAATCCCTTTATTGCAACCTAACTAGTAAATAAATGGTGTAAATGATTAATTAATCTTTTTAAATATCATTCTTTGGCTATTTTGGAATTTAATTTTTTAAAGAAAATTATTTTAATTTCGTACGAATTTTTATTTTGAAAGAAATTTTTAGGTAATTAATACCTTGTATTCTTCAAATTTATTATGCAAGATTTAGAAACATTAGATTTCTAAATAATGATTGAAAATTTAAAAGATAGCCCTGAAGAATTTAAAGAATATGATTCGGAACTGTTACTTAAAATTCTAAATAAGACATCACTGGAGAATGAAAAAGGTGATGATAAAGAACTCTTTGTTGATGAAAATTGGAAAATTAATTCAAAAAATATGAGTAATATAATTCCTTCAGATAATTCAAATTTGAAAAGAATATTATCGAATATTTTCCCAAATAAAAAAATAGTGATTCAGGATAATAATGATGGGTCGCAAACAATTTTCTTATCCTAATTTAGGAAATATTAAAAACTTATTTATACTATCTATTCAATATTTATTTTTTTGAGAAAAATTTAGTAAAAATTACTCTCGCGGAATTTTTTTAAAGATGTTAATGTTCAATAACGTTCATCCAAGTTTATATCTCTGGACGCATGAAATGGGAGTAGGGAACGGGATTCTCATTAACTGCAAAAGACCATGAATAACCTCTTACAAATAAGAGAAAAAATCAAAAGAGCCAATAGGGTATATGAAGCCCAACTTTTGGCTACTAAAAATGGAGAAGTTACTCCATACAGAAGATCCGTCTTTGAAGAAAGAATCAGGAAAACACAAAAAGAAATGAAATTGAAAGACTCAAAAAATTAAATTCTTTTTTGAAACTGATCAATTAAGAGGGGGTTTTAGCTCTCTCTTTTTTTATTTTTATAAAAACAAAGTAATCATTAATTTATTTTTTCGATTATCGATTATTAAAAACAACATAATTTTGATGCTTTTACTATTGATTTAATTTATATAAATGGCAAATTTAATTCAGTAATTAAGAGTTAAACAAATATGTTTAAAGAGAAAAATAAACAAATTAAAATCTCACCCAATAAATCAAATTTAGATCAAGTTTTATGGTTTATAGAAAATTATTTGCCCCAAAAGAAAGATCAAGGTGTTCAAAAAAAATTGTATATGGATAATCTAGAAGCAGAGACTATTAATATATTTTCTAAATTAGCCTCTTCACGTTCTAAAACATTATTACCAACTACAAAAAATACTACAATCTCTTTTACCTTTGGTAATTGGGCCTTGCCTTATCTGAAATTGCTGAAGAAAATAGGAATAGCTAAGTAAGAAAATTGTAATCCGATAGAACTAGATTTATCCCGCAAATAAAAATAAATAAAGATTAAAAAGTCTCAAAAAGTTCTTTTTGAAATTTAAGGAGGAATACTTACTTTACATAAAAAATACAATTGCTAAGTTTAAAATAAGAGATCTATTGATTATGTTTCTAAATTATCTGCCCAGTGAAATGGTTGAAGTTGTTGGTTTGACAATGATTTTTTCATTTCTAGTTGGAACTATATTAATTTTGTTATTTACATCAGATCAGGCAAACACAAAGAATCTATATTTAAAGAAGGCTAAATAAATTTTAAATAATTTATTTTTCTATAAAGGACCTCTGTTCTTAATAAAGTTTACTCGCAGGTGTAGAACATAATTTTTAATATTGATAAATAAATAAATTTAAGATTATGGGCGAAGCTAAAAGAAGAGAAGAATTAGGATTACCACCTAGACCAAAAAAAAATGAATTAAATAAATCTGATAGATACCTTTCATGGCTTCCAATTACTAAATCAAGAATTAAGAAATACCCTTATATGGGTGTAGCAACAATGGCACTAGGAGCGATAATTTTCTTAGTAAGTGGGGGAGCAAATAGGATTAATTAATTAATTAAATTTTGGCTTGGCTTAGAATATATCTAAGATTTTTTTTGTAATAGTTTAACGCCAGATATTATTGAGATTATTGAAGTTATACCTAGAAAAATCGAGTAAAAAGGTTGCAAATTAATAATGCCAAAATTACCTGTATGCCATTTTATTAACCAAAAAGCATCTATTCCTAGTGGCTGAAGAATACTATAAATAGTTCCAGATAAAATAGTAATTAGTAATGGGATTGCTGAAATTGCGGTTATTTTTCTGTGAATTTTTCTTTGATTTGCTTTTAATTTTTCCATCTATTTCCTCAAATAGATATGTAATTCTTTTTCGTTTTTGCACGGCATCCATTTATCTTGATTCTTATGTATTCCTTCGCAACCAAGTTCTAAAGATCTATTCTCGGCCTCCTCTTCAGAAAGAAATGTACCCCTCATATGTGCATGCGAATAACTATTGAAATTTAGAGATAAGGAAAATAAAAAAATAAAAAATTTAAAATTTCTAAGAAAAATATGCATTATTTCAAATAAGTATTTGTATTAAGGAGAGATTTTATCAAATATTTTTGTTTTGCCAGTTTTACTAAATGAAACTACTTTGTAGTTCTCATAATCATGAGAGTGCGATTGGTGAGAATGTATTTCCATCCCTGGAGAGCCAATTGGCATGCCCGGAACTGCTATCCCATTAATATTTGGTTTTTCTATAAAAAGTTTGTTGATTGATTCAATCGGGACATGTCCTTCAATCGTATAGTTAGCTATTTGAGCAGAGTGACATGATCTCAGATTATTGGGAATTTGATATTGGTTTTTAATTGCTGAAACATCTTCAACTATATTATCAACAACTTGTAATCCATTATCTCTTAAATGATTGATCCATTTTTTGCAACAACCACATGATGCTGATCTGTAAGAAACAACTTTTGGGATATCTATATTTTCTAACGTTTCTGCACTAATCCTATGAACGTTATTTGTATTTGCAAAAAGCATTCCAGAAGCAATTAGATAATTTAAAAATCTGGTTTTTATAAGTACTTTATTAATTGCCATAAAATTAAGACGATTAAATTCTATTTTTTAATTAACAATAAATGAAAATTTGTAAAAGTGCTATTTAATCAAAAGCAGGACACTCATAATTGCCATTAAAAGATTTTCGATAAAACTAATAATTCCCAAAGGAGTTTTTGCATATCCACCGATACATGCACAATTTAATTTTAACTTATCCAAATAAACAGCCTTAAATACTGAAATCATTCCAGAAATCCCTAAAATTAGGGCAATAAAAATAATTAAAGAGGGTGGAGAAGATTTAAGAAAACTTATTCCAATTAATAATTCGCAAAAAGGATAAATATATATCCAACCATTAAATTTAGAAGATATTAAATCATATTTCTTATAACTTGTTCCAAAAGCTTCAATATCCATAAGCTTGAGCATTGCTAAAAGACAAATTGATATCCCCATAAAAATTTGGAAACTTTTAAGCAATGAAATGGTTATCAGAAATGAAGTACCAAAGACTGCAATTAAGGGGGTAAATGACTTAATCTTCATTTTTAACTTTTAAAGATAGAGTCACAAATACTAGATGGATTTGCTTGTTTAACTATTTTTAGTCTTTTGATAAGTTCGTCTCGATCTATTTGATGTTTTAAATATTTAATACATAAATTTTTTTCCTGATATATCACTGCTATTGGAGCGATCTTTAAAGCAATAGAAAAAGTACCAATAACTAAAAGAATGTTTGTAGCTAGTCGAATATTTGGTCTAAAATTTGATCTCATTCGTATTCTTTATTTCTGCCAATAACTTCTCTTAAATATATATCTTTTAGCTCGTCATTGTATCCATTTTCTTCTGCAAATTTCTCTAATTCCTTCAACTCTTTTTCTGTCATTAAGCAGATTTGGAGATATTGTTTTTCATATTTTCAATTTGGTTGATTAATTCATCTAACCATTCTGTATTATTTTCGAATCTTTTATGAAAATATGTAATTTTAGGTTGATTGATTTCTAGTGTCTCATAATCCCCACTCATAAATTACCCCTATATTTATACTCTGCATAATTTATCTATAGAGATTATGCACATCAATAGGTTCTATTACTTATTAGACATTTACCATACGTAATAAGTCGCTTTTTTAATATTATAAATATCAAGGAATTTATCATTAAAAAATATGGCAACTAATGAAAAACTAGAAAAAAGAATTGAAACATTAGAAAAAGAAGTACAACATCTTAAAGCTGTTCTGCAATATCAAATGAGAAATAAGAAAAAGTGATTCTTATTATATAGCAATTACTTTTGGTCAGATAAGCATTTTCTTTTGGTTGTTTTAGGTACCTAATGAAAAAAGCTAAATATTAAAAATTAGTCCATAATAAATCACTTTTTGAAAAAATAACTTTAGTCATTGATATTTAGAACATATTTGTTTTTATATATATAAAACTACTTGAAATGATTAACTCAATAGCGTTTACATTGTTATTATTAGGCTCTTTAGTCGCTTACAAAAGACTCAAAAGAAAGAAACGACAATTTCACGCACCACCTACAAATCAGCTTCCTAGTTGAAGATTAAATTCCGTCTTCGTCTTCTCCAAAAGGATTGTATCTAATATCCCAGATGAGAACTACTGCTATAGATAAAAGCAATAGACCAAAAATAACTTGAGGAGGTGGGAATAACATCAATGAAATTTAACAATTATCAATAAGTTTTGCTTATGAAAATTTTAAAGGATAATCAATATTGTTTGGTTCTAAATGTTTTACATAACATGCTGTTGTGCAATCTACTCCCTCACTATTGATGCTACAAGAAGTTATACATTCAAAAAAACTTTCCAAAGCATCTGAATCTTTAATATTTGAATAAATTTCATTTTTCATGTTCAATCTTCCATCCTGAAGCTTATCTAGCAATTAATTTTTAATAATGTCAAATTTTAGGTAAAGTACCTATTCACCATTTTTTTTAAAAAAAACTATTGAATCTATAAGTTTTTTTCCACCCTTGCTCTAAAAGTTTTTTATATTCGTTTCTCGCTTCTTCGATAGATTCAACTCTAGAGCCTTTCATAACTGGCTTACTTGATCGCTTAAAAACGCAACCATAAGAGATTAAAATTGCATTAACCATATAAAAGTTCTTAGAACTATCTTCAAAAGGTTCAAATACTTTAATCCTCGATTTTGCTTTATTGATTAAAGTAAATTTTTCCATAAAAAAAGGGCGTTAGCTTCGCCCCAATCAAAAAGCGGGATAATCCCCATCACCCAGCCTTTTTAAAATCTTAGCACTACATATGGTGTTTGTAAGTATTTAAAATTACCTATTGATGGGGTTGTTTGTTTCTGTTTAATTTGTCATTATAGGAGTCCCCATCACCTAGGCTCGTAAGAGTCTTTTTTTTTGTTTTCTTGCCCTTAGGTTAATGAGTTTTTAATTAGTGTTTAAAGACTTTTTATTTAATTTTTAAATTTGATAATTAATAATTAAAAAAATAATTTTATTCATGCAAACTTACATCGTACACTGGCAATTTCCAGATCAAGAAAGTCATATGCAAGGGGCTGAAGCTTTTGCGGGTTTTGTGGAAGGAGGATGCGAAGGTGATGAATTTGATGGGTTTAAAGTTCTTAATCGAGTAGTAAATCCTGAGGGAGCTAATGGTTGGGCAATAGTTGAATCTTCAAACCATCAGAACATTTGGAAATGGAGTAGTATCTGGGTCGATAATTTTGGTGTGGAAATTGAAGTTACACCAGTTCTAACAGACAAAGAATTTCTTTCTGTCCATAAAGAAATTGCAGCAGCATCTAACTGACAATTAATTTTTGAGTAATTGACTGTTGATCTAAAATAAAGGGGTAGGAACTATTTTTTATGGGAAAATTTTCTTCTGAAGAAATCGAAAGTCAATACAATTTAATAAAAATGCTTTTAGCAGAACTTGAAAAGTATAGAGATGCCATTAATGCAATAAAAAAAGATATTGCCTATATGCCTATAGAACTTAAAAAAAAACTTGATGAAGAAAATATTATCTTATGAATGAATCGTAAATGACATTCATAATTATCCTTAATTTTCAAAAATCAGTAAATAGCCATCTTAGTAAACTAACCAAGAGAGTCTAAATCTCTACGGTGGTGAACTGTATTTCCATCATCATGTTGAACTTTCTGTTCTTTCATTAAATCTGCAATTGTTGGATAATCTTTTGCATTATCAAGATCTCTTGCATTTTTATCTTGAATTGCAAATGGTGATCTTTTTAAATTCATAATTAATTCCCTCAAAATTTTTGTTGGATTCTGATTACAGATCCTGGATTGTCATGTACGTAAGAGTTGAATTCTCTCGCAAGCATTATGCAATCGTATGCATCGCGTGCGTAGAAGCCAACTTCATGCGTCTTATTTGATGAATCTTTGTAACTCAATACATATTTATTACAAGATTTAATCGGTGTTGAAGGCATTTAATTTATTTCTGATACCACTAAGTTCTAACTAGGTATGCTCATCAAACGACTCATAAAAATGTACGGTTTTAGGCACAAATATATACGGATAGAGGACCAACAACTAAATTTAAAAATGGATATGGTAGTTTGGTAATTTACCTTAAAAATAGAAAATATTTCAGTTACTCCAATAAAAATTATTTTCAATGGTAAACTTCTTTTGAAAGCACTTTTTCATAAAATTAATGCTTTATAAATACATAAATTATCTTGCTAAATTAGTGTGTTCAAGATTGTAAATATATTTTTCTCCATCATCATCACCATCGTCATCATCATGGAAGGAAGAGATTAATACATAAACTCCTCCAAGTCCCAATAACATAGATAAATAGAGAACAGGATCTGTCATAACTTTAGTTTGAAACATTCAAATTAAATTTGAGGAAGCTTTTCAATATCTATATTTTCTTTTAATTATTTAGATAAA
This sequence comes from Prochlorococcus sp. AG-355-A18, assembly GCA_003280985.1. Classification (GTDB taxonomy): domain Bacteria; phylum Cyanobacteriota; class Cyanobacteriia; order PCC-6307; family Cyanobiaceae; genus Prochlorococcus_A. The sequence goes on from QCDH01000006.1 coordinate 38,388, forward strand.
AAAACTTTCTACGATCAAAAGAATCTTTTTTATTTGAGAAAACTGAAAGTAGATCTAAAATAAGGTAAATTTGCTGTCTTTTTAAGTGAATTTTAAAAATATTTTAAAAATCAATGTGCGGAAGATTTGAGCTGAAAACTAAATTTCAGAAGTTGCCAAAGGTTTTGAAACAATACTATCCAAGAGGACTTGATTCAAAATATGATACTCAAAGTCTAATAAGACCTAATGATCCTGTTCTTGTAATTAAAAACGAAGGAAGAATTAAAACTACTTTTATGACATGGGGCTTTATTTCTCCTTGGGCCAGAGACCCATTTGATAAAGAGAGACCAAGACCATTTAATGCAAGATCAGAAACCGTAGAAGAAAAAAAATTATTTAGTGGAAGTTGGAAACATAAAAGGTGCCTAATACCTGCGAGCGGTTTTTTTGAAAAAAAATATCGTGTTCGAAAATCGAATTATGAGACTTTTTGGTTGGGCGGAATTTGGAGTAAGTGGACTTCACTAGATGGAGTAGAACTTGAGAGTTGCTGCGTTTTAACAACTGAACCAAATGATTTAATTAAACCTTTACATCACCGCATGCCTGTGATCGTTCCTAATGGATATGAGGAACAATGGACAGAGCAAGTTAAAGATGCTGATGAATTAAGAGGATTGTTTTCAATCATGATGAGTTGCCCCCCCGATGGTTGGCTAGTAGAGGAAGTAAAGAAAAAAGAAACTGATCAAATGAGTTTGTTTTAAATGAAACGATTACTAATTCCAAGGTTAGATTAATGGCTAAATCTTATTGGTTGATTAATTCAAATAGGTCAGAAGTTAAAAGATTTATGAAAAACGATAAGAGTATTGATGGAGTTTTTGAATATATGTTTATAGATACTGGAAAAATAGTGGGGGGATTAGGAAACAAACCACCAGTAATGACAAATACAGTTTCTGTTGAAATAGATTTAGCTAGAGAAATTTATGAAAGATTACTTTCTAAGGGATGGCGGAAAATTGAAAAAAATTGGAATTAAAAATAAAGTTAGATCTGTGCGGTATAGATTACTGATGAAAATAATCTGAAATTTAATAATGAGAATACTAACTAATATTGACAACCTATCTAAAATATGAGGAGATTAGAAAATTACTTTATTTAGTGTAGATAAAAATGAAACATCCAAAATGACTACCAGAATAAATAAATATTTAAGTGAAGTCGGTTATTGTTCTAGAAGAGAAGCAGATAGATTAATCCTAGAAGGAAAAGTAACAATTAATGGCAAAATTCCAGAAATTGGAACCAAAGTAGAAGATAGTGATCAAGTAGAAGTTAAAGGTCAAAGAATAGAAAAATCAAAGAGATTAAAAAACATATACCTAGCCTTTAATAAACCCGTAGGGATTGTTTGCACAACAGATAGAAAAGTAGAACCCAATAATGTCATAGATTTCATCAAATATCCTAAGAGAATTTTTCCCATCGGAAGATTAGATAAGCTCAGTGAGGGATTGATTTTTTTAACTAATGATGGAGATATCGTAAATAAAATACTCAGAGCAAGAAATAATCATGAAAAGGAATATATTGTAAAAGTTAATCGTCCAATTAATAGTGACTTTATTAAAAACATGAGTAATGGAGTCGCAATATTAGACACAATAACTAAAAATTGTATCGTAAAACAATTGGGTCCAAGAAATTTTAAAATAATACTCACACAAGGACTTAACCGCCAGATTAGAAGAATGTGTGAGGCCTTGGGATATAGAGTCAGATCATTAAAGCGTGTAAGAATTATGAATATTAAATTAGACGTGCCGACAGGAAAATATAGAGAACTTAGTAAAGAAGAACTCTGGGAACTAAATAGATTACTCCAAAACTCCTCAAAAACATATGAATAATCAAAAGGTAATAAAAGAAATTGGGAAGTTTAAGTTAATTGGCTAAAATAAATAGCAAATACAGTTACAACAAACGCAGCATATTGAATCAAATGTGTTCCAGATTTATCTAAACCATTTTTGTTTGAATTAGACTTTCTCATTTAAAGGATTGGATAAGCTATCCATCCAAACAAGGCATAGTTAATAATGACAGCCATGAAACCTATCATTGCAAGCCTTCCATTTGTTCTTTCAGCAATGAACCAATAGGTATTCGGCCATTCAAAACTCCCCTCTATCTTCGATTTTTGATCTTCTGTAATTGGATCCTCTTTGGGAGCATTATCTTGGTCAAGATAATAATTACTATCTGGGTAAAAGCTTTCACTTGAAAAGTTATCTTTAAATTTACTCATTATTATTTAAAAGGTTAATTTCTCATATATTAAAAAATAAAAAGGCTAAATAGGTAAAAAAGCATTATTTTTTGAATAGCTGCATAATTGCTAAGTCTTATATTTTTATACAAGTAAAAAGTTTTTCATTAACAATATAAAGCTACTGTTTGATCTAAATCCGCACATGGTTCAATAGTAAATTCCAATAATTCTCTCCAAGGACTCCACTGTTTCCATATAGTTTCTAAAGAATCAGCATCTACAACAGAGTAACCATTGCCATGTTGAGGTAAGAAAATCCAAGATTTAACTTCATAACCCTCTGGTCTATTTTGTGGCCCTCCTTTGTCGTACCATTCTTTTAACATTTTGGATCCCTTGTCTTGGGCGTTTGCATCAGTGAATTTATAAGAAATTAGAAACAGCATAAAAAGGTGCTAATTTCCCCTTATTTTAGTTTGAGTTTAAATTAAAAGTAGCTTTAAATAACAGTTGAATCGGTAATATGACCTGCACTCTCTATTAATGGTTTCTAATGGATCTTCAAAAATGGGCAATTAAAACTATTTATTTTCAATAATTATTTTTTTTGCTAGTAATAGAAAGCCAATAAAAATAAAAAATAAAATGCTTTATGTTCAGCATTGGTCATTTAAGGCCGGATATCATCAAAAAGGTGCAGAAAAATTTCTTGGTGGTGGGGGAGATTATCCTGGAGTTGAGATGATTGGAAGATATCACGCACCCGGTTCTTTAGAGGGCTGGATAGTTTTAAAGACTGATGATCCAAAAGCAATATATCAACATGCCGCTGAATGGGGTGAATTTCTCAATTGGGAAACCACACCTGTATTTACTGATGAAGAAGCTGGTCCAATAGTTGCCAAAGTCTACTCATAGAACGAGATTGACAGTCGATCTAAAATAAGGGGCAATTAGCTCCTTTTTTAATGAACACTCTCATCATCTCAACTTTTAGCTGTACATTTGAAGAATTTAAAAATGATGTAACGACATTATTTCTTGAAGAAATGTGCAAAGATTTTGTAACTGATTATGAGTTTGTAAAAGTGAATGAACATAAATCTCATTTATTAATGAACTGTACCGACTTAGAAAAATTAGGTGCAGAGATGCAGTCTCCTTTCGCAAAGGAATGGGATAAAAAAAATAATTGTAAGGATGCCGTATATTCGATCAAACTTGTTGCGTAAATATAACGCTTACTAATTTTCTATAAAACCCGCTACTTTTCCTTCCGCTAGTCGTTTTTTTAGAATTAAATAATTTTGTGAAGCCCATTTTCGCGAAATATCCAGTTCAGTATCTAAATTCTCTTTAAGTAATTTGCCAATTTTAAAAATTTCTACGAAGCCTAGATAAATTATTACCAGCCCCTTAGTTATGTTTACTGCAACAGTTGCTATTTTTTCGATTTTTTGATCTTGCATTTGAATTTATTGAAGCCCACTAAAATTACCAGTTGTAAGAAATTATGCAAATTAATTAGAGAAAAATCTTATGGGTGCTATTCTCATTGGGTATTGGATATGAAGTATTGAAGGGATTTTTAAAGGAGCTTTGGCAGAGTCATCACGATCCATTCCATGCAATTTATGGAATAGCTGGGTTAATGGTATTGTTGGTAATTTATAACCGTTTACTAAATAAATATCAGTAACAAGAAACCCTTCCAGAAATTCCAACTACTGAAAGGGTTATTAAATCGACTCGCAACTATATAGAATCAATTTATGTCTTGCAGCAAACGTAGAGTGTGCTGACGAGGTTTGGCCTCAATTAATTTATAGCAAAAAAATATAAAATAAACTTATTTAAACTTCCCAATCTATGTCATAGTTGTCATCAATATCTTTTTCATAAACTCTCGCAAGTTCTCTAAGTAAAGTTTTTACTTCCATATCTGTTGCTCCAGATTCGTCTTGGAACTTGGTGCAAATTGCCTTTAGTTCGTCATAAGCTTGTTCTAGCAATATTGTTTTTTGATCTGGATTTGCCATTTAGTTTTTGTTAACTACTTCTCCGCCATACTCTCTTGCATTTACATCTAAACACCTAAGAATATCCCTGTTTTTAAATAAATCTGTTTGCTCTAAATAATTAAGAAGAGTTCTTATTTGTTCAATAGTATTTTCTTCTAATTCCTTCATTAGTCTTTTTCTATTAACTCTATCTTATATCCAACGGTATCTTTTACGAGCGCTAAGACTGTTGATCTAGTTGCTTTTTTTTTCAGTCTTGCTTATTCAACTATTAAAAAATACCTCCAATGGGGGCGTCTAAAAAATTGGCAGTTTTAATGAAATTTGCTTTTATGAGTGTAGAGTTATTTTTATTATGCAAATCTCATTTTTTGCAAAAGTAGTTTTGTTTTTAACTCTTTTTTTTATTTCTGATTTATCAATTAAAAATAATATTTTGAGAAAAGTTATGAATAGAGCTAATAGAGCTAAAAAAATTTAAACTTCCCAATCAATGGAATTTTTAACTAATTTTTGGAATAATCAACCCACCACAGTTATGGGAATAGGTGTAGCAATATTTGTATTATTAGGAATTTATATATCTTTACTTCAGACATATCAATAAATTAGTTAATTATTTTTTTAATTTTTTCTAGATTCCATTTATCAAATATTAATTTCATTTCTCTTTCGTAGTATCTTACTTTCTTCGCAAAAGGTAGTTGTTGAATAATTATCCCAAAGGGAAATTTAAAAAAAGAAGAGACATAAACAATATAAAACTCGACAAAAGAAGGCTTTGGTGGGAGAGGTAAATTTTTTATATATGCCCAATCAATGCAAGGTTTTAGTTGCTTATCACTAGCGATAATATTTTTTTTACATCTCCACCAAGAAAATAGATAAATGCAAATAAAAATCGGTAACGGAAGAAGTCGCAAAATTAATTAAAAAGGTATTTCTTCAGGAATTATTTATTAAAGATAACCTAGCCTTAACTTAATTGCGGTGTAGTTAGTAAGCGTTTTATTTATTCCCAAGTTTTCATATCTGTAGTTCCTTGTGATCTTTGCATCCAGGCATATTTCCATGTACCGTTTTCATTTTTAAATATGCAAGTGTAAGTTGAAAGATCTATATTTTTATTTCCTTTATAACTGAAGATTTCATTCAAAGTGAAAACCGCGTATGCCATATCACCGTAAATTTCAATTTTATGTGTTTTGATTAATTCTGAGGATTCTGCAACTAAGTCTTTACTATCAAACATTCCCACTAATCCCTCCGCAGAGATTGGGTTTCCACTTGGCCTTACAGCCAAAAAATCTTCAGTTGCATTCGGTATTAGAAAAGAAGAATCTTCACTGGTTGCATAACCATTAATTAAATTTTCTATGGCTTTAGTACTTGACATTAAAATAGGAAATAATTGCACCTTGATTGTAGATCGACTTTCAAAAAAATAAATTTTGGATAACTGAAATTTTAAGAAAATCTCAAATTGAAATCAAATTGACATCAAGAGAGTGATGTCAATTTTCCTATTAAAAAAAGCGAGTCTGGGTAACTCGCTAGTATGACATGCTTTTTAAGAGTCGGGGCGACAGGATTCGAACTTGCGACCTAGTGCTCCCAAATCACTTGGGAAAATACTAAATAAATCTAAAAAGAATATTCCTCATAAATGGGAATAATCTAAACCCTTTTTTGGTCTTTTCTTTTGGAAGAAGAAAATTCTCGCAATACTTATCACTATCTCCAACAAGCTTTTCTAATTCCAATTTTGATTCTCTATAGCTTTGACTTCTTTTATCACCAAGTTGATAAGTACATAAATATTTCAATCTTTCATTTCTGATCACTGGTTGTAATTGCCTTATAAGAAAAAATATTGTGAGTGAAAGGCTTATAAAACCGGTGAAAATAATAATTGAGGGGAAAATAGATGAAGAAAAGGAATCATTATTTTTCCTTTTTACTATTTTTCTAGATTTGGAATGAACTTTTTTTCTTCCCTTTACACTATTTCGAGATAATCCTTTAGTTCTTTTTTTTAACAAACTTCTTAAGGAATATGCGCATATGTTTCTTGTATCGCTTAGAAGGTGGCAAGACAAGTTATGAATACATAAAAAGTTTTATAAGGTATTTAAAAACAACTCATTGTAAAGTTATTTATTTTTGATCGACTTTTACTAAAGTTGACCACTATTTGACCACATTTCGATTGGTCATATTTTTGTAATAAAAAAGCGAGTCTTGGTAACTCGCTAGTATTGATTGGTTTTGAGATGGTCGGGGCGACAGGATTCGAACCTGCGACCTAGTGCTCCCAAAGCACTGAGGTCATATTAGTGAGACAAAGGGATTCAAGCTATAACTTAAGTCATACTCTGAATAAGACTGCACGAGACTGCACACTTTTGCATTTATGTGTTGAAAATCCACGGATTTCCGTGGACGATAGATAGAGCACTAGGTTGGTTGGTGACACAAACAAACAGTTGGGTAAGGGATTTTAGAAGGGCAATAAAAACTTCTGTTGGGTCTGGTTGGACAGTTGAAAATGACAGGGGAAATATGCGTCTAATAGTTGGAAAAAAAACAGAAGGTAGAACATCCGTTAGCCTTCCATATGCTTGGAAAGAATCACAATGGCTTGAAGCTGCACAGTTTATAAAGGTTGGAGCAGATGCTTATAAGGCAAATAATGGATTAATTTCTATAAGAACTGCTTTAAGAAACACTAAAAATTCTTCTTCTGAACGCCAACTTGATTGGGAGGGTGCTCTTATTCGTTATAGAAAAACCAATATAAGAACAATAAAAGAACCAACTTGGAAGAAAAAGCATTTGCCTGTTTTAGAGGGAGTTATGTTTTATATGAATAAGGCAAACTATAAGCCACAAAATTCAAAGACACTTCATAAGAAAGTTCTTAATGAATATGTTCATGGAAAGTACAAACAAATAACTGGTTGGGAGTTGGGTACAACTCAAAGAAGACACATGAGATTGGCCTTTAATAAATTTCTGGATCATTGCTGTAACCATGAAGAATTTCCTTCATATTGGCGCCCTATTGATCCAATAGTCGCAGGGGAAAGAGATGATTTGATCGGAGATAACAAGAGAATTGGTTATCCACTAACAGATGCCCAGATTGGAAGATTGGTTGATGGCTTTGGAGATCATGATCAAGCCCAAAGATGGAAATTTGCTGTTCAAATTTGTGCAGTATATGGTTTAAGACCAGAAGAACTTAATCATTTAGTTCTAAGAAATAACAAGTCAGAACTTTGGTGTACTTATCGGAAGACAAATTCTAATTTCAAAGAAAGAAAATTATTACCTTTATTGGTTAGAGATATAGATGGGAAAGCTTTTGATTGGTGTTATAACTTGGTTCAAAGATTGGCAGCGGGAGAAAAATTACCAGAAATACCTAAAGGAAAAGGAGGACAGAATTTTGGTGATTACTTGAGAAGGAAAAGTATTCGGAATATATGGAAATCTATTTGTGCTGAAGCTAGAGCAGAAGGTTTGGAATGTGTTCCATATTCCTTCCGTCATAGATATGCGTATGTTGCTCACACCAAGCCACAACAAGATGGAACCATGAGAACAATTAAACAAATTGCTGATTTAATGGGACATGATCCAGATACCAACCTAAAAAGTTACGCTAGATTCCAAACTAAGGACCTGGAGAAAGCATCTGACTTGGCGGAAATAGAATGAGCACCTATCCAGAGGAAAGAATTAAAGAAGAGAGAATTGAATTTGAAAAATATAAATTAGAGGACCAAAAAATAAAGCAGATTTACATAATCTCAGATTCCATGATTTAAGGCATATAGCAATAAGTAGAATGTGGTCCTATGGAATGAACGCTCTTGAGATAAGTGCATGCAGCGGACATAGAGATTTAAAAATGTTGATGCGTTATAGCCACTATGAATTAAGTTAATAAATTTAAAAGTAATCCCACTGGGGGGATTATCAGATGGATAGTACGTATAAAGGTATAAGAAAATCTTTCACTAAATTTTTAGTTTTTTTGCTTATATTTCCCCTTCAAATCCAAAATCTTTAACCAATTTATAAATATCCAATAATCTTTGAGATTGTCCTATTGTTGGTGCAAAAATATCATTCATGCCTTTTGCATCGCGCAGTAATATTGAATCAGAACTTTCAAGTTTAACAACATTTTGATTGCCAACCCAGTCCTCGATTTCTTGCCAAATTTTGACTGGAGCATTAGAAATCTTATTTAATAAATCATATTGCTCAATTTTTGCTGTTTTTTCTTTTTCAATTTTTTCAAGTCTATTGTAATCGGTGGCAGAAATAAGATAATCATCTAATTTTTTTGACCATTGAATAGCTGAAAGTTGAATATTTTCCCAACATTTCTTATTTCTTGCATACTCACGAGCATCTCTATTCATTCCTTCAGGTGGATTCATTATTAGGAAATTTATATCTTTAGCTACTCGCAATAATTCATCAACAAGATTCTGGTTTATAGACTGTTCAGACCAAACTTTCATGAAATTAAATTTTAGTTTGGCCTTCTTAAGCTTCAAAGTTAATAAACCAATAGTAAATGCCACTACAGTACTTTTGAAATCGCTTATACTTTCTCTTCCCATTTCTCTATAAAAATCTTTGTATATAATCGCCTTCGCAACTAACTCTTTAAAATATTTTTCATTAATTTGATCACTTTTCTTTGACCATAATTCTTCAATTCCATTAAAAAATTCTACATAACTTGCATTACCTTTCCCCCTCATTATCGCTTCAATTTTGCAATCCCATAAGTTTTGATAAAGCGCTAAATTGACTTTATCTATTTTTTGCTTTGAAGGAAATTCTTTATCAAAATTTTTCCTTTGTGCTTTAGTTTTATTTTTACTTTTTGCATATTTATATTGACCTCTAGATCTTTCATAAAACCAATGTGATGACCTTATAGAATTTGGAGCAGGGGGAGCAGATATCTTTTTTGACAAATTTTCAATCTGAATATGAAAAGAATGATTTGAAGAAAAATCAGAAACATTTACTGTATTTTGAGTATTTGCAAAACGGGAAACCTTTGAAACAAAACTATCTGCATCCTCCCAATCTTTTGTAACTTCAGACAATTTCATTTGTACAAAAACTTTACTCAAATCAGCACTACTAAACTTATTAGCAAATTTTGATGCTGCATAAATTGAAGAAACTGTTTGACCTCCATTAACTATTTGTAAATTAATTATTTTAGTTATTGCTCTTACTCCAGTATCTAAAGTTTTAACTTCAACCTTATCTGCAGTAGCTGTAATACCATTATTGTATGCAAAAAACATTGAGGGCGTATCTTGAATCGTATCTCTAATTCCTCTATTGATTTTTGATGTTGCCTGCAAAAAAACTCTTACATTTTTTTCTAATAATCTATTCCCCCAATTATCGAAGATTTCAGCTATTAGATCTCCAGGCAAAACTGTTAAATAAGATTGATAGGAACTATCAAAACTATGAGCAACTAAAACTGGTAATGATTTCTTATGCTCTTCTAAATCTATAATAATTTCTGGTTTTTCTTCTACCCCACTTTCAAGGAGTTCAATCCTTTCATAATCACAAATAATAATTTGAGCTTTAATATCTCCAATCTTTGGTGCACTTAAACTATCAGATCTAATTTTTATAACTTTATTTGTTAGCACAATTATCCTAATCTGAGATAAAAGATCCATTTTCCCTGAAAGAGTTTGTATAGCAGAGAAGACAGGATTACTTTCTTCAATCTGTAAAAATTCTTTTGAATTAATTTTAGATATAAAATTTGTACCTCTCTTGAGCAAAGCCTCTAAATCCTTTAAGTAAAGACCCTCTAACTCTTCAGATTGAGTAAAATCTGTCAGAAAAACTGTAAGCTTTCTATTATCATCAAGTGGGTTTCCACCATATCCAGCAAATTGTAATCCAGGTCTTTTAAAAGGAGCAAAGATAGCATCTTGTATTTCGCCTTCCTCTATTAATAAGTTTGTAACTCTATAAAAAAAAGCTTCATAGGGTTCTTGTCCACAATCAATAGCAGTATTACTTATCTCATAAAGAAATTGCTCATAAGAATTATCTTCTAGATGCTCTTCTTCATTCATAATTCATTAAAAATATAGTCAAGACTTTCTAGTGCATTATCTTTCAAACCTTCAAGTGATAATTTATATTTTACTTCTCTTATAAAAGTACAATTAACTTTTTTAGGTGTGATCCCTGGGCATTTGTCATCAATTAAAAAAAGCTGATAGGGTTCAACATATATCCAGAAATCGTCCTTGTAGTTATGTTGTTCATCATATTTACTCTTATATAATTCACCAAGAAATTGATCTAGGTAATTGCTATCGTTTTGCAAAATAAACTCTTTGATTTCTGTAACCTTATCTGTAAGAGTGAAGCTATTTGGTTTTAATTTTGTAGAAGCATCAATAGTAAAAACTAGTAAAAATAATTTAGATAAACCATCCATGCTAAGTTGATCTTCTGAAGATATTTGAACCTCCCCTTTTAATCCTCCTTGCTTTGCTTTAACTTCTATTCCGACAGAGCTTAAAAGAAAATCCTTTGAAAGTTTATCTTGACCTTTCCAAGATTCTAATGAATTCTTGATGCCAATTTCCTTCATTAAAAGTTCTAAAAAAATTAATTCCCCAATTAATCCTTTTTGTTCAAATGCCTTTAATTTATCAACTTTTTTATTCCTCATAAAAAGCTTCCATTGATTACATTTCATAAAAATGTTGTTTAATAGATCAGGCTCTGAAGAACAGGTATCCGCTCCCGAAACAATGTTTCTAGAGAAGATATCAAAAGGCTCAAGAAACATTGAATTTATAATTCTTATATCCATACAAAGTCTTTTATTATTTTTAATTATTAATGGTTTAATTTTAATTTCACTCCACTCAGGAAATTTCTTAGCTTCTAATTTTTCTATATTTATTTTTTTAAAAAATATTCTCATACCATAGTCTCCATTATTATCTTTGAAATGAACCATATCCCATCCTTTTTTTGAATAAATTGTCCTATATTCAATATCATCAAGAGGAGGCCTTTTAGCCATTTGCAAACTTATCAAGTTTTCATCAATGCCCCTAACTATTTCTTTATCCATTAATCATCTCCATCATCATAATCTTCACTAATTCGATCAATATCGGCATTTCTATAAACTTCTTTTGGGAATTCCTCAATCCCACTTTCAGGCAAACGATAACTAAGTGAACAGCATACATCGATATCCTTTGAATATCCCAAGAATTCCTCGTATTGCTTATAAAAAGGACTATTCTCTTTTAAATCATCTAATACAAGCTTATAAATTGTTATGAACAATAAAGGTCTTGAAGTAACCATTGAAATTGCTTTTGATAAACCTAGTTTCCCATCACATTTTTTAATTAAATCTTTTGCTCTATCCAATTCTTCTTTGGATGCAGTTATATTCTCAACATCATTTGACCTTATAAGATTATTCTGACCAACTGCAGTAGTAATTGATTTTGTATTATTCAAAAACTTTTCATCTATTCTGGTTAATCTATTCACAGGTCTTATATTCAAACCTCCGACATCGATCCCGCCAGGCTTTTTGTATGAGTTGGTGTCAATAATTACATCCCAATTAGAAAGTTCTGATTTCCTTTCTTTTAAATAATTAAAAAATGATTCTTGGTCTATTTGTACATTGTCGGATGAAATAATATGTTTTTCAGTAATATCAAAAATTTCATCAAAAGGAATTTTCCTAAATGCATACGAGCTATTCAAATTCTCATTTATTTCAGAACTTAATATATTTTCTGAATAATTAGTTGCTAACTTTTTAACGAATTTTAGTCCCTCATCAGTATTTCTTTTTATACTCAACTTATCTTTTGGAATTAGATAATTGCTTATCAATTTACCAGAATAAGTAAGGGTGATCCTTACCTTTTCTGCTGCACCCATCTTTGGTCTAGATGTAATCATTAACCTTTTAGCATCAGGATGACTTCTCACATATAAAGCAAATTCTCTAGGAGTTTTTCTTTGGGTTTCTAAAATTTTTATTTGACTATTTAGATGATTAATAACTTCTGCAATATGTTTGAAATCCTCTACTGCATTTTCAGTCATATAAAGTCTACAAATATTTTCATAATCATCTCTATAACCAAACCAACGTCCCATCTGCAAAATAGTATCGTACATCCTTGAAGTTCTTAAGTAATAAGAGGAAATCAATCCTTTTAAAGTAAGTCCCCTTGATAACGAATAACCTCCAACGGCTATTACAACTCTTCCATTGGGGTATTCATCATAATTTAATCTTTCAGAAACACCTTTTATTCTATTAACGACAATTACATCAATCTTATTAGCAACCATATGAATCAAAGGTTTCAAATCTTTCCAAGAAATATTTGGCTTATCTTCTGAAAAATTACTTTCCCAAAAATTTTTCATTTCTCTGTAATATCTGTAATTTTTTTCAGCCTTTTTATCATCTAATCCCGCTGATGCTTTTAGAGAATCGGCAACTAGATTTTTATATGAATTTATTACATTAGCAATTGAGACTTGAACATCTGAATAACAAGATGCATTTACCAGCATAGATGAGTGTTTATTTTTATAACCTTCAGACCAACGAATTGTTGTTGCAATGATAAAACTTTTTATTGCGTTCTGAAGAGATTCCGGTACTTCATCTAATTCGAAATCTTTCTTATGAGGGATAGTAATACCCGTTCCATCTAGTGTTTCTTCAATATCTATTTTTTTTATAAAATTTTTATATCTTCTTGTAAGAAAAGATTGAGTTGGTCCAAAATAATTGTCTGCAGGATCAAGATAAGAAATAAAATCCCTTGGGAAAAGATCTTGTTTTAAAACATCATCAAAAGTTTTTGGACTAATAAAAATATTTGCAAAGGGTGTTGCCGTATATCCAATGTAGGTGCAAGTAGTAAATTTTTTTAAAATAAGTCTTAAATTCCTGTTAATAGCAGTAACGTTAAAGTTCTCTGGATTTTCCTCTGGATAAAGATTCTGAACTGGATCATCTTTTTTATTTTGATTTTTAGTCGTATTTTTTTTCCTTCTACTTTTTATATCAATTGAGGCATTATCTGCTTCATCATCAATCAATAATAATGGAAGAGGGATCCTATCATCATCATAATTTTTTCTAATTTTATTTAGCCAAGTATTTAAATGCTTTAATGTATTAGTATTTTTTTTAACAACTATTACATATGGAGCAGATTGAGTAATATTAATTAAATCTGAATTAGTTTTTGATTTCGTAAAATCATTTTCTCTATCAGTTACACAAATCGGCTTATATTTCTCATCCCTCTCAGAAAAATTACCAATACCCACTTTTTCACCTTTAATATCATTTACACCAACAAAACTTTCTTCTAATCTTTCTTGTGTTTGTCTTCTTAAATCCTCTAGCATTCCAGCTATAACAATAATTACCTTATAACCAGCATCAGCTGCTTTACAGATTAATCCAAGGTAATTAGCAGTTTTACCAGATTGGACATTACCAACAACCATTCCTTTCCTTGTAGTAAGGCTTTTTTGTGGATCAGCACAATATTCAAGGATTGATTCTGTATTTCTATCTAAAGCATTAATAGGTCCTTTTAATGTATCTGGCCAATCCTCATTTATTTTTAAATGCCTTCTGTAGTCGTCCCAATATATACTTTTTATTTCTCCTTTTCTATCTTTGTACCAAGGCTCAAAAGTTGAAGAATCGACAAGTACAACTCCATCTTCCATAGTTCTACTTAAATTTGAAAAAACCTTTCTAATAACAAAATCTTTTTGTTCCTCAGTTGCATAATCTTGAAAAAGATCCTCTAAGTTTTTTATTTTGTTCATTACCACTTCTGTTAGCTTTTCACCTCCAGTCAAATCTTCATAATCTTGAAGAATAAGTCCTTGGATCATTGTGATGGCGAGAGCAATATTGTCTTGTTTCATAACAGCTCAATAATTTTCTCTTTGGAAAATGTGATATTACTATTTTGCAAAAACTTCAAAACTAAACCCACAATTAATTGATTTTCAATATTACTTTCCTTTAAATCCGATATAAATTTTTTAATTAAATTTAGTGATTCATCTTCGTTATCATTCCATTTAATAACAACCTCTTTGCCATCACTCATTAATCTAAAAATCTCTTCATAGGGTAATGTATTTTCAATTAATCGAATAGCATCCAAATTTTCATCTGATTTGCTAATGAACTTCTTAATTATTGGATTATTTATATTTATTGAAAAATATGCTTGCGAGTCCTTACTCATCTTTTTCCATACATCTAAATGATTTGTCTCAAAAGTAGTAACAGGTTTTCTTGTATAAACTTTTACTCCTTGCTTCTCAAGTTTAGAAAGATAGTTATCTAACATATCTCTTATTTCTTTTGGCGGTGAAGCATTACTTTTTTTAATATCAATCTTCCAATCAGTATCCTTCTCATTACTTATGTCAATTTTAACTCTGCAAAATTTTGTATATTCTGTTTTCTTTAAAAGCCCAAACCAAGTTCCATTAATTATTAATCGTCCTTCTCTATAAACATAAAACCCTTGATTTTTTGTATACCCACCATTACCTTCATATTTTTCCCACTCTTCTAATTTGACCTTCGTTTTATGAGGCAAAATAAATGATTGAATCTTAATTTTTGAATCTTGATATTTATGTTCAAAAGGTTCATGTCTTATGGTTGCAAAATTATTTTCATTAAAAGGATTAAAAGCATCAATAAAAATATTATTAAACTTAATTTTTATATTTCTTTGTTGATTATTTCCGATATCAATAAATCTATGAAAAACCAAACCAAGATGCTCTCTAATATTTCTAATGGTTGCATTTGTTGAGGGAGTGTCTATTTCTAAATTTGCCCTATCAATTTTTTTCCAGATAACTTTAGTGCCTTGTTTTTTATTTGCAATAAAATTTTTTCTTACAGACCAATCATTTTTGCTTTTAACTTCATCAAGATCCCATGTCATTGAACTTGGTAATCCATGCATAGTAGTTTCTACTGTTAATTGCCTGCATTGCGAAAGAGAAGAAGTTTTAAGTCCCATGCCAAAACGCCCAAGATCATTTTTGCTCCTTACTAAATTCCTATCCTTTGAACATAAACGCATTGCTTGCAATAATTCATCTTCAGTCATTCCAAAACCATCATCATCAATAGTCAACATTGGTTGACCATTTTCGTCTTTATCTAAATTAATTTCAATATTAGAAGCCTCTGCAGATATTGAATTATCAACTAAATCAGCAATAGCAGTTTCGATAGTATACCCAAAATCCCTGATACTTTCCATAAGAAAAGCAGCGGAGGGAGATGCATCAATATATTCTGGTTCAATTCCCATATATTGTTCTAAGAATCATCAAATAAATTTGAAAATAATACTCTATTTTTAAAAATCATTTTGTATTATTTGTTGTCTCACTAACAAATCTATTTTTTAAGCACAGATTGGTAATGTGATTTTTTCTTTCAAAATATCTTTTTGAAGGATATATTCACTCATAGCTTTAGCAATTTCTTTAATAACAGGAACAACTACAGAATTACCAAATTGCCTATAGGCCTGCGAATCAGAAACTGGAATTATAAAATTTGATTCCCCAGTTTTATCAAAGCCCATCAACCTTGAGCATTCTCTTGGAGTTAATCTTCTTGGATTCTTTTTATCTCCCTGATGTATTAATATCTCAGCACCATCCTTGTGGTATCTTGCAGACAATGTTCTAGCAACATCTTCATGCTTACATAAGCCAAAACCAAATCCATTACCTCTTGCTCTATGCTTTTTTTCATACATCCTTAAATAGTCCCATAATCTATTCGTGATGGTGTATTTCTCATTCACTTTTGAAAGATGCGGAATAGTGTATGGTTCTTCAAAAGTTTCAGATCCATCTTCAGAATGAAGTACTGAAGATAATGTTGGACCATCTGATATTTCCGGAATAATTAAATCATCAAAATTAAAATTGTTTTCTTCCCTAAAACCGACAATATAAATTCTCTGTCTATTTTGAGGAACATAAGATTTTGCATTTATTACGCGATATTGAACTTTATAACCAAGCTTATTTTTTAATACGTCAAGAATAGTTTTAAAAGTCTGACCTTTATCATGACTTTTCAGATTTTTTACATTTTCCAGAAGAAACGCTTTGGGTCTATGGTGCTCGAGAATCCTTGCTATTTCGAAAAATAAAGTCCCCTGGATCTTACAAT
The DNA here is from genome assembly GCA_003280985.1 of Prochlorococcus sp. AG-355-A18. GTDB lineage: Bacteria > Cyanobacteriota > Cyanobacteriia > PCC-6307 > Cyanobiaceae > Prochlorococcus_A. The sequence continues at coordinate 55,006 of QCDH01000006.1, forward strand.
CAAAGCCATGAGATTTACCAAGTGAATTTTTTTTACTTACTCCTGCAAGACTAAAAGGCTGGCATGGAAATCCCGCTAAGAGCACATCATGACTTGGGATGTATTTTGTATCTACTTCTCTTATATCTCCAGCCAGTTCATGATCTATTACAAAATTAGCTTTATATGTTTCTTGAGCATATTTATCAATTTCACTTGTAAAAACACAGTTACCTCCAATAGATTCAAATCCTTTTCTAAAGCCACCTATGCCCGCAAAGAGATCAATAAAATCAAAATGTTTTTGAACAATATTTAATTGTTTAAATTTAGATTTTCTAATCTGTAATCCCTTTAATTCTTATTAAATATGGCACTGAGATCTTCAAAGTCAACCAATTCATTAACTAAAGATATCAAATATTTTCGCTTTTAAGTTTTCAACATCCTTAGTTTCACATTCCCAGATAACTACAGATCTCCATTCGATGTTTTTAATTTTTTCCTGAATTTCTAAGTCTCTTTTAATATTTGCTTTGAATTTATTTTCCCAGAATTCTTTCCTTGTTTTTGGATTGGAGGCATATTTGCAGTTTTCATGCCTATGCCAGAAACATCCGTGGACAAAGATAACTGTTTTATATTTTGGTAGAACAATATCAGGGGACCCAGGTAAATCTTTCCCATGCAATCTGAATCTATATCCCATTGAATGTAAAAGTTTCCTCACTGCAATTTCAGGCTTTGTATTCTTAGATTTAATTGCAGACATATTCCTGGACCTCTGCTCAGTAACCTTATGTAAAACTTCCCTGCTCATCAAACTTAATAGTTTCTAAACAATATACTCACAATCAAAATATAGGTACTTTATTGCTTTATTTAATCTGAAGGTTTGGTAAAGTTTTTTAGCCGTTATATCTATATTTAATACGATTGACAGTCGATCTAAAATGAGGAGCAATTAGCTTCTTTTTTTATGTCTCTTGAAACTACTGTTTTTAAATTCAAAATTAGTGTCCCTTATGAAGAATGGGCTGCTGTTTATGACAGCGAAGAAAATATAAAAATGATG
>QCDH01000007.1 GCA_003280985.1 Prochlorococcus sp. AG-355-A18
TAGCAGCTGTTAGTGTTGTTTTTCCATGATCAACATGGCCAATAGTACCTATGTTGACATGTGGTTTGTTTCTTTCGAACTTCTCGCGAGCCATTTTGAATTAAAGAATCGAGGGTTTAAGAGTGTTTTAGTTTAGAGATCAGGAGTTGCCCTGATTCTTGGAAATGATAGCTTCAGCAACATTACGAGGAACTTCCTCATAGTTTGCGAACTCCATTGAAAATATACCCCGACCTTGAGTCATTGATCGGAGTTGAGTGGCATAACCGAACATTTCGGCTAAGGGCACTTTGGCCTGTACCTTGGACAATCCATCATCAACAGATTGTCCTTCCACTTGACCTCTTCTAGAAGAGAGATCACCAATTACAGATCCAAGAAAGTCGTCAGGACTTTCGACCTCAACTTTCATCATAGGCTCTAAAAGGACAGGATTGCATTTTTTAACCCCGTCTTTAAAAGCCATGGAACCTGCAATTTTGAAGGCCATTTCAGATGAGTCTACATCGTGGAATGAACCATCGACTAGTGTTACTTTTACATCAATGAGTGGATAACCGGCAAGAACCCCTGATTCACAGGTCTCTTTCATTCCATTAGATGCAGGACCAATATACTCTTTTGGTACTGCTCCACCAACAATTTTGTTTACAAATTCAAAACCTTTACCAACTTCAGCAGGTTCCATTTCAATAATTACATGACCATATTGACCTTTACCTCCAGTCTGTCTTGCATATTTACCTTCACCTTTGGAACTAGACCTAATAGTTTCTCTATATGAAACCTGTGGAGCTCCTATATTTGCTTCAACTTTAAATTCCCTTAACATTCTGTCAACAAGGATTTCCAAGTGCAACTCACCCATACCTGCAATAACAGTTTGATTTGTTTCAGGATCTGTACTTACCCTAAAGGTGGGATCCTCTTCAGACAAAGCAGTTAAAGCTTTTGATAATTTTTCCATATCACCTTTAGTTTTTGGCTCAACAGCTACTGAGATAACTGGTTCAGGGATAAACAATGTCTCCAAAACTATTGGATCTTCTGTGTTACACAAGGTGTCACCTGTAGTTGTGTTCTTAAGACCTAATACAGCTCCCAAATCCCCAGCTCTCAATTCATCAACCTCCTCTCTTTCATCAGCTTTAAGAATCACTAATCTAGAAATTCTCTCTTTAGCATCCTTAGTAGAATTCATTACATAACTTCCCTTTGAAAGAACACCTGAATACATTCTCACAAAAGTTAATTTCCCGTAGGGATCTGACATCACTTTGAATGCTAATGCACTGAAAGGCGCATTATCATCTGAAGGTCTAACATCTTCTTTACCACTTGGCAAAACACCTTGTATTGGTTTCACATCAACTGGAGCTGGCAAGTAATCAACTACAGCGTCTAATACAAGTTGGACACCTTTATTCTTAAAAGCTGAACCGCATAATACTGGAACTAGTCCATGTTTTAAAACTCCTTCCCTAATACCTTTTTTAAGTTGTTCTTCTGATAATTCTCCTGTTTCGAGAAATATTTCTATTAATTCTTCATCATTTTCTGCAACACTTTCCATTAACTTAAATCTCCACTCAGCAGCTTCCTCCTCCATGTCAGATGGAATTGGTCCTTCTTCAATATCAGTACCTAAATCGTTTTTGTAAAGATATGCTTTGTTGGCTACTAAATCAATAATTCCGGTGAGATCACCTTCAGCCCCAATGGGTAACTGAATTGGAAGTGCATTTGCCTTAAGTCGATCTTTAATTTGTTTATTAACCTTTAAAAAATCCGCACCGGTTCTGTCCATTTTATTGACAAAAACCATTCTTGGAACAGAGTATCTATCTGCTTGACGCCAAACCGTTTCGGATTGAGGCTGAACTCCACCAACTGCACAAAATACAGCTATGACTCCATCCAACACACGCATTGATCTTTCAACTTCAATAGTAAAATCAACGTGTCCAGGAGTATCAATAATATTAATCCTATGATCTTGCCAACTAGTAGATATTGCAGCAGCAGTAATAGTTATTCCTCTTTCTCTTTCTTGAGCCATCCAATCGGTTACAGCAGCACCATCATGGACCTCTCCTATCTTGTGGACTACACCAGAATAAAACAAAATTCGTTCAGTAGTTGTTGTCTTACCTGCGTCAATATGAGCGGCTATACCTATATTCCTTACTCGTTCTAGGGGAAAGTCGCGTGCCAATTTTAAAGCTCCAAATAAAATAATTTTTGATAAGTGTAGTTCACCCTAAAAGCAAACTTTAATAATAATAAACTAATTAAGTACCTTTTGATGAAATTAATATCTGTAATGTGCAAAAGCTTTATTGGCTTCTGCCATTTTATGAGTATCTTCTCTTTTTTTAACGGAACTACCAGTTTCATTTGCAGCATCCATTAACTCACCAGCAAGTTTTTGGGACATACTCTTGCCATTTCTTGCCCGTGAGAATGTAACAAGCCATCTTAATGCCATAGCCGTACCCCTCTCTTGGCGAACTTCCATAGGAACTTGATATGTTGCACCACCAACTCTTCTAGCTCGCACCTCGACAAGAGGAGTAGCATTTTTTACAGCTGTTTCGAATAATTCCACTGCATTCCCTCCTGTTCTCTCGCTTATTAAAGAAAACGCATCAGACAATATTCTTTGAGCTGTAGATTTTTTACCATGCTTCATCAATCGAGAAATCATCATTGAAGCAAGACGACTATTAAATTGAGGATCAGGAAGGACTGGTCTTTTTACTGCTGCATTACGACGTGACATGTTTAAAAAAAGTGATGTTTACAAATTAATCTTTTGGAGCTTTTGCTCCATACTTAGATCTGGATTGACGTCTATCTTTGACTCCAGCCGTATCTAAAGTTCCTCTTATTATATGATATCTAACTCCTGGCAAATCCTTTACTCTTCCACCCCTAAGTAAAACTACAGAATGTTCTTGTAAATTATGACCGATACCAGGAATATAAGCAGTTACTTCAAAACCAGAAGTTAATCTAACCCTAGCTACTTTTCTCAAGGCTGAATTAGGTTTTTTAGGTGTTGATGTATAGACTCTTGTACATACCCCTCTTCTCTCGGGGCAAGCTTTTAATGCAGGAGATTTTGTTTTCTTTGTCAGACGTTTTCTTTCTGAACCTACTAATTGTGAGATGGTGGGCATCTATTAAAACTTAGATAAAAATAAACATTTAACTATCATAACCTTTTAAGAGCACTAACTAAAAGTTTTTAATTATATTTTTTTTAAATTTATCAAATTAAAATTATTTGGTAAATATTAAATATCTTTAGATTTATTTTCATATTTATTTTTATAATAGAAATACATAAAATAACTAAATAGAATTAAATAATCTATGATAGAGAGTATAAAAAGAATCATTGGCCCATATCAAGATAGTTATTCCCCAAATGGAATAATTGGGGAGAAAGATGCGTGTGGAGTTGGTTTTGTAGCACATGTTGAAGGTATAGAAAGCAACTGGATCCTTAAACAATCCCTAAAGGGTCTAAACTGCATGGAGCATAGAGGAGGTTGTGGAGGAGATAGTGACTCAGGAGATGGAGCAGGAATTTTATGTTCAATTCCGTGGGGATATCTAGAAGAGAAAATTAATCTTAAAAATAATCAAGAATTTAACAGAGGTTTAGGCATGGTTTTTATGCCTAATAAAAAAGAAAAAATTGAAATATGTAAATCAATATGTGATGAAGAAGCAGAAAAATTAAAAGTCAACAAAACATCTTGGAGAACAGTACCCGTTAATAATGAAATCTTAGGTCCTTTAGCTAAAGCAAATGCTCCATTCATCTGTCAGTGGATTTTATATATAGATAAAAAAGATCATAAGGATGTTGAAAAGCTTTTATTTCAATTAAGGAAAAGAATTGAGAAAAAAATAAGAGAAACTTTCAAAAACGATGTTGGGGATTGTGAGTTTTATTTTGCCTCACTAAGTTCTCAAACAGTTGTCTATAAAGGTATGGTTCGATCTGAAATATTGTCCGAGTTTTATCAAGATCTAAAAGAAGAGAGTTTTAAAGTTTCATTTTCTGTTTATCATCGTAGATTTAGTACTAATACACTTCCAAAATGGCCATTAGCTCAGCCCATGAGATTTTTGGGTCATAATGGGGAAATAAATACTCTTTTAGGCAATATTAATTGGGCTAAAGCTTCAGAAACACATATAGATGATTTTTGGGGAGAGTTATCTAATGAAATTAAACCCATTGTAGATGTAAACAAAAGTGATTCATCAAATCTTGATGCAACCCTTGAAATCAATATTCGTTCAGGTCAGCCCATTACTGACTCATTATTAAAACTTGTTCCTGAAGCATTTAGAGATCAACCAGAACTTGAGGAGAGAGAGTATATAAAAGCTTTTTATGAATATTCTGCAAGCCTGCAAGAAGCTTGGGATGGTCCAGCACTCCTTGTATTTGCTGATGGAAATTTTGTCGGAGCAACACTTGATAGAAATGGCCTAAGACCAGCAAGATATTCAATCACAAATGATGGTTTTGTGATAATGGGTTCTGAAACAGGAGTAGTAGATCTTGAAGAAGAAAGAGTAATAGAAAAAGGTCGATTAGGACCGGGACAAATGTTGGCAGTTGATTTTCATCAAAATAGAATCCTAAGAAATTGGGAAGTAAAATCTGAAGCCGCTCAAAGGCATGATTATAAAAATCTTCTCAGTAATAGAACTATAAAAATTCAAAAAAATGAATGGGTTAAAGACTGCAAACTAAAAGACCTTGAGTTGTTGCAACAACAAACTGCATATGGATTTTCAGCGGAAGATAATGACCTTATCTTAGATTCAATGGCTTCATTAGCTAAAGAGCCTACTTATTGCATGGGCGATGACATTCCATTAGCAGTTCTTTCATCCAAGCCACATATTTTATACGATTACTTTAAGCAAAGATTTGCGCAAGTTACTAATCCTCCTATTGACCCTCTTAGAGAAAAACTTGTAATGAGTTTAGAGATGCATCTAGGAGAAAGATGTACACCATTTGAAATTAAAGATGCTAAACCTTTTATTCATTTACAAAGTCCAATTCTAAATGAGGAAGAACTCATTTCCATCAAAAAATCAAAAATTAAATCTCAGACAATTTCAAGTTTGTTTAATTTAGAGGAAGGTATTCAAGGCTTAGAGAACCAATTAAAACTAATTTGCAAACAGAGTGAGCTTTCTATAAAAGAAGGGTGCTCTTTAATTATCATTTCTGATAAGGGAATTAATCCTAAAAAGACTTTCATACCTCCTTTACTTGCTGTTGGAGCAATTCATCATTATCTTCTTAAAAAAGAAATCAGGCTAAAAGCTTCTCTAATAATTGAGACCGGTCAATGTTGGAGCACACACCACTTAGCTTGTTTAATTGGATATGGAGCAAGTGCAGTTTGTCCTTGGTTGACTTTCGAAGCAGGTAGACACTGGTTAAAACATCCAAAAACACAAAAACTTATCGATAGTAAAAAAATAAATCCATTATCAATAATTGATGTTCAAGAAAACATTAAAAAAGCTCTAGAAGACGGTCTAAGAAAAATTCTCTCAAAAATAGGCATCTCACTTTTATCTAGTTACCATGGTGCACAAATTTTTGAAGCTGTAGGCCTTGGATCTGACTTAATAAAAATTGCTTTTGATGGTACAACAAGTCGTATCGCTGGCATAACATTAAAAGAATTAACTAATGAAACGCTTTCAATACATACGAAAGCCTATCCAGAGATCGATTTAAAGAAATTAGAATTTTTAGGATTTGTACAATTTAGAAATAATGGAGAATATCATTCCAATAACCCAGAGATGTCCAAAGTTTTACATTCGGCGGTAAAACAAGGGCCAGGATACGATCATTTTGAAACTTACAAAAAACTTATTAGCAATAGACCGACAACATCTCTTAGAGATTTACTAACAATTAATTCAAAAAGAAAAAGTATTCCATTAGAGGAAGTTGAAAGTGTTGAATCAATTTGCAAAAGGTTCTGTACAGGAGGAATGAGTTTAGGTGCTTTATCCAGAGAAGCGCATGAAGTTTTAGCAGTTGCAATGAATAGAATTGGTGGAAAAAGTAATAGTGGAGAAGGGGGAGAAGATCCAGCTCGTTTTAATGTTTTAAATAATATCGATGAAAATACTCAGTCAGCGACCTTGCCATTTATTAAAGGCTTAAAGAATGGAGACACCGCATGCTCCGCTATTAAACAAATAGCATCAGGAAGATTTGGAGTTACACCTGAATATCTAAGAAGTGGTAAACAACTCGAAATTAAAATGGCTCAAGGTGCAAAACCCGGAGAGGGAGGACAATTACCTGGTCCAAAAGTTGATTCTTACATTGCAAAACTTAGAAATAGTAAACCTGGAGTGGCTTTAATATCTCCTCCCCCGCATCATGATATTTATTCAATTGAAGATTTAGCTCAACTTATCCACGACTTACACCAAGTTCATCCAAAAGCGAAAGTAAGCGTTAAACTTGTTTCTGAAATTGGTATAGGCACTATTGCTGCTGGAGTAAGCAAAGCTAATGCAGATGTAATTCAAATATCAGGCCATGATGGAGGTACAGGTGCTTCACCACTGAGTTCTATTAAACATGCAGGTTTACCATGGGAACTTGGTGTTGCTGAGGTTCATAAATCTCTCTTAGAGAATAACTTACGCGAAAGAGTAATTTTGAGGACTGATGGAGGTCTTAAAACAGGCTGGGACGTAGTTATTGCAGCTTTACTAGGTGCTGAAGAATACGGTTTTGGTTCTGTAGCGATGATTGCTGAAGGATGCATAATGGCTAGGGTTTGTCATACAAACAAGTGTCCTGTTGGAGTTGCCACTCAAAAAGAAGAATTAAGAAAAAGATTTAAAGGTATTCCAGAAAATGTCGTCAATTTTTTCTTGTATATTGCTGAAGAAGTAAGACAGATAATGAGTAGTATCGGTGTTTCTAGTATGGAAGAACTGATTGGTAATCAAGAATTTCTTTCTGAAAGAAATATCGATCTTCCAAAAACTTCTAATATTGATCTTTCTTCTTTAGTAAATAAACACTCAACCCCTGATAGATCATGGTTAAAACATTTAAAAACTGCCCATAGTAATGGTTCTGTATTAGAAGACGAGTTTTTGTCTGATACTAAATTTATAGATTCAATTAAAAATCACGAAATATTAACCAAAGAAATTGAGATAAAAAATACAGATAGAAGTGTTTGTGCAAAAATTTCAGGCGAAATCGCAGAACTTCACGGCAACACTGGCTTCAATGGCAAACTCAACTTAAATTTCAAAGGATATGCAGGACAAAGCTTTGGTGCCTTTTTATTGAAGGGAATGAATGTTCAATTAATTGGAGAAGCTAATGATTATGTGTGTAAAGGAATGAATGGAGGAATACTCACAATAATTCCACCAAAAATAAATGAAATCTCCTCCGAACAAGTCATCCTAGGAAATACTTGTCTTTATGGAGCAACAGGTGGGAAATTATTTGCATTAGGAAAATCGGGAGAAAGATTTGCGGTTAGAAATAGTGGTGCTACAGCGGTAACAGAAGGAGCAGGTGATCATTGTTGTGAATACATGACTGGTGGGAAAATTGTTATTCTAGGTTCCATAGGAAGGAATATTGGTGCGGGAATGACTGGAGGAATAGCTTTTATAATCGATGAAAATAATGATTTAAGTAATAAAGTAAATAAGGAAATAGTAAGCATTCATCAAATAACTTCATCAAAGCAAGAAAATATCTTATTGGAAATTATTAGAGAATATCAAGCAAAAACAAATAGCTTAAAGGCTGCCAAAATAATTGAAAATTGGTCTTATTTTAAGAGTACTTTCAAATTGATTGTTCCCCCAAGCGAAGAAGAAATGCTTGGTATAAAAAAAATGTAAATGCCTTTCTTTGTAAAAACTGAAATTATAAAAAAAGAATATTTAATTAATAATGATTTAAAACGAAAAATAATTAACCAACATATTGATTGGGTAAAAAAATTAAAAAAAGAGGGAATTAATATTAAAAGTGGCTTTTTGGTAGATGAGTTAAATAGGCCAGGTGACGGCGGATTACTTGTTCTTGAGATGAATAATTATAGAAATGCACTAAAAATAATTAAGAATGATCCAATGATTAAAAATGGTCTAGTTGAATGGAAATTAAATGAGTGGGTAGATCCAAATAAATGAATATAACTATCTTGGATACTTTTTCATAAGTTTTTGAATCTCTTCAGCATGGTAGCTACTACGAGTTAAAGGAGAACTAACTACTTGCATGAAGTTTAAATCTTTTTCCCCGAACGTTTTAAAGTAGTTAAATTTTGAAGGGCTTACAAATCTTTTAACAGGTAAATGATTAGGGCCAGGAGATAAATATTGGCCAATAGTAACAATATCAACGAAATTACTTTTTAAATCCTTAAGCAGACTTAAGACCTCCTCGTCTTTTTCCCCTAAACCAAGCATGAAGCCTGACTTTGTATAAATTTTGGGAGAATAATCTCTAGTTCTCTTAAGCAACTCAAGAGTTCTTTCATATTTGCCTTGAGGTCTTACTTTTTTATATAGCGAAGACACAGTCTCAATATTGTGGTTTAAAACGTTTGGATTTGAATCAAGAACTTTTTCAAGCGCTTTCCAGTTACCACAAAGATCAGGTATTAGAAGCTCAATAGTAGTTTCAGGAGATTTTTCTCTTATTTGATGAACACATTGAAAAAATTGAGATGCTCCACCATCCTTAAGATCGTCTCTATTAACTGATGTGATTACAACATGCTTAAGCTTCATTCTAAAAACAGCTTCGGCCAAACGATATGGTTCAGTTGGATCTAAGTCTCTCTTAGATCTATCAAAATCAATATCGCAATATGGACATGCCCTAGTGCAACCAGGGCCCATTATGAGGAAAGTTGCAGTTCCAATAGCAAAACATTCGCCGATATTTGGACAGCTTGCTTCTTGACATACGGTATTGAGATTTAAATCATTTAATAAGTTTGCAGTATTACCAATTCTCTCAACTTGTGGAGCTTTGACCCTTAACCATTCAGGTTTTGAAATTAAACTATTAGGATTATTAGTCACATTAAATATTCTTGACCTGTAATTTTATTTTACTAAAAACAAGATGAATTAACTATTTGTAATTTCAAAGACGAAGCTCATTCCACAGAAGTAAATAAATAAATGAATTTAACTAATCCTTCTGCAATTAAGAAAATCATAATTAAATTTACTCTTTACACAACATTTTTGTTTCATTAACTAAAATTGAATCAGATTTCATAACGTTATTTTTAATACAGATATCAGAACAAAAATAATTTTAAAAATGTAGTACTAAAGTATACGATAGTTTGACTATTTTGTACTAAAAAGTGTTTTTTTGAATATTTTTTGATACAGTAAAAAATATATGTAATAAAACATTGACTTTTAAATTTAAAAGAAAACGTATTTTATTATCGAAAAAAAATAAAAACTCTAAAGCAATAGGTTATGCTAGAGCTACTAATAACGAATATGAATATTTAGAAGAGCAAATAAAATTTTTGAAGGAAGAGGGTTGCAGTTTAGTGTTCTCTGAATTTATAAGTTTAGATGAAGAAATCAAACCCCAACTCAATAAAGCTATAAATTCCTTATCAAAAGGCGATCAATTAATAATAACTCAGCTTGATCGAGCATTTAAAGATAAAAAAGAATGTTTGAAAACAATAAATAAACTTATTAATAAGGATATTCAATTGCGAACTTTGACTGGTTTTTTTGCTTCTAATGAATCTTATAATGCTAATTCTTCAATTTTTAAGATTTTATATGAATTAGATAATTTAGAAGACAAAAGTTTAGGTGAAAGAAAAAAAGAACAACTATTACGCAGAAAATTATCTGGAAATAATTTGGGAGGAAGGCCCAAAATAAGTGCACTAAAAGAATCTTTAGTAATCAGATTGCGTAATGAAGGATATTCTTATCGATCAATCAGATCACAAACAGGAATTGCATTATCAACAATAAGAAGAGTGATTTTGGAAGGAGAACTAACATAAAATGAAGAGGAAAGAAATTGAAAATTTAATTAAAGAAAATATTAAAGATACAGCGTTGCGTATTTTTGAATTAGATAATGAAGATAGAAAAAGTTTATTAGCTGAATATAGAGAATGGATTATGAATGATTTAGATTTTGAAGAAGTAATGATGTTACCTTATGAAGCATATACTAACAAATTAGATCCTAATTTCTTAGAAGATTAAATTTAGTCCTAAATAGGATATTTTTTATTAAATTCATATATTTCTTTTGATATTAATGGTAAGAAAGAAGAATCTTTAGAATATTTTTCACCATCACAAAAAACAACTAATAAAGTATGTAGAGATTGACTATTAGTCCACCAAGCTGAATCATGTCTAACTTCAGACATTAAGCCTGCTTTACTCCAAAGATTAATGCTTTCTGGTAATCCTGCCCCCAAAAAACCATCTATTTGATTAAGAGAATCGTTTTTAAGAACAAATTTATTTAAATTTCTTTTTAAAAAACTTCGTAAATTTAAATCATTTTTTTGATAATCAATATGAATCATAATTTCCTCTAAAACCCGTGCAGCCGAATCAGAATTCATAGCGTTTCTATTTTTATTATTTAGTCCATAAAATTCTTTTTCACGACCAAATGGTCCATCATCCCAGGTCTTCTGACAGCAATTTATTCCACTTAATTCCTCCCAATGTAAATCATGTAGCCAATCGTTTATTATGGATCTTTGATATTTCCAATTTTCCCATAATTCTCCTTCAATACAAGGTCCACTTGTTGTTCCAGTAAGTAAATCAATTAAAAAGCTTGTTGCATTATTACTGGAGAAAGACAACATTTTCCTCACAGCATCATTAATTTCATCTGATAATAATAAACTTCCCTTTTTAATCCAATAAAATGCAGCAAGGCCATAAACCAACTTGACTATGCTAGCAGGGTAAACCATTTTTTTATTATTAATACCAGTTCCAAAACCTTTAAATACAGTTTTATTTTCACTTTTATAATTAATCCAAGTTATCGAAATATCTTCTCTTGTAAAATCTTTATTATAAGAGCATGCTCTCCCTAAAATATCATTTAAGGCTAGACCCATCTCTTTACTTAAATAGTAAAAGGACATTGTATGGAAAATTATAAAAATCCTATCTCACTATTTAAACAAACTAATTTTTCAAAAACTATTTGGTGGAAATTAAAAGTTAATATTTCTGGATATCAAAATGAAACAGATAATAAATTAGTCACTGAAATATTTAAAAATAGAATTTTTAGGCTTATTTATCCAAATATTTCTCAAAAAAACCATAAATTGTCAAGAATACTAGTTCAACTATATGAAGATGGTTACGTCTGTTGGATAAATTTAGATGGATTAATTATTGAGAAATACGAATTAGGAAAACCTAAGAATTCAGAAAAAGAACACTTCTTTATAAAAGATAAAATTAACTCTATTTTAAAATGGATCAAAGATCAATCTGAGTTAAATAATGAATACCTTTGGGGAGGCACATTAGGACCCAATTTTGATTGTTCTGGATTAATTCAGACTGCTTTTTTAAAGCATCAAATTCATATACCTCGAGACTCTTTTCAAATAAAAAGTTTTTGTAAACACCTTTTTTATTATGAAGAATCATATGCGGTTCTCCGACCTGGAGATCTTTTATTTTTCGGAAATAAAGAAAAATGTGATCATATTGGTATCTACAAGGGAGACGGATTGTATTACCATAGCTCTGGTAGGGATTTTGGCAGAAATGGAATAGGATTAGATACCTTAAAACAGTCTAATGACAAAATCTCATTTCATTATAAATCAAAACTAATTTCGGCAGGAAGAGTAGTTAGAAATTATAGATGGGACCGTACTATACGTTAATTAATATAGCTCAACTTTAAATTAAATTAAATTAAAATATTACTTATTCTTTTATTTAGAAATTAACCAGCAGTCCAAATATTTTTAATGATTGGCATTATGGTATCTAAGTGTAATGTCCCAACAAGTAACCAAGCAAAAACAGCTCCTCCACATCCTCCTAACCAAAATCCACTTGTAAAATCAGCCCAACCAGCTCTTGTAAATAAGTCCTTTGGCGGATTATTAACAGTCGCATCTGGAGGTTGAACATTAGGTGCTTTACCAGGTGCATTGTATAGCACAAAAAGTGCTGTCAAAATATGAACAGCTCCAATAGTAGCGAGAAGTCCAGCTGTTAGAGCAAATTCAGAATTTCTTAATGGGCCAGTCATGGTAAAAGGTCCGTATAGAAGATATCCAAAAGCTGCTCCAGTTTCTAAACCTCTAAAGTTAGGGGAAATACCTTCTCTGTAAAAAGGTAAATTATTTATAAAGGCTTTTGTAAAATAACCACTATTAACTGGAGTAGCTAAATTACCAACACAAGGATCAGCAACTGTTTTTACTGCCCATTGTTCTGCTACACCAATATCATTTGGTTGTACAGAAGTATCTATGTATTTCTCATCAAACTTAATAGAACTTGTTGATTCAGAGAATGATTTTTGAAAGTCGCTCATTTTTTTAATAATTTAGTGTTTGATAATTTATTCAGTTGCTGTAATTAATCTTCCAATCAATACGATAAAAACAGCAGGCATTGCTATACCAATTAATGGAACAAAAATTGAAGGTAAAAGACTTGGTAAATCAGATGGCATAGTTCTTTAAACATCTTTAAACACTTTAGTATTGATCAGCGAAATAATGTTAATTTTATTACTGGATGATATAAAAATTATTAACTTTTTACATGTTAAATTTTTTCGCAATTTTACTTATTATTTTTATAGGAATATTATTTCTAGTTTTTAAAAAAAGAAGCTTTAAAAAGTTAATAAATCAAAGCAATTTAAATTCTATTAAATTAAAGAAAAATAAAAAAAGTAATAATAAATTTCTATCTAAAAAAAATAGTTATTTATATAATCACGAAGAAAAAAAGTGCTCAATATTTTATAAAAATTCTCAAAGAAATAAAATGTTTTGCCTTTTTCAAGGAAATACAGAAGACAAATTAAAAGCATTAAAAATTGCGGAAGAATTGGCTGATAAATCAACATTATCAATTTTAAGAATAGGATTGAGAGATATGTCTCCTGAAGTGGTTAAAATTTCAGCTTTATTAATAAGAAAATTCAAGTAAAAATTCAATTTTGTTGGGCACCACTTATTGACCTAATTCTATAAATTGGACGACTTTGACTTTCATGATAAGTCCTAATTAAAAGTTCACTCAATAATCCAAAGCTAAATAATTGAACCCCAGCAATTCCTAATATTAATGCAAACATTAGCAACGGACGATTTCCAATATCCTCACCCATTATTTTTAAAACTATTAAATAAGAACTCATTACAAGGCTAATCAAAATACTTATAATTCCAACAAAACCAAATCCATACATTGGTCTTGTTAAAAATTTAGTCATAAACCATAAAGTTAGTAAATCCATTAAAACTCTAAAAGTTCTATCGATTCCATATTTACTAGATCCATATTGCCTGCTTCTATGATTGACTTTAATTTCTTTGATTTTTGCACCTTCAATATTTGCTAAGACAGGCAAAAACCTGTGAAGTTCTCCATACAATTTAATATCATCAATTATTTCTTTCTTAAAAGCTTTTAATGAACATCCATAGTCATGCAACTTCAAACCCGTTACCTGAGCTATTAATTTATTCGCTATTTTTGATGGTATCTTTCTATTGATTAATTTATCTTTTCTATCAAACCTCCATCCACAAACCAAATCAAAACCATTATTAATTTCTGAAATTAATTTAGGAATATCATTTGGATCATTTTGTAAATCACCATCCAAAGTAATAACGATATCACCTTTAGAATTATCAAAGCCAGCTGACATTGCTGCAGTTTGCCCATAATTTTTGCGAAGGGAAATTACTGACAATTCTTTAATTTTGAGAGTTAGTTCCTTCAATACTTGATAAGTATTATCTTTAGAACCATCATTGACAACAATCAATTCAAAATTAAATTGATGCAATGACATTACATTTATAACCTCTTCCAATAAAAAACCAATACTCTCACTTTCGTTGTAAACAGGGATAATAATAGAAATTAATTGTTTTATATCTGACATTTATGTTTGATAATATTTATATAATTTTAACTTAATTTAGAACATTAAAATTAAACAAAAAAAATCACCACAAAAGTGGTGATTTAAATTATTTAAGAAAAATTTTAACCAAACTTACCTGAAGTTGATGCAATAACAAATGCACCGAATGTAAGAATGTTTCCAATTGTGAAATGTGCTAGTCCAACTAATCTAGCTTGAACAATTGAAAGTGCAACTGGCTTATCTCTCCAGCCAACAAGGTTAGCTATTGGAGTACGCTGATGTGCCCAAACTAATGTTTCAATTAATTCTTGCCAGTAACCACGCCATGATATTAAGAACATAAAACCAGTAGCCCAAACTAAGTGACCGAATAGGAACATCCAGGCCCAAGGAGATAAAGAGTTAACTCCGAATGGATTATATCCGTTAATAAGTTGAGCAGAATTTAACCAGAGATAATCTCTGAACCAACCCATTAGATAAGTTCCTGATTCATTAAATTGCGCAACATTACCCTGCCATATTGCTAGGTGTTTCCAATGCCAGTAGAAAGTTACCCATGCTATTAAATTCAATGCCCAGAACATAGCTAAGTACATGGCGTCCCAAGATGAACTATCACAAGTACCTCCACGTCCGGGACCATCGCAAGGGAATGCATATCCTAAATCTTTCTTATCAGGGATTAATTTAGTTCCTCTAGCATCTAGTGCACCTTTAATAAGGATTAAAGCAGTTGTATGAAGACCTAAAGCGATAGCATGGTGGACTAAGAAATCTGCAGGACCGATAGGTAAGAAAGCACTTAATGCATCTTGTCTATTAATAAGATCCATCCAGTAATGATTACCTGGTAATGAATTAGCAGCGAGACTTGCTGAACTTGTAGGATCAGATAATAAAGCGTTAAAGCCGTACATCATCTTACCTTGAGCGGCTTGAACGAATTGAGCAAATACTGGCTCAATTAGAATTTGCTTTTCAGGGTTACCAAAAGCTACAACAACGTCGTTATGAACATAAATTCCAAGAGTGTGGAATCCTAGCAACATAGTTACCCAACTAAGGTGACTTATCAAAGCTTCCTTTGTTCCAAGAACTCTTGCTAATACATTATCTTTATTTAATTCAGGATCATAATCTCTTACAAAGAAAATAGCTCCGTGTGCAAATGCACCAACCATCAAGAACATTGCTATGTACTGATGATGACTATATAAAGCAGATTGTGTAGTGTAGTCCCTGGCAATAAAAGCGTAAGAAGGAAGTGCACCCATATGTTGCGCTACAAGAGAAGTTGCTACACCAAGTGATGCTAATGCTAGTCCAAGTTGGAAATGTAGTGAATTATTTACAGTTTCGTAAATTCCATCATGATTAATTCCGAAACTACCTTTATGAGGATCATTAGGGTGTCTTGTATTATGAGCTTCTGTAATTTCTTTGAGGCTATGACCAATACCAAAAGTATTTCTATACATATGACCAGCAATTACAAAAACTGTTCCAATCGCAATATGATGATGCGCAATATCAGTAAGCCATAATGCTTCACTTTGAGGATGTAGACCACCTAAGAAAGTAAAGATTGCTGTTCCAGCTCCCTCAGCTGTTCCAAATACTTGGTCTAGAGAATCAGGATTTTGAGCATATGCTCCCCAGTTTAAAGTAAAGAAAGGAGCTAATCCTGCAGGGTGTGGAAGGACTGTTAACCAATTATCCCAACCTACATGCTGTCCTCTTGATTCAGGTATAGCAACATGAACTAAATGACCTGTCCAAGCAATACTACTAAAACCAAATAAGACTGCTAAATGATGATTTAATCTTGACTCTGCATTTTTAAACCAAGCTAAAGAAGGTCTGAATTTTGGCTGTAAATGTAACCAACCTGCAAATAGAGTCCAACAAGCCAAAATACTCATGAATATTGAGGCTTGGAAGAGTTGCTCATTAGTTCTCATTCCAATTGTGTACCACCAATGATAGAGACCTGAGTAAGCTATGTTTACTGGACCAGTAGCTCCAGCTTGTGTCATTGCTTCTGTTATACCAGATCCAAAATGTGGATCCCAAATAGCATGAGCAATAGGACGAACGTGGGTTGGATCAAGTACAAATTGCTCGAAGTTACCTTGCCAAGCAATATGAAATAAGTTACCAGCCACCCAGAGGGCTATTATTGCTAGATGACCAAAATGTGTAGAGAAAAGCTTCTGATAAAGCTTTTCTTCGGTCATACCGTCATGACTTTCAAAGTCGTGAGCAGTAGCTATTCCGTACCATATTCGTCTGGTTGTAGGGTCCTGAGCTAGACCCTGGTTAAATGATGGAAATTTTGTTGCCATTGAATTAAAAAGGTGAAGTTCAGGTAATTAGCCCAGGCCGAAAAGGCGAGCGTGGAAGAAGGCCCAAGTAGTCGCGATACCGCCTACTAAGAAGTGAGTAACGCCAACCGCACGACCTTGAGTAATTGATAGTGCTCTTGGTTGAATTGTTGGAGCAACTTTAAGTTTGTTATGAGCCCAAACAATTGACTCAAACAGCTCTTGCCAGTAACCTCTTCCGCTGAATAAGAACATTAAGCTAAATGCCCAGATAAAGTGTGCTCCTAAGAACATCAAACCATACATACTTATAGCTGAACCATAACTGGTCAAAACCTGAGAAGCTTGCGCCCATAAAAAGTCTCTAAGCCAACCATTAATAGTAATGGCACTTTGAGCAAAGTTACCTCCAGTTAGTCCCCAAACATCACTTTGCATCTTCCAAGAAAAATGGAAAATAACAATTGATAAGCAGTTATACATCCAGAAGAGTGCTAAGAAAACATGATCCCAAGAAGAAACTTGACATGTACCTCCTCTACCAGGACCATCACATGGAAATCTAAATCCTAAGGATGCTTTATCAGGTATCAATCTTGAGCTTCTTGCATAAAGAACACCTTTAAGAAGAATTAAAACTGTTACGTGTATTTGGAATGCATGGATATGATGAATCATTAAATCAGCAGTTCCTAAGGGGATTGGAGCGATAGCAACCTTTCCACCTACTTCAACTAAACTTCCATTAAATACTTCACTTATAGCTTTATGAGGTAAAGCTTCTGCCGTACCAGCCAATATAGAAGTACCAACAGCTGAAGCTTGAATGCTTTGAACCCATTGAGCAAATATTGGTTGAAGTTGGATTGCAGAATCACTAAACATATCTTGGGGTCTACCCAAAGCTCTCATAGTATCGTTGTGAATATATAGTCCAAAACTATGGAATCCTAACCACATACATACCCAGTTCAAGTGACTGATTAAGGCGTCTCTTGCTTTAAGGATTCTGTCTAATACGTTATCAATATGTTTTGCTGGATCATAATCTCTAACCATTGCAATTCCAGCATGCGCGCCTGCTCCTACTATGAATAATCCACCTATCCACATGTGATGGGTAAATAATCCAAGAACTGTCATGTAATCAGTAGCTATATATGGATATGGAGGCATCGCATACATGTGATGAGATACAAGTATGCTTATTGATCCAAGCATTGCTAGGTTTACCGCAAGCTGGGCATGCCTACTTTCTGCCATGAACTCAAAAAGACCTTGATGACCTTTAGGAGCAGGGAATAATATTGGATCTCCTTGCTGTGAATCTAATATTTCTTTCATACTATGACCAATACCGTAATTGGTCCTATACATATGACCACCAATAATTGCAATTACACCAAAAGCTAAATGATGATGTGAAACATCGGTCATCCATAAGCTTCCTGTAACAGGGTTTAGTCCACCTTTGAAAGTAAGGAAGTCTGAGAAAGCTAACCAGTTTAAACTAAAGAAATTAGCTGTACCACTAGCTAGTCCTGGAAAAATTTGACCAATAATTTGTGGATCACATAGTTGATGCGGCATAGGCATATCTGCAATAGTTGCTATTTCTTTACCATTAATTACTAGCGGAGTTCCTGCATCAATCGCATCTAGGAGTGCTGCAGTAGGAGCTCCAATATGAATACAATGGCCAGCCCATGCTAATGAGCCTAATCCTACTAAACCAGCTATGTGGTGATTAAGCATAGACTCAATATCTTGGAACCACTCCATTTTTGGAGCTGCTTTGTGATAGTGAAAAATTCCAGCATGCAGCATAAGTGCAGCCATTACTACAGCACCTATTGCCAAAGCCATGAGTTCACTTTCATTGGTTATTCCCCATGCTCGCCACATGTGAAATATTCCTGAACTGATTTGAATTCCGTTATAGTTAGCACCAAGATCAGCATTAAGCATTTCTTGACCAACAATTGCCCAAACTTGCTGAGCTCCGGGTTTAACATGAGTTGGATCAGCTAACCAACCTGAATAATTAGAAAATCTTGCTCCATGAAAAAATGCAGCACTCATCCATATAAAAATGACTGCAAGATGTCCAAAATGAGCTGAAAAGATTTTTCTTGTTGCTTCTTCCGCATCGCCTGTATGCACATCGAAATCATGTGCGTCAGCATGCAAATTCCAGATCCAAGTTGTAGTTTTTGGACCTTTAGATAATTTACTTGACCAGAAACCTGGCTTATCTAATTTGGCAAAATCAATAGGTCTTGGATCGGCCTTAACAGGATCCTCCAAAACTTTTTTGTTTTTTTCTCCACTTTCTGGTGGGCTGATGGTCATCTAGCACCTCGAAAATAATTGACATTAAAGCCGATTGATCAGATCTTGAACTTATTTTTTATGATAATGCTCAAGAAAACGAATCCTTCGGAACTTTAGATATTCGTTTCAAAAATAATAAGGCAAAGATTCTTTCGTTATGCATTAACGTAACAAATGTTCTAATGATTGTTACTATATGAATATTTTGTTAAATTCTTGTCTATGACATGATTATGGGTATTTTTACTCAAATTTTCTATAAATTTCTTAAATTTTTTTTTATATTTCAAAAGAAATTTTTTTAATAAAGCCACAGGATATAATTTCAATATAACTATCAATTATTTCTGATTTGAAAGGAATTGCTATAGGTCTATCTAATAACTCAAAAGAAATTTTAAAAAGACTTAAAAAAACCGAATTTGTCAAAGAAATATATATTGCAAGTTCTTCAAAAGATGATGGGAGGGAAAATGAACTTTTTCAAATACAAAAACCAAGAGAAATCTTACTAAAGAAATGGGCGGAGATAGATTTAATAATTTTCATAGGCTCAATTGCTGCATCAATTCGCCTAATAAATTCTTTTTTAACCTCTAAAGATCAAGATCCTGGTGTAATAGTTATAGATAACAAATGTACCAAGATAATTCCTTTAATTGGCTTACATCAGTCAAATACTAAAAATATTGCATTTCAAATTGCTAATTTACTTGGTGGCGAAATAATAGAAACTAATACTTCCAATAATCAAAGCTTATTAAATCTTGATTCATTTGGGAATCAATGGGGTTGGGAAAGATCTGGCAACATAAAGGATTGGTCAAAACTAGTAATTAAACAAGCAAAGAACGAAGAAATATTTTGCAAACAATTATCTGGTAATAGTTTATGGAAAACTTCAGAATCAGGGAAGATTATTAATCAAATTAGTGAAAAAAAAATTGAAAAAGCAGATTCAACATTTCATGTGAGCATATTCGATAATAATGAAACAACTTGGCATCCGCCCGTATTATGGATTGGCATTGGATGTGAGAGAAATACAAGCAAAGAATTAATATCAAATTCTTTAAATAATTTATTGGAATCAAGAAATTTATCACGGAAATCAATTGCGGGACTTGCAACAGTTGATATTAAAAAAGATGAGCAAGGAATTTTAAAACTTGCTGAAGAAAAAAACTTGCCTATAAAGTTTTTTAGTAAAGAAGATCTTTCAAAAATAATTATTCCAAATCCTTCAAGTGTTGTAGAAAAAGAAATTGGCACCTCTTCTGTAGCGGAAGCTTCTTGCTTACTCGCAGCAGGAGAAGAATCAAAATTATTAGAAGAAAAAAGAATTTTTAAAAATCAATCTGGGGCAGTAACTATCGCTGTAGCAGAATCAAAAAATCAATATAATCCAATTCATGGCGAAATACATATTATTGGAAGTGGGCCTGGTGATGTCTCCTTCCTAACCAGTAATGCAAAAAAAGCACTTTCAAGATGCACTGTTTGGATCGGATACAAAATGTATTTAGATTTAATTAAGTCCTTAAAAAGGAGTGACCAAGTCTTAATTGAAAGTAAACTTACTGAAGAAAAAGAGAGATGCAGTAAAGCAATTAAACTAGCTGAGGAAGGAATAAAAGTTGCTTTAATTTCTTCAGGTGAATCTGGTTTTTATGGCATGGCAGGTTTGCTTTTAGAATTACTTCAAAAAATCAAAAAAGAATATAGACCTTACTTTGAAGTACATCCAGGTATAAGTAGTGTTCAATTAGCGGCTGCAATTAGTGGAGCACCACTAATGAATGACTTTTGTTCAGTAAGCTTAAGCGATAAATTAACTCCATGGTCTTTAATAGAAAAAAGAATTGAAGGAGCTCTTGTGGGTGACTTTGTTATAGCTTTATTTAATCCTCAATCCATTGAAAGAAATTGGCAGCTAAAAAGTGTAATAGATATATGTTTAAAATCTAGGCATGGTGATACTCCAGTTTTAATTGCTAGACAAGTAGGGAGAGAAAATCAAACAAAAAAATTTATTACTTTAAACACCATTCCTCTTAAAGAGATTGATATGTTATCGATCATTATTATTGGCAACTCTCAAACAACCTTAATTGACGAAATATTTCTTACTCCCAGAGGATATTTAAAAAATTAAGTTTAGATAATCCATGACCTATAAATAGAATGTTTTTCTTTGCTTTTTTTTAATAAGAATACTAATCTTTTATAAAGAATTAAAAAAATTCATTGAAAAATATTGGTTTAATTTTATTTGATATAGATGGTGTAATACGGAGTGTAGAGAATAGTTACAGACTTTCATTAAAAAAAACTGTCTACAAATTTACAGGATGGGAGCCAAGTTATATAGATATTGATAATGCCAAAAATGAAGGTATTTGGAATAATGACTGGGATTTAAGTTTAGAATTTATAAAAAGATTTAAAAAAAAAGGGAACTTTAACATTGAAATACCTCCAAGAGAGGCAATAGTTAAATGTTTTGAAGAATTTTACTTTGGAGGAAATCCAAATCAAGATAGTAAATATTGGTCTGGTTACATAACAAACGAGGAGTTATTAGTTGATAAAAAGTTTTTTGATTTAATTCAAGGTAATGGAATAATTTGGGGTTTTGTTAGTGGTGCAGAGTCTGCTTCTGCAAAATTTGTTTTAGAAAAAAGACTTGGACTAAAATCACCACCATTAATATCTATGGGAGATGCCCCTGACAAGCCTGATCCTAAAGGTTTTATTAACTTATCAAAAAAGCTTATTGGAGATAAACTTGGCGAATCAAATATTCCCATTGCATATGTAGGTGATACTATTGCAGATATAAATACAGTTATAAATGCTAAAAAGGAAATACCATCTCAGAAATTCATAAGTATCGGAATAGCTCCACCTCATTTACATTTAAATTCTCGATTAAAAGAACGTAATTCTTACGAAACAAATCTTAGAAATGCAGGCGCTGATTTAATTTTGAATTCTATTTATGACCTTAAAGATATTAATCTTGACTTGTTTTAAAACAAATATTAATTAAAAATTTTCTAAATAAATCACGGAGAGGGAGGGATTCGAACCCTCGACAAAAGTTACCTCCTGTAACTCCTTAGCAGGGAGCCGCTTTCAACCACTCAGCCACCTCTCCAGTTCTTATACATTATCAATTTTTTTGCAAACATTCAAAATTTTTTATTTAATCGAAATGTCTAATCAACTTGAACTCTCGGTAATCTATTTTTAAAAGAACAAAGAATTTCCCACGCTATAGTATTAGATTTTCTTGCCCATTCAAGAGGAGAAATTGTTTTATCTCCATCAGATCCTAGTAATACCATGGTACTCCCAACTTTAATTTCACTTGAACCTGTTATGTCCACCATCATTTGATCCATAGTGATGGATCCAACTTGGGGATAAAGTTTATCATTATGAATAACGTTTATCTTTCCTGAAAGATTTCTTGGTACTCCATCTGCGTATCCAATACTTAATACAGCTAAATTAGTTTTTCTATGACTTACAAATTTACCTCCATAACTTACACCAACTCCTTGATCAATAGTTCTAATAAAAGCTACTTTAGCTTTCAAAAATAAAGCTGGTTTAAGTGATAAATTTTTATCGATTTTGTCTAAAGGACTGTATCCATACATAGAAAGCCCAACACGTACCATGTGAAAATGAAAATCTTTGTTAATAAGCATTCCTGCAGAATTAGCCAAATGAATCTTAATTTCATTATTTCGATCAAAATTAATTTGCTTTAATATTTCATTAAACTTCAGTCTTTGAAGTTGTGTAATACTTTTAGGATCTAATGCGTTAACTTCATCTGCAGAAGATAAATGGCTATATATTCCTTCTATTAAAATGTTCTCAAAAGATTTAATTTTTTCAAATTGCTGAACAAATTCACTGTATTCAAATCCTAATCTTGACATTCCCGTATCAACTTTAAGATGTAAGAGAAATTTCAATCCAAATTGCTTACCAATGTTATTGCAAATTAAACATTCTCTTATACTACTGATAGTTGGCATAAGATCATTTTTAAAACATATAAGAAGATCCCTTTTCGTATAAAGATTTCCGAGGATAAGTATTGGTTTTTTAACTCCAGAAGAACGAAGCTTAATGCCTTCATTTAATGTGGCAACACCTAATTGAGATGCTCCACCTTTGATAGCATACTCTGATACTAATTTTGCATCATGTCCATATCCATCAGCTTTAACGACTGCCATAAATTGACAATTTTTACTTAATTTTGATCTTAACTTTCTAACGTTTGTTTCTATTGCTTTACCTTTAACTTCAATCCATGCTCTTTGCTTTAGATCTATATCTTTTTCAAAATTTGGAAATTTGTCAAAATTAAATACCTGATTTGTTTGCCTATTTTGCATTAACTTTGCACAAATATATGCGCTTATTGAAATATACAGTTAGCATGACATGTAAATTGTATTTTGGCATGGGCCAGACTCTAGTTTTAAATGCATCTTATGAACCTTTAAACATCACTTCCTGGCGAAGAGCTGTAATTTTGATGATTAAAGGTAAAGCAGAAAGCTTAGAGGAAGACAAAACATATTCAATTCATAGCGGGAAAAAGTTGCCGACAGTTATAAGACTTCGTTACTACGTCAAAGTTCCTTTTAGAGAGGTTTCTTTAACAAGAAAAAATATTCTTCTGAGAGATAATAATTGTTGCCAATACTGTAACCATAGGGGTAGTGACCTATCAATAGATCATGTTTTACCGAGAAGCAGAGGTGGAACAGATAACTGGGAAAATGTTACTACTGCATGTCTCAGATGTAATGTACAAAAAGGTAATCGAACCCCCGAAGAGGCAAATATGCCCTTAAAACGTCAGCCTTATCGTCCATTAAGTAATCTAAATTTTGAAGCTACAAGACAAATTGACTCTGGAAAACATAAAGAATGGAGTAAATACGTAATAGGGGTTGCAATTTAATAAAAAAATCTTAATTTACCTCTTTATTAAAATCTTCCATCATTCTTTTTTGTTCTTGCGCTATGCATGCATTAATCACTTCTTCTAATTGACCAGCAAGAATTGGCTCAAGAGAAAAATTGGAACCTAATCTATGATCAGTTGTCCTGTTATCTTTAAAATTATAAGTTCTGATTTTTTCACTTCTATCGCCTGTTCCAACCTGGGAAAGCCTTTGGGATCTCTCTTTTGCATTGGCTTCTTTTAATTGAATTTCATACAATTTAGCTCTTAAAATTTCCATTGCTCGTTCGCGATTTTGCAACTGTGATCTCTCTTGAGTACAAAAAACTCTTATACCTGTAGGCTTATGGAGAAGATCAATAGCTGTCTCTACCTTATTAACATTTTGCCCCCCTGCACCTCCTGATCTTGCTGTTCCAACCTCTAGATCTGTTGGATCAATTTTAACCTCAACAGGATCAGCCTCAGGCATAACGGCAACTGTAGCAGTAGAGGTGTGAACTCTACCTTGAGATTCAGTAGCTGGAACTCTTTGGACTCTATGTACACCAGCCTCAAATTTAAGTTGACTATAAACAGAATCTCCTTTAACGGAGATAACTAGCTCCTTAAATCCACCCATATCTGACTCGGAAGCACTAACAGGTTTTACAGACCATCCAATTTTTTGTCCATATCTTTCATACATTCTTGCTAAATCACCTGCCCAGATACAAGCCTCGTTGCCTCCAGCACCGGCTCTGATTTCTAACATTACACTTCTT
Organism: Prochlorococcus sp. AG-355-A18; assembly: GCA_003280985.1. Taxonomy (GTDB): domain Bacteria; phylum Cyanobacteriota; class Cyanobacteriia; order PCC-6307; family Cyanobiaceae; genus Prochlorococcus_A. Next base: position 24,658 of record QCDH01000007.1, read on the forward strand.
TCATCTCTTGGGTCTTTTGGCAATAAGGCGATCGTGGTTTTTTGAATCAGTTCACTCTTAGATTCCTCTAGAATTATTAACTCCTCATTTATTAAAGATTCCATTTCTTTATCATTTCTATTCTCTTTTAGTAGATTTCTTGAATCTTCGATTTCTTTATCAGTATCAAGCAACTTATTAAAATCAATCACCAAAGGTTCCAATTTTGACCTTTCTCTTGCTATGGATTCTAATTTTTTTGGATCATTAGCTATATCAGGATCTGCAAGTTGCACTTCCAAATTTTCAAAACTTTCTGAAGCAGTTTTCAACCTTGCAATTAATGTTGAGTATTCCAATTGAAATTGTGCTTAATTTTGAAAATTCTATTTTTTAGAATCTTTTTCTTCTTTTTGATCTTTTGATGTGGCTGAATTAGCTGAACCCATTCCATATTTTTTCATAAACCTATCAACCCTACCTTCTGTATCAAGAATCTTTTGAGTTCCGGTGAAGAAGGGATGATTTCCGCTCCAAACATCAACATGTAATTCAGGCTGAGTGGAGCCAGTAGTCATTACAACTTCTCCATTACAAATAACTTTTGCATCTGGATACCATTTTGGATGAATTTCTGATTTTGGCATAGTTTAGATTCCTTTAACGTTTAGAGAATTGAGGAGCTTTTCTTGCTTTTTTAAGGCCATATTTTCTTCTTTCCTTAGCTCTAGGATCCCTACTCAGATGGCCTTCCGTTTTTAGCGGTTTCCTATTGTCAGGAGATAATTCGCAAAGTGCTCGAGCTGCTCCTTGCTTTATAGCATCTGCTTGGCCAGTCAATCCACCACCAAAAACATTTACCAAAATATCATAAGAATTTTCAAGACCTAATGTTTGCAAAGGTGCTTTTATTGAATTTAAATGCAGAGGATTAAAGTTTAAATAATCATCTCCAGAACGACCATTAATTTTTATAAGTCCATTTCCTGGAATCAAGCGAACTCTAGCTACTGAAGTTTTTCTTCTTCCAGTTCCCCAATACACAGCTTTGTTTTTTATTTGACTATTCATTTTGATTAATTAACTATTTAATAATACAGGATTCTGAGCAGCATGAGGATGATCAGCACCTTTATAAACTTTTAGTTTTTTAAACTGCTGTCTTCCTAAAGAATTATGAGGCAGCATGCCCTTTACAGCTTGCTCGATGATTCTTTCAGGAATTCTTTCTTGTAAAGATCCAAATTTTTCAATTTTCATTCCTCCTGGTCTTCCAGAATGTCTCCTGTACAATTTTTGTGATGCTTTTTTACCTGTTACCTCAACTTTCTCGGCATTTACTACAATAACAAAATCTCCAGTATCTAGATGAGGTGTAAATGTTGGTTTATTCTTACCTCTCAATACAGTTGCGATTTCTGTAGCAAGTCTACCAAGCGTCTTATCTTTTGCGTCAACTAAAAACCAATTTCTTTCAATTGTTTCTAAAGATGGAGTAATTGTTTTATTCATTTACCAAATTTCTGCAAATAAATTTAAATTAGTTTTAAATTCTACCTTATTGAAGGAATATTAAACAACAATTTTGAATGATTTACACAAAAAATTTGCTTAATTAAACTTTATTTAAGAAAAACCCTTAATTAAAAATACAGGGAAAAAATCATTGTTATTAATCTTTTTAAAAACATTTTCTTCATAAACAGCATTTACAAAACATAACCCCTTAGCTGGAGCAGATTCTTTAACATCATTTTTCTTTTTGTTTACCCATCTATCTGTAAAAATTTCTGGCGATATTTTGTTTTCTCCAACTAAAACTAATTGACCAATAATTAAGCGGACCATTCCATATAGAAAACCAGTAGCTTTAATATCAACAAAAATCAAATCTTCAACTCTTTTAATATCTATATTTTTTATTTTTGTAATTGAGTTTGTTCTATTACTACCACTTTTCTGAAAAGCAAAAAAATCATGTTCTCCTATCATTTTCTTGGATGCATTTAACATTAAAACTTCATCTAATACTTTTTGATATCTATGCCATGACCAATTATTGATGAACAAGTTTGGGAATTTACTGTTATTAATGACATATCTATAATGTCTATACATTGCTGAATAGCATGCATGCCAACTATCTTTTACCTCAACTGATTCCAAGATCCTAATTGAGGAGGGTAAGAGACTATTTAAGACATCAGAATAACTATTTCCTGGGACAACACAATCAACATCAAAGTGTACTACTTGACCTGATGCATGAACCCCAGCATCAGTCCTACCTGCTGCAAAAGTCTTTACTGTATGATTTGTAATCTTTAAGAGAGCTCTGTCTAAAATTTCTTGAACAGTAGTTGCATTTTTTTGTTTTTGCCAACCTGAATAATGAGTCCCATCATATTGGACTAGTAAAGCTACCCTTTTCAAAAGTTATTTTTTAGTAAAAGCCCCTTTAATTAACTAACTTAAACAAGCTCGATTATGGCCATCTGAGCGTTATCACCTTTTCTAGATACAGTTCTTACTATGCGTGTATAACCACCATCTCTGTCTCCATATCTTTCCTTTGCTTTTTCAAATAATGAATGAACTAATTTTTTATCATAAATATATCCAATAGCCCTTCTCCTAGAGGCCAAACTTCCATCTTTAGCGAGTGAAATCATTCTTTCAGCTTCATTTCTTAAAGCTTTAGCACGAGCTTTTGTTGTAGTTACTCTACCTTCCCTAATTAATTGAGTAGTTAAACCTCTTAAAAGTGCTTTCCTCTGGTCAGCAGGTTTACTTAATAATGGAATTCTAAGTTGGTGTCTCATGATCTTTAAAATTGTTAAACAGATGTTCTGCTTTGTGGAATAGAAATACCGATGCGCTCAAGAGCCTCAATAACCTCATCTGCAGATTTAGAGCCAAAGTTCTTAATTTCAAGAAGATCTTCATAACTGAAGCCCATTAAATCTGAAACTGAGTTAACTTGCGCCCTTTTCAAACAATTATATGCTCTAACGGACAAGTTTAGTTCCTCTAGAGGAATTTGAGCTTCAGGAGATGGTTCAGGTTCTTCAGGAATTTCCTCAACCATTGTGACAGTAGCAAGGGGTTGAAAAAGTTCTATTAACTGATTTGCAGCTTCAGCAATAGCATCGTCAGGACTTGTTGAACCATCTGTTACGACTTCCATTTTTAATCTTTCTCTTCCCGTTCCGCCTTCTGCTACAGCAGTTTCATCAATCGTAAAATTAACTCTCTTCACTGGCATAAATACAGCATCTATTTGAAGTAAATCAATTGCAGTTGTTTCTTCACTCTTACGGTCTACGGGTCTATATCCAACACCTCTTTCAACATGGATTTCCAACTCTAAGTTATGACCCTCCTGGATAGTCGCAATCGGTTTTTCACCATCAACAATTTCAACTTGAGAAGAGAATTGGATGTCATTTGCCTTCACCTCCATTGGACCAATCGCTACTAACCTGCCGATTTCTAGCTCTGGATTTGAACTATTTATTGATAGTTGCTTGCAATTAAGAAGAATATCTAAAACGTCTTCTCTAACTCCAGGAATAGTGGCATATTCATGATTAATTCCTGCTATTCTTACTGCAGTAACTGCACTCCCTTCCAGTCCTCCCATAAGGACTCTTCTAAGGGAATTTCCCAAAGTTGTAGCTTGTCCCCTTTCTAGTGGGCCAATTAAAAAAGTTCCTGTTTGGGAGCGATCATCTGCTATTTGATGGTCGATTCTGTCAATCTGGTATTGCAACACGGAAAATAATGAGGTTAAGAGTTTTTTTTTTGGGGGTTGAGAATGGTTAAGACCTAAACGCGTCTACGTTTAGGTCTTCTACATCCATTATGAGGTAATGGAGTGACATCTCTTATTAGAGTTATTTCTAATCCGGCCACTTGTAAAGCTCTTATGGCCGTTTCCCTACCTGCGCCAGGCCCTCTAACTAGTACTTCTATTTGTCTCATACCTTGATCAAGTGCTCTTCTTGCTGCAGCTTCAGCAGCTGTTTGAGCAGCAAATGGGGTGCCTTTCCTAGCTCCCTTAAATCCACTTGCTCCAGCAGAAGACCAAGAAATTACATGACCAGAGGTATCAGTAATTGAGACGATAGTATTATTAAATGTGCTTTGGATGTGTACCACACCATTAGGTACATTACGTTTAGATTTCTTTGAACCTGTTTTTTTTACTGTAGCTGCCATGATGTTTTAAGTTAATGCTTCAATTTGTAAATAGATTTAGTTATTTATTTTTTTCTTCCAGCAACTGTTTTCCTTGAACCCCGTCTTGTTCTTGCATTGGTTCTAGTTCTTTGACCCCTTACTGGAAGACTCATTCTATGTCTTCTTCCTCTTACACACCCTATATCTTGTAAACGTTTTAAAGCCATTCCCTCTTTTCTTCTCAAATCCCCTTCTAAAGTGAAATCTTCTGTGGCACCTCTTAGTTTTTGCACATCAGAATCTGAAAGGTCTTTGACACGAGTATCTGGGTTTACACCAGTATTAGCAAGAATTAGTTTCGATCTCGTTAAACCAATTCCATAGACGTATGTAAGTGCAATTTCAACTCGCTTTTCGCGAGGTATGTCAATTCCTGCAATCCTGGCCACGTTTTTTGAATAAGTAAAAGTTTGAATTTAAGGGTTAAAATTTAACCCTGACGCTGTTTATTGCGAGGTCTTTTCTTGTTAATAACATAGATTTTACCTCTTCTCCTCACGATCTGATCGTCAGGACTAATTTTTTTGACTGAAGATCTGACCTTCATAGGGATTTAACAAATAAAACGTTAATACTATATTCTACATCATCATCAAGCCATTTTTAGTTTGATATCAGAGGAAATGGTTTTTAAATCTCTATCAGCATCAATATATTCTAACAATGAGAGATCTTTAAAATATCGAATCAATGGTTCTGTAGTTTTTTTATAAATGTCAACTCTTGTTTTAATTGTCTCTTCCGTATCATCTTTTCTACCTCTCAAAAGCAAACGCTTAATTAGTACTTCTTCCGGGATATCTAAATAAAAAACTAATTCCAAAGGTTGATTTATTTCATTTAAGACTTCATTCAATGAATTTGCTTGAGATAAATTTCTTGGGTAACCATCTAGAATCCAACCTTTGTTATTCTTGACTAAATTTTGTCTTACTATCTTTAATACGAGTTCATCACTAACAAGTTCCCCTCGATTCATAATATCTTTTACCTGAATACCAAGGGAAGTATTCATTTCGATTTCTTTTCTTAATAATTCACCAGTAGAAAGGTGTAAATAAGAATTACTTTGACTAAGCAATTCCGCTTGAGTCCCTTTCCCTGCTCCAGGAGCTCCTAAAAATAGTATATGTTTCTTCATTAATTGTTAATTAGTCCCTCATACCTTTGTGAAATAACATAAGTTTGAATTTGCTTAGCAGTATCAATAGCAACACCCACAAGAATAAGCAATGAAGTTGCTCCTAAACCTTGAAAGGTCTGAACATTAGTAGCTCTTTCTACTGCAGCTGGGATTATAGCTACTGAACCCAGAAACAATCCCCCCAATAAAGTCAACCTATTTTGTATGCCTGATAGGTAGTTGGCTGTATTAGTTCCTGGTCTAACTCCTGGAATCGCTACTCCTCCTTTCTTTAAATTTGAAGCTACATCAACTGGATTGATAGTAAGAGATGCATAAAAATAAGAGAACCCCAAAATCAAGGAGAAGAATGTAAGAGCATATGGCCATGGATTAGAAGATCCGGGATTTAAACTACTGGCTAACTTTATTAAGACTGGATTACCCGTAACATTTGCAATAGTTATAGGTAAAAAGATTAAAGCAGATGCGAATATTATAGGCATGACTCCTCCTGCATTTAATTTCAAAGGTAAATAACTTTGCCTTGTAGGAAGTAGTGTTGAACTTCCTATCTGCCTTTTTGCACTAACAATAGGAATGCGTCTTGCTCCCTCTTGGACAAAAATAATCCCAACAATTGTCAGTAAAAATACTCCAAGTAAAACTGCTATACCTAAAACATCTCCTCTATCGCCGGTTTGAGCTTTTTCAATGGTTGAACTTAGAGCCTTAGGTAAAGTCGAAACAATATTCAAAAAAATTACCAGTGAAGCACCTTGACCTATCCCTTTTTCCGTAATAATTTCACTAAACCACATTACTAACATTGAGCCAGTAACCAAGGCAATGGAGGTTTGCAAGACAAATGTAGTTTCACTTATCCCCTCAATAGCATATTGTCTGAGAATTAAGGAAAAAATTATACTTTGCAAAAAACCCCATCCTAATGAAACATATCTAGTGATTTGAGCAATTTTTCTTCTCCCCGCTTCTCCTTCATTTTTTTGTAAATCTTCAAGCACAGGCAATGAAGCTGTGAGTAGCTGAATAATAATTGATGCGTTAATAAAGGGAAGTATGCCTAAAGCGAATATTCCTAAGGTTGAAATTCCTCCTCCAGTAAAAATATCTAAAAAACCTATTAATTGCCCCCCTTGATCTATAAAACTTTTAAAAGCGACCCTATCAATACCAGGCATAGGGATGTATATACCAAGTCTTACTAAAAGGAGCAGACCTAAAGTAGTTAAAACCCTAGTCCTTAACTCTTTATTTAAAAATAATTGGGAAAGTATTTCAGAAGCGCTAGGATTTCTACTTTTGTTGACAAACATTTTAAGGTTTACCTAAATTTTTAGTAAATTTATTTATTATTTATAAGCTCGCAGGATCCACCTGCGTCCTCGATTTTTTGTTTTGCAACTTTTGTAAATGCATGAGCTTGAACTTTTAGCTTTACATTAATTTTTCCATTACCAAGGATTTTTAAAGGAAATTTGGGCTTGAAGATCAATCCTTTCTTAACTAGTGAGTCAAGGTTAACTGTATCGTTATCTTTGAAATCATTTAATTTTTCTAAATTTATTATGGAAAAGTTCTTTTGATTAATTATTTCAAAGTGCTTTAATTTGGGAACTCTTCTATATAAGGGCATTTGGCCACCTTCAAAACCTGGACGTGTAGGTCTTCCAGAACGTGACTTTTGTCCTCTCATTCCAAAACCACATGATGCACCCTGACCGGCTGCAATTCCTCTACCCTTTCTTAGTTTTTTCTTTCTTGAGCCAGAGTTTGATTTAAGTGAATTTAATGTTGAAGTCATAATTTTAAGAATAGAGCTGTTCAAGTGGGATGCCTCTCTCCCTAGAGGCAGATTTGTGTGTTCTTAATTGAGAAAGAGCTACCATAGCAGCTCTAGCGTTATTCAAAGGTGTTTTACTACCCAATCTTTTTGCTAAAACATTTTTTATGCCGGCTAATTCTAAAACTGTTCTTATTGAACCACCAGCAATTACTCCTGTACCTGGCGCAGCTGGTCTAATTAGAACATTAGCCGCACCATCTCGACCTAAAGATAAAGTCGGTATTGAATTATTTGGGGTTAAGGGAACTCTTACAAGATTCTTTTTACCATCTGAAACTCCCTTTCTCACCGCACCAATAACATCCCCTGCTTTACCAACTCCAACTCCAACTTGACCTTTTTCGTTACCTACTACAACAATTGCTCTAAAACTCATTTTTTTCCCACCCTTAACAGTCTTAGAAACGCGTCGAATTTGAACGACTCTTTCTTGCCAATCAGAATCTCTCTCTAGATTTTTTGAATCACCTCTTCTATTTCTTTTTCGATCATTACGATTATTCTTTTTTTGTTCTACGGGCGTAGCTGCAGGAACATTATCGTTCGTGGATTGAATTTCTTGTTTTGTTGGAGTGTCAGTCATAGTAAAAAATTAAAAGTTAGAATTCTAGGCCGGCTTCACGAGCAGCATCTGCAAGTGCCTTTACTCTACCGTGATATAAATTACCCCCACGGTCAAAAATTACTTGCTTAATACCTTTTTTTATCGCTCTCTTTGCTAATAATTTTCCAACAATAGAAGAAGAATTACAGTCAGAAGGTAATTTCTCAGATTTTTCTCTTAGTTCTTTATCAACAGTTGAAGCTGAGCAAATAGTTGTTTGAGCGCTATCATCTATAACCTGAGCATAAATATGGTTATTAGAGCGAAAAACAGACAATCTTGGACGAGTTGCATCTCCAATTAAGAATCTCCTTAATCTTCTATGTCTTTTTTGGGTTTGTAATTTCCTGGAAAGTTTGGTCATTTTTTTAATTGGAATTATTTTTTGCCAGATTTACCAGCTTTTCTGAGAATTTTCTCATCATGATATTTAATTCCTTTGCCTTTATATGGCTCTGGAGGTCTAATTGATCTGATTTTTGCTGCTTCATTGCCAACAATTTCCTTATCAATTCCAGATACGGTAACGTTTGTATTACTCTCAACTTTGTATGTTATACCATCAGGGGGGATCATTTCTACAGGATGACTATATCCTGCACTTACAACTAGATTTTTACCTTTTACTTGTGCTCTTGATCCAACGCCTACAATTTCTAGTTTCTTTGAAAAACCTTGAGTAACCCCTTCAACCATATTTGCAATTAAAGCTCTACATAAACCATGTCTCTGTCTTGAATGTATTTTGGTTGTGGTAGGACTTACTACAACAGTATTATCTTTCTTATCAAAACTAACTCCCTCAGGCATAAGACGTTTTAACTCACCCTTTGGGCCCTTAACTGTAACTGTTAATCCATCAAAATCAACTGTAACTTTCTCTGGAATAAGTACTGGTGTTTTTCCGATTCTTGACATGATTAATTCTCCTTAATAAACATAACAGAGGACTTCGCCGCCAATGCCTTGCTTTCTAGCATCGCGATCACTCATAACACCTTTAGAAGTTGATATTATGGCAACTCCAAGACCTCCAAGCACTTTTGGTAAACCTCTAGTATTTTTATATATTCTCAAACCAGGTTTACTAACTCTTTGCATAGATCGAATAGTAGGAAATTTGTTTTTTCCACTATATTTAAGGCCGAGTATTATTTGTGATTTATAACCTTCACCTTCCTCATTAATATCAGAAATGAACCCCTCTTTTTGAAGTACTTTGGCGATACTTAAGGACATTTTTGAACCTGGGATTGTTGTGGTTGTATGCTTTTTTTGACTCGCATTTCTAATTCGAGTAAGCATATCGGAAATAGGATCGTGATTTGACATAGTTTTAATTTAATTCTTACTAAAAGGCATTCCTAACTCCTGCAAAAGAGCTTTACCTTCTTGATCTGATTTTGCACTAGTGACAATAGTTATATCCATACCTCTTATTGAATCTATTTTATCAAAAGAGATTTCAGGAAAAATCAATTGCTCCTTCACGCCAACAGTGTAATTACCTCTCCCATCAAAACTTTTTGGATTAACTCCTCTAAAGTCTCTTATTCTTGGTAAAGCTAGATTTATAAATCTCTCCAAAAAAGAATACATCCTGTCTCCTCTCAAAGTTACAGTACAACCAATTGGCATACCCTCACGAATTTTAAAACCCGCGATAGCTTTTTTGGCCCTAGTTACTAAAGCCTTTTGTCCTGTAATTGTTGCCATTTCATTTAAAGAGGCTTCAAGAGCTTTCGAATTCGAAGCTGCTTCACCAAGACCTCTGTTAACGTTGACTTTGACAACTTTAGGTACTTGATGAATATTTTTAAGACCAAGGTCCTTTAAAAGTTTTGGTCTTATTGATTCTTTGTAGCGATTTTTTAGAGTCATAATTTTTTGTTAATTCTGGTCTTTGTCAGAATTGATAAATTAGAAAAAGTTGAAATCTGGTTTCTGATGAAAAATTAATCAATTACTTCACCAGTTTTCTTCAATCTTCTTTTCTTAACCCCCTCTTTATCAATAAAGTATTCAATCTTACTTGTAAGATTTTTATCCTTTGAAAAAAACATTACATTTGAGGCATGTAAAGATGCTTCTTCTGTAAGAATTCTTCCAGTTTCACCTTCCTGAGTTGGTTTTACATGTTTGGTCCTAAGGTTAATTCCCTTTACAACTACTCTATTTTCAAGAGGGATAGTTTTTAAAACTTCACCAGTTTTCCCTTTGTCCTTGCCATTAATTACTTTTACCAAATCTCCTGTTTTGATTCTCATTTTTATTCTCTGGAAATTTTTCTTTTGCTTTAATGAATCCAACATTTAAATCACCTCCGGAGCAAGAGAAACAATCTTTGTATAATTTTTATCCCGCAGTTCTCTAGCTACAGGACCAAAGACTCTAGTACCTTTTGGATTCTTATCTTCATTAATCAATACTGCCGCATTGTCATCAAATCTGATTGAATTACCAGTATTTCTTCTTAATGTTGCTTTAGTTCTGACGATAACAGCTTTAACAACTTCAGATTTCTTAACTCCCATGTTAGGAAGAGCATCTTTTACAGTTGCTACGATTACATCCCCGACATGTGCATACCTTCTATTAGAGCCTAAAACCCTAATACATTGGAGTCTTTTTGCTCCGCTATTATCGGCAACTGTTAAATAAGTTTCTTGTTGAATCATTTTTTAACCTCCTTAGCCTGACTTGTTTTATTGAGAATCTCTTCAATGGCCCATCTTTTTTGAGCACTAAGCGGTCTAGTTTCTCTAATTTTAACTCGATCACCTAAAACGCATGTATTTTCTGGATCATGCGCCTTATATCGAGTAGTTCTACTTACAATTTTTTTATAAGTGGGATGTGGATATCTGTTAATAACAGCAACAACAACTGTTTTATCCATTTTGTCGCTGACAACAGTACCAATTCTTTCTTTAAGTGCCATAACTAATAATTAATCAGAAGTTGTTTTAGAAGCAGATTGACTCTTACTGAGAGTGAGTAATTGCGCAACTTGTTTCTTGATGATTTTAAATTTATGAGTTTCATTGAGCTGTCTTGTAGCTTGCTTGAATCTCAAGTCAAAAAGATCTTTTCGTAATTGGTCAATCTTTTCAGTAATTTGTTCAGAATTTAATTTTTTAAATTCCTTTAGTGACTCTGAGTTTTTCATTGTTTAACCTCCTCTTGAGATTTTTTACTATTTTTTGTATTTTCTTGGGAGGAATTTTCTAGATTTTTATCAATGGAGATAAATTTAGTTTTTACAGGAAGTTTGTATTGAGCCAGACGCATAGCTTCTTTTGCAGTTTCCTCAGTGATATCCTCACCACCCATTTCAAAAAGTATTCTTCCAGGTTTTACAACTGCGACCCAAAACTCTGGATTACCTTTACCAGAACCCATTCTCGTTTCGGCAGGTCTCATGGTTACGGGTTTATCAGGAAATATTCTTATCCAGATTTGACCACCACGTTTGATATATCTAGTCATAGCTCTTCTGCTTGCTTCAATCTGACGTGCAGTTACCCAGCCACAGTCTTGAGCTTGGAGAGCAAATTGACCGAATGCAATAGTATTACCTTTTGAGGCTACACCCCTCATTCTGCCTCTATGTTGTTTACGGAATTTAGTACGTTTTGGACTAAGCATTGTTATACCTCCTATGAATTCTCATTTGAACGATCCTCAAATTGCTGAGGTCTTCTACTAGCTTTTCTCTTAGGGCTCGCACCCATAGGGATAGTTTGTTCTTCTTTAGGTAGAACTTCACCTTTAAAAACCCAAACTTTAATGCCTAAAACACCGTAAGTTGTATTAGCTTCTCGTGTTGCGTAGTCAATTTCAGCCCTCAAAGTATGTAAAGGTACTCTACCTTCTCTAGTCCATTCAGTTCTAGCTATTTCAGCACCATTCAACCTTCCCCCTACTTGAATTTTAAGACCTAGAACTCCAGCCCTTTGAGCCCTTTGTAAGGCCATCCTAATAGTTCTTCTAAAGGCGACTCTTTTTTCTAGTTGTTGAGCAATATATTCAGCTAATAAAAAAGCATCAGCGTCTACGCGTTCAACTTCAACAACGTTTATTCTGACTTGTCTTGTTCTATCACCTATAGTTTTTTGAATGCCAGATCTTAATTCTTCAATACCACTTCCTTGTCTTCCAACTATAACTCCTGGTCTTGCTGTTTTTAATTCAAGTTCCAGTTGGTCAGCTTTTCTTGCTATTAAGACATCGCTAATTCCTGCTGCTCCATATTTTTTTTGTATGAAGGTTCGAATTTTAAAATCTTCTTGGAGAAGAATTGGATATGTTTTAGAAGTAGCAAACCACTTAGAGCGATGCTCTTGTGTAATTCCTAATCTTAGTCCAGAAGGATGTATTTTATGTCCCATTAGTTTTGTACCTCCGCATTAGTTTGAGTAGGAGCAGACTCTACAGAAATACTGATGTGGCAAGTCTGTTTTTTAATTGAAAAAGCTCGACCTTGAGCTCTGGGTCTATACCTTTTCATTACAGGACCACTATTAGCCCATGCAGAGGAAATAACTAGGGTAGATGGATCCATTCCAAGGTTATGTTCTGCATTAGCAACAGCAGATCTTAGAACTTTAGTAATGGGGTCTGTAGATCTGTAAGGCATAAATTCCAACATAATCAATGCATCTCTGTAAGATCTACCCCTTATCTGATCCAAAACTCTCCTCACTTTAGAGGCTGATCCGCGAACATAATTCCCATGAGCAATTGCTGTTTTTGTTGTTTCAGGTGTTTTTGTCATGATTTTGCTCCTTTCTTATCTCTTATATGACCTCGGTAAGTGCGTGTAGGAGCAAATTCACCGAGTTTATGACCAATCATTTGTTCAGTAATAAATACTGGAATGTGAGTCTTGCCATTATGTACAGCGATTGTGTGACCGATCATTAAAGGTAAAATCGTAGAGGATCTTGACCAAGTTTTGATAACAGACTTGTCATTATCGGTATTTTGTTTTTCTACCTTCTTGAGCAGGCTATCTGCTATAAAAGGTCCTTTTTTTAGTGAACGTCCCATGATTATGTAATAGAAATTGAAATAATAAATGAAGTAATCAAGAGTCTCTTCCTCCTCTACTCCTTTTAGAAACGCGACGGCGTCTTCGAACAACTAATTTATTACTTGGTTTGTTCTTTTTACGTGTCTTTAGTCCAAGAGCTGGCTTACCCCATGGAGTAACTGGGCCTGCTCTACCAATTGGTGCTTTTCCCTCTCCTCCTCCATGTGGATGATCACATGGGTTCATTACACTACCTCTTACTTGAGGCCTTCTTCCAAGCCATCTTCTTCTTCCTGCTTTACCTAAGCTAGTATTTCTTATTTCAGAATTACCTACTTCACCAAGAGTTGCGTAGCATTCTTTTCTTACAAGTCTTACCTCAGTAGATGGGAGTTTTAAAGCAACATAATCTCCCTCTTTTGCCATAACTTGAGCACTAGCTCCTGCGGATCTAACCATTTGAGCACCCCTACCTGCATATAACTCAACACAATGAACACTAGATCCTAATGGCATAACAGAAAGCGGCATTGCATTTCCATCTTCAATCGGAACACTTTCTCCAGAAATGACATTTTGTCCGACTTTTACTCCTGCTGGAGCGATAATATATCTTTTCTCTCCATCTTCGTAAAATAAAAGTGCCAACCTTGCATTTCTATGAGGATCGTAGTGTATAGCTGCAACTTTAGCGTTGATATTTCTTTTATCTCTTCTAAAGTCGACCAATCTATATTGCCTTTTGTGACCACCTCCACGATGACGACAAGTGATAACTCCTCGATTATTCCTACCTTTAACTCTATGTTTTGAAACTATTAGTGATCTTTCAGGTTTTGCACTTGTGATTTCACTAAAGTCAGTAACTACTCTCTGCCTAGTGCCAGGTGTATAAGGTTTAAATTTACGTATTGCCATGATTAAAACTCCTTAAGATTCTGGAAATAGTTGGATTTTGTCTCCTTCAGCAAGACGTACAATTGCCTTCTTGACCTGAGAACGTTTACCGGAAAATTTCCCGACTCTTCTTGTTCTCCTTGGAGGATTCATAGTGTTAACTCCTATGACTTTAACACTGAACAAGGCTTCAATAGCTGCCTTTATTTGTGGTTTAGCAGCTCTATGATCTACTTCGAAAGTATATTGGTTAAGATCTAGTGCATTTGTAGCTTTTTCAGTAATAACTGGCTTTCGTATTACATCGGCTAAACGAGAATCGAATAATTTACTCATGATGCATAAACCTCCTGAATTTTATCTATCGCTGATTGACCTATTACCAATTTATTGGCATTGAGAATATCAAATACATTTAATTGATCGGCGGCAATTAATTTTACTTTCTCAATATTATTAATGGATTTTTTTATAATATCGGAAGGGCTATCAAGAATAACCAAAACTTTTTCAGTTTTTTGTATACCTAATCGAGCAAGGCCATTGATGATATCAGTTGTTTTAGGCTGCTTTAAAGTAGATCCAAAATCTTCAACAGCCTTCATATCAGATACTCTGGACATAAGAGCTGTTCTAAGAGCTAATCTACGTTCCTTACGATTCATATCAAGATTGTAAGAACGTGGCTTCGGTCCAAAAATAATTCCGCCACCAGGCCTTAAGGGTGTCCTTATTGATCCTTGACGAGCTCTTCCTGTACCTTTTTGTTTGTATGGCTTTCTGCCGCCCCCGCGCACTTCAGATCTTGTCAAAGTTGATGCTGTCCCTTGTCTTTTATTTGCTAGCTGTCTAAGGACTGCTCTGTGGATTAAGTCTGCCGAAGAAGTTTCTTTAGCAACTGCTAAATCAAGAGTAACTTTGCCTGATTTTTTACCATCCCACTTTAAAGTTTCAAGTGTTGTCATGATTTTTCACCTCCTTTTTTGCCTACAACATTATTTGGCTTAATGTTGACAATTGAGCCGGGCTTACCTGGAACAGAACCCTTTACTACAAGCAAATTCTTCTGATCATCAATTTTTAGAACTAACAATCCTTTGGTAGTTATCTGTTTTCCTCCATATCTTCCTGCCATTCTTTTCCCTGGATAAATTCTACCCGGAGTTGTTCCTGCTCCTGTAGATCCTGGTGCTCTATGATTTTTTGAACCATGACTCATAGGACCTCTGCTAAAACCATGTCTTTTCTGGTAACCTGCAAAACCTCTACCCATAGATTTGCCACTGATATCAACTTTTTGACCAACCTCAAAGTTTTTTACAGTTATTTGTTTTCCGATTTCATAAGATGAAGTTTCTTCAACCCTATATTCTTTTAAATGCTTTAAAAGTTCTTCACCTGATTTCAATAAGTGTCCCTTTTCAGGTTTGCTTAAATGCTTCTCTTTGGACAAGCCATAACCTATCTGAACGGCGGTATAACCATCCAAAGCAGTTGTTTTCAATTGAGTGACACGGCACGGACCAGCCTCTATAAGAGTAACTGGTACCGAATTACCTTTATCATCGAAAAGTTGGGACATGCCCAATTTCTTTCCTAAAATTCCGATAGACATAAGACTAAATTAGGCTAGCTCGTAATAATTTTTTAATTATCTAAACCCTTCAGTTATTAAGGTGAAGTTAATTAAAAAACAATTAGTAAGGTCGAGACTTATCTGAAATAATAGATAGTTTCTCTCGGGAAAAACCCACCTAAGTTTTTTAACGAAACGCTAAAAATGTGAAATTTTCAGAGGCTCGGCTAGCTTGCGAGCTTAAAAATTCACTGAGTTACAATTGTACATCATCAAGTACCATAAAATAAAATAAAATAGAAATAAAGGAAATTTTTATGCCATTACTTCTCTCAGGGAAAAAGTTTCATAGCGATTTAAAAACTAACAAATGCCTAGCAATATTTGCTCCTCTTGAAGGTGGTTATGAAACTCGTCTTTTGAGAAGAATGAGGGCCAAAGGCTTTAAAACTTATATAACTTCAGCAAGAGGGCTTGGAGATCCAGAAGTTTTCTTGCTCAAATTGCATGGCGTTAGACCACCTCACCTTGGTCATCAAAGTGTAGGAAGAAACGGAGCGCTTGGGGAAGTTCAACAAGTAATCCCACAAGCTTCTGAGTTATTTAATGAAGATGATAAAAATAAATTACTTTGGTTATTAGAAGGTCAAGTATTATCTCAATCTGAATTAGAGAGCTTAATAGAGATTTGCACTAACGATAATAAACTAACAATAGTTGTTGAAATGGGGGGTTCAAGAAAACTTGAATGGAAACCATTAAGTAATTATATTTTGGATGAATTTGAAAGTTAAATTGTTTGATTAAAACCAAGAATAAAAAAGATAAATGGATTAAGTTAATTTGTGGTGCCAGTAATGAAGATATTGTTGCCATAGAAGATTTATGTGCAATTTTTACTGCTGCTGGTGTCGACTACATAGATGTTGCAGCAGAAGAATCTATAGTTTATGCAGCAAAAAAAGGAATCGATTGGGCAAAAAAAGTCTTTAAAAACTCCCCTGGAATAATGATAAGCATTAGTGATGGTAATGATATCCACTTTCGAAAAGCAAAATTTGATCCTTTAAAATGTCCCCCTAGTTGTCCAAGACCATGCGAAAAAGTATGCCCCACCTTTGCAATTGATAATTTCGGAATTAAAGAGAGTAAATGTTATGGATGTGGGAGATGTTTAAATAGTTGTCCTCTAAATCTAATTAGTGAATATGAATATAATTTGTCAAAAAATGATTTAGCATCAACACTTCAAAAAATAAGGCCTAATGCAGTAGAAATTCATACAGAAATCAATCGCCTAGATTCTTTTACAAAAGTTGTAAGTATCCTTAAAAGTTCTGGAATGAAATTAGACAAGATATCTATTAGTTGTGGATTAAATCAATCTTTCAAAAAAGCCCAAGAGCCCGAAGATCTTTTGAAAGCTCTTTGGGAAAGATATGAAATTCTGAATGAGCTAGATATACCCCTTATTTGGCAACTAGATGGAAGGCCAATGTCTGGAGATCTTGCTCCCACAACAAGTAGAGATACTGTTAAGTTGTTTGAAAAAATCGGTTCAGATCTTCCACCAGGATTAATTCAATTAGCAGGAGGAACAAATGAAAAAACTCATGAATTGTTGAATTCAAACAATCTCCCAGATGGAATAGCATTTGGAAGTGCTGCAAGAAAAATTATGCAGCCCCTTATTGAATTTGCTCACAAAAATAACAAAAAACTCTATGAGTATCCTGAAATAATGGGTTTGGCGATCAAAAAAGCTCAGAAATTTCTAGAGCCATGGAAATCGAACTCATTCAAATAATATTTTTATTTTTCAAAACTAGCCCCATGTTTATAAAAAATTTGTATTTTTTGGATAGAAAAAAATCTTTTCATGTATTAAAATAGTAATCCAATGGGCCGTCGCCAAGTGGTAAGGCATCGGGTTTTGGTCTCGACATTCCTAGGTTCGAATCCTAGCGGCCCAGTTCTAATATTCAATTGGTGTCTTCTCAAAAAATTTTTCTATTTGATTTTGATGGAGTAATAGTTGATGGAATGCAAGAATATTGGCATAGCTCCTTGCTGGCCTGTGAAAGATATTTAAATTCACCCAACATCACTATTGATCAAAAACTTTATCAAGGAGTACCAAATTCTTTCAAAGAAATTAGGCCTTGGGTTAAATATGGTTGGGAAATGATTCTAATTGTTCACGAAATTATAAAAACAGAAAATCCATTAAAAAGTAATAATAAAGATGATTTCATTAATAATTATCATCAAAATTGCCAGAGGATATTAAATGAAAATTCCTGGATAGCAGAAGATATACAAAAAATGTTAGATAAGTCTCGAAAGTACCAAATTGATAAAGATTTTAAATCGTGGGTAAATTTACATAAACCTTTTTTTGAAATCATAAATTTTATGAAAGAATTAAGCAAAAGAGAAATCAAAACTGGAGTTATAACAACTAAAGGTAAAATATTTGCAGAAAAAATTCTTAAACAATTAAATATTTTTCCAGAATTTATTTTTGGTTATGAATCAGGAACAAAAATCAAAATAGCTGAAAAACTTACACAAACTTATGAAATTTTAGGCTTTATAGAAGATAGAAAAAAAACTCTAATCGATATTAAACAAAATTCAGAAACTTCTCACATTCCATGCTTCCTAGCTGATTGGGGATATTTAAAAGAATCAGATAAAAATGAGTTAAGTAATGAAATCAGATTATTAAAATTAGGAAACCTTGGAGAATTAGTTGCAATTCAAAGATAATCAGCTAGAGTACAGGTGTACTATAGTTTGTATTTATGAAGTTTGGTTTAAATAAAAATTTCCAAATTTAGAATAATTACAAGAACTTTAACCGATAAATCAAACAATGAGCCTTGAAGAAAAGAAAAAAACTGAATCAAAAGAAAAAGACAAGGCATTAAGTCTTGTCTTAGGTCAAATAGAAAGAAATTTTGGACGGGGTTCAATAATGAGACTTGGTGACGCCTCAAGAATGAAAGTAGAAACAATATCTACTGGAGCGCTCACCTTAGATTTAGCATTAGGAGGAGGCTATCCAAAAGGAAGAGTAGTAGAAGTTTACGGACCAGAAAGTTCAGGAAAAACTACATTAACGCTTCACGCGATTGCGGAAGTCCAAAAAAATGGAGGAGTAGCTGCATTTGTAGATGCTGAGCATGCACTCGATCCAGTTTATGCGGCCTCTTTAGGTGTTGATGTTGAAAATTTGTTAGTTTCACAGCCAGATACTGGTGAAATGGCTCTAGAAATAGTTGACCAACTTATAAGATCGAGTGCGGTAGATCTTGTAGTTGTTGACTCGGTCGCAGCACTAACCCCAAGAGCCGAGATAGAAGGAGAAATGGGAGATCACGTAATTGGAAGCCAAGCAAGGCTAATGAGCCAAGCGATGAGAAAAATAACAGGAAATATTGGCAAATCTGGATGTACGGTAATATTCCTGAATCAATTACGCCTAAAAATTGGCGTTACATACGGCAATCCAGAAACAACCACAGGAGGTAATGCATTAAAATTTTACGCCTCAGTAAGACTTGATATCAGAAGAATTCAAACTCTTAAAAGAGGTACTGAGGAATATGGCATAAGAGCAAAAGTGAAAGTAGCAAAAAACAAAGTTGCACCTCCATTTAGAATTGCAGAATTTGATATTCTCTTTGGGAAAGGTATTAGTACAACAGGATGCTTATTAGATTTAGCAGAAGAGACCAATATCATCATAAGGAGAGGTGCTTGGTATAGTTATGAAGGAGAAAATATTGGACAAGGAAGAGATAATACAATTATTTGGCTTGATCAAAACTTAGAAATCAGGAATAAAGTAGAATCTATGGTTAAAGAGAAATTAACAGAAGGAACTGAAGTCAGTTCTAATTCAATGAAAGCATTAAATAGCAATCCTGCTAATACAATCGCTGTTAATGATATAAAAACAGTAGCTTAGATTTATAAAGAATCAGCTAAAGTCCACCACCCAGCAGCAGGGCCTATAAATCTCACTACAATCCATAAGATTACTAACCCTCCGATTCCAAACCAACTGGCCTTAATACTTAATTTAATTAGGTTATCTCTTTGATTGATTGTAAATGGGAGCCATTCAAATAATCTTGGAGACTCATCAATTTTAGTTTTAGTATTATTTTTTTTTGGAGGTAAACCAAGTGTTTTACGTCTTTTTGCTTCTCCCATATTTCTTTAGTTATTTACAAAATCATAACCTAATCAAAAGGTAGCATATAGTTAATTTGTTTTGAGGGTTGAATGTTTTGCAAAAGTAATCTTCCCCAGTTTCTTTTATTTGCTCTTCCATCTAGGATTATTAACTTACCTGAATTTCTTCTTAAAGGAGAAATAGATCTTTCAAGTTTAATTCTAGCTTGAGGAAGAAAGAAGTCTCTAAACCAATCTTGAGAAAGCTTCTTTTTATGAGAGACCGTAATTGCATTAATGGGTTCTGACATATTTGGAATCGGAAGTAAAGGAATGATAATTTGTTCTGGAATTTGAATTAAATAAGAATTCATAATCCACCAGTCAAAACTAGAGCAAAGAATTTCATTTCTACCATGGGGAATTGTCTCTAGCAATACTCTCTTCCCGTAAGTAGAGGCTAATTCCGTAGCAAGATTAGTTTTTAAATCAATATCATCAGACAATACTAAAGTTAAACCCTTTCTAAAAAGTATTAACTTTTTGCATTTGTCCAAGATTGAATTGGTAAAAAGAGGATTATTAGGAAGCAACTGTTTAGAGGGTATATATAAAGAAATCTTTTTCTCTTCAAAATTACTCTTAAAATTAATAACTAAGTCAATATCTAAACTATGTTTTTTAAAATACATTTGGAAAAAATTATCTTTTCTCAATGCTGATAAAAAAACAAATTTATTATTTGAAAAAAATTCCTTAATTTGAAAAAGCTCATCTATTGGCTGTAAATACAAATTCCAATCTAAATTTGTATCGTTTAACTTTACCCAGCATGCCCAACCTTGAGATAATGCTTTGTTGACGCTTAAAAATTTATCAGAAAAAAAAGAATTTTCATGAAAAAAGTTTGACAAGAAACTAATTTCTTTTTCATCTAAATTGATATAACTATTTCCTAAGACCTTTCTCAAGAAGAACTTTTTCTTCAACGAATCATATACTTTTATAAATTTTTGATTGATTAATTCAAATTCTTTAAAATTTTTTGTCCAATCCTTTTTAAGTAAAGAAATCCTAAAATGATTTTTTAAATCCTGTTTTATATCCTCTATTCCTGAATAAACTATTCGATGATTTCTAAGATTACGAGAATTGGGATCATTAAGAAAATGTTGGATGGTTATCAAGTGAACATGATGATTTGCAAAAATAAATTGATCATTTTTCAAAATAAAATTAAAACCTAGATTTTTCAATGAATCAATCTGAAATTGGTTTATAAATTGGATTTTTTCTTTAGATAAAATAAAAGTTGAATCCTCTTCCTTTAAAAATAAAGAAATCAAAATTGGAGGTAACCAATCATAGCTAGAGAAAATTTCTGAATTAATTAGATAGGTAGAATCATTTTCAATACATTTGGAAACTATCCTCCCAAAAGAATATATGTGCTCCCAATTAATACTTTGATCTCTCAAAAAATTTTTCAAATATTGATGACTTAAAATTTCAAGCATTTATAATTAATTTAATTTCAAAAACATGCAAAATTTATGAACCTAATATACAAAAAATTGGTATCAATAAAAGAGGGTCTTGTATTAATTAATTTATGAAAATTGGAATAGTAGGATTAGGATTAATTGGTGGTTCTTTAGGATTAAAACTCCAAAGTCTAAATCATACAATTTATGGAATAGCAAATAATGAATTTAATGAAAAAAAAGCTAAGGATAAAAAACTTGCAAATTTTGTTAGCTGTGATCTGAGCTTATTAAAAAAATGTGAGCTAATAATTTTGGCATTGCCTATCAAAGATTTGATCAGTCCGTCGCAACAATTAGTAGCATCAATACCTCAGGAAGCAATACTAACTGATGTCGGCTCTGTAAAAGATCCAATTGTAAATACATGGGAAAATTCACATCCTCTATTTATTGGATCTCATCCAATGGCAGGAACAGAAAAAAAAGGAGTTGATTCAGGTTTTGAAGGTCTTTTTAAAAATGCAAAATGGATTATTACCCCAACACAAAATAGTGATTTAAATTCAGTCAGAACTATTTCCGAGCTCATAAAATCAATGGATTGTGAAATTTGCCAAGCTTCGCCAAAAGAGCATGATGAAGCAGTATCTCTAATTTCTCATTTGCCTATATTTTTAGCTTCTGCCCTCATAGAAACTGCGCAAACAAAAAATAATCAATCTTTATTAGATCTCTCGCAAAAATTAGCTGCTACAGGATTTGCTGACACTTCGAGAGTTGGCGGAGGCAATGAACAACTAGGCTTGGATTTAGCCATTAATAATCAGATTAATGTTTTAAATTCCATTAATAATTTTAAAAATAAGCTGAATATACTGGAATCTCTTATTAAAGAAAAAAATTGGGATTTACTTTCTAAAAAACTTGCTGAAGCAAAAGAAAACAGACAAAATTTTATAAACTAAAGTTTTCTATACCTTTGGAAGCTAAAATTTGCCTTGAAACCATTAATGCAGACTGACTGACACCTGCAGTCCCCTCTCCTGGATAAATCGAATCTCCACATAACCATAAACCTTCAAAAGGTGTCCTACTTGATAATCCAAATAACCCAAAAATATCTGGATTTTGACCAAGCCCGCCTACTATTCCATTAGGTCTTTTTGTCCATTTTTCAAAGCCCAATGGAGTTGCTAATTCCCTATGTAGCCATTTTTCAGGATCAATATCAAATTGACTTTCCAATTCAAGGGATATTTTTTTTATGAAACCATTTTTCTTCTTTAAGTAAGTTTGTTTATCTAGATCAAACCAATCTTTAGTTTTGGTAAAGATACTGGCAATTAAAGTAACCTCACCTTCCGGCGCTCTTCCATCACCATCATCACTGATTGATACAAATAAGGAACAAAATTCTTTCGAAACAAATTGATAATGATTAGAGAATGTTTTTTTGATATGTTCTTTTTTTAATGCTGAATAAAAAACTACAGCTCCATTTGGATCAGGCAAATTATTAAGTCGATTTTTATAATTTTTTTTTCTTTCTAAAGGATCTTTCAAATGCTTGAGCAAAGATTGTGGAGGCGCGGTATAAATCACATCTTTTGCTTGGTAAATAAATGATTTTTTTTTCGAATTAGCAGATACATGCCAACACATATTTACGTCGTCAAAATTTATAGAGTTAACTTCTTGTCCAAAAATTAAATTAACTCCAGTTTTAATCAATGAACTTTCTAATGATTCAGTTAAAGACTGCATAGATTTTTTAAGATGCCAGAGACCATGTGGCTGTTGACACATCTGAAGAACAGTAGATCCATATAATGCTGCAGTATTATAAACGTCCTCTTGAGAATAAAGTTTTAGTTGAAGATTTAAGAATTTAATCAAGCGCTCATTCTTGGATAATCCACATATCCGCAATAGATCAAAAACAGTAGATTTAAGTAAGATACCTGTGACAATGTTTGAAGGTACTAGTGCTTTAAAAAGTTGAGAAAAATCCCAAAAATTACTTATTGGTATTACAGGATTATTATTGGCAAATATCCAATTACTTTCATGTATGAGGGTACAAAGTTTCCAAAATCTTTGACTCCCAGGAAACTGCATATCTAATTCAGCAATCCATTTACTTTTTTCGTACCAAATAGGTATAGGATTACCACCATCATTTAAATCAACAATGCAAGCAGGGTCTAAAATTGTGGCTTCTGGGGATGGAATATCTAAAAAATCAAAAATTCTAGAATGTATTCCTCCCTTCTCTAACCCAGCAACCTGAGTTGCACCAACATCGAAAGTATAATTCTTTCTTTTAAAAGTACCGGCACATCCTCCGGCTTGAGTATGAGATTCGATTAAAGTCACTGATAAACCTTGTTTTGATAAAATCGCTGCAGAAGTTAGTCCTGCAATACCGGCGCCTACAACAATAACTTCAGACTTTCTCATTAAAATGCAAAAATTATCTCATATTGAAATTAACGAAATTTGTGAAGAATTAGGTGAAACCTACCCAAAAAGTATTGAACAAGTACATGGCGGTGAAGTTCATAGTGCATGGCGAATAGAATTCTCAAACAAAAAGTTATTCGTTAAAAGAAACATTAGAAACAAAAAATTTCTTGAATTTGAAAAATATTGTCTCCAAAATTTGAGAAAATATATTAATCAAGAAAATCTGGTTATTCCTGAAGTTATTGCATATAAAAATATAAAAAATGTAGAGATTCTTTTAATTGAATGGATAGACATGTATAAATTTGACCAAAAAAAGCTTGGAAAAGGTTTAGGTGAATTACATCTAAAATCGGCTGAATCTAATCAAAAAATGTTTGGGTTTCCAGTTGAGGGTTTTATCGGAACAACAAATCAGAAGAAAGGCTTGGAAGATAATTGGATAGATTGTTTTTTAAACTTAAGAATAATACCTCAACTATTAATTCTTAAACCAACGACTTTAGATAAAGAAATAATAAATAAAGTTAAAGAAAAAATTAAAACAGAATTACTGAATCACGAACCAATAAATGCTCTAGTTCATGGTGATTTATGGTCAGGAAATGCAGGAATGGATAAAAGTGGAAAAGGGGTTATTTTTGACCCTGCATCTTGGTGGGCAGATAATGAAGTAGATATAGCTATGACAAAATTATTTGGAGGTTTTACAAAAGAATTTTATGAAGAATATCACAAAGTTTTTCCTATAAAAAACGGATTTGAAAAAAGAATTATTATTTATAATTTTTATCACATATTGAACCATGCCAATATGTTTGGTGGAGGTTACTTAAAACAAGTTAAAGATTACGTAAAAGCAATACTCAATATGTAATCTTCAACTAACCTAAATATGTTTTCTTAAGATTCTGTACCTTTTCTAAAACAGCTTCACGATTTTCACTAGTACGGAGATTTTGCCAGCTCCATTGACCGACAACAATTACGCCTAGTAATTCTAGTAAACCAGGGAGAATAGGAAAAAAGTTTATCGTGTCAATGACAACTTTAATTATTATCTGAGCTATTACGACAACAGCAATTATGCCTGCCGCCTTGCCGTACTTACCCATTTGAGTCCAATCAACATTACCAAGGGTTTCGTTGACTTTTCCCATAACATCAGAGTACTTCTCTGAAAAACTTTTGGTTTCTGAGCTTGTATCGGAGCCGGAGTCTTGGTTTGACTCTGGAGTGTTATCACTCATGAATTCAGTAAACTTAATATATGAACCAGACAGTATCGGAAAAAACGTCTGTTGACTACCTTTTTGTTGTGCAAAATTCCGAACCGAAACATTTTGTATTTTTTTAGAGGCGTTGGCATGTATAGTTTCTGAAGATATTTAAACTTAAAATTGATTTATAAAAACTTCACATTATCGTCTAGTTCTAACAAAAACATTAATAAACCACAGTAATAAGAAAAAGTTAAAAGGCTAAATTTATTATTTTAATTATTATGTTTTCATAGTTTAGCTCGCAAACATTAAGGGATCGAAATGTCTAAAGATATCAAATTTAATTTTTTAAACTCTGATGAAGAAGAAAGATATCAAAAACATTTCACCCTCCAAGAGATAGGTTATGAGGGCCAACTAAATCTTAAAAACAGCTCAGTATTATGCATCGGTGCAGGTGGGCTTGGGTCTTCCGTTTTGCTTTATTTAGCTGCAGCAGGAATTGGGAGAATTGGAATAGTTGATAACGATCAAGTTGAAAAGTCTAATCTCCAGAGACAGATAATTCATGAAACAAACACTATTGGTAATCTTAAAATTGATTCTGCTAGGGAAAGAATGAAAAAATTCAATCCTAATTGTGAAATATTAACTTTCTCAAAGAGAATTAATCCTAAAAATGCTCTTAAATTAATAAAGGAGTTTGATATTATTTGTGATTGCTCAGATAACTTTGGCACAAGATATTTAATAAATGATTCATGCCTGATATTAAATAAACCATTAGTCTTTGGGAGTGTACAAGGCTTTGAAGGGCAAGTGAGTGTTTTTAATTTATATAAAAATAGTCCTAATTTAAGAGACTTACTTCCAGAATCACCTTCAAAAAATGCTGCCCCTAGTTGTGCAGAATATGGGGTTGTGGGCGTTTCAACGGGTTTAATAGGAATTCTTCAGGTTAATGAAATTATCAAAATCATTTTGAAAAAAGGTGAAATTTTAGATGGGAAGATTTTAATTTTTGATCTATTGAATATGAATATGAAAAAATTACATCTAAAAAGTGATCAGTCAAATAAACGAATAAAAAATCTCTCTCAGTTTGAGAGCTTTTATAACAGTGAAGAATTTTGTGAGAAAAACGATGAAACTCACAGTATTAATGCTAATGATTTTAATAGTTTATACAAAGCAAAACCTAACAAAATTCTTTTAATTGATGTTAGAGAAGATGAAGAATTTTCTTCATCTTCAATAGAGGGATCTATCTCAATTCCCTTTAGTCATTTGAACCAAGAATCTGACTTAAAATTTATTCAAAAAGAAAGTTTGAATAAAGAGGTTTTCACTATATGTAAATCGGGGAAACGTTCTGAAAAAGCTTCAAGAATCTTGTCTAAATTCAAAATTCAGTCAAGATCTATTGAAGGCGGAATTGAAAAGGTAAAAAAAATATTATGCAATTAAATATTTAAGAATAGTTAGTAATCTACACCTCTTTTCAAATCAACTCCCACATTTGCATAATGCTTATGACAAACCATTTCAGAGTAAACATCAGCTAGTTTAAAGTATGAAGGTTCATTTTTACACCTCCCAGTAATTACAACTTCTGTATCTGCTGGTTTTTTTAAGAGCGTTTGATGTATTGATTCCACCGGTAACAACTCTAAATCAACAGTTGGATTCAATTCATCTAAAATGATTGTTTTATACAAGCCAGACAAAATAGCAGCTTTAGCAATTTCCCATGCTCTCTCAGCCTCAACATAATCAATTGGTTGTTGCTGACCTCTCCATACTATGGCATCTCTGCCTGAACGCAAATGATCCACTAAATGAGGGTAACTCTCTCTCAAAGCTTCTATGGCAGCATCTTCGGTATATCCATTTCCACCTTTTAACCACTGTAAAATTAAAACTCTATGACTCTTATCTTGAGATATACCCTTACCGATAGCTTGAAGAGCCTTACCGAGTGCACTTGTGGATTTACCCTTTCCTTCACCTGTATAAATCTCAATTCCCCCTCTATAATTACTTTGTCTACTTAGTTCTGATAAATCCCCTATCAAACGTGGTCTCATTTCTGAATGGAGTTGAGATATTCTTACCAAAGAGGGCGGGGCTGCCCTTCCAGTGATTATTATTTCTAATCCATCTGGACGATTTTGAAGAGAATCAACTACTTCATTGATATCAAGCATTCCTAAATCAAGAACTGGATTCAACTCATCGAGTACAACTACAGAATAAAGAGAACTAGCAATTGCTCCTTTAGCGATATTCCAGCCTCTTTCGGCCTCACCAATATCAAACTTTGTCACTTGGTCAGCAGTAAAGAATTCAGATCTTCCTGTTCTCACATGGTCAATTAAATGTGGAAAGCCTCTTTGTAAAGCCTCTATTGCTGAATCCTCGTCATATGGCCTCTCAGGGCCTTTTAAAAATCTTAGAAGTAAAACTCTTGACTGTCTTTTTTCGCATATTCCTAATCCTATTGTCCTGAGAACAACTCCCAATGCAGCCTGGCTTTTCCCCTTACCCTCTCCATCATAAATATGTAATTGACCTTTTGATCTCTCTTGACTGTCACTTGCTGTGACAATTCCAATTCCTCTATTTCTATTCGTATTCGTCAATTGAACAAAATTAGTAAATTTAATCTAATATATAGATAAGAATATTATTAAAGATTTAATAATAAATTCAACCTATTCATAGGTAATTTGAATTTTAAAGTAATTAGCATGTTCAATCAACTAGAAATTCTCTCTGATGAACAAAGTGAAAAGCTTTATACAATAAGAAGGTACATTAAGAATCTTGATAGTGCTTGTATTGCTTATTCCGGAGGAGTTGACAGTACATTAGTAGCATCATTAGCATTCGAGCAATTAGGTAACAAAGCAATTGCCATAACAGGTATTTCTCCTGCATTAGCCAGTACTCTTCGTGAAGAAGCAAGAAGGCAAGCAAAATGGATTGGAGTAAAGCATGTAGAAATTAAAACATCAGAATTAGACCAATCAAGTTACAGTGAAAATCCCAAGGATAGGTGCTTTACATGCAAAAAAGAGCTTCACAAACATACAACCTACCTCTCTAAAAAACTTAATTACAAGATTGTTTTAGATGGAGTCAATCTAGATGATCTTAAAGATTATAGACCAGGTATACAAGCCTCAAAACAAGCAGGGGTTATCTCTCCCCTTGCAAAATTTAAAGTCTCAAAACAAGACATTAGGGATATTTCAAAAGCATTGGGTTTTCCTTGGTGGGATAAACCGGCTCAACCTTGCTTATCATCAAGATTTCCGTATGGCCATGAAATAACTAGTGAAAGGCTAAAAATGGTTGAGAAAGCAGAAGAATATCTTAAAGAATCTGGATTATCGGAGGTTAGAGTTAGATGCCAAGGCTCAACTGCAAGAATAGAAATTCCTCAAGATGAATTAAAGCTTTTTTTTAACAAATATGATTTTACCGATCTAGTTCAATATTTTTCTAGTTTAGGATTTAATTGCACAAGTTTAGATCTTGAGGGACTAGTAAGCGGAAAATTAAATAGGTAAATATTGTCAAAGAACCGTTCTGATCTGTTTAGAGACTGCTGAAGGTGGATTTCGCTCAATGACACGCAAAGAATGTTCTTTAGCTATCAAAGATTCAATTAAAAATTGACTAGCTAGTTCAGGCATCATATTTTGACCACATGTAAAAATATCGACTGCCGAATAATTAGATTCAGGCCAAGTATGTATTGAAATATGAGATTCTGCCAGTAATGCAATTGCCGTAACCCCCTGAGGCTCAAATTTATTACTAATCAAATTCAAAACGGTTGCATTTGCCAATTTAGCAGCTCGATTTAAAATACAGCGCAAAAAAGATTCGTCATTTAATTTTTCGCGATCGCATCTATAAAGTTCCAACAAAAGGTGTTTACTTTGATGACTTAATTTTTGCTCATCACTTAACGAACTTAAAGTTTGACTTTTTTTGTAGATTTCCATTTAAGAAATTTATATGAAATTAAGATTAGCTAAAAATCATGCCCTTTTTTAAATTATAAGTGAATCATTTGTGACGAGCCTAAGAAAGACTGATTAAATTTATCTAAATGTGTCGCGCTTATAAAGCATTGACTATCTTTACCAACAGAATTTAATAACAAATTTTGTCTGGTTAAATCTAATTCCGCCAAGACATCATCCAATATAAGTATTGGAGGAACATTTAATGTTTTAGTTAATAAATCGAGTTCAGCCATCTTTAAAGCCAAGATAAAAGTCCTTTGCTGTCCTGAGGAACCATATTTTCTAACTGAAACATTATTGATTAGAAACTCAACATCATCACGATGAGGTCCAAAATTACATTTACCAGTCAATGCTTCTATTGAACGCTGATTTAAGAGTTGTTCTGCTATTTTTTTACTAATAACTTCTTCTTCTTCTTCTTCTGGACTTATATTTTTTATCCCCGAAAGATAATTTATGTCTATTTGCTCTTTAGATTTACTTAAATGATTATGCCAATATTCAACATATGGTTTTATTTTTAATAAGGCTCTTCTTCTGCGCCTAAAAATTCTTGTACTAATTATGGACATTTGAATATCAAAGCTTTCAACAATATCTGTGGATTGGGTTTTTAAGAAACTTTCCGAACGCCAAAAATGACTTCTTTGTTTTAAAAGCCTATTAAATCTACTTATAAGGTCTAAATATACTGGTTCAAGTTGAGATACGACTTTATCAATCCATGTTCTTCGATAACTGGGTTCACTTCTAACAATATTTATATCATTAGAACA
>QCDH01000008.1 GCA_003280985.1 Prochlorococcus sp. AG-355-A18
TGCATCCAACATGTATTCCGGGCGGAAGAGTATGTGGAACTTTTGGCAGAGGAGCTAAAGAGTGGATAAAAAAACTTCATAAGCATGGAATTGAATACTGGCAATTTTTACCTCTTACACCTACTGACTCTACAGGTTCTCCATATAGTTCCCCATCTAGTTTTGCACTGAACCCATGGTTTTTGGATATAGATGATTTAATCGAAAAAGGTTTTATCTTCATTTCAAATAAAGAAAATCTAGGTCCAACAATTCAGGATAAAGATCATTTTGATTTTGATATTGCAGATGACTTAACAAAAAAATTAGGTCTCCTTCTTTTGCAAGGTTGGAGTTCACAATCTAAAGAAAGAAAAATTAATTTTAACAAATGGGTCAGTAGGCATTCTTGGGTTGAAGATTATGCATTATTTGTTGTTATCAGAGAGGAATTTAATATGTTGCCTTGGTGGGAATGGCCTCAAGAATTTAAAATAAAAAATAAAAAGTTCTTAAAATCATGGATTAAGAAAAAAAGTGAAGAAATACTTATTAAAAAATTAATACAGTGGCATCTTGATGAGCAATGGAGTGTCATTAAAAACTTTGCAAAATCAAGAAATATTAAGCTAATAGGAGATTTACCTTTTTATGTCTCCAGAGACAGCGCCGACGTATGGAATAATAAATCATTATTTTCAATTTTTAAAAATGGAGATTTAATCTTTCAAAGTGGTGTTCCACCAGATTATTTTTCATCAACAGGACAATTATGGGGTACCCCAACTTACTTTTGGTCAAAACATAAAAGGACTAATTTTAATTGGTGGAGAAAAAGATTTCAAAGACAATTTGAACTTGTAGACATATTGAGATTTGATCATTTCAGGGCTTTAGCGGGTTACTGGAGAATTAATGGCAGTTCTAAATCGGCAATTAATGGAAAATGGATAAATTCTCCAGGTAAAACATTATTAAATAAAGTAAAAAAGGATCTAGGAGGTAACTATCTACCAATTATTGCGGAGGATCTGGGAGTAATAACCCCGGATGTAGAGAAATTAAGGAAAAACTTCGAACTACCTGGCATGAAAATATTACAATTCGCTTTTGATGGAAATGAAGATAATCCGTATTTACCTAAGAATATTGAAGGAGAAAATTGGGTTGTTTATACAGGTACTCACGACAACTCTACTTCTGTTTCATGGTGGGAATATTTAGATTATGAATCCAAAAAAAGAATAAAAGATGAGTATGAATTTTCAGAAAATGCTTCTTGGAGCTTAATAGAAATTGGCATGAAAACAAATGCTAATCTCTTTATCGCTCCACTACAAGATCTATTATCTCTAGACGATTCAAGTAGATTAAATAAACCTGGTACCACAAAAAATAACTGGAAATGGAAGTTAAATCTTCCTTTAGAAGAAATAGAAGATAATATAAGAATGTTTAGTGAGCTAGGAAATAATTTCGGGAGAACTCTAAAGTAGAATTTATCAAAAATTATTTATCAACCATTTGATTTTCAATAT
The DNA here is from genome assembly GCA_003280985.1 of Prochlorococcus sp. AG-355-A18. Taxonomy (GTDB): domain Bacteria; phylum Cyanobacteriota; class Cyanobacteriia; order PCC-6307; family Cyanobiaceae; genus Prochlorococcus_A. The sequence continues at coordinate 1,518 of QCDH01000008.1, forward strand.
TTTGAATCTCTATGACATCTACATTTAAAATAAAGTATCTCTTTAATATAAATATAGTTAGAACTAATATAAAAAAATACAAAAGACTTCCTTGCCACGTATTTATAAGATCGAATTTCCTGAGAAGAAAATCCTTCCCTTCTTTCTTTAAAATTTTTCTTTCTTTAACTATTAATTTTAATAATGTATTTTTTTTAAATACTAAGCATTCCTCTAATTTAATTAATATAGATCTTATAAAAGGGTAATCTGGCCTAATATTTTTATTATTATTTTCAATAGAGTTTATTATTCGTTCAGGAATTTTTGACATGTATGACAATTCTTTAATTGTAAGGTTTTGTTTTATTCTTGCTTCTTTTACTAACTTTGCAATTTCTATATATTGGTCATCGAATCCAGAACTAAAGTCTTTAATTTTTTCAGATTTTTTTTTAAGTAAAAAGAGATTTTTTAAAATATTCATTTAATCTTCCAAAAGAAAATAAACCTTTTTACTTTTCATTTTTAAAAGTTACATTTAATTCTAATAGAATTAAAATCATAAGTAAGTTAATTGGATGTAAATATAAAAACTAAACTGTAGAAATAATATTTTGCACGGCACTTTTGGCAATATTCAAAGGGCTAAAAATATCTCTAATTAAGGCTAAGAGTTTTTTTGCATCAGTAAATTCTAATTGTTCATCTTTTATAAGACTTAAAAGAAGATTCTTCCTAACTTCAGATCCTTTTTTACTGACAAATAATTTCAATCCTGCGTTAGCAACTGGTATTAGGTCTGAATTAATATTCTCTGAATCTTTAAATAAAATATTTAACAAACTTTCAACTTTTTCTATTTGAATTTTACCTTTTTTATCAAAAACAACTTCTAAAAGGATTTCTAAAATCTCTTCAGAATTATCGGTAAGTAGTTTTTTAGCAATATATGGATAAGCAATTTTTAAAATTTTAAACTCAGGGTCAAGTCTTAACGCTAAACCTTCTTGACTTACAACTGCTCTTATTATTAAGGCAAACCTACTAGGAACTCTAAAAGGATAAGAATACATTAATTTTGAGAATTTATCAGTAACATTTTTAAGATTAAAATTACCAACTTCAGCACCTAGAGATCCTCCAAGAACCTCTTTTAATGGTTCAACAAGTTTTTGAAGATCTTGTTCTTTGGTTAAAAAACCTAATTTCTGGAAATCTTTTGCCAGTAGATAATATTCTTCGTTTATTATGTGAACAATTGCCTTAATAAGAGTAAGTCTATCTGAATTAGTAATAGTATCCATCATTCCGAAATCAACATAAGCTAAATTCCCACAATCTGAATTTCCTCCTTTTAGAGCAAACATATTTCCAGGATGTGGGTCTGCATGAAAATATCCAAATTCAAATAATTGCTGCAGTCCACTGATGACACATGTTTTTATAAAAGAAGCAGGTATTAAGTTATTTTCCTCTAGCAAAGCTCGATCTCTTAACTTAACTCCATCAATCCAAGAGGTTGTGATAATCCTTTTAGATGAAAACTGTTTTTCTATTTTAGGAATAAAAATATTTGGGTTTTCTTTGAATAAATTTGCAAACTTCAAAGCATTTTCTGCCTCTTTTTGATAATCAATTTCATCAAAAAGAGCGTTACCGAATTCATCTATTATTTCTCCAATTCCAACACCTATATTTAATGGTAAGAGTGGAGATAAAAAAGTTCCTAAAAACCTTAAGATTACAACATCTCTTCTTATAAGAAAGTATAAATTTGGCCGCTGTACTTTCACAGCTAGATAAGAATTATTTATTTTTGCTTTATAAACTTGGCCTAAGCTTGCAGAAGCAATAGGACTATCCGGAAACTCTTCAAATAATACATTAGCAGGGGATCCAAGTTCTTCTTCTACGATTTTTAAAGCAATTTTGTGATCAAATGCTGGGAGATTATCTTGTAAGTTTGTAAGTTCTGTAAGCCAATCTTGTCTAACAAGATCTGGCCTAGTTGAGAGTGCTTGGCCTAATTTGATAAAACAAGGCCCTAAATCCGTTATTACGTCAAAAAGATATTTCGAGAGATTTTTTTGTACATTTTTATTTTTACTGTTACCTTGAAAAAGTATTCTTAAAAAAAGAAAAGTAAAAGTTAAAAGGATATATAAAACTCTTGGGATAAAAATCCATGGTCTCAAAATCAACCAAAATAAGTCATCTTTTGCTGAATATTTCGAATAAGAACTCTTCATTAAAGTTAAAAAATATCAAAAAATTACCTTGTAGATCATTCTATACATGTCAATAATACTTTATGAGCATTTCATCTTTTCTAACTAAAAAGTTTCTAAAATCTTTATTCTTTCCCGCGCATAACAGAGGGACAGCTTTACCAAAGAAATTAGTGAAGTTATTAAAAAATCCACCTGGATATTGGGACTTGCCCGAACTGCCAGAAATAGGTTCACCACTATCCCAAAGCGGACTAATTGCTAAATGTCAAAGAGAATTCTCCTCCAAATTTGGGGCTAAAGGATGTTTTTTTGGAGTTAATGGAGCTTCCGGATTAATACAATCAGCAGTAATTGCAATGGCAAATCCAGGCGAAAATATCCTGATGCCTAGAAATGTTCATATAAGTGTTATTAAAATCTGTGCGATGCAGAATATAAATCCAATTTTTTTTGACCTAGAATTTTCAACCTTAACAGGGCATTACAAACCAATTACAAAAAATTGGTTGGAAAATGTATTTAAAAAATTAAATTTTGATGATAATAAAATTGCAGGGGTTATTCTTGTAAATCCCTCTTATCATGGTTATGCCGGAGATTTAGAACCTTTAATAAATTGTTGTCATCAAAAAAATTTACCTGTTTTAGTTGATGAAGCTCATGGTTCATATTTCCTTTTTTGTGAAAACCTTAATTTACCAAAACCGGCCTTATCATCAAACGCTGATTTAGTCGTTAATTCATTGCATAAGTCGCTTAATGGATTAACTCAAACGGCGGTACTTTGGTACAAAGGGAATTTAATAAATGAAGGTAATTTAATCAAAAGTATTAATTTGCTGCAAACTACCAGTCCAAGTTCCCTATTACTTTCGTCTTGTGAAGAGTCTATTAGGGACTGGCTTAACAAAAAAAGTTTATCAAAATATCAAAAAAGAATTTTAAAGGCAAAAAGTATTTATAAAAAATTAATTCAAAAAAATATTCCTCTCATAGAAACTCAAGACCCCTTAAAAATTGTAGTAAACACCTCAAAGGTTGGGATTGATGGTTTTACTGCTGATAATTTTTTTTATAGAAATGGCCTTATCGCCGAATTGCCAGAAATGATGACTCTCACTTTTTGCTTAGGATTTGGAAATCAAAAAGATTTTCTTAATTTATTTGAAAAGTTATGGAAAAAATTACTATTGAATTCCAAAAAATCAAGAAGTTTAGAAGTGCTCAAGTCGCCCTTTAAATTAGTTCAAGCTCCCGAAATTGAAATTGGAATTGCTTGGAAAAGTAAGACTAGGAGTATTTCTTTCACACACTCATTAAATAAAATATCTGGAGATATTATTTGCCCTTATCCTCCAGGGATTCCTCTACTAATTCCTGGTGAAAAAATTGATATAGAAAGGTTTAATTGGATAAAAAATCAAAGTTTATTCAACAAAGATCTGATAAATTTTAATATAAGGGTCATAGAAACATAGCAATTTAATATGAGATTAAGAAGCGGATTACTTATAGGAATTTTTGGTTTGATTGTTGTTTTGATGGGGGGATGGTTTTTTACATTAGCAACTGCTTTGCTTACATATCTAGCATTATTAGAATTTTTTAGAATGGCAGAATTTAAAGGAATACGACCAGCTACAAAAACCACATTATTTTCATCCTTTATTATTATAGTTGCTACTTACCTTGAAACTATTGGTGTGCTTGAAGGAGAAATTTCAAATTCAATTTTGCCAATCTGTTCAGTTGGGATATGCACTTGGTTACTTTTGCAACCAAAACCTGGGACAATTTCAGATATTGCTGCATCTATTTTTGGATTATTCTATTTAGGTTTCTTACCTAGTTACTGGATTAAGTTAAGGGGATTAGATTCAGTCATAATGAGTTCAAATCAGGATTTTATGTCTTTTGAGAACTTATCAAATACTACTGGTCTTCATTTGACTTTAACTTCTTGTTTTTTAATTGTAGCTAGTGATATTGGTTCTTATTTCATTGGGAAGTCATTTGGTAAAACATCTCTATCTCCAATATCTCCAAGCAAAACTGTAGAAGGTTTAATTGGAGGAATATCCTGTTCAACTTTACTAGCGATATTTTTCGCATTTTTAATGAACTGGGAAAATCCATTATTTGTTGGAATAATATATGGAATTTCAATTTCTCTTATGGCATTAGTTGGAGATTTAATTGAATCTATGATGAAGAGAGATGCAAAAATAAAAGATTCCGGAACTTTTTTACCTGGGCATGGAGGAATTCTTGACAGAATTGACAGTTACATATTTACTCCATCTGTTTTGTATTATATTTTTATAATTCTCAAATATCTAAATTAATTAATTAAAAAATCTTTTATTCCAAAAAATAATCTTGGATAATTTTACTAGATAATGATGGTAGATCTATATGTGGAAGATGGCCACAATTTTGTAGCCCTACAAAATTTAATTTTTCAATACTTCTTATATTTTTAATCTCTTTTTTTCCAAGAATTCGATCATTTTCTCCACATAATGTTTTAATTGGGATATTTTGGATATATTTTTGAGTCCCGGCAAACCCACCACTTTTTGCAAATGATGCAAGTGAATTCCTCCATCCTTTACAGCCTAGATGAATTGAAGCAATTTGCTCTTCCATCTTGCCAACACATTCATCTGGGAAAGCAAATGCTTGCCTACAAAGACTTTTTCTGACCTGAGGCAAACCAAGAAATGAGGCGCCAATTTGGTTAAGAGGGAAAGGGACACTCTTAGGTTCTCCAAACAATCCGGCGGGGGACAGAAGGATAATTTTATCAATAGAATCAGGAATTTCAAAAGCAAGTTTTAAAGCTGTTGAGCCTCCCATAGAGGCACCAACAATTTTTAGATTATTTGCTATTTTTAAGGTCTTAAGGAGATCAATTAAATGTGAAATTATTTTCGAGGAATTGTATTCATTTGTTGCGCACCTAGGACTAAAACCAAAACCCAGCAGATCAGGAACAATAACTTGAAAATTTCTTTTTAGTGATTTATATATTCTCCTGAATTCTAAAAAACTACTATCAAAGCCATGCAGAAGAAGTATAGGTTGGCCTTTCCCTCCAATTACTACTGGGAAATATAAAGAATTCCAGTTTTGGTTGAGTTTTATCCACTTAACATCATTTGCCAAATAAAGACCTAAAGGGTCTAACAGTGACAATTTGGCACTTTCAAAAAATTCTGCATTTAAATCACTTAATTGTTCAAAATTGTTTTTAGTCAAAAAAATTTATATTTTTATTTTTTGTTGTTCAAAATTTGAAATTAACTCTATTATATCCCGTTTATTAATTTCAAAAGGCAAAAAGTAAATCTCAGAATTATCTCGACAAGTAAAATCAGCAATTTTCTCTAAATTATTATTTTCAAAAACATTTATTCCAAGTTGTCCGATAGAAGTTGGCAAATTCAATTCTTTCATGAGTACAAATAATTGTTTAATTGATTGATCAGCTAATTTATTATTATTTTTCATTTCTTCTAATCTTAATTGCAATAATAATCCAACCCCAACAATCTCACCATGCAAGAATTTATTAGGGGTGATTATCTGAGTAATTGCATTATGAATAGCATGGGCTGCTGCAGTCCTACACTTTTCTCCACCAATACCACCAATTAATCCTGCTGTAAGTCCACATGCTTCTATAGTATTTTGCCAAGAAGGATAATTTTCAAATTGACCCTTAAACGCTTTTTCTCCATCTATTAATAGTTGATCTCTTAATACTCTTGATATCTGAATTGCTTGTTGAACAAGACCGTCATCTATCGTTAAACTTGTTATTGAGGATTCGTACCATTTTGCCAAGGCATCTGCTATACCACTTGCGAGTGTTCTTGCTGGAGCTGTTTGAATAAATTTATGATCATAAACAAGTATTTTAGGACAAGATCTTAATGCGACATCCTCTATAAATTGACCATACTTGGTATATATATTTGATAAAGCTGTCCAACCTGCACATGTAGAGGCGCTAAGGGGGACAGTAATACAAGGGATATTAAGAGACTCGGCTATATATTTTCCCGAATCTAGAACTTTGCCACCTCCAGCTGCGATAACAGCATCATTATTATTATCTGAAATGATAGTCTTGACTCTTGAAATATCTTCGTAACAACAATCAAATTGTAAATAAGCAGAATTAACATTAAGATTTTGGTTTTTTAAATCATTAAAAATATTATTTCTCAAATTATTTGTTTCGATTCCTCTACCTAGGATTAATGGACTTTTAGTTAATTTAGTAATTTGAGGTAAAGATTCTTCCCAAGCATAATTTCCCCTATATATAGTTTCTGGAGAGATTGACTGCATATTTACTTTGAATGATTAGAAGTTGGCACCAGCTAGTTCTTGAGAAGATTCTTCAGAAGAAATATTTATTGTAACTTTTTTATTATCATCTACATCAACTAAAGCATTATCTCCGTCTTTTATTCTCCCAGAAAGAACTTCTTCAGCCAAACTATCTTCGAGTAAACGCATTACCGCCCTTCTCAGAGGTCTTGCTCCGTATGAAGGATTATAACCTTCTTCAACAAGTCTTTCTTTAAAAGCATCGGTACAATTTAATTTAATGCCTTTATCTTGTAATCGGACAAAAACTTCTTGCAACATTATTTCAGCAATTTCTTTAACTTCATTTTTAGTTAGTTGTCTGAATACAATTATTTCATCAAGTCTATTTAAAAATTCAGGCCTAAAGTATTGCTTCAGTTCTTCGTTAACCAATGATTTAATTCTATTATATTGGCTATCTTCAACTGAATCACCTGAGAATTCGAATCCTAATCCGCCACCTCCTTTCTCAATAACTTTTGAACCGATGTTAGAGGTCATTATTAACAATGTATTTTTAAAATCTACAGTTCTACCTTTGGAGTCAGTTAATCTTCCGTCTTCAAGTAATTGCAATAATAAGTTGAAAACATCTGGATGTGCCTTTTCAACTTCATCAAATAAAACGACGGTATAAGGACGTCTTCTGACCGCTTCAGTAAGCTGGCCACCTTCATTAAAACCAACATAACCAGGAGGCGAGCCTATAAGTTTACTAACTGTATGTCTTTCCATAAATTCTGACATGTCTAATCTGATCATTGCTTCTTCACTACCGAAGAAATATGAAGCTAATGATTTAGTCAATTCAGTTTTACCAACACCAGTAGGACCAGAGAAAATAAAACTTGCGATGGGCCTATTAGGATTTTTCAATCCAACTCTTGCCCTTCTTATAGCTCTTGAAACGGCCTTTACAGCTTCATCTTGTCCAATTAGCCTTTGGTGAAGTGTTTCCTCCATATTAAGGAGCTTGACTGATTCAGTTTCTGTTAATTTTTGAACAGGAACTCCTGTCCATGAAGCCACAATATGTGCTACATCCTCTTCACTAACAAGGGGACTTTGCAAAAGTTTTGAATCACTATTTACAGATTTACCAACATCGGATTGATCTCCAGTTGTAGACTCTTTTTTATTATCCAATACCTCTTTAATTTTCGCAGACAATTCCATCTCTTTTTCACGTAATTGGCCAGCTTGATCGAAATTTTGGTCTCTTACAGATTCTTCCTTTTGTTTTTGGATTTGTCTAAGTTCTTTATCTATTTGCTTTGCTTCAGGAGGAAGTTTAGAGTTAATTAAACGTACTCTACTTCCAGCCTCGTCGATGAGGTCAATAGCCTTATCTGGTAAAAATCTGTCAGATATATAACGATCCCCTAAATGAGCTGCAGCCTCTAGCGCATCATCAGTGATTTTCAAACGATGATGTTGTTCATAACGCTCTCTAAGACCTTTTAAAATTTCGATTGTATCTTCTATAGATGGCTCCCCTACCATTACAGGCTGGAATCTTCTTTCTAGAGCAGCATCTCTTTCAATATGTTTTCTATATTCATCTAGAGTTGTGGCTCCAATACATTGAAGTTCACCTCTAGCTAATGCTGGCTTGAGTATATTTGCTGCATCTATAGCTCCTTCAGCAGCTCCAGCACCAATTAAGGTATGCACTTCATCTATAACAAGAATAACGTTACCTGCTGATTTAATTTCTTCCATTATTTTTTTTAACCTTTCTTCAAATTCACCTCTATATTTTGTTCCTGCTACCAAAAGGCCTATATCAAGAGTCAAGACTCTTTTATCTTCAAGAATGTCTGGAATATCCCCAGTTTGTATTCTTTGAGCTAGACCTTCTGCGATAGCTGTTTTCCCTACACCAGGCTCACCAATAAGGACAGGATTATTTTTTGTCCTCCTACCTAGTATTTGAACAACACGATCTATTTCTGAATGACGTCCAACGACTGGATCTAATTTTGATTCGCTTGCTAATTTTGTTAAATTTGTTCCAAATTCATCAAGAGTAGAAGTTTTTAAGTTGGCCTTATTTGAACTCGCCCCTGTGCCAACTTCGGCTGTTTCACCTAACATCCTTATAACTTGAGTTCTAACTTTTGTGAGGTCAATATTAAGATTTTCAAGGACTCTTGCAGCCACACCTTCGCCTTCTCTTATTAAACCTAACAATAAATGTTCTGTACCAATGTAATTGTGGCCAAGTTGACGGGCCTCTTCTAAAGATAGTTCTAAAACTCTTTTAGCCCTAGGAGTAAAAGGTATTTCTACAGCTACAAAACCTGATCCTCTACCTATTATCTTTTCAACTTCTATCCTCGAATCTTTTAAATTAACTCCAAGTGATTTAAGTACTTTCGCTGCGACCCCAGTTCCTTCTCCAATTAACCCTAAAAGAATTTGTTCAGTTCCAACAAAATTATGACCAAGTCTTCTAGCTTCCTCTTGAGCAAGCATGATGACTTTTATAGCCTTTTCTGTAAATCTTTCAAACATTAGAAGATTAAATTCCTATTAATAACCTACCAGTAATATGTCAATTTTGTGTTCAGAATGAGCTTTTGTGAATACCCAAAAGTATAATTTATCAAATAAAAATGAACTTTTTTAGTGATATAGCAAGAAATTATAGTAATTTCAAGGATTCTGGTTATCCGAACAATTAAATTCTTACATTATTTTGTTGTTAATTTTTTTTCTTTTAAAAGGGCATGTGAACCATCTTTATAATAATTTTTTCTTATTCCAACAGTTGAAAAATCAAAACGACTATAAAATCTTTCAGCAGTATCATTGCCCTGAGAAACTTCCAATAGTATTTTTTTTAGATTTAATTTTTCACATTTTTTTATTAAATAGCTCATGAGATATGATCCAAAACCCTTTTTCCTAAATTTGCTATTTACAACAAAATAATTTATTTGAGCTTCATCAAGAACAACCTGAAAAACACATATTCCAATTACAAAATTTGTAATTAATAATCCAAAGATTGTTGTACCTTCTTTTTTGAATTCATTAGCCCATTGTTTCTTGCTCCATAGGGAAATCGTATTTGAATCTAATCCATAACATAAATCAATATCTTTCTCATTTATTTGTTTGATAGATATCATTTTATTATGTAATTATATTTAAAAAGTTCAAATCTAGAGTCATTATAAAATATGACAGTTTTGGCAAAACTTTATTTAAAGTTCTCCTATGGAAGAAAAACAATCTTTTTTAAAACAGAAAATTGACTTGGAAAGTCCTAATAAAAATATCGTGCCGATTACTACATCCATTGGAGGAGACGGGAAATTGTCAGTTGGTGGCTGTTCTATTGAAGAGTTAGTTAAAAAATATGATTCTCCTCTTTATATATTGGATGAAATCACTTTAAGAAAGTCTTGTAGAGCTTATAAAAAAGCATTAGAAAAATATTATCCAGGGGAATCTCTCCCTATATATGCTTCAAAGGCAAATAGCTCTATATTCATGAGTAATCTTGTTTCCTCAGAAGGTTTAGGACTTGATGCAGTGTCAGAGGGAGAATTATTAACTGCTCTTAAGGGTGGGGTACCAAATGAAAAAATTGTTTTTCATGGGAATAACAAATCTGACAAAGAAATTGATTTCGCAATTAGAAATAACATCAAAATAATTGTAGATAATGACTATGACTTAAGAAGATTAGAGGAAGTATCAAATTCATTAAATTATGACTTAGAAATAATGATTCGCTTTACTCCTGGGATCGAATGCCATACACATGAATACATAAGAACAGGTTCATTTGATAGCAAATTTGGTTTTGGAATCGAATATTTGAATAATTTATTTGCAAGCATAAGCGAAACTAAACATTTAAAATTAATTGGAATACATGCCCATATTGGTTCCCAGATCTTTGAACTAGACCCTCATAAGGATCTTGGTGAAATAATGGTAAAGGTTATTTTAGACGCTAAAAAATTTGGCCATAACATTAAGGAACTTAATGTTGGTGGAGGTTTAGGCATAAAATATACAATAAATGACGATCCACCTTCTATCGATGAATGGGTTAAAACAATTTCCAACTCAGTTGTTAAAGCTTGTAAGAAAAACAGTTTAGATCTGCCAAAATTAATGTGTGAACCTGGAAGATCTATCGTATCTACATCAGGCATAACAATCTACAAAATTGGGGCTTTTAAAGAAATTCCTGGAATCAGAACTTATTTGTCTGTTGATGGCGGGATGAGTGATAATCCTAGGCCAATAACATATCAATCAGATTACTCTGCATGTTTGGTTAAAAACCCCTTTAATATTAACTCTAAAAATAAATATACAATTGCTGGCAAACACTGCGAATCGGGAGATGTATTGTTTAAGGAGATAGAACTAGCAAATTGCGAAACAGGAGATCTCATATGTGTGTTTGGTACTGGTGCTTACAATAATTCAATGAGTTCTAACTACAACAGAATTCCAAGACCCGCAGCCCTTTTAGTTTGTAATGGAGAAGCAGAGATTATTCAAAAAAGAGAAAGTCCAATTGATCTTTTGAAATATGATGTTTTGCCCGATCGCTTTATCAAATAAAATTAGGTAAATTTAGATTAATTCTGTTTTTAGTGTGAATTTCTGGGGAAATATAAATTTAAAGCTTTTATTAGATGTCTTATTTGCTATTGGTTTCGGACTTTTATTATTCTCTAGAGTAAAAGAACAACGGACATTATGGCTTCTAAGAGGATATTTGTTTTTAGTATCATCCGCATGGTTTATTCAAAGATATGCATACTTACCACTAACATCAAAATTAATTGATGCTGTAGTCCTCGCTTGTTCACTGTCATTAGCCATCCTTTGGCAAGGAGAATTAAGAAGATTAATGGAACTACTAGGCACTGGTAGGCTAGCTGTACTACTTGGGAATCCACCCAAGGAATTTAGAGCAACTTCAACTACCATTACGCAGTTAGTTGATACTGCAGGTAAACTCTCGCAAAATAGGAGAGGTGCTTTAATCGTTGTAGATTTAGGGAGTGATTTAAGACCTGAAGATTTTTTATATTCAGGTACCAATATTGAGGCTCAATTATCAACTGACCTTTTAATAAATCTTTTTGCAACAGATACGCCATTACATGATGGAGCCGTTCTTGTGAAAGGGAATAAAATAATTTCTGCTGGCGTAATACTTCCTCTTTCAAGACAAGGAATAAGCAGATATGGCACAAGACATTTAGCAGCATTAGGAATTACAGAAAGATTTGACAGATGTATTTGTATTGTTGTTTCTGAAGAAACAGGTACATTATCATTAGCAAATCAGGGCAAACTTGAAAGGCCAATAACTAGTAGCAGATTACAAGAACTTCTTGCAAAATTGATTGGGAATCAAACCACTTTGGGAGCAAATAAAGCAACTTTAAGTAAAAATGTCTCATCCCAAAAGACAGATTCGGGTGATAACATCATCAGTGATATTAATAAAAAAAAGCCAGAAAAATCTGAAATTTTTATTAACAAAAAGGATTAACTAATGAGTTTAGAAAAAGTAATTGACGATAAAATTAGTGACTTATTAATGAAAATAGACAAGCAAAAATTGCCCAAACATATAGCAATAATTATGGACGGCAATGGAAGATGGGCGACTAGAAAAGGTTTACCTCGATCATTTGGACATAAACAGGGGGTTAGGGTATTAAAAAAAATTCTCAAAGCTGCAAAAAGTTTAGGTTGTAAAGTTATTACTGTTTATGCTTTTTCAACTGAGAATTGGACGAGACCACCAAAAGAAGTTGATTTTCTAATAAATCTTTTTAGCGAAGTCCTAAAAAACGAAATTAAAGAGATACATCAAGAATCTACAAAAATAAAATTTATTGGAGATTTAACTCCTTTCCCAAAAAATTTAAAAGAAATAATCTCTAGTTCAGAATCACTTACTAAAAACAACAATAAATTTTTATTCAATGTCTGTGTTAATTACGGAGGTAGACAAGAAATAGTAAAAGTTGCAAAAGAACTAGCATTAAAATCTTCTGCTGGGGAAATAACACCAAGTCAAATTAATGAAGAATTATTTAATTCAGAGCTATTAACTGGAAGGATTAAGGATCCAGAATTACTAATAAGAACTAGTGGCGAAAAAAGGATAAGTAATTTTTTATTATGGCAATTAGCATATTCAGAAATTTATATTTCTGACGTACTTTGGCCAGAGTTCAATGAGCATGAATTTCTTAAAGCAATAATTGATTACCAATCAAGGAATAGGCGTTTCGGAGGTATAGAATCATTACCAAATGAATCTTTTGAAGATTCTCAATATTTTTCCTAAGAAAAATGGCTAATTCGAATAATCAGTTATTAAAAGAAATTAGGTTCGATTGGAATAAAGAGGAGATATTGGAAATACTTAATATGCCTCTTATTGATTTAATGTGGGAATCACAAACCGTTCACAGGAAATTTAACAAATATGACATTCAATTAGCATCATTGTTCAGCGTAAAAACTGGTGGATGTGAGGAAAATTGTTCGTACTGTAGCCAATCAATTTATAGTGCTAGCGAAATAAAAAGTCATCCACAATTTCAAGTTGAAGAGGTTTTAAAAAGAGCTCAAATAGCAAAAAATGAGGGTGCAGATAGGTTTTGTATGGGTTGGGCCTGGAGAGAAATTAGAGATGGAAAATCTTTTAATGCAATGTTAGAGATGGTAAGCGGTGTAAGAGAATTAGGGATGGAAGCATGCGTTACTGCTGGGATGCTGACTGAAGAACAAGCTTCCAGACTTGCTAATGCAGGCTTGACCGCGTATAACCACAATCTTGATACTAGTCCTGAGCATTATAAAAATATTATTACTACTAGAACTTATCAAGACAGACTAGAAACTATCAAAAGAGTAAGAAATGCAGGAATAAATGTTTGTTGCGGAGGGATAATAGGCTTGGGTGAAACTAATCGTGATAGAGCATCTCTTTTAGAAGTGCTTTCAAACATGAATCCACACCCTGAAAGTGTTCCTATAAATTCATTAGTAGCTATTGAAGGTACTGGTTTAGAAGATAATCAAGAAATTGATTCTATTGAAATGATAAGGATGATAGCTACAGCAAGAATTCTTATGCCTAAAAGTAAAATTAGATTAAGTGCAGGGCGAGAAAAGCTTTCAAAAGAAGCCCAAATTTTATGTTTTCAATGTGGGGCAAATTCAATTTTTTATGGAGATGAGTTACTCACAACTTCAAATCCATCTTATCAATCAGACAGAAAACTTCTTAAAGAGGTAGGGGTATCATTCAATAAAGATTTTGAAAATTGTAAAAAAACATTATCTTCTTTATGAAAGACAAAAATTATAAAATAGTTTCTCTTTACTCTTTCTTCCCATTTCAAGAAAACTTAATTCTTGATCTAAAAAATAAATTATTAGAAATCGAAGCTGAAAATGATCTTTCAGGATTATTAATTTTTGCAAGTGAGGGTATTAATGGAACTATTTGTGCTGAGAAAAATGTAATTGATATTGTTATCAATTTACTTAAAAAATATGCAGATAATAGAAATTTGAATATTAAAATAAATTTTGCAAAAAAGAAAGTCTTCAAAAAATTAAAAATAAAAGTCAAGAAAGAAATAGTTACCATGGGTATCCCTGAAATAAACCCTTCAGAAAATAATGGGACCTATGTTAACTCAGCTAATTGGAATAAGTTAATTAAAAATGAAAATACAATAGTCATTGATACTAGAAATCATTATGAGGTTTCTATAGGTACATTTCAGAACTCTATAAACCCAAACACAAGTAATTTTAGCGAATTCCCAAAGTGGGTAGATGATCATTTAGATACCCATTTAGAAAATAAAGATTCTACAAATATAGCAATGTTTTGTACCGGAGGAATAAGATGTGAAAAAGCTACTAGTTTGCTGAAAAAGAAAGGTTACAAAAATATTTATCACCTAGAAGGGGGCATCCTTAAATACCTTGACGATATACCAAAAGAAAAAAACTTATTTGAAGGTGAATGTTATGTTTTTGATAAAAGAGTTGCTTTAGATCAAGAATTAGAAAAAGGCTCCTACTCGATTTGTCATGCATGTGGAATGCCAGTTTCAATTCAAGATCAAAAAAGAAAAGAATATAGAAAGGGTATCCAATGTCATTTCTGCATAGATCAATTCAGTGCTGATGACAGGAAAAGGTTTGAAGAAAGACAAAAACAAATCGATAGATTAAAAGTGGAAAATCATGCAATCCTTAAGGACTAATTTTAAAAATCATGAAAGTTGAAGAATTAGAAAAATTAGCAGGTGACATTGGATTATTAATTAAAATTCAAGTAAGAGAAACTCTCGGATTATGTTTTTTTAGAATCGTTATAGCAGAACAGAAAGAAAACATAATTAAGATTTGGGCCGAAATGAAAGGTTGGACTTATTTAAATAAACAAGGTATTCAGCTTGATACATTAAGAATCCTTAGTAAAGCTCCTACTTTTGTTTCGGAATTAATATGGGCAACAACTATGGCTTGGGCAATTGAAAAAAAATCAAGCAACAAAGTAAGACTTTTAGCTATTTTTGATAGTGAAGGATATAGTAAAAAACTTATAAGATATTTCAAATTAATAGGATTCCAAATTGTAAAAGAAGTTGGTTCTAGCCCAGTAGATCTTTTATTAAGATTAATTTGGGGAGGTGCAGGTACGCTTATGAACGGGGAATGTATTTTCATATTGAAAAAACTAGAAAAGAGACTCTCTTTAATTGAAAAAAGTTAACCCGCATGGTAACTACTCCTAACTAGAGGGCTAGAAGATACTTTTTTGAATCCTAACTCCTTAGAGAAGCGATATAAATAATCAAACTCTGATGGATCCCAATATTTCTTAACTGCCAAATGATTGAGTGAGGGCCTTAAATATTGGCCAATTGTAATTTGATCACATTCTATTTTTTTAAGATCATAAATTGTATTTTTTATTTCATCCAATGTTTCACCAAGACCTAACATAATGCCTGATTTAGTTTGAATATGAGGAGCAATATCTTTTGACTTTTTTAGTAAATTAAGAGACTTTTTGTAATTTGCACCCCTCCTAACTTCTTTCTGCAGTCTTTCAACAGTTTCAAGATTATGATTAAAGCATATTGGATCTTTTTCTAAAATCATCTTCAATCTCTCAGTCTGCAAGTTATTAGTTTCAATAAAATTTTTGCCCCCACCCCATAAATCAGGAGTTAAAACCTCTATTTTAATTGTTGAATCAATTTTTCTAATCTCATCAATTGTAGATACAAATAAATTTGCGCCATGATCAGAGAGATCGTCTCTAGCTACAGATGTCAAAACAACATATTTCAAATTTAGTACTTTCACTGCCTCAGCAACTTGAGTACATTCATCAATATTGATAGAGCCTGGTCTACCTTTATTTACCTGACAAAAAGCACATGAACGAGTACATATCGATCCACCCAGTAAGAAAGTTGCTGTTCCAGAGGCATAACATTCTGCTCTATTTGGACATCTTGCTTCTTCACAAATAGTATGAATATTTGATTTTTTGATGAGTGTTTGTATTTTTTCGAATTCTGATGCTTTACTAATAGGAAATTTAATCCATGAGGGAAGTCTTAAGATTTTTTCTTTCTTCATTAGATTATTATCTCCCATTGTCTAATTTAGTTTTGTTCTTCCTTCTAACGCCCTTGCGAGTGTAACTTCATCCACATATTCAAGTTCACTGCCCATTGGGAGGCCATATGCAATCCTCGTAACTTTAGTAAAAGGGGATAACAATTTTCCAATATAAAGACTTGTTGTATCTCCCTCAACACTGGGGGTCAATGCCAGTATGATCTCATCTATTTCAGACTTACTAACTCTTTCTACCAAGCTTCTTATTTCTAAGAGTTCGGGGCCAACAGAATCCATTGGAGATATTAAACCACCAACAACATGGTAAACACCTTTAAATTCTCTAGCGCGCTCCAAAGCAAGCAAATCTTTAGTTTCTGCCACTACACAGATTAGTTTTTGATTTCTCTCAGTATTTTTACAAATTTCACATTCATCTTCTGAAGTCAAATTGAAACATTTTTTGCAACGACCAACATTACTATGTGCTTCTAAAAGAGCCTTTGAAAAATCTCTTATTGTACTTTCAGGTTGTTTTAAAATAAACAAGGCTAAACGTTGCGCTGTTCTTGGACCAATCCCTGGGAATTTCTCAAAATGACCAATTAATTTTGAAAGTGGTTTGGTATAAGTAATCAAAATTAAACTATTTCTAGAGATAATTTAGACGCAAAATTCTGAAATGCCATAATTGTTTGCTTTTAATGTCTTATTATGTTTTTAATTAGTAATTTCAAACAAAATGAAAGATATTAAATTTAACCCTTTCAAATATTTATTTTTGATTTTTTTGTGTTTAACACTTAGTGCTTGTAGTAACGGACTCAATGCGGGATTAGAAGCTTATCAAAGTCCAGATGGAAGATATGCTTTTTTATATCCAACAGGATGGACGAGAGTAAAAGTCGATGGAGGACCTGAAATTATTTATCATGATTTAATAAATAGTAATGAGACCTTAAGTTTAGTTATTTCTGATGTAAATAAAGAGGTTCAACTAGAGCAATTGGGAAGCCCAAGTGAAGTAGGTCAAACATTAATTGATAAAGTCATTGCTCCCGAAGGTTCAGGTAGAGAAGTAAAACTTATAAATGCTAATAAGAGGGAGGCATCCAATCATATTTTCTATGATTTAGAGTATGAATTAAATTTAAATGAACAGGCAAGACATGAATTAGCTACTGTTGTAATCGATAGAGGAACACTTTACACTTTCGCTGTGGGAACAAATGAAGAAAGGTGGAATAAAGTTGATGGTATGTTTAGTAACGTAATTGAATCATTTAACTTCTTAATATAGTTTAGAATTCATACTAGATTCCTACTTGAACATTCCACAAATCAGCATATATTTTTTTCTGACCTAATAGTTTTTTATGTTTTCCGCTCTCAACTATTTTACCTTTATCAATAACTATAATATTATCCGCATTTTTTATTGTGCTTAATCTATGAGCTATTACTATGGTTGTTCTTTCTCTTGTGATTTTAGATAACGATTTTTGAATTAAAGCCTCTGTTTCATTATCAACTGAAGCTGTAGCTTCATCTAATATTAATATTGGAGCATTCTTTAAAACTGCTCTAGCCAATGCAATTCTTTGACGTTGACCGCCTGAGAGCCTTTGGCCCCTTTCCCCCACTATAGTTTTATAACCATTTGGTAATTGTTCAATAAATTTATGTGCTTCCGCAATCTTTGAAGCTTTAATAATATCTTTAAGACTTGGGTTGATTGAGCCATAAGCAATATTTTCTTGTACACTACCATGAAATAAATAAGTTTCTTGACTTACTAAAGAGATACACTTTCTTAAATCCCTCAAATTTATTTCTTTAATAGAAACCCCATCCAAGGTTATTTTCCCATTATTACTATCATAAATCCTAAGTAATAATTTTATTATTGTACTTTTCCCAGAACCTGTTAAACCAACAATTCCTAATGTTGAGTTATTTTCAATTTTGAAATTTATGTTTTTTAAAGTTAAATCTCGTCCAGGATAATTAAAATTTACATTACTAAAAATAATTTCTCCTTTGATATCTTTAGATTCAATTTTTATTTTTCCATCTTTTATTTTTATAGGCGTATCTATGAGATCAATTACCCTGTCTATTGATGCCATAGATCTCTGAAAATCATCTAAAACATTCCCCAAAGTAGTTAAAGGCCATAATAGTCTTTGTGTAATAAACACTAAAAAACTATAAGTACCTACATCAAGTGTCTTATTCCAAGTTTGGAAACCTCCAATTAATAGAATCGCTATAAAAGCAAATAAAATTGCAAATCTTATAAGAGGGATAAAAGCAGAAGATAATTTTATTGCAGCCTTATTACTTCTTTGATAATCGAGACTTTCTTTATTTAATCTATTTAGTTCCCATTTTTCTTTAGTAAAACTTTTTATGGTTAGAATTCCACTTAAATTATTATTAAGCCTTGATGCTAATAGTCCAGCTTTATTTCTAACATCTCTGTATTTTGGAGCAAGCTTCCTTTGAAATTTAATTGATCCTAAAAATATAATTGGAATAGGAAAGAAAGCAAATAAAGCGATTTTTGGAGCGACAAAAATCATAGTGCCCCCAATTATTAGGACAGTTATAAATAATTGAATAATCTGATTAGCCCCTTGGTCTAAAAATCTCTCGAGTTGATTTATGTCATCATTCAAAATAGATAATAGCCTTCCAGTATTATCATTTTCAAAAAAATCCATATCTAATTCCTGGATATGCTCATAAGCTTTTATTCTTAATTTATGTTGCGATAGCTGAGCCAAATTTCTCCATAAAATCGAATATAAATATTCAAAGGAGGATTCACCAGACCAAACTATTCCTGAAGCAAATGCAAGAAAAATCAATTGTGCTGGAACTTCTTTTATCCCAAAACCAGCAATCCATGAATTCTGTTCCTTAACAACGATATCCACTGCAAGACCAATTATTACAGGGGGAGCTAAATCTAATATTTTATTAATTATGGAACTAATAAAAGCAAAAAATAGTAACCTTCTTTCCTCAATCAGATTTAAATAAAGTCTAATTATTGGATTTTGATTGTTCTTAGACCTCATAAAAATAATAATTAAATTTTTCTATTATGATTAAAACTTTCTATAGTTTCTAATTTACATTTTGTTTTTGCATCTTGATGACTCGCAGTTTGCATAAATTCTTCGTAGTAACAATCACAAGTTTTATTCGCAATCTCTTCACTATATACCATTTCTGCTTTCATCATCTCCTCTTTGACACTCTGAAGACAAAATAATTTTATGATTGAATTTTGTTTCGTTTGAGCTAAATAATAACTATTAAAGGAGTTGAATAGTATTATCAGATTCACAAAAATAAAGAAATTATATTTGCTAGTTTTCATTTTCTATAACTAGCTTCTGACTTTTATTTTTTTTAATTTATTTTTAGTTTCTCTATGCAGATCTCTGGGTAAATCTACCAAACTGTAATCATTAAAAATCTGTATCTTACCTATGGATCTACCATTTATATTAGTTGAATTACAGATTGAGGATATAATATTTGCAACTCTAACTCCATCAAATTTACCAAAATTAAATTTGTAGGTTTCAAAAGAATCATTTTGATAATTATTTCTTCTATTTGAATTTCTCATACGATTATTACTATTTCTATTTGATCTATTTCGATCAGTATTATTTTGTTTATTAATCCAAGAATCATCGTCATTAACAAAAAATGATTTATTACCTATTACTAAATTAATCGCCGCCATTGCGATATTTGAGTCATCCATTGAGTATTTTTCTTTTAAATTATCTAGTACATCAATAATCAAAGCTTTATTTTCTTCATTTTCATCTTTAGCTAAAGAACTCTCATTAAAATTATCTATAAGTTTCTCCATCCTTTTTTCATTTATTATTTTATTACTTGGTATATTAATTTCTTCAATCTTGGTTCTTGTTGAGTTTTCTAAGTTTCTTAGAAAATGTTTTTCTCTTTGATTAACAAATAAAATTGCTTCTCCTGATCTGCCTGCCCTTCCAGTTCTTCCAATTCTATGAGTATATGTTTCCTTGTCAAAAGGAAAATCGTAATTAACAACAAGTTTTATCCTCTCAACATCTAATCCTCTAGCTGCGACATCAGTTGCAACAAGGATATTAATAAATCCTTTTTTTAATCTATCTACAGTATTTTCTCTTTGATTTTGAGGTATATCCCCATTAAGCACTGCCACAGTATGACCTGAATTCTCTAAAGCTTCAGCTATTGAAGTAGTAAGTAGTTTTGTCCTAACAAAAATAATTACTCCCTCATTATTGAGTTCTATTATTCTTTTTAAAGCATCTAACTTATGATGCCTTTGTACATATAGAAATTTTTGCGAAATTAATTGAGTTTCTTTTTTGACACTTTTGATTAATATTTCGGCGGGATCATTTAGATATTTTTTTGCTATATTTCTTATCTCACTGGGCATTGTTGCTGAAAACAACACCATCTGCTTGTTTTCCGGAAGTTGATCTATTATCCATTCAATATCTTCAAGAAAACCCATATTTAACATTTCATCTGCCTCATCTAAAACAAGACAGTTTATACCTTTAATTTTAAAAGTCCCCTGCCTTATATGATCCATTATTCGGCCTGGGGTCCCAACTACTACGTCAACTTTTCTTTTTAATGCAGAAATTTGATTTCGATAGTCGGTACCTCCATATATTGCAACCGTCTTAAAATTACTAGATTCAGAACTATAACTTTTAAAAGATTCTGCCACTTGAGTTGCTAATTCTCTTGTAGGAGTCATAACTAAAACCTTGGCATTTAATTCTTTATTATCTTTAAGTTTTTCAATTAATGGTAATGCGAAAGCTGCAGTCTTTCCGGTTCCTGTTTGTGCTTGGCCTAATAAATCCCTGCCTAACATTAGTTCGGGGATCGCAGCTTTTTGGATGGGAGTTGGATTTTTATATCCTTTATTTCTTAACGAGTTTAAGATCG
This sequence comes from Prochlorococcus sp. AG-355-A18, assembly GCA_003280985.1. Lineage (GTDB taxonomy): Bacteria > Cyanobacteriota > Cyanobacteriia > PCC-6307 > Cyanobiaceae > Prochlorococcus_A. The sequence continues at coordinate 22,772 of QCDH01000008.1, forward strand.
ATTGATTAAACCCAAAATCGAGAAAACCATTCTCATTATCATCTCCTTTCGATACTTCCAATAGTTGAGATTCAATTTCTTTTTTGTTCTCTAAGTTTTTGAACTCTAGTAGGGAAGAATCTTCATTCTGAGACTTTTCCTGCTCACTACCAAGAGAGTTACTATCTTTTTTTAAAGCCATTTAAATGCCTAATAATCTTCTGATTAGGCATTCAACAAATATCTAAATTGACTTAAGTTGTTGATTAGCCTTACAGAGCCGAATTATTAATCTAACATCTTGGGGTTAAGATATTACTAATTTCTCAAAAATAAAATTTAATTTAAATAATATATATTTAAGGATTTTTTCGCTCTTGTAACAGCAGTATAAAATAACCTTCTTTCAAAATTATCTCTGCAAAAGATATTTTGATTATCTTTTTTTTCTTTTACAGCATATTGATTTCTTCTATAGTTTTGGGACCACAAAATGTTTACTTTTTCAGATTCACTTCCTTGAGATTTATGAATAGTAATGGCTATTGCTGGTACAACATTTTCTAAATTAGATGGATCAATTAATGCGACAATTTCTTCGTTATTATCATTAAATTTTCTAAAAAGATATTTTCTTTTATTTTTTAAACCTATAAGTACTCCGATATCCCCATTTGACAATCCAAGTTCATTATTATTTTTTGTACACATGATCGGAACACCCTCTTTAAGAGTTTTAAGTTCATAGGGTTTTTTTTGACCAAAAACAATTTCATTCAAATATTCAACACTCCATATTCCGGAATTTTTTTCGCATAAAATCAAGTTACTTTGTAAATCCAGAAATATCTTATCTACTAAATCTTTTTCAGTAAGCAATAAATTATCAATACTTTCATCAAATATATAATTTTTTTTACTTAAATTTGAAGTTGAAATATTTAACTGTTTTAGATGACTTGTAATCGAAAATAATAGCTCTTTTGGAATATCTTTTTCTCTACTTTTTGAAATAGTAATTTCTTTTGAATTATTATCTTTTTCTAATTCTTTTATCTTTTGATTAAGTAAAGAAAAATCATTATTAAATACTAAACTACTAATTAATGCTATATCTCCAATATTTCTATAAGTTTTTTCTAAATTTACTACACAAGATTTAATTGAACTATTATCGGAATATTCAAACAAATAATTCCATATAGAAGAGTTATTTACTGGAGACAATTGATTTTTATCTCCAACTAAAATAATTTTACAGTCCTTTGCTAGCAAATTTAAAACTGATTCAATCAAATCGATATTAACCATTGACATTTCATCAATTATGAAAATATCAAGCTCTTTTAGTTTAAATTTCAACTTAAGAGATTTATTTTGAGAATTTAAAATCCATCTATGTAAAGTTTGAAATTCTATTTGTTCTAGAAATTTGCTATGGGAAATATTTTTTTTATCATTAAGAGCTTCTTTTAAACGAGCTGTAGCTTTACCAGTTGGAGCAGACAAACCAATATTTAAAAAGTTATCAATTTGAAGGAGTTCTAGTATTAACTTTACTATTAAAGTGGTTTTACCCGTTCCGGGTCCTCCTTGAAGCAAAACTAAGTTTGAATATTTAAAAACATTTTTAATTTGATCAATTTTATTATCATCTTTATAAATTACTGATTTCATTAAACTATCAGTATCTATTTTTTTTAGAAATGAATTAATAACTCTTTCTATCTTTCTTGACCATTTTGATAAGGATAATTTTCTATTTACTAATACGAATGGAGAATGAAGGGAACCAGTCAAACCTATATTTTTTAGAACATCAATGTGTTTATTGGGCCAGCCATCTTCTAATAATTCAAAGAATATAAAACTATTATCAACATCAATAATAGTTTCACCATTTTTTTCAAACTCTAATAAAATTTTTATTACATCTTTTACGAAATTTCCATATTTTTTTTCACTAAATTTTCCAATATCTAAAATTAAATTAAATATATGATCGTATTGGTACCTTTGAATATTTGTATTAGTTTTAGTCATTCTAAAAAAGTTTATCTAAATAATAAATTCTTTTTAAAGGTGCTTTGCTAATAAAAATACCTGGAGATATATCTTCAGACTTAGATTTTTCAAATAATTGAAAATCTGGCAATCCCTTTAAAAACAAATAAATATATCCTCCTAGATGTTTATGTGGTTGATAATTTTTAAGTCGCCACTTTAATAATCTATGCAATGCTAATAAATAAAGATGAGATTGCAATGGATAATGATGTTTAATCATTTCATTTCTCATGTTTTCATAGTTATAGTTTCTTGGTAAACAATCACTATTATCACTACCAGAAATCAAATTACTTTTCCAATCAATTACCCACCATTTACTATCTTCTAATTTATTTCCTACAGGGAAAATACAATCAATACACCCTGAATGAAAGCCTTTATTCATAATTTGAAGATCATTTATTTTATTTGCATATTCTTCACCAAATTCATATTCCTGATCTAAAAAAAAGCAATTTGATATATCATTAGAATTAATATTTCTACCTTCATAAGATAGGGTTAAATCATATTTGAGTTCCTTAATTAAGTATTCATTTGGAATATCAACTAGTTTCTTATTTTGTAATTCTCTTCCTAAAGATATATTTATGACTCTTAAAATCGCATCTTTTACTTTAAAAGCCAAAGAAGTATCGATTTGATGGAAGTTCAATTCCTCAATAATTAAATCAATTAATTCTTGATTATTATCGTTTCTAAATTCAAATCTTTCTATTATTTTATGCAGGCAAGTTCCAGCAATAGTTCCTTTTGGAAATTCACTTAAGGGATTTGGATAAGAAAAATAATTAGGATAATTCTTTGAATTCTTAAAATTAAAATCTTTGATAATTGATATATTATCTTCATAATCCTTATATTGATTAATGACTGCATCAATATTTTTATCTATACGTATCCAAGAAGAATAACTTGAATAAGAAATAAATTGATCAGAATTAAAGATATTAGATATTTTTTTATGAACGTAATCGATTTTCCAAAGATGATTATTCAAAAGGTTGTTTTGGAACTTAGAAAAAATTTCTTTTATTTTCTCTTTTTCTAAACTGACTTCAAAAGTAGACTTATAAATATTAATATTTTCTAAATTATTAAGTAAATCATTATTTAAAATATTATTTGTATCCTCTAAATCGTTAAAAATAATAAGTTTATATTTGCTCCTTGTAAGTGCAACATAAATTAACCTCTCGCTCTCTTTAAATAAATCTTCTTCTTCCATTAATTTAAATTTTTCAACCTTCGCGTAATTATTAGAAATATTAACGTATATATTTCTATTAATATTTGATTTCCAAAGAGGTCCTTTAATTTTATTTGACTTATTTGAAATAATTGAGAGATATGGACATATGACTATCTCAAATTCAAGGCCCTTACTGCTATGAATGGTAGAAAGATTTATTCCATTTTGAAGATTATAATCTTTTGTCAAAAAATCTTCTCCATTAGAAATTCTTAAAATATGATCTAACTGATTTTTATACCAGTTGCAGACTATATTGAGATCAAAATCATTATTTGTTAATTCTATTTCAACAATTTCTGAAAGTTGAAATAAATTTGAATTTAAATCTGAATCTTGAATAATCGAGGATGACTTGTAATTTATAAGTAGTTCATTAACAATGTTTAAAAAACCTTTTTCTCTTAGTTCTTGGGACCAAGTAATGCATTTATTAATTAAAATTTCTAAATTATTACTAATTCCATGATCAACTAAATCTTCTAATTTTATTTCTATAAACTTTGAAGTAGCAAGCAAAGTTATATTTTTTAAAGATCTCGGATTTAATAAACATTCAATTAATAAAAACAGTAGAGAACTTGCTTCTGTATCAAAAATATTTTGTTTATTTTGAATTTTGCATGGAAGGTTAAACTGATTTAATTTTTTTTTAAAATCTAAGCATTGCGAATTATTCAATGTAAGAATCGCAATTTTATTAATATCAATTTCTTTATTATTTAAAATAAAGTTCACTATGTAATTAGTAACAAGATCCTCTATATCAGTCTCTTTTTTTGAAAATTCTACAATTTCAAATACATCCTTAAATTTAAATTCAGGATTAACATTTTCATTAATTCTTGAGGTTAATTTACTATAGTTTAGTTTTGATTGTTTAAGTCCATTCCTATAGAGTTTATTAAGGACATCGATTAACCTTTTTGAGGATCTATAGTTATCTGTAAGACTAAAAACTTCGATTGCATTAGATCTTGCATCTAAGTAAGTTTCAATATCCCCACCTCTAAATTTGTAAATCGCTTGTTTTGGATCACCTACACAAAGTAAAAAATGATTTTTTGTATTAAAGAACTTTTTTATTAAATTCCACTGAGTAATATCTGTATCTTGGAACTCATCAACTAAGACACATTTAAATCTTTTTTGAATTTTAGATAGAGTATTACTATTACTAATTTCCGAATCTAGGAATGTATTTTCTACAGTCTTTATAAGATCATTGTAGTTGAAAATAGAGAAACTTTTCTTTAATTCAATTAATTTTATATAAGCTAATTGGGTAAATATTCTTACAAATTCAGTAAAGAAACCTTCTTTAATTTTATAAATTTTATCTTGTAATAAATTAAATTTAGTAAAATCTAATTTTAGATTATGTTTATTAATTTCTTTAGATATATTTTCAATATAAAAATATTTAGATAAAAGATCATCCTTAGAAATATCATATATAAAATCAATCACATTTTTAGAATTAAGACTTTTGTTAATCTCTTCAATCCAACAATTTATTTGATTAAACTTATCATTTCTTGGTTTTGCAGCATATATTTGACTTTTCCCACCACTATCCTTAATTAATTTTCCCAACTCAATGAGTTGTAAAAATAATTCCTTACCTTTCTTATTCCATTCAAAACAAAACTCGTTCCAATTTAAATAAAAATATTCATTAAAATAATTATTTAAATCAATAATCTTATATTTATTATTTATTTTAAATCTACATATATTTTCTTGATCTATATTTTTTAAAATTTCTACAAAAAATGACTTATTGATCCTACTTCCAAATCTAGAACTTATTTTTTTTTTGTTGACTGCTGAAATAAGCTCATGATCAAGATTTAGAAAATCATCAATCCACAAATTATCTATTACATCCTTATACAAATTATCAATATTATTATCAACATATGGATCTTGAGTTACACCTATTTCAATACTATATTCATCAATAAGATTATTACAAAAAGAATGGAAGGTAGTTACTTTTAATTTATAGAATTGATTTATAAAATTATCAATTTCTGAAATTATTTTTTCCTTAGATTTATCTTTACCCTTAAAATTTAGATACCAATCCTTAAGAGTATTATCTATCTTACTTTCATTATGACTTTTCAAATATAATTTTAAATTATGAAATCTCGAGAGTATTTTATCTCTTAATTCAGAACAAGTATTTTTTGTAAAACTTAGCAAGAGTATCTCATCTGGTTTAACTTTTTTCTCCAAAACATTTCTTAAAACTATGTGAGCCAAAGTAAAACTTTTACCAGTTCCTGCACTTGCTTCTACTAATTTAAACTTATTATCTAATTTAATTTGATTAATATCCATTTCTTTATTAAATTAAACTTTGACCTCATTTTTATAAAGTAAGTAATTTTTAAATTTATTCATTAAATATTTCTCTTCCAAGGCAATCTTAAATTTAATTATTAAAGCTAAACTAATTGTCAAAAATAAATAATTGATAGATAATTTTATTATAAAAACTCCAATGGAAATAAATATTAAAGAATAGTAAATAGGATGACGCGTAAATCGATAAATACCTGTAGTAATTAGATTGCTATTTTTTATAGGTCTTGGGAAAGGCGATAAATTTCTACCTAAATCTTTAATTGAAACTAACATTATTATGAAAGCGATTATGATAATTAAAATACCTAAGAAATAAGAAAAAGGACTTGCTTGAATTATTTGTTTTTGTGGAAGAAATTCCCATTGAAAAAAATGAAGACTAATAATAAAGAACTGTAAAAATACAAGCATTAGTTCATAAGCAGCTTTAAAAAAATTTTTTAACTGAAATTTAAACATTTTTTAATTCTTTAATGCTTTAATTAGAGGACCATATAATCTGTATGATAATTGATCAAAATTATTATTTCCAAGAAAAAAATCTGGTTCTTTTTCATTACCAAAACACATTTTCATTTCGATATTATCTCTTTCTCCTCTAGAAAAATTTTTATTACCGATCCATTTATCTGTAAAAGCTTTTTTTTCATTTTTTGATTTTATTTTCGCTTCTACATATTTATAAGAACTTTCTGGAGGAAGAGGTAAACATTTTTCAGAATAATTTTTAAAAATATTTATGTACTCCTCCAAAATTAGATTTGATTCAGTTACTCCCGGTGATTGAATAATTTGCGATTTATAATTATTTTCTGTTCTAAAAATTACTTTAGTTCTTTTTATATTACTCTTTAAAGAAGAAATAAAGAGTAATTTTATCCAAGCCTCAGTCAAACGACTTAAACTTAAATTCACATTAATCAATTCAATTACGGTGTCATCAGCTATAAAATATTCTTCTTTATTTGCTTTTGATTTAACATAAATTCTGTTAATTTTATTATGTTTACTCAAACTTTTAGATAGACTTTCTAATAAATCTTTGATTTCTTTTTCTTTTATAAAAATACTATTATTGGGAATAATAATCCCATTTTCAGCTAATTGATCATTAATATTTAATTCATTTAAATCATCAATAATATTATGATTATCAATCTCCACTTGCTGGATTATTTTTGTAATTAGTTGCGACTTTTGCAGATTGCTTACATACTCCTCGTCTGGATGATGAATAAATATTTCTTTGGGAGAAATATTGTTTTTATTAAGCCAATATTTTTGTGGAGTCTTGAACCAAAAAATCAATTCTGATAATTTATAATTTTTAATATCAGATTTTTTTTCATTCCAATTTAATTCTTTTATTAAAGAATAATTACTTCTAACAATCTTAGATTTAACAAAATCAATTATTTCATTTTTATTTAAATAAGAATCTTTAATTATTATTTCTCTTTTGCTTTGGTTTAAGAAACTATCAAAAAAAGAAATTAACTCTTTTATAGGAAAAGAAACATCTAATTTTTTATTATATTTATCATTTTTTACCCAAGAAACTATAAATTTATCTCTGCAGGCAATTAACAACTCCAGAAATGCATATTTATCTCTTTCAAAAACAGATGGATCACCCAAATGATATTTATTTTTTAATAAATTAATATTTTCACTCTTTGGTAATTTTGGATAATTAACACTATTCATGTCTATTAGGAAGATAACCTTATGTGGAATATGCCTTGCATTCTCAATATCACTTACTAGGATCTTGTTGACTCGTGATTTACTTTGATATTTAGCTTTATTTATGCAAGAAATTAATATTTCTCTAAAAACTTTTAACAAGATAAGATCATCAGGTATTAAAGGTATTGCGTGATTATCAAGAATTCTATTTATATCACTTATTTCTAAATTGAAATTTGCATTAGAATCAGCAATACTTTTTAATATAAACTTTATCTTTTCAACCCAAATCGAGTAAGAAAAAGATCCCCTTATCGAATTAATATATTTTTTTAATTGAATTAATATTTTAACCCATTTATTCAAATCCAAACTTATATTTTTAGAGCTAAATGGTTTTAAATTAAAAGTACTTAAATTTACTTCTTTGTCATAAATTAAGCCTAAAGTAATTCTATTTATACACCAATCTAGAGTATTTTTCTCTTCACCTAATCTTTCTTTATCATCTAATCCCCAATGAAACCCCGCTTTGGTAAGTAAGAAAATAATTTCATCCTTCTCAGTAATATTAAAATCAAAAATTTCCTGAGTTACTTTTTTCGAAAGAATATAATCTATTTTTTCAAGCGTAATTTTTTCACTTGCTATTTCAGTGATGTCAATTAGAAATCCATAAATGCCTGAAAAGTTATGATTATCTTCATCAATAAAAAAATAAGGTATCTTTTCACCATTAATTAACTCATTATTAAAGATATACCTTAGATAAGGTTTAATATAATTAGTTTGTGGAGATAAAACAGCAATATCACTATATTTAATATTCTTGCAAGAATTTATAATTTCTATAATTTTATTTCTTAAAAATTCAAATTGACTATTCTGATTAAAATGCTCATAAAGTAATATTGAATCATCCCTTTCACTTACTATAAAATCAAGGCTATTATTATCAATTAGTCTTTTTTGTATTTGATTAAGAAGAGGAATATCTTTCTTATTATTAAAATTAGTTGTTGGATCGAGATAAATAAGATTATTTTTTAAATTTTTACCTTCTTCATAAATATTTTCATCAATTAATTTCTGAAAGTTTGCTCCAAATTTACCAAAAATTTTCTCTATATTTGTATTATTTAAATTCAATTTACTTTCATTATCATCAAATTCCAACTTACCTTCAAGACAATTTATTCTATTCCATAAATCTTCTCCAGGAGATAATAAATACAAATTTACCTTAATAAATTTTGAAAGTTCTGAATAAAAATTAATATGTAGTTTAGATAAGTTATTATCTGAAAAAATATAAATTTGACTTGGTACTTGAAATTGAACGTTTTTAATTTTTCTTAAATTCTTTATTACTTCAATCATGTATAAACATGATGGCTTTTCAGTTATCTTTCCCTCCAATAATTTATATAAAATAGGTTGCCAAAATTGATCTGAGTTTAAATTCTTAAATAGATTAGATGAATTAATTTCATATCTATTCCATTGAGCAATCATTTCAGGTCTAAAAATCAGATAATCAATAAAATTATTCGTGATTTTTTTTGTCAGGTTATATATGTCTCCATCAATTGTCTTTTTATTATCCAAATATTTATTAATCCAATTTCTAAGCGGAAATGATTCTTCAAAGCTATTTAATTCTTCCAAGGAATCAATAATACCCCATTTAATTGACTCAAAATTCCATGCACTCATATCAATTGCAGGGAAAAAATTTGTCAATAAAGATTCCGTATACGTTGATATTGTCTTTAATTCATAAAGAGCACTTATTTTGTTTTTTATAGTTATTTGTTCACGTAACCAATTCCCCAAAAAGTAATTGGGGACTACTATTTCTAATTTCTCATTTATAGGCGGAGGACATATTTTTAATTCCTCTGCTAACAGCTCACTAATTACTTCAATTTTATTTGACTTATAAAGATTGAGCAATTTACTAGATGGATATATTACTCAACTTTAAATGGATCAATTATTTCTGCATTAGGACATTCGAATTCCCCAACAGCAACAAACTCTAAACGCAGCTTTAAGAAAGTTATAAATTTTTTATCCGTCGATAAAATAGCTGCAGGAGGCGATGGAATCTTTGCTTTTAGATCAACAAATTGGGTGGTTTGCAAAAATGATGGATTTTTTAAAAGCCAAAAATCTATTTCTTTATTATTTTCTTTATAGTTCCTCATCCTCTCTTTCAGTATCTCCTCAATTGGTTCTTCAACAGTTAAAAACTTTTCACTTGCCGCGACGAAAAAATATGTTGTCATTTTGAAATTTAATTTAATGTAATTAGGGACTTCATTTCACGTACAGACTTTTCTAATCCTATCGCTAAAGCCCTTGCAACAATACTATGACCTATGTTTAGCTCATTCATATTGTTAATTGATGCAATTTTTTTAACATTATTATAGTTAAGGCCATGACCAGCATTTACAACTAATCCAAGGTCATTTGCTAAATGTGTAGACTCTATAATCCTTTGGAGCTCTTTATATTGTTCAGATCCCGATAGCTCAGCATATTTTCCAGTATGTAATTCTATAAAATCAAAGCCTATTTCTTTGGAATAATTTATCTGTTCACCAAGAGGATCAATAAATGCACTTACTTCTATATTTTCATCCTTTAAATCCCCAACAGCCTTCTTAAGGTATTGCACATTACTTTTTAAATCCAACCCGCCTTCAGTAGTAACTTCCTCTCTTTTCTCGGGTACAAGCGTTACATAATCGGGAAGAATTTTTTTGGCAATTTCTAACATTTCTTCTGTAGCAGCCATCTCTAAATTGAGTTTTGTTTTAATAGTCTCTTTCAGAAGGAATACGTCCCTATCTTGTATATGTCTTCTATCTTCTCTTAGATGCACTGTTATGGAATCTGCCCCTCCTAATTCAGCTAAAAAAGCAAATTGCACAGGGTCAGGCTCGACAGTTTTCCTTGCTTGCCTTACATTTGCAATATGATCAATGTTTACTCCTAAAGTAGCCATAATTTTGAAAATCTTAGTTTCTAGACAATCTAGTAACCGACCAATAATAGCTAATAAAAAAAGGCAAACACTTAAATTATTAATATATAGTAAATAGAACTTGAAGAAGAATTCCTTAAATATTTGGCATAAAATCAATCCTGCATTGGGATTTATTGCAATGTTCGTTACTCAGGACGTTGTTTTGAGGTTCTTTTTTAGAAAAAAGAAAATATTAAAAAATGGTTATTCGATTCCCATAAATTCCTCTATCATTTTGGCTCCGACCCACAGATCAAGATGGGACGGCTTAATACTCACAATGGCAATGGGTAGAAGGGTAACAAAAAAGGATTGTAGATTTATGGTTACTAAATCCGAAATGAGAGGAATACAAGGTTGGTTTTTAAAAAGACTTGGATGTTTTTCAATAAATCAATTATCGCCATCTCTCTCAGCTTTAAGATATGCGATTGACCTTATAGAAAAAGGAGAACAACTAGTTGTTTTCCCCGAAGGAAAGATTAATAGATATGGGAAAAAATTAGTTCTCAAAGAAGGACTATATAGATTAGCTAGATTAGCTACCAAAAAAACCACCTCTATAACTATAATTCCTATTGGAATTGCTTACAGCAAAATACCTCCGAACTTTAGGGGCGAATTTTGTTTATCCTTTGGAAAACCAATACCAATTAATGATTACTCAAGCTTTACTATCAATGACTTTAATAAATTTCTAAATGAAAAAATGACTCAAGAGGAAGAAAAAGCATTAAAAAATGTAGGTAGATGAATCTGTAATAAGTTACTATGAAATCTAATTATTGAAAAAGAAAATGAAATTCTTAAAATTAATACCAATTTTATTTATATTTTTTGGAAATGTTCCTTACAAAAATGAAGTTCATGCAGAAGTAAAGAATCCAGAAGACTTTAGAGTCCTCTCAAATGAAAGTAAAAAGCTTTCCATCTCAAACGTCGAATATTTTATAAAAGAAGGTGATAAATATATTAAAAACGGCGATTTTGAAAAAGCTAAGGATTTTTATTTAGACGCTAGAAAATTAGCAAAGCAACTTGCGTCTTTTTATTCTGATTTAAATTCATCGTTCAAAGGAATTGATGCGAGAATCCCCAATGAAATGCAAAGGAAAGGTAAGCAAACATTACAAATTTTGGCAGAATCAAATGAAAGATTAGCTTCTTTGTATATAAAAACTGAAAAGTCTGAGGTTGCAGTACCCCTACTTGTTGAGACAATTAGAATAATGTCACCTGATAGCCCTGAAGGCAAAGAAGCTTATGAAAGATTGATCCAACTAGGATTTGTTGAGACAAAATACAAAGGTTAATTAAAATTTACTATGATTACTAAAACTGAAGTTATTAAATTAATAACTAAAAAAATCCCAAGTTCCCAAGTTTTTGTTGAAAACCTTAAGGGAAATGATCATTTGCAAGTTACTGTAATTGCATCTGAATTCAATGGTTTATCATTAGTTAAACAACACCAGCTAGTATATTCTGCTTTAAAGGAAGAATTAGCTTCAGAGGCTATCCATGCACTGGCATTAAAAACAGAAACTCCTAATTGAATTATGGACAACCTAACAAAAGATAAAATACAAAAACTGATTGAATCTAATCCAGTGATGGTTTTCATGAAAGGGACAAAATTAATGCCTCAATGCGGTTTTTCCAACAATGTAGTTCAAATACTAAATTCTTTAGGAGTAGAATTTGGTACGTTTGATGTTTTAAGTGATTTCGCAATCAGAGAAGGTATCAAAGAATATTCAGATTGGCCTACAATTCCTCAAGTTTACTTAAAAGGAGAATTTCTTGGGGGATCAGACATTCTTATTGAGATGTACAATTCTGGATCTCTTAAAGAAAAAATAGAAATTGAATTAGCGTCTTAAGACAATTAGTGAGTATAAATACTGTATTGGTTAATAAAAATTAATATTTTAAATCCTTTTTTTATCAAAAAAACCTTTATTTCCATCTCCATTTGGATCAATAAAACTTGACGGATCTAAAATCCATCTTTCAATTAATCTTTCTAATTTTTCTTGATCCTTTTGCCCTAAACTACTGCAATTCCTCAATGCTTGAAGATAACCATCACTATATAATTTAAGATCAGATGGCGTATGAAAACGAGTAACTAAGTCCTGGCAACTATCGCAAATTGACTGAAAATGACGAATTGCTTTGGGGTTTTCAAATGATGTCATAATTCGATAAATTCTGATTTTTATTTTGCATTTGTTATACCTTATTAAGAACGATCAAAAATTGCCTGGCCCAACAGTAATTAAGAATGCAATCAACTGAGCAAATCTTAGCTTCAACTCCTGGCAGTTCACAATTGCCTGCGAGCTCTCAAACCCCCTCAAGAGTTCTAGTTGTTGAACCTCACCCCACACTTAGAACAGTACTTGTGCAAAGGCTTCGCCAAGATGGCCATTTAGCTGCAGCAGTAGGTACAGCTGCAGAAGCTATTGACTTATGCAGAGAACAATCACCTGACTTATTAGTTAGCGCGGAAATCCTCGAGCAGAATACTGCAATGAGACTAGCTCAACAACTAGGGTCTTCAGTAATAGTTTTAACGGCAAGATCAGGTGTTGAAGCATTAGTAAATCTATTAGATGAAGGGGCAGATGATGTTCTCAGAAAACCTTTTGGACTTGAGGAGCTTGCAGCACGATGCAGAACACTCCTGAAAAGGGGGAGAATAGGATTACAAGAAAAAGTTGAGGTTGGACCTTTAGAGGTTCATCTCCTTTTAAGACAAGTTACTCTTAGTGAGAAGCCCGTAGAATTAAGCCCTAGGGAGTTTGCACTTCTTTGCGCTCTTTTGATGCCACCTGGAATGGTAAGAAGTCGTCAAGAGCTCTTAAGGATGGCCTGGCCGCCTTTCAGTGGTGGTCCTAGGTCTGTAGATACTCAAGTATTAACTTTGCGTAGAAAATTAGAACAGGCTGGATTGGGAGAAGGTGGGGGCATAACCACTGTTAGACAACAAGGTTATAGATTCAGTATTGATAATATTTAATTTAGAAAAGCAAAAAGTTCACCAATAATCATTAAAATTGATAGTAATGTCAGTAATTTATATGTCCATAGTGGTGATATGTAAGATATTTCATTAATATCAATACCAGTATTACTGGAAACAATTAATAAAAATTTTTCAAATTTTTCCACTCTTTGTGGGACAAGAAAATTATCACCTTGAAAAGTATTAAAAAAATAAACTTTACTACCCTGACTGGTTGGTAAAGATTTGATTAATTTAATATCTTTCCAAGAAATCTCCCAATTTTTTTTTCCTAAGAATTTAGAAATAAAGCTACTTTTATATGAAATTTTATTACTGCATGTTTCTACATAATCACTAGTGATATTGATTATCAAATAAAGCCCAAGGGTAAAAATTATAACAGAGGGGATTTTTAATTTTTCGATTGAAATAAATGGTAAAGGAATTGTAAGCGCTAAATAAAGAGAAATTAACGAAATTTTTACAAAAAAAAGAGTTTTAAATTTTTCTATCATTTCAGAAGGATCCTTTTAATCGGGCAATTTAAAACTGTTGATGTTTAACTTTGCACCTATTTTGTGAGCGCATGCATATCCACTAAAAGCAACTGCATTTAGGCCTTGGCCAGGGAAGCATGAATCACCTACACAATAAAGGTTTTGAATTTTTGTAGTGTTGAAAGGCATTGGCAAAAGTCCAAGCAACTTTTTACTGGGAATTGGTCCATAACTACCTTCATATCTTCCAAGAAACTTTTTATGAGTTTTGGGAGTACCAATTTCTTTGTGATCAATATTTTGTTCAAGATTAGGAAGAACTGTTGATATTTTTTCTACAAGGAAAGAAAAATATTTTTCTTTCTTTTGCAAATATTCTTTTCTTGATAGGCCTTCCCATTCACTCATCGATGAAGGAGTAAATGCATGTACGATATGTTTACCTTCAGGAGCCAAAGACGAGTCAAGCAAAGTAGGTATAGAAACAAAAATAACTCCCTTTTCGCTTTCTAATGCCTCCCAATTTTCAACGATTATATGATGACAATTAAAATTATCGGGTATTAGATTTTTTTCTACTCCAAGGTGAATGGAAACAAAAGAAGGTGAGGGTTTATAAGTTTCTGACCACTTATATTCAATTTTTGGCACGTTTTTGCTAGAAATTAATCCTTTAGTATTATCTTTTAATCCAAATGTATCCCATCTAGTAGAGTTGGATACAATGATTTTTGAATATATCTCTTCCCCATTTGAGAGCTTAACTCCTACCGCTTTCTCATCCTTTAAGAGGATTTCAGTCACATTGGCTTTGTATCTAACTTTTCCTCCTAATTTTTCAATACCAGAAACAAACTTCTCTGCTATCGTTCCAACTCCCCCTTTTGGATAATTTATCCCCCCAGCATGCCTATCTGTAAATACCATTCCCGCATTAATCATAGGAGTTTTTAGAGCTGGCATTACAGACCAACAAAAACATTCGATATCAATAAATTTTAAAAGTTCAGGATCTTTTATAAACTTTCTCGCAACATCTCCTGCATTTGCAGGTAACCATCTAGCTAACCCTAAACAGGATAATGGAGATTTAAAGAAAACTTTAAAAAGATAACTCGGATCCTCTATTGATAAAAGAGGCATTGAATCTAAACATTTAAATACACTGGCACAAGTATCATAGAATTTCTTGATACCTTTTTTTTCATTGGGGAAACTAGCTGATAATTTGCTTATAAATTGCTCATAATTTTTATCTACAGAAATATTAAAGTTATGTGGTAAGTGATATTCCAGTTGAACAGGATCCGGAATAGTTTCGCATTTTTCATTCACATCTTTCAAAGCACGTGTTAATAAATTTGTATAACCTTTTTCTCCAAATCCAAAAATCATTGAAGCCCCTACATCAAAGGTATAGCCTTTTCTCTTGAAAGAGCCTCCACTTCCTCCTGGAATAATATATTTTTCAAGAACTAATACTTGAGCTCCTTTCGCTGCCAATTGTGAAGCAGTTACTAACCCTCCTATTCCTGAGCCAATAATAATTGCATCGAAGTTTTCCTTATTTAATACCATTTTTTGGATCTTTGATAATTAATCTTAGTAAATTTTGCTGAGTAAGTGGTCCTTATCAGAACAAGAATCTAGTTTATTTTTAAAGTTATTCAAGGCTTCTGTAGATCTTTCTTGATAAGCTTTGTACCTTAATCTTTTATCTTTTATTCTTTTAGTTAGTTCTGGCACCAAACCAAATGAAGCAGGCATTGGTTGAAATTTATTCTTTTTCTGATTAGATAATATTTGATTTTTGTTACTGATAAAATTCATTAGAGAACCAATCATTGATTCATCGGGAAAACTTACTGGTTTTTTACCCTTAGCTAATAAGGATGCATTTATTCCCGCAAGCAAGCCTCCTGCAGCTGCTGCTGCATAACCTTCCGTCCCGGTTATTTGACCCGCAGCAAAAAGGTTTTCTCTTTTCATAAATTGCAATGTTGGTAACAGTAATTTTGGAGATTCTAAAAAAGTATTTCTATGCATTACTCCAAAACGTACAAACTCAGCCTTTTTTAAACCAGGAATCATCCTAAATATTCTTTTTTGCTCAGACCATTTGAGGTTAGTTTGAAAACCTACCATATTTAGTAATTTCCCTTCTAAATCTTCTTTCCTTAATTGGACAACTGCATGAGGTCGCTTTTTTAATCTGTTTTCCCTATCAAATAAATCTCCCCATTTTGGATTCCACAAACCAATAGATTTCAATGGTCCATATCTCATTGTATCAACTCCCCTTCTAGCAATTTCTTCAATTGGTAAGCAAGCTTCAAAGAAATTAGCTGATTCTTTCTCAAAGTCTTTTAAATTAGCTTGTTCTCCTTCTATTAGTTCATTCCTGAAATGGATGTAATCATTTTCATCCATAGGGCAATTTAGATATGCAGGATCACCTTTGTCGTACCTACTAGCTTTAAATACAATCTCTTGATCAATAGTATCTCCATAAATAATAGGGCTAGCAGCATCAAAAAAATGACACGCATCGATACCTGTAAAAGCTTGAATTTTATAAAACAATTCATCAGCAGTTAATGGACCAGTTGCGAGGATAGTTATATTTTCTTTGCTTGGGAGATCTAATTGTTCAAATCTCTTAATTTCAATTAAGGGATGATTGGATAAAGCATCGGTTAAAGCGATACTAAATTTAGATCTATCAACCGCCAAAGCACCCCCTGCTGGAACAGCAAACTTATCTGCTGTTTGAACTATCAATGATTTAAAAATTCTGAGTTCTTTTTGTAATAGACCAGCAGCTCTATCAGGACTTAAAGCTCCAAAACTATTACTACAAACCAATTCTCCAAATTCACTCGTATGATGAGCTGGAGTTGATTTGATAGGTCTCATTTCAACTAGTTTGACCGGTACACCAGAATTTGCTAGTTGCCACGCAGCTTCTGATCCTGCAAGACCAGCACCAATAACTATTACTTCTTTATCTAACAAATTGGATTAATCCTTACCCAAAAAGTCCCTATTGAATTGTTCTCTTGCTGGTTTTTGTATATTAAAAATAACCCATGCTAAAGCAGCAATAATGGGTGCAAAAACTACGATTGTTCTAAGCATTTTAGAAATCCTCTTATTTAATTAAATTATTTTAACTTTTAACTGTAAATTTAGAGAGAAATTTTAATTTTTTATTTCATAAGTTAAGAATTGTTTTTCTATTGTTCAACTTGAGATAAAAAGTTGTTTTTTTTACCTTAAAAAGGGATAATTCCATATGTACTCAATTTTACAAAATGGGTCGCTAGCTCAGCGGTAGAGCATCCGGCTTTTAACCGGCTGGTCCTGAGTTCGAATCTCAGGCGACCCACATTTTTACTGAGTGCATTATCTTAATAGTGAAAGACAATAGATCCAAAATTAAAAATAAACATATCTCCATATTCATGTGGCTTTAAATTATTCATGATTCTGTGTTAAGTTTCGGAGAAATTCTATCCTAGATAAATCTATGATTATCATCAAGGTGTTCAAAAAACAGTTATAAATACAATTAATTTGCGGAGAATAATTTTTTATTTATTTAAAACTTCAATTAATTTTTTATGAATTATCTAAAATTTCTTTTTTTAATGCTTATTTGACAATAGATAAAATTATTGCTCAATACATTTTTGTGGCATTACTGTATATATTTGACAATATTTTCACTAAATAATGTATTTCCGCAAAAAAACTAAAAAATACTTTACAAAGCTTCATAATCTCTGTTACAATGATTAATATAATTCTTTAATTTTTATCATGACACCTGAAGCAGAACGTTTTAACGGTTGGGCAGCAATGCTAGGTTTCGTTGCAGCGGTTGGCGCATATGTAACAACTGGACAAATTATTCCAGGATGGTTTTAAATTCTAATCATTCAGAATTAAAAAATCATTTATTAACATCCTTCACAAGACGTGAACATAATAGATATTAATCATATCTAAATTATCCTCAAGTTTATGAAATTCTTGTATCATACTACAATTTCAGACAAACTTGAGGTTTTTTTTTACTTTTAAGGTTTAATCACATGCCCAAAAATTTATTGGCTCAATGCCTAGCGAATTAGGGAATTCTTGCCATTAAAGTTTTTATGAACCTTTTAATAATTTGTAAGTTATATTGCTTTATAGCATCTATCTTTCTTTAAAAATAAATTACTATATAAACGAATTTTTTAAATTTAATAAATCAAATTTTCTTCTTATCTATATTATCCAAGCATGTAGAACATAATAGATGGCCTTTTTTATTCCAAAATGCCTTAGTTGATCTTTCTATATCTTTTCTGCAAATTAAACATTTAAATATCGGGGTCATTAATAAATATTTACTGAACTAATTTTATCAAATTAATAATTTGTACTCATTTCCTGTTAATAAAGAATAATAGAAGATTTTTAAAAATTTAAAAATAATCATTAAAAAGACCCACCATAAAGGCAGGTCTTTTTAAGTGTGTAGTTTTAATTAATAATTAAATTAATTTAATTAGAAACTAAATGATGTTTTAACTGCGAAACCTGTTTGGTCAGTTGTGCCCTCTTTGATGTATACACCTGGAGTAATTGTCATACCATCATTTATTGGATATGCGTATGAAGCTTCGTAGGTGTAGTACTCAGTATCAGAACTTGCATAGTTAGATGATGTTGCCATACCGATGTCAAAAGTACCAGCTCCAACTTCTGGGAAACTTAGACCAACAAAGAAACCTGTTTTAGTAGAACCACTTCCAGGATCTTCTGATTCAAGACCAGCACTTATTGTTGCGAAGTCAAAAGCATACATACCATTGACGCCCCAGTAAGTTGATGATTCGTCATCTGCATAAGCAACTGCTAATCCATAAGAATCTGCAGTGTAAGCTGCTTCAATACCGTATTTATCTGCTGAAGCACCAACAAGTTCAGTCTCAGGAGAAGAAACACCACCAGCTAATGAGAATCCGCTATCAAAAGCGTATGAAATTGCTGCAGTAGCACCATTACCACCTACACCAACAGAATTACCTGTACCACAGTTACCCATGTAGTCAGTAAAAGCACTGTAAGCACAAGCTCCAGTGTAAACAGCGCTGATGTCAGTATTGTCACCAACCATTACTGTTGCGCCGCCTAGAGGGAAGGTATATGTAAGACCATCAAGTTCTAGCTTGTCTCCGGTTGTATCGAAGTTCAAACCATCAGAACCTGCAGCAGCACCTGAGCCATTACCTATGTCAATAGTTGCGCTAAGTGCATCTTCCCCAGTGAAACTAGTTTCTAAGCCGATGCCCATCTGGTAGCTGAAAACTGTAGCTTCTGAAGAAGCTCCATCAACTGCACCAACAAGAAAATCTACACCGAATGATGCTGTAGTTGTCTCGGAGAATGAACCAGCTTCAAGATTATTGAATCTAGCTTCTAAGCCGTCTACACGGCTATTTGTAACTGCAATTTCTTCTGCAGCGTTAAAATCATTGATTGTAACTTCGTTAGCAGTTGCAGCCATAGGCGCCAAAAGGCCTAATGTTGCAGGAGCCACGAGTAAGCTCTTAAAAAGCTTCATAAATTTCCTCACACGAAATTTAAAGGACACCTTAAGATAACGTAAAAATTATCAATTTTTCAAGTATCAACGAATACATTTTCCCCAAAAGCCTAAATTATTGGTTTCTTTTAATAGGAGAATTAAATTTAAAACGTGAGATCAACTGATAATAAAGGGATTTAAGAAGAAAGACAGAAAAGGAATATTAATTATTATTGAGGATGTGACGATAATATTTGTGTCCTCAAAGACAATTTTCAGGCACTATTGTTGAAATTCATAAGGATTATTGATTTTTGAGCAACACTATAGGTAATTCAAAGTTAATTTAAATTTTAATAGGTTCTGAATTATTAAGATCGTAAAAGTATGAAAGGATTTGGGAACAACTATAGTGCTAACAAAAAGTCAATAGAAAAAAAAACTAGAGATTTGCAAAAAGAGAAACTGATTTCCAGTGCATTATCACTACATTCAAAAGGGGAAATTAAAGGGGCTTTAAAAATATATAATTTTTTAATTGAAAATAAAATCTATGATCCAAGAATACTGAATAATTTAGGTAGTATTTATTCTCAATTAAAGCAGTTTGATAAGGCAATATTTCTGTTTAATGAATCAATTAAAAATTTCCCTAATTGTCCAGAGGCATATCCAAACTTAGCCAATGTACTCCTGGCTAAAGGGAGAAGTGAAATTGCAAAAAATATTTTAAATCAAGCTATTGAATTAAATCCCAAATATTTAAGATCTTATTCTATCTTGGCCGGAATATTGGTAAGAGAAGGTAATCTTGAAAAAGCGGCATTTTTTTTAAAAAAGAGCTTAGAAATAAATCCAAAAGATATTAATGCTTTAGTAAATTTAGGCTGCGTCCTGAAAGATTCAGGAAATCCTAAGCGAGCAGAAATCTTCTTAAAAGATGCTCTTCAAATCAATCCCAGTTATGATTTTGCCCTAACTAATCTTGGAGCAGTATTAAACGAATTAGAGAAATTTGATGAAGGAGAACAATGCTTAAGAAAGGCACTTAGTATAAATCCATCTTCAACAATGGCACTAAATAACTTAGGCAACATTCTTTCTAACAAAAAAAAGAACAAGGAGGCAGAATTCTGCTACCGAAAAGCTATTGAAATACAATCTGATTTTTCTCTTGCTTATAGTAATCTCGGTTCTCTTCTATCAAAGCAGGGCAATCTTCTCGAGGCGGAAAACTATACTGAAAAAGCTATTAATTACAATCCAAAATTTGAATTAGCTTATGTTAATTTAGGGTCAATCAAGATTGATCTAGACAAGTTATCAGAAGCAGAGGAATTATTTCTAAGTGCAATTGAAATTAATAAAAACTACAGTTATGCATACAGAAACCTTTTTAGACTTTATGAAAAAACTAACAAACTGAGCAAATTAAAAAATAAGATCGAAAGTTTGAAAGAGAATAAAAATATTGTTAATGAGATAATGATGTTTAAAGCGAGAATCTCTTTTAGAGAAAAGGATTTCATCACAGCAAAGAATTTAATTGATAAAGTCTCAGATGAATGGGTAGAAAATATTGATCATTCTACAAATCTCCTTTATTGGTCCTTTAAAGCATTTATTGAAGAAAAAGTGAAAAATTATGATGAAGCCTTTAAATGTTTTGAGAAAAGTCAACTTAATTTAAAATATGAGGATTTCAATCCAAGAATTTTCCTGAATTACATTCATACTTATAGAAAAAATTTAGATAATAAAGCATTTTTAGCACAAGACAAAAAGACAAAAAAATCTAAAAATTCACCCGTTTTTTTAATAGGTTTCCCCAGATCAGGTACTACATTACTTGACACAATTCTGAGGAGTCATCCTGAAATTGACGTTTTGGAGGAAAAACCTTTAATTAATTCGGTTGAACAGATTATAAAATCAAAATTCAAGTACTCTCTTGATGAACTGCACAAATTAAGCTTGGATGATCTAGATTTTTTGCGAAATCACTATTTGGAAATACTACAAAACAATTCAGATAAAAAAAGCGCAAAGAAATTGATTGATAAATTTCCATTTCAAACTGTTTGCTTACCTCTGATAAATTTATTATTTCCAGACTCAAAAATAATTTTTACCCATAGACATCCTTACGACACTGTTTTGTCGTGCTTCCAGCAATCTTTTGAGCCAAACAATGCGATGTCTAACTTCCGAAGTATCGAATCAGCTTCGAGAATTTATGATTTGACTATGAGTACTTGGTTGGACTATCAGGAAAAATTAAAAATGGATTACGTATCCTCAAAATATGAAGATTTAATTGAGGATTTTGATAAACATATTTTAAAAATTTTGGATTTCTTAAATGTTAGTTGGGATGAAAATATAAAAAATTATAGAAGTACTGCTCATGAAAGAGGAAAAATAAATACTCCCTCTTCTTCGCAAGTTGTTCAACCACTTTACAAATCATCAATAGAAAAGTGGAAAAAATACGAAAAGTACTTTAAAAACTCGAATCAATATCTTGATAAATGGATAAGTTACTTTAATTATTAATTAATTATGATCTTAAAATATAAGAAAATAAAAATACTAAGTATCGTAAGTATGTAGTTATTTATGTATGGTTATTTGAATAAATAAGATTTTTAAAAAACAAGTTTAGAATTATAAAGTGATAAATCTATAAGTTAATTTTTTTAGAAATTTTAAAAGGGGTTTTTTTGGTTTTATAAATTTTCTTTTTTGAAAAATTAATATCGTCAACGTACCAACCAGTAGCTAATCGTGTATCTATTTCTTCATAATCTTTTTTTATATCAAGATTTGCTAATGACTTTTTTTTGTATTCCATCAAGAAAAAACACTAATTCTTAAATAATAACAAGAATTTACATAATAGATACTTAAAGTAATAAACATTTTCTTAATCAAATACGAAATCTTTAGAAAAAAGAAAAAAATACTAGTTATTTCCTCGATAAAAAAAATTATTAGTTATATTTTCAAAAAATTAATAAACCTGAGGAGCACAAGGTTAAATGACTCAAATAAATTTATTTGTAAACTCTATGCCAAGAGATTTGGCTGAATTTGGATTATTCTTAATTGTAGGTTTTACCGCTGGTTCAATTGGATTGATTTAAATCTGTAGATTAAAAAAATTTTTAAATCATAATTAAAACATTTCCTTACTATTAAGCTGATAATATTGATGAAACAGGAAAATTGAATTTTGATCTTCCATTGAGTTCTATCAACTCTACTACAGTTAACAATCCGGTAACTTTTTTCCCATTATTTTTTATTAAGTTAGCTACACATTTAGCTGTCCCACCCGTAGCCAGAAGATCGTCGATAATCGCATAAGTATTAAATTTCTTAAGAGCTTCTTTTTGTATTGACAGAGAATTTTTTCCATACTCTAAATTGTAATTTTCTTGAATCAATTCTCCAGGTAATTTACCAGGCTTTCTAGCAACTATCATTGGTTTCGATGAATGAAAAGAAATAGCTGAACCAAAAATAAAACCTCTAGCCTCTATTGAGACTATCGCTTCAGCATCTTTTATTACTTGATTGGAACACATTTTGATGATTAATTCCCTAAAAACTTGTGAATCTTGCATTATTCCAAGCAAGTCTTTAAAAGCTATACCTTTTTTGGGAAAATCATCATATGTCTCAATAAACCTATCTAAATTTTTCATTATATAAATTTTATACAGTATTTTATAATAATTCTTCTTTACAAGTTATAAATCAGATATTTTCATTGGGTTATAAATATAAAAACTATAGACATTATTTTTCTATAATCATTATACAGAGATTGCTGATAAGTTATTTTCTAGATTAAAAAAGTGATTTTTTATTAAAAATTTATTAAATTAGTCTTTTATAGATGACAGTTATGAACTTATAGCTTATGAGCGGGGCGGGGCGCAGCTTGGTAGAGGGTGCTTTGGAAGCATACCTTTTTATAAGAGAGAAATATTGCAATAAATGACTTTCTTACTTTTATTACAAACTAAAAAGCGAGGAAAAGCGACAAAACTTTACTAGCGCGGGTGAGGCTCTTTAGGAGAGTTTTGTAAGTTTATTTTGTTTAAAACTTTTTACTTCAAATGAAATACTTCATAGCTCAAAAATATTTCGAATTATTTTAAATATGTAGTTATATCTCTAAAAGCTCGACTTTTTTGAAAATAACATTAATAATGAAAAAAATTTTTTAATAATGAACCTCTCCAAGACTTCTGCACTATTAGCATTTTCTTTGGGTTCCTTTTTCCCTTTATCGGCTAGCGAGTACAAATTTGAAGAAATCAAATTTGATCAAACTGTAAAAAAGCAAAATATATTTGAACCAAAAGACAAATTAGAAGAATACATAATCAAAGCAGCAACTTATTCAACTAAGTTTGTTCCCTTAATGAATCAAGGTGCTGAAGGCAGTGAATATACTGATTTATTGTTTAGTGATGGTAAAAGAATATTAGCTGATGCCGGATATGACTTTGTAAATTCAACGGCTAATAGTTCAATTCAAAGTATTCCATTTTTTGCTCAGACATCAGTAAATATTTCTGGAGGGACAGAATCTGATACAAGTTTCTCTTTAAATAGTTTAATGAAGTTAGGAGAGCTAGCTAAAGATGATGAGGGTGATATTAAAACACTTGCTTTTTCTCAAGCAAGATTAGCAACTGCTACTAATGCAGAGGGTTCCACTACTAACTTAGGTTTAGGAATTAGACATCGTCCCAATGATGTATCAATGTTAGGAGCGAATGCATTCTGGGACTACAGAATGACCGATTATAGTGATGCTCATAGCAGACTTGGTCTTGGAGGAGAATATCTCTGGAAAGATTTTGAGCTTAGAAATAACTGGTATATGTCAATTACTAATGAAAAAGATGTAACTATTAAAGGTGTTTCTTATAAAGAAAGAGTTGTTCCAGGATGGGATGTGGAAGTGGGTTATAGATTACCAAATAGTCCAGAACTTGCTTTCTTCGTAAGAGGATTTAACTGGGATTACAAAAATACTCAAGACAATTCTGGTTTAGAAGGTACTTTAAGTTGGCAGGCTACGCCTCACGTGGGATTAGAAGCTTATGTATCAAACGAAATATCTGCTGCATCAACCACTGTAAACACTTCTCTTCCTGGAACAGATGAAACATTCTTTGGATTAAGAGTGAATCTTACCAGCAGCCCAGTGACATTTGGCAAAAAAGATTATAAGAAAAATATGATCACTCAAATGACTCAGCCGGTAAAACGTGAATATAATGTTTTACTTGAAAGATACGCTGCTGGAACAAGTTTTACAAGTAGAGTTGGAGGTAACTAAATAATGGAAAAATTTTCAAATTTTTATAAATCCCTAACCCACAAAACAATGAAAAAATTCAACTTAAAAT
This sequence comes from Prochlorococcus sp. AG-355-A18, assembly GCA_003280985.1. GTDB lineage: Bacteria > Cyanobacteriota > Cyanobacteriia > PCC-6307 > Cyanobiaceae > Prochlorococcus_A. The sequence continues at coordinate 47,698 of QCDH01000008.1, forward strand.
CAAAAAAACTTTTAACAACTGCCTTATTTCTATCTTCAGGTTTAACAATACTTAGCCACTCTAATCCTGTCAAAGCTTCGGCATGTCCTGACCCCAGCACAATTACCAGTCCCAATGATTTTGGAGATGGCACAAGTTTTATAGCTACAACTGGAGGAAGTTGTTATGGAACACCAGAGGAATATGGCGTAACTATTTATAAAATGGGACTTTGCACAAGCAATCCTGCTCCTTCATCTGCAGGTAGTGCTCCAGATACTTCCTCCTGTTCATTTAACTTTGAAAAAGATGATGGAGTTGGAGAGGCTGCATCATTTGCAGCAGGTGGAGAAGTAGATCTTTCAGAAGCTTATTCCTCTAGACCTGACGTTGGTGAATATAGATTTGCCTACATTGAAATCAAAAATAGCTTCGATATAAAAGCCTCATATGGTCCAATTGGTGATGTTGACAGAACAACATACTTTACTAATGGCACCTTAAGCGAAGCTGGCACAGTTACTGGGGCATCAACCACTCCCACAGCTTCTGATGGATATGTCACTACAGAAGCTCCCTTGACCACATTTGGGTTTTTAGATGGAGGAGGATCAGTATGCGAAGCTACAGGAGAAGAGAGTGTTACTGGAGGAACAATACGTGCTTATTTATTAGATTCATCTGATACTTTAATCGCCGATGACTCCTCAGCAACCGAATGCAGCGGGGTAACAAAATTACTTGGAATAATGCAGTTAGATACTAGTGTAAACATTACTGCAGCCACTACATCTGTAAAGACTATTTTTAAAGTCGAAGATAATGGAACAACAGTAGTATATGACGATGTTGCAGATGGTATACGTTTTGACTCAGGTCCTTTCAGCGTATCTTTTGAAACTGGTGAATAATTCCTTAAAAATATTTTTTAATCTTTTTTGAACTTATTTACTGAAAAAACTTTTAATAAAAGAAAATTTATATTCATATTTTTTCTTTTTGTTAATACTTTATTTATTAATGAAATATTTGCTTCAAAAAAAAGAAGCATTATCTCCGGAGTTGAGGTAAAAACTTATAAGAAAGAAATAAAACATATTGAGACATCTGCTTTGTTATGCGCCCTAGCAATAAATGGAAATTCTCTTGAAGACATAAAGAAAAATTTAGAGACTACTTTTAAAAAACCAATTTCTAGATCAGATAAATTTCTTATAAATGATGTAATGAGTTCTATGTGTCCTGAGTTTGACAATAGAAAAATATTTGAAAATTAATAATTTCTAGCGACAAAACACTCTTTTCTCTAGTGACAAAAAAGCGACAAAAATCATTTTCCTTCCTCAAAAGTGATTTTTTATAAAAAATTTAGCAATTTGGTCTTTAACAGATGACTGTTATGAACTAAGATCTTATGAGCGGGGCGTGGCGCAGCTTGGTAGCGCGGGTGCTTTGGGAGCACTAGGTCGCAGGTTCGAATCCTGTCGCCCCGACTCTAATAATCCAAGTCACAGACAGGTTTCCCAGCCTGTCTTTTTTATTGGTTACTTTTAAGATTAATGAGACTGAGCGAGCTTTGAGCGAGATTCTGCTATGCCTTGCAATACTTTGCTATCTGATATCGTTCGATAAAAAAATTTGAATTTTTACTTTTTTTGTTTTTTAGATTAATATTTAAGAAATTAAAAAAATATTATGAGTGATTTATCAGATGCTGTTTTCAAAGGACATCTTGCTGGTGAAGCAATCAAAAATGATGGGAATATTACTAATGCCATTGCCCAAGCATCATTAGAAGCAAAAATGGTTGGAGGTTTTGCTGGTTCAGACGATCTTAGTGAAGCAGAAGCAACTGTTTTAGAAGCAAAAGTAGCTGCTGGAGTTGCAGAAGATGGTGATGATTATAATGATGTTCTTGGAGATATTCTTGAAGCCAAAGTTGAAGGGGACATAGCAGAAGGTTTTATAAATGGAGAGCTCATCTAAACTCAAAAAAACGTAAATGGCTCTTTACAGAAATTTTGCCTCTGGATACACAGTTAAAATTGAAAATTACAATCCTATATTTACTAGAGCTCTTAATAGAGCCATATCTACTAAAGACTGTATATTTAAAAAAAATTTTACTCTACTAAACCAAAGTGAAAATATACATAAAGTTGAATTAGAACTGAAAACACCTCGAAATTGCGGAGCCAGTTCTAATTTAGATACTTACTTTGTGCATTTGCTATTTTCACAAGAAGATAAAACTCATTCAAAATATGGCAACCCATTTGATAAATTCCTAATTTCAATAACCTATCCAACTTTTTGGGAAATCCCTCAGAAATTTATGCTTTATACTTTTAACGATTTTGCTAAATTTGCAGATAGATTAGAGGCATCTTGTAAGATTAATCTCCAATTAAAACAATTAGAATTAGATGGAGAAATATCCATAATAAAAAAACAATTTCACCCTAGTAGAACATTTAAAATCCTTGATGGTATGTTTGAGAGCAATTACAAATATGGTGGTGAGAAAACTTACTTAGATGAATATTTGAGTGAAGAACTACAGAGAGAATTACCCTTTTATGATGATAAAGCAGTAACAAAACAGAATAGCGAAATAACTAACAACCCTTCAAATTCTGAATTAAGCATTTTAGATAAAGACACTATTAATTCAGATGCAATCAAACAAAATGATAATTTTTGGAAAAAAAATAATATCCCTACATTTATACCTTCAAAAGCTGAAATTCCTGAAGGATTTGAAGATATTGGATCAACAATTGAAAATTTTAAAAATGCTTTAATTAATCCAACCTCATCATTCCAAACATTCTTCAATGATTTAGATTTTATAACTAACGAAGGTGAATCTAATTTCATCAATGACGAAGTTTTAAATACGCCTCCTTTTGATGAATCTGTTTATTGTGCCCTAATAAAAGAAATGCATAGATATTCTTTAGCTGAATTAAAAGATAAGAATGAAGAGAATTCCAGTATTAAAAGTAAATTTGGAGCAATTGCAGGAGGTTTACTAGGAGTTTTAGCTAGAAATCCTTTGGCACCATTCATGGGTATTAATATAGGTTCAAGCTTTGCAAAGATTGGAGTAAATAAACTAACAAAAGTCGAAGAAATTTTGCCAGACCCTAAGTTGCAATTCCTAAATGACAATTATTCTTTTCTCTCAATCGGCCGATCACAAATGCCTAAGACAAGAAGAGTCATTTTTGCTCCATTAAAAAATGATCACAATAAGATATATTTTCGAATTATTCCCGCAATCGTGACACTTGATTTTGTCTTGCCAATGCAAGTTTTTAAAATTGGTTTGAAAGAATACTATTTACGTCCTATAGGTGCGGGTATAGAGAGGAATCAAACCAATTATGATTCAGTAAAGATGCATAGAAAATATTACCACTCGAGAGTAGGGGATGGCATCACAAATGATACTGGAGAAAGAGTTACTATTATTGGCCCTGATATTGAAAATATTGACTTCAAACTTTTTTACTATCAGAGTGATAGCCAGAATCTAAATTACCTTTATTTTGACTATATTAAGCAACCAGGATTTGTATATTAAAGTTCAATTAAAGTGAATTTTTCATTGATCTTTGGTGAGCGAGATTTGAGCGAGCTTTTGCATACCTATGCTATACCTTGCAACATTAGATTGCAATATTGAGACTCATATTAATCCTAGTCATACCAACTCATAAGCTATAGCCTCACTTGTTTCTCATGGGGGCTGTCGCATTTTGCGTAGCGGGTGCTTTGGGAGCACTAGGTCGCAGGTTCGAATCCTGTCGCCCCGACTCTTAAAAACCAAGTCATACTAGCGAGTTACCCAGACTCGCTTTTTTATTGAAAAATTTGACGGCAGGAAGAGCCGTCAAAATGCCGTCAAATGCAAGGCTCTTTCAAGTTATTCGAGTCAGGCATGGGGGTGTCTGAAGTAACTAGAACCCTTGTCAGGGACTACGGGATTACTCGTAGAAGTGCGAATCTGGACGTTAATTGGGCAAGTGCTCAAATAGTGAAGAGCATGAAGAAGTACGAGAAAACAGACCTTCTGGGATGGTTAATAACACAGACTGAGAGGGTATATATAAAAGCCCTGGAAGCTAATCAACTAAGTGCAGCTATTGGAAGTTTGAATTTAATGCACAAAATCACGATTGAAGCGTCAGATAAAAGAAAACAGAACCCATTTCATGGAAATTACAAGCATTAGTTTTGTATAAGGTGTGTTGTGTTTAATTAGTTGGTATTTAACACTAATAAAACATCAATAAAACACATCTTATATTCCTTCTAATACCTATATATAACTACATTTATATATTAATAAAACACATAAAACCTACTATAAAAAGAATTGTGCCCCAGACAGTACTACTTAGGTCTTTTTGAGACTATTTAACCTACTTTCAACGGTTTTGGAGTCTCATTTCATTTTTCAAAAGTGTGTTTTATTAGTGTTTAATTCGTGTTTTATGTCCAGTATCAGTCCAAGACTACTTAAGAAATTCATTTCAGCTAATTGACCCTTATTGTAGATTGACTGTCAATTAATCAAAAGTTAATACTATGTTTACGCGGTGTGGTTATTAGAGAGTTAGGAGTGCAGCTTTACCCCTCTTTTTTTATGCAAGTAGTAAGCGTTTCATTCATCTTGTAGTAGAAATTTGAATATTTTTTTCTCCAATAACAAACATAGAAGGATCGTTTAATTTATGGTTGAATTCTTTTTGCCAATTTTTAAAATCCTTCGTACTTGCTACAAACCTAGTTCCAAGAAAATATACTTTTTCATTTTTAATAAAAAAGTTTCCTAACCAATCACCTTTTGAATCTATCTTTAGATCATCCCCCCTAACAAAGAGTAATCCGTCGGTTGAATAGGAATAATATCCAATTCCATCATTTCTATGAGAAGGAGTTATCATGTGCCACAAATCATTAAAAAAAACTACAGCACAATCTTTTATATCAAATCCTTTTTTCCTAAAACGTTTCCCTGGTTCAATGTTGAAATATTCTCCATCGTCAGATACGGCAGAAGCAATATATGTTCCTTTTTTTGAATGTGTTGTGAAATACATTCTGTATTTACCTTCCGAAGTTCTTACTACTGTTGGATCTACTGGATATTTTTTAGGCTTATTTAAAATTTTGGAATCATTGCTAGCTGAAAATTTTACAACTTTTGGTTCAGACCAAATTTGATCTTTGTAATCAATAAAAGCAATGTGATCAAAATTTCTAATTTTCTCTTTATCTGTTGTCAACCACTGAAAGTAAACTCTAGGAGTTCCCTCAAAATCGACAATATTCGATACTCCTGCTTGTTTTACGATAGTTTGTTTAGGTTTTTCTAATCTTAGTTTGTCTGAATCTTTAATAATCGCAGATAAGTTTTCATTCCATGGACCATTACTAGATAAATTTTTGGGTTTACCCCAATGATCAGCCATCACTGATGAAGCACTTAAACCTAAAATAAAGATATTTGCAAATAAAAATTTTTTCAAAGCAAAATATAATTGTATTTATTTTTAATTCTTTAATTTAAGATAAGTTTAAGTAAAGAAATTTTGTAATCACTTCAAAACTCACCAAGATTTATTATTTACTTTAGATCGACTGTCAATTAAAAGTAGCTCGAAATAACAGTTGAATCATAAATAT
>QCDH01000009.1 GCA_003280985.1 Prochlorococcus sp. AG-355-A18
CCAGTTAGCGATAGTTTTACATGCTCATTTACCATATGTCAGAAAAAATGAAAAAAACTCCTTAGAAGAGGATTGGTTATTTCAGGCGATTTTGGAATGTTACATACCACTACTTCAATCAATAGAATCTTCCAAAAATGAAAATCCATCAAATACCAAACTTACTATTAGTTTGTCTCCAACATTATTATCGCTTCTAAATAATAAAAAAATTAAAGAAACATTCCCAAGCTGGATTGAAACAAGAAATGATTTCTTAAACGAACTGCCAAAAGAAGAAAAAAATGCCTCTGCATTTTTAATGAAAAATCTTAATGACAAATACCTGTATTGGCAAAAATGTTCTGGAAATTTAATTGAGAAGTTTAGAGTTTTAAATGACTCTGGAAACTTGGATATCCTGACTTGTGCTGCTACGCACGGATATTTGCCAATTTTAAGGGAGAATCCAGAAACTGTTAAAGGACAAATCAATACAGCCATCAGGAGTCATGAAAATATTTTTGGAACTAAGCCTTTAGGTATTTGGTTACCTGAATGTGCATATTATGAGAATTTAGATGAAATGCTATTTAATTCTGGAATTAGATACGCAATCCTAGATGGTCACGGTATTCTGAACGCTATACCAAGGCCTAGGTATGGTGTGTACGCCCCAATATGCTCGAAAAAAGGAGTTGCCTTCTTTGGTAGAGATAGTGAGTCAACTTTACCTGTTTGGTCTGCAAAGGAAGGGTTCCCGGGAGACAAAGTTTATAGGGAATTTCATAAAGATTTAGGATGGGAATTACCTATCTCCAAACTCCAAAAGAAAGGTATTTCAACAAAAAGACCTTTAGGCTTGAAGTTTCATAAGATTACACATGATAAGGTGCCATTAGGGGAAAAGGAGTTTTACTTAGAAAATGAAGCCAAAAAGAAGGTTGCAGAACATGCTGATTCCTATCTTCTCGCGAGATCCAAACAATTGGAAAAATTAACATTATCCTCTTCCTTTAAGCCTTTATTGGTGGCTCCATTTGATGCAGAGTTATTTGGTCATTGGTGGTATGAGGGACCTTTTTTCATTGAAAATATTTTAAAAAACTCAAGTAAATATTCAATTAAGCTTACAAATTTAAAAGAATTCTTAATTCAAAAGCCAAATCTTCAGATTTGCGATCCGTCGCCATCAAGTTGGGGACAAGGTGGTTACCATAATTACTGGATTAATGATGCAAATGCGTGGATTGTTCCCGAAATCACTAAAGCAGGCTCAACTTTTGTTGATTTGTGTTCGAAAAAATTTTATGATGACTTATCTTCAAGACTTTTCAAGCAAGCAGCAAGAGAATTACTTCTCTCTGAGTCCTCTGATTGGAGTTTCATACTAAGGGCTGGAACTACAACTGAACTAGCAAAAGAGAGGATAGAAAAACATTTGTTCAGGTTCTGGAAAATAGTAGAAATGCTCAACAATCATTCTAAAATTAATTTAAAATTTCTTGAAGATATTGAGGAAGAAGATAATGTTTTTCAAGATATTAATATAGATGATTGGCGAAAAAAAAAATACTAATTTAACTTAAGCATTCCTAGTTTTACTTTTAGAGGTGAATTTATAAACATCTTACTCATCACGTAAATTAGTTTTGGAAGAGGAAGAGTATTTGTAAGAAAACCCACCCATTCATTGGTAGATAATCTAAAGAAATTTGAGAAAAAGCTTCTTAATCTACTTTCGTCAAAACTCATTAATCTTTTTAGACCATACTGGTAAAGTTTATGCCTTTGTGTTAACTCGTAAGGCCATAGGATCTCCCAACCTTTTGTTGCTAGTTCAAGAGAACTTAGATGAGGTTCTTTTAAAAAGGTTGCTAATTTTTCTGCAAGAAGTGGAGCTCTTCTTAATAAAGATCCGATCATATATCCTGATGCAGGATGCACCATGCTTGCAGATCCTCCAAAACCAAGTACAAATTGTTTTTTAAATGGGAGGGGCAAATTCATTGGGAAAAGGCAATTCTCTTCATGAAAAATTTCATTTACCTTAATATCCTTACTTTTCAGTCTTTTAAAAAGTCTTTTTTTAAGATTTTCTTGAGATAATGCAGGATAACTAGCTAATGATGTTTCTTCAACAAAATAAGTTTCATTTCCAAGATCCATTGCGTAAAGAAAGGAAGGAGATGATAACTTTTCTTCTTTGTTTAAATGATTTGGACGAAAATCCATTAATACAAACTGTTCTTTATTGACCGGTGGAGATGAAAATTTACCGACAATTCCATATGCAGCTTGTTGAGCGATTTCATTTTGAACTGGTCTTTTTATAAAATTACTTTTATGACCACTTGCGTCAATGACTAACCTTGCCTTGATCCTTAGACCTGAAAAACATATTACCTCAGATAGTTTATTTTCCTCTTTAATATCTTTTGCTGTTTCATTCAACCATTCAATCCCTTTACACTTTTTTAAAAGTTCATTTTGAAAAGCTTCTTGGTTTATTAGACCATAATCGTAATTATGTTTTGTTGGGTTATCTCCCTTTTTATTTTCCCCATTCCCAAAAAAACTAACTGTTTTACACCATCGATGAGATAACAAAGATTCTAATCCTAATTCCTCCAATTCAGAAGCCCAAATACCATATGTATTCTCCCATTTTTCATTTGGAGATTTAGTTGATATTCCTTTTATATTTAGATTTTGCTTAGCCAATTCAGAAGCTAAGCATAATGCTGCAGGACCGGAACCTAAAATTAAAATATCAAGTATTTCCATATTATCTAGTGAATCATCTTCTCTTAATTTTCTTCGCTTGAGTTTAATTGGTCCATTTCTTCTGTTTGTTCATGTGGAACTAAAACAACTTCTGATAAATGATCTCCTTCATCCAATCTTTGTAGTTTTACTCCAGTAGCGGCTCTAGATTGTTGGGAAATTTTATCCGCGTTTGTTCTAACTATCACACCTTTTTCGGTCACAAATAGTAATTCTTCCCCTTCTCCTAGGACCTTCAAGCATACTAATACATCATCTTTAATTCTGAATTTTATAGCTTTCAAACCCATTCCTGCTCTTTTTTGTAATCTAAACTGAGTTACAGGTACTCTTTTACCAAGTCCAAATGCACTGGCTATTAGTACCCAAGGACCTTCTGAAGAATTAACTTCAAGATTCTCATCAATTTCATTATCAAGGTCCTCATTTTTTGCCAATTGATCAACTAAATCCGATGTCAATACATCCATAGATACAAGATTGTCTCCTTTTCTCAAGTTCATAGATTTAACCCCCCCTTGCCGTCCTGCCAAGTGGCCTTAATTCGTTAATATCTAATCTGAAATGAATTGCCATTCCTGTTCTTGAACCAATCAAAACACTATCACCTTCTTTTGATAATCTAACCCAAGTTAAAGCATCTCCATCCTCAAGATTAATCGCTATTAACCCATTTGATCGAATTTTTGAGAAAGCAGAAAGTGAAGTTCTTTTAATAAATCCAGCCTTGGTTAGCATTAATAGATAACAATTGTTATCAAAAGAATCTACACCAACCAGCGAAGTTATCTTTTCTTCTCTAGGGATTGGAAGAAGTTGAACCGATGGAGTCCCTTTAGCAGTTCTGCTACTCATAGGAACTCTATATGCTGGGAGAGCATAAGATACCCCTCTATCACTGAAAAGTAAAAGAGTATCATGATCATTACAGCTTATAAATAGTTTTACTTCATCATCTTCTTGAGTCTTTGTTCCAGCTTTGCCTCTTGAGCCTCGACTTGTAGATTCGAATTCATTAACAGGCATTCTTTTTAAATAACCTGCTTCAGTTAATAAAACTACAGATCTGTCATTAGCGATAAGATCAATATCATCTAGACCACCGCCTAAATCAAGTATTTCTGTTTTCCTTGGAGAAGAAAATCTCTCATTGATTTTATTAAGTTCTTCAAGAATAATTTCAAAAATTCTTTCTTTACTATTTAATATTTGAAGATATTCGTTGATTTTTCGTGTTAATTCATTATGTTCGCTTTTGATTTTATCTGCCTCTAGTGCTGTTAGTCTTCTTAATTGCATTTGTAAAATTGCATCTGCCTGTGTGGAAGATAACTCATGATCAGTTTGTAATTTTTCTCTAGCTGAAACTGTATCTTTTGCTGATCTTATTAGATTGATAATCTCATCCATAGCCCCCAGTGCTAATAAAAGACCTTTTACGATATGATCTCTTTCTTCCGCCTTTTTTAATAAAAATCCTGTTCTCCGCCTTATTGTCTCCTCTCTGAAATCTAGAAATACATCTAACATTTTTCTTAGTGAAAGTGTTGTCGGCTCTCCTTTTACTAAAGCTAGGATATTCGCGCTAAAGTTATTTTGTAGAGGTGTTAACTTAAATAAATTATTTAAAACTACTTGTGGGTAGGCATCCCTTTTTAATTCAATAACAATCCTCATTCCATCTCGATCACTCTCATCTCTAATATCAGAAATACCTTCTAATTTTTTTTCATTAACCAAGTCAGCAATTCTCTCTATCAATGCCGCTTTATTAGTTTGAAATGGAAGCTCTGTAATTATTACTGCATCTTTCTCTGCCCTGCCAGGAGATTTAATTTGCTCAATATTTGCTACACCTCTCATGGTTATTGAACCCCTTCCTGTTTTGAAAGTTTCTCTGATACCATCTCGGCCTAATATTTGACCACCTGTTGGGAAATCAGGCCCCTTAATTATTTCAAAAAGTTCTCTATCCTCAATCGAAGGGTTTTTGATTATTGACTTAAGACCATTAATTAATTCCCCTAAGTTATGAGGTGGAATATTAGTTGCCATTCCTACTGCTATTCCAGATGATCCATTTAGTAGTAGTTGAGGAATCCTAGCAGGTAAAACTGTTGGTTCTTGCTGAGAACCGTCAAAATTATCGGCAAAATCCACAGTTTCAGATTCAATATCTTCTAATAAACTTTCATCTGTGAGAGATTGTAAACGAGATTCTGTATATCTCATTGCTGCTGGGGGGTCGTTATCAACAGAACCAAAGTTTCCATGGCCATCTATGAGTGGCATCCTCATAGAGAAGTCCTGAGCCATCCTAACCAAAGCATCATAAACAGCAGTATCGCCATGAGGGTGGTATTTACCTAGTACTTCTCCAACAACTCTTGCACATTTTCTGTATGGTCTACCGCTAGTTAAACCAAGTTCATACATTGCATAAAGAATTCTTCTATGAACAGGTTTTAATCCATCTCTTGCATCTGGAAGAGCACGACCAACTATAACGCTCATTGCATACTCAAGATATGAGCGAGACATCTCGTTTCTTAGGTCAGTCTGAATAATTCGGTCGTTATCTTCGCTTAATCCTGAGTTATCAGAATCTAAAATATCAGACATATAAAAATCCTTTTTTTAATAATAATCGCTGATTGTCATAATGAATAAAAAAAAATATTTATTTAATTCCCAAATACTCACAATTACACACAAATCAAAAAAAAACCTGTTTTTTTTGAATAAATCTTGGCTTATTACCCCATTAGTTGTTAATTTATTCAAAATAAATGGAAAATTTCGTGAATATTGAACTTGGTTTAAATAAAAAAGTAAGAAGGGCTTATGGCATTGATGAGATAGCTTTAGTTCCTGGTAATAGAACACTTGATTACGATTTGACTGATCCTTCTTGGTCAATAGGTGATATCAAAAGAGAAGTTCCGATCGTTGCTAGTGCCATGGACAGTGTTGTTGATGTCAATACGGCTATAGAACTCACAAAATTAGGTTCCATAGGGGTTATTAATATGGAGGGCATACAAACAAGATATGAAAATCCTGATGAAATTTTGAACCAAATAGCATCAGTCGGAAAGAAGGATTTCGTTCCGTTAATGCAGAAGATATACAGTGAACCGGTTAAGGAGGGATTGATTTTACAAAGAATCAATGAGGTCAAGCAAGGAGGAGGGATCGCTGCTTTTAGTGGGACTCCTCAAGCTGCTATTAAGTTTAAAGAAACACTTAATAATTCCAAAATAGATTTATTTTTTCTTCAAGGAACAGTTGTATCAACTGAACATCTTGGTATGGAAGGTAGGGAAACCTTAAATATTAAAGAACTCTGCGAATCTATGAATGCCCCAGTTGTAGCAGGAAATTGTGTTACTTACGAAGTTGCTAAACTTCTCATGAATGCTGGAGTCGCAGGACTAATGGTTGGGATAGGACCTGGAGCGGCATGTACATCAAGAGGAGTATTGGGAATTGGAATCCCTCAAGCAACTGCAATTGCTGATTGTAGTGCGGCAAGAAATGATTATTTTAAAGAAAGTGGTCGTTATATCCCCATTATTGGTGATGGAGGAATTGTAACAGGAGGAGATATCTGTAAATGTTTAGCATGTGGAGCAGATGCAGTAATGATTGGATCTCCAATAGCTAAATCCTCAAAAGCTCCAGGTAAAGGATTCCACTGGGGTATGGCTACTCCAAGTCCAGTATTGCCAAGGGGCACAAGAATTGAAGTTGGTTCTACAGGATCCTTAGAAAGAATAATTAAAGGACCCGCCTTACTTGATGATGGGACACATAACTTATTAGGAGCCATAAGAACCTCGATGAGTACTCTTGGGGTAAAAAATATTAAAGAAATGCAAAAAGTTGAAATAGTTATAGCACCATCGCTTCTTACAGAGGGTAAAGTTTATCAAAAGGCTCAGCAGCTTGGGATGGGTAAATAGTTAAATTAGAGCAAAATCATAAAACCATAGTGAATTAAGTATTAAATTGAAAATTTTTCTAATTAGGAGTTATTATGAAATGATGGGGGAAACCCCATACTCCTCACACACTAAATCGCCCGATTAATCGGGCTTTTTTAGATATTTTGTTACTTATATTATTTTATCTGTAATGAAATCATCACTTAAAAGAATTGCCTGCTAAATTTTCAAAAAGGAATACTTAAATTATGTCATCAGCTCCAGCCGTAACTGATTCTTCATTTGACAAGGATGTACTGCAAAGTGATCTACCAGTATTGGTTGATTTTTGGGCACCATGGTGCGGTCCTTGTAGGATGGTCGCTCCAGTTGTAGAAGAAATCTCAAAAGACTTTGAAGGGAAAATTAAAGTTTTTAAATTAAACACAGATGAGAATCCCAATGTAGCCAGTCAATACGGAATTAGAAGTATTCCTACATTAATGATCTTTAAGGGAGGTCAAAAGGTTGATACCGTTGTTGGTGCTGTGCCAAAGGCAACTCTTTCAAGCACTTTAACTAAGCATTTATAAATTTAAAAGGTTTGCACAAAATTGGACTTATAGATTATGGGATGGGAAACATTCATTCTGTAACAAAATCTCTAGAAAGTCTTGGAGAAGAAATAATATTAATAAAAAACTTTAATGATTCTAAGCTTTGTAAGGCAATAATACTTCCTGGGGTTGGAGCCTTCGATCCAGCAATGAATAATCTTATAAATACGGATTTGACAAATGATTTGAAAAATTGGATTAAAAGTGGGAAGTCTTTTTTGGGGATATGTTTAGGTCTGCAACTCCTTTTTGAATCTAGCGATGAAGGAAAAGTTCAAGGGCTGGGAATTTTGAAAGGAAAAATACAAAAAATACCTAATATTGTTAATCAAAAAATCCCTCATATGGGATGGTGCGAACTTTTACCTACAAAACCAAATACTTTATTAGAGCTTGAAGAATTAAATAATTGGGTATATTTTGTACATTCCTATCATGCAATCCCAAATGACTTCAATATTGTTGCAGCTCAGGTTAATTATGGTTCTAAAAAATTAACTGCAATGATTGAGAAGGATAATTTATTGGCCTGTCAATTTCACCCAGAAAAATCTGGTAAAACTGGAGAAAAACTTTTGAGAAGATGGCTTAGTAATATTCAATAACAGATGATTACAGATGAAGACTAATTTAAGATTAATTGGGGGTAAAAAACTCCAAAGTCCAAATAATATTTATACGAGGCCTACAACTTTGAGAGTTAGAGAGGCAGTATTTAATATTTTGAATAACAGAGTTGAAAATAGTAATTGGTTAGATTTATTTAGTGGAACAGGAGCGATATCTTGTGAAGCATATAATCATGGTGCAAGAAAAATAATTGCAATTGAAAAAAACAAAATCAACTCAAAAATTTGTTTAGAAAATTTACTTTCGTTGGAAAATATAGAAAATAGGAGAAATGATATTGATGTTATTTGTAAAGACGTTTTGAAATGGACTAAACCAAATTATGAGAGAAACTTATCATCAAGAAATATGGAATTAAACAAATTAAAATTTGATTTTGTATATCTAGATCCTCCATATGATGTGAATTTCCATGAATTAGTTTTAAATCAATTATTTAACTGTAATTTTTTAAAACAAAATTCAATAGTTATTTGTGAACATTCTCCTGAGCTATTTATTAAAAAAAGTACTTTATGGGAAACTATAGATGTAAGAAATTATGGGCAGTCAAGATTAACATTTTTAATCAATGTCAAGCATCCCTGAACCTCTTCTGTATTGATTCCATGCACTTACGAATAATCCTAGAAGAGTTATTGGGACTAAACCTAAAACAATTCCACATAGAAGAGGCTCGATCATTTTTTTTGCCTTTTTAGTATTTCTTATTCACAATTGTTACATAGAGACTATTTTTTGTGTCAACATCTTCATCAACTGCAGCAGAACGAGACTTTAAAAGAGAATTCCTAAAAATTGTTTTTATTGTTTTTGGAGTTTCTTTGATTTGCTTTTCAATATTTTTCGTAAATCATAATGAAAATAACAAATATATTATTGAAACTCTTGATCTTAATGGTTCTGTTGAGGAAGGAGATGCTCTTTTTAAGGTAAATTGTGTTGGATGTCATGGAATTACAGCAAGAGGATTGGTGGGACCAGACTTACACTCAATAACTCAACGTTTGAATGATAAAGAGATAATAAAACAAGTTACTGGAGGCCTGACTCCTCCTATGCCAAGTTTCGAAATTGATCCTGTAAATATGTCCAATTTATTAAAATATCTTCATAGCCTTGAATGATTTTGGGAAAAAATTTTTCTAAATTAAAAGTAATATTAGTTGAACCAAATGGTCCTTTAAATGTAGGGAGCGTTGCTAGATTATGCAGTAATTTTGAAGTTGATGAATTAAGAATTGTTTCTCCGAAATGCGATATATTTTCTTTAGAAGCAAAAAAAATGGCCCTTAAAGGGCAAAAATTTCTTGAAAATTGTAAGATTTTTGATAATCTTCAAAAAGCAATTTTTGATTGTGATTTAGTTCTCGCATCTTGTGGAAGGATTGATTTAAGTAAAGATTCATTATTTGGATCTTCTGAAGATATATTCGATTGGACTTTATCATTTAAAAAGATTAATAATTTAGCAATTATATTTGGAAGAGAAGATAGAGGTTTAACTAACAGTGAATTGCTTCAAGCAAATAAAACTTTTAATATCCCAACCTCTCAGAATAATCCTTCATTAAATCTTTCTCACGCTGTATCAATAGTTTTGTATGAATTAAATAAGTCTTCTAAAAAGAATTTAAATAATGAATTAAAAGTTTTTAACTTAGCATCATCGAGAGAAGTACATGATACATTTGTGGAAATAGAGGAAATGCTTTTGCGAGTAGGATATCTCTTAAAACATACTTCTAAGGTAAAAATCAGTAAATTCAAGAATTTTATTTTGAGGGCAAATACATCAATGCACGAGATAAATGTTTTAAGAGGAATTGTCCATCAAATAAACTGGTTTTTGAACAATTCAAAAAAAAAATAAGTAAGTATAAATTTGATTAGTTTTTATCCTCTTCTTGTTTTAATTTGATAGGGGATATTTACTAAAAACATTTTCTGAAGTAACATCTATTGATTATTTGAATATTTAAGAAAACTAAAACTGTGCCAACAACAAAGAAAAGAAGAGTTTTTCCTTTTACAGCAGTAATTGGTCAAGAAGAAATGAAATTGGCTCTTTTGTTAAATGTTATTGATCCAAGAATTGGAGGAGTGATGATAATGGGTGATAGAGGTACTGGAAAGTCTACTACAATAAGAGCCTTAGCTGATTTGTTGCCTGCAATCGATGTTGTTAAAGACGATCCCTATAATAGTTCACTAGTCGATCCTGATTTACAAAGTAAAGAAGTTTTGGAAAAAATTACTCAAGGAGAAAATTTAGAGAGTATCCAAAAACAAGTACCTATGGTTGACTTACCTTTAGGGGCTACTGAAGACAGGCTTTGTGGAACCATTGATATAGAGAAGGCTTTGAGTGAAGGCGTTAAAGCATTCGAACCTGGATTGTTGGCCAAAGCTAATAGGGGTTTACTTTACGTTGATGAAGTAAATTTACTTGATGATCATTTAGTAGATGTACTTTTAGATTCGGCCGCTTCCGGATGGAATACAGTTGAGAGGGAGGGAGTCTCAGTTCGACATCCTGCGAGGTTTGTCCTTATTGGCTCAGGGAATCCAGAAGAAGGTGAATTAAGGCCTCAACTATTGGATAGGTTTGGAATGAGTGTTGAAGTTAAAACAGTTAGAGATGCTGAATTAAGAGTTCAAGTAGTTGATCAAAGAACTTCCTTTGATGATAATCCTGATGAGTTTTCATTGAGTGTTGAGAAACAACAGGATGAACTTCAACAAAAAGTTATTAAAGCACAAGAAATATTAAATTCTGTTCAAATGGACGATGACTTAAGATTGAATATTTCTGCAATCTGCGGAGAACTAGATGTGGATGGTTTACGTGGAGATATAGTTACAAATAGATCTGCAAGGGCAATTGCAGCATTTGAGGGCAGAACTGAAGTGCAAGAAGATGACATCGCAAGGGTTATTTCTTGTTCTTTAAGACATAGACTTAGAAAAGATCCCTTGGAACAAGTTGATTCAGGTGAAAAAGTTATTCAAGCTTTTTGTAAAGTATTTGATTTAGATGAAAAAGAAAATCTTTCAAAATTTCAATTGTCTGCTGAAGCTTAATAACAGTGAGAATAATTGGGATTGACCCTGGATTAGCTAAAGTTGGTTATGGAATAATTGAGATAGAAAATGAAAGAAAGATATTATTAGATTGTGGTGTTATTGAGACAGGTAAAGATAAAAAAGAAGAAGATAGACTTTATGAGATTTTCCAAGATCTTAATGAATTATTAAATCATTGGAACCCCACTGCAGCGGCAGTAGAAAAATTCTTCTTTTACAGATCAAGCACTACCATAAGTGTGGTGCAGGCCAGAGGGGTTATTATGATGGTATTGGCCTCTAAAAAAATTCATGTTAGTGAGTATTCACCTGCTCAGATAAAATTAACAATTGCTGGGTCTGGAAGGGCATCTAAGAAAGATATTCTTGATGCTGTTATGTATAACTTAGATCTTAACAAACCTCCAAAACCTGATGATTCAGCAGATGCATTGGCCATAGCACTCACAAGACTAAATGAGGATGGGTTTAACTGAAAATTTAATATGACGATCTTTGAAAATAAGAAATCGGAGAGGGATACTTTTAGAAAACTAAGAGAAGGGATTTCTCACAATCAAAGAGAAAATGTAGAAAAGAATGTAAGATTATATATTGATTCATTTGTCAAGGGATATAAAAATATAGGTTTTATAGCCATATATTGGCCTCTAAAAAATGAAGTTGATATAAGGAGTCTCAAGAAAAAATTTACTTTAGCTTTGCCTAGATGTAAAGATAAAAAAGAGTTGTTATTTTATCCATGGGACGAAAAACCTCTTACCAAAGATTCTGAGGGGATACTAAGTCCAAATAACTCTTCCCCATTAAGTCATTTGCAGATAAGCATGATATTTGTACCATGTCTTTCCGTGGATAAAAACTTAATAAGATTAGGTTATGGAGGAGGTTATTTTGATAAATTAAGGAGAGATAATGATTGGAGAAATATTCCATGCATTGGAGTATTAACCTCTAATTGTGTAAGTAGGATTCCATTAACAAGAGCTGAGTGGGATATTCCTTTATCAGGATTTATCACAGAAAAAGAAATATTTGTATAATAGAAGACTCATAAAGTGATTAATTTATAGTTATAAAATGGAAAATCAGGAAAAATTCAATAATTTATCAAAATTAGTAGAAAAGTTGAAGAAATCAGAAGATCCTAAAAGAAAATATGAATACATTTTGTGGTTAGGCAAAAAATTGAAACAACCAGAAAGTGAAATCCTTGTTGAAGAAAATAAAGTTAAGGGATGCGTTTCAGAAGTTTTTGTTAAGGCAAATATAAAAGGGGGTAAATTATTTTGGGAAGGATATTCTGATGCACTAATTACAAAGGGTTTATTAGCATTCTTAATTACTGGTTTAAATGAATTAACACCAAGTGAGGTTGTTAAAATAGATAAGAGATTTATTGAAGATACTGGTTTGAAAGCAAGCTTAACACCATCACGATCAAATGGTTTTTTAAACATTTTGTTGAAAATGCAGTCTCAAGCAAATGAATTTTTGTTGGCCTCATAATATAAAATTAAACTCAAAGTTAAAAGAAATAAAAAATGAGAAAATGCAAAATTGGGATTGTAGGTTTTGGAACTGTAGGTTCAGGAATTTATAAAATATTAAGTTCTGAAGTTGATACACATCCAATTCTAAAAGAAATAGAAATTGTAAAAATAGCAGTTAAAGACCTTAATAAAAAAAGGGATATTGAGATAGATAATAAATTATTGACTAATGATCCATTTAAATTAATTAATGATCCTCATATAGATGTAATTGTTGAAGTAATGGGTGGGGTTGACTTAGCGAAGGATATTATTCTGCAATCATTAAAATTAGGTAAATCTGTTGTTACGGCAAATAAAGCAGTCATTGCAAGATATGGAGAAGAAATATATAAAACTGCTTCTAAAGAGGGAGTTTACTTATTGTCAGAGGCATCAGTTTGTGGGGGCATTCCTATTATTGAACCATTAAAAAGATCATTAAAAAGTAACAGGATAAAAAAAATGGTTGGGATAATAAATGGCACAACAAATTTTATTCTTTCAAAGATGACAAATGAAAAAGCTGATTACAATGAAACTTTAAAATTGGCCCAAAGCCTTGGGTATGCAGAATTTGATCCAACTGCAGATGTTGAGGGTCATGATGCTGCAGATAAAATTTCAATTCTAAGTGAACTTGCATTTGGAGGGAAAATCAAAAGGGAGGATATACATACTGAGGGCATTAGTAAAATTAATCTCAAGGATATCGAATATGCCAATAAATTGGGATTTGAAATAAAACTTTTAGCATTCTCCGAAAGGAGAGAAACTAATAATAATGATTCACTTGCTTTGAATATTTGGGTAGGACCTTCTTTGATTCCAAAATCTCATCCATTAGCAACAGTTAAAGGGGTTAACAATGCCTTATTGATAGAGGCTGATCCTCTTGGAGAGATAATGTTATATGGTCCAGGTGCAGGGAGTGGCCCAACTGCTGCATCAGTAGTATCAGATATATTAAATCTGCATGCCGCCTCAGCAAAAAATAATAATTTAATCGATCCACTATTATCTTTTGATTTTTGGAGGAACTGTCATATAATAAAATCTACACAAATAAATAAAAAAAATTACCTTAGGATTATTTGTCTTGATAGTCCTGGGGTAATAGGAAAGATTGGAGATATTTTTGGAAAGAATAATGTATCAATCGAATCAATTGTTCAATTAGATGCAAGTGAGGACAAAGCTGAAATTGTCGTTATTACTCATGAGGTGAATAATGGAGATTTTGAGAAATCGAAAGATGAAATAAATTCGCTTAATGAAGTCAAAATTATTGCAAGTCAATTAAGTTGTATTTAAAAAAATAGTTTGCAAATTTCTTTATAGCTTGGTAAACCGAAGAAAGTAACTGTTTGGTTTTTAGCACCTTAATGATTCATTCAAAACTATTAGACAATAAAAATAATAATTTAATTTGTTCTGAAAACCTTTATAAAGGTGCTTGTGTAAAAATTAAAAATAGTAATAAGACTTTTCAAATAATTGGTATAAATATATGTAAAGAAATTTGTTGGGTGAGAGAGTGGCCTTTTGCCTATAATTCTAAAAAAACATTTGCTTTAGAAATAAGTCAAATAACCTTACAAATTTTTTGCCCAAATAATTCTTCAGAATAAATAAGTACTAAAGAAATATGAAAAAAAATTTTTTTTTATCATTATTAATTATTTTAATTTCTTTTTTACAGAATTCTTGTGGCTCAAAAAGAATATCTAAAAAAATCATAGTAGCAAGTTCAGGGAAAATTGAATCTTTAGATCCAGCTAGAGCTAATACTCTTAAAGCAATTCAACTAATCAGTTCTCTAGGAGACACGTTATATGAATTAAATTCTAACGGTGAATTAATACCTGAATTGGCCTCGGGGATGCCAATTATTTCAAAGGATAGACTTCAAATAACTATCAATTTAAGAAAAAATGTCTTTTTTCACGATGGAACTTCATTTAACTCAAATGCAATAAAGTTTACTTTTGATAGATTCAAAAGAATTGGAACGATGAATTATATTTTAGGAAATAAGATTAAATCAATAGAAACGCCAAGTGCATATTCAGTAAAAATAAATTTGAATAAACCATCAAGTTCTTTAAATGGTTTACTTACATCAGTAAATTTAACTCCAATATCTCCCACGTTTTACAAAGATTATACTGATAAGTTTCTAAATGACAAATTCGTTGGTACTGGCAAGTATGTGCTGACCAGCTTTTCTAATGAAGTCCAATCAATTGCTCCAAATTTGAATTATTGGGGTGAAAACCCCTTAAATAAGGGCATTAATTTTGTGGGATATTCAAATTCATCTTCTCTTTTTGGAGCTTTAAAAAGTAAACAAATTGACGTGCTTTTATCAAATTCAATTGATGATAGTCAGAGAAAAAGTCTTAATATTTTAAGTAAAAATAAACAGTTTAAAGAAGGTAATAGCCCTTTCACTGAATTAAGTTTTATAAGCCTTAAAACTAGTTCTTATCCCTTAAGTAATCTTAATTTAAGACTGGCTTTGGCAAAAAGTCTTAATAGAAAATTGATTAGTGAGAAAGTAAGTTATGGATTAAGGAAGCCATCTAGATCAATTATTCCACCGATATTAAAAAAAGATAATCAAGCACTGTGGCCTAAATATAATTATTTAGAAGCGAGAAGCTTATTAGAAAAGGAAAATTATTGTAATGGAAATATTCTTAAAATACCTCTTACTTATAGATCCAATGTACCAGCTGACAAGCTTATTGCTCTGACATGGCAGGAAGAAATTAAAAATTCTTTGAATGATTGTATTGCAATTCAACTCAATGGGGTTGAATCTACAACAATTTATAAGAATCTAAGTTTAGGAATTTATACAGCAGTTATTCTCGATTGGACTGGAGCTTATTCAGATCCAGAAGCCTATCTCACGCCTCTTTTAAGTTGCAATGAAATAAGTGATGGTATCTGTAAAAAAGGAGAATCAGTTTACAGCGGTAGTTTTTGGGGATCTAATAACGTGGAAAGTTTATTTCTTGAGAGTGAAAAAACAAGTGGAATTAACAGATTAGAAAAACTTGTTGAAATTGAAAAAATAGCAGCAAATTCAATCCCTTATATCCCTATTTGGATATCCTCTCAAAAAGCATGGTCTCAAAATAAAATATCAAAACCAATTTTTAATGGTGCAGGAATAATTTCATTGAGTGATCTTAAGTTAATTGATGAGTAGAAATTTCAATAAAATAATAAATTATTCGTTATTAAAAATTTCATTAATACCAATAATGTTATGGATAATTTCTTCATTAGTATTTATTTTGTTGAGAGTTGCTCCCGGCGATCCTGTAGATGCCATACTTGGATCTGGTGCCGATGAGGTTTCAAGGGAATTTCTAAGAAATAAATTGGGGCTAAATAAACCTTTAATAAGTCAATATTTTTCATATATTAAAAATATATTGCACTTTGATTTTGGCCAATCTCTTAGTACCCAAGAGCCAGTCCTAAATATTATTCTTAGGTCATTGCCTGCAAGTCTTGAGCTTGGATTCTTTTCAATATTGAGTGCCATACTAATAGGCTTCCCATTGGGATTACTTGGCTTGAGAAATAGAGGTAAAAAAACAGATTATATTGCGAGAATTTTAGGTATTGCCACATATGCTATCCCTCCTTTTTGGGGTGCTATGTTAGCGCAATTATTGTTTTCTGTATTTTTTAATATTTCCCCAATTGGAGGTAGATTTCCAATATTTCAGCAACAACCTCAAATTACAGGTTTTCTAATTTTAGATAGTATTCTTTCAAATAATATTATTGCTTTGAAAGATAGTCTTTATCATCTCGCACTTCCTTCGATTACCCTTGGCTTTTTGTTAAGTGGTATATTCAGCCGCTCATTAAGAGTAAATTTGGATAAGACATTAAAAAGTGATTATGTAAATGCTGCTATATGTAGAGGAATATCGAGGAAACAAATATTTTTAAACCATGCATTGCCTAATGCTCTATTGCCAATTGTCACTATTTCTGGCTTAACTATGGCCTCTTTAGCAGGAGGTGCTCTGTTGTTCGAGGTGACTTTCTCATGGCCAGGTATAGCTTTAAGATTACATGAAGCTATTTCTCAAAGAGACTATACCTTAGTTCAAGGTATTGTAATTTTTACCTCTATGCTTATAGTCTCTCTAAATCTCTTCGTGGATATTTTAATCGCATATTTAGATCCACGAATAGAGTACTAATTTTCTGAAATTTCTTTTATCGTTTCAAGATCTAAAAGATGGAAGTTAAGTCCCAAATCTCTTTGGTTTTTAACTACATTAGGGATCTTTTGGTCTTTAATATTTTTTAAAAATTCAACTATAAATTTAATAGATAAATCTTGTACTAATATTGGCTCTGAACCAATAAAAGATTCACTTATTTTGAAGAGGTCATTATTTTCTTCATAGCTTTTATTAATTCTAATTGGAGAGAAATGACTTGCTCCTTCAATAATTAGAAATCTATTTGATGGATTATCTAAAGCATAAAAAACTCTAAATTGTTCATTTATTAACGGTGTAATAAGGTCATAAGTACCACCTATTAGAAGAGTTGGTGCTTTAATGCCCGTACTATTTTCTTTTGGCCATACTAGACTTCCAAATGAATTAAAACCTACTATGGCACTGGCCTTATTAGTATTATTTTTCTTGGGGAATGGTATTTCACTCAACTGACATTGAAGTAATTTTGATAAATTTGTTACCGCAAAGTCTTTTAATGCCGAATCACATTTTTCCTCTAGTTGATTAGTAGGGTTCTTGCCTTCATATAAAAGTGCTATTAAAGCACCAAGTGAATGCCCCATTAAAATATAAGAATTATTAGGTAAACCAAATTCGCCATTTTCATGAGCTTTCAATACAGCCTCTAAATCTTTAATTCTATATAAGAAAAAGTCTGCACTTCCTGGTATTGTTTCCTTACCATCGAGTACTTCTATGAATGATTCTAAATTACTTCCTCTATGGTCTATAAATAATATTGCCCAGCCTCTTCTAGCCAATTCGTTACCTATCCATTTGAAATTATTAATTTCGCCTCCAAGTCCTGGCATAAATATTATCAATTCTTTATCAAAATTTGTTTTATTGCTTTTCCATATTTCAATTTCAAAAGGTTTCACACGGTGAGGAGCATAAATTTTTTTTTCAATTTTTATTAGATCTTTAGTTGATTTTTTTTCACTATTTTTAAAGGCATTTTGTTTAGTTCTTTCAAGTTTATTTAATTTCGACAACAGTTCTTGTTGCATTGATAATTCATTTTTCCATGATGAAATTATTAAAATTAGATTATCAATATCTAGTGAAATTTCTTCTGATGGTAATGCCTTTATGATGTCTAAAGTTGAAACTTCTTTTTTTTGATCTAATAAATTTTCTATAGTGTTATATATTTCTGTTCCATTATTGTCATTTGGAACTTTAATGCTTTTGCTTAATTCTGTAAGAATTTTACGCCCTATCCAACTTCTTAATATTTCTCTATTTAATCCCTCTTCTTTGAAAACTGGAAATTCTAAAAATTTTGATAATTCAAAAACTCTTATAAATCCAATTTTTTTTAACCAATCTATTAATTCAGTTGAATCATCTTTGTATTTTTCTAATTTTGATAATTGTTCTATAGTAAGAGGGATTTCCATCTCTTCAAACTTAATATTTATCTTTTCAGCAGCCTTTAAACCATTATTAAAAAATAAACCACAAAAACTAAAAAAAATTATAAAAATGTATTTCACTAGTGATTAGTCCAAATAGTTTACAAATTAGCAAAAGATGGTGGATTCAATTTCCTTATCATTTGAGGTTAATAACCAAGATAAGATTTTTCGCTGCATTTGGAGCAGGAGGTGTTATTTATTTAACATCACTTATTTTTAATAACCTAGGATTATCGGCGACAGATATTGGCTTGGGATTTACCATTTCAGCAATAATTGGAACCGTAACAAGACTCTTTACAGGTAATTATCTTAATAAAACGGGAAAAATACAATTTCCGATAATTACTTCTTCAATACTAAGTATTGCTGCTAGCTTATGCCTCATTTTTTCAAGAGATACTTTTTTGTACATAATTGGACAAACATTTGTTGGGGCTGCTGCAGGAATATATTGGCCTGCTGCCGAGTTTGGGGTGCCCTATTTTTGTCATCCTATCGAAACACGTAAAGCTTATGCCCTTGTTAGAAGTTCGGAAGCTTTAGGAATATTTCTAGGGGTATTCTTAGGGGGGTATATGACGAATTTTTTTTATTCTAAATCAATATTTATAAATGATATATTTTGCATGTTAGTTATCACGTATTTAATATCTAGAGATAGTTCTTCTATAAAAAGAAACTTAGAAAATTTTCAAAAAAAATTAGTAGATCCAATTAATCAGGGACAATTGAAATGGAATAAAAATTCAACAATAATAATTTTATCTATTTTATTGATAACCACCTCTTTAGCCTTGATACAAGTAACTTTGCCTTTGGATCTTGTTAAAGGTGGAGTATATCGCAATGCATTAAGCAAAGAAATTATTAGTCTTATAATTTCTATTCAGTTAATTTTATTGTTATTTTTACAATGGCCTGTCGGTTCTTGGATATCTAAGAAAGAAAGATTATTTGGCTTGAAATTTAGTTTAATAAATTTCTCTTTAGCTTCATTTTTATTATTTATTTCTAGTTATTCAAATATCCCAGCGTTTTATTTAATTTCTTTGGCGTTGATTTTAGTAAGTTTAGGGACTGCTTCATTTCTTCCAACATCAACAGATGTCGTTTTCAGAATAGCTCCTTCAAATAAAAAAGGTTTTGCACTTGCTCTACTATCACAATGTTTCGCTATGGGTTATTTTTTTGGACCATTTATTTCAGGACGCATACTAGATTTATTTGGTTATGCTTCAATAATCTGGCTTTCAATTTCTTGTTGTTGCTTTATTGCATTTACAATTCTATTTAAGAGATTATTTTAATTAATCTTTTCTAATTCAATAATTCTTCTCTCTCTTAGAAATAAGAAAAAAGGTGCAGAGAATGCGAATGCTATAAGAAAAGTTCCAATGTATACAACCCACATATTCTTCATGTTTAGTTTTTTTGATTCATTTACTATCCATATAAAAATAGCGCTTGCACCTACTAATAAGTCTCTAGAAATTGACTGAGCTGCAGGGTTTGCATTCGCTAAAGAAATGAAATTATTTATATCAAAGCTGTTTCCATATTCCCTAGCAAATTCGAAATTTGCCAACATTGGCAGAACAGCCCCCAAAATTGATAGAAAAAGGTAAAGAAAAGATAGTATCTGTTTATTATCTTTTAAAATGTTAAATGAATTCACTTGTCAAAAATATTTCTTTTAATAATAGTATTTAAAAGCTTATGGTTGTTGAAAAGAATAATAAATTTGAAGGCTATAAATTTAAAAAAGGAAATTTAAATTTTGCCGTTGTTGGTCATGTTGAGTGGATAAATTTTTTAAAGGTTGATCAATTACCAAAACCCGGAGTCATTTCTCATTCTGAACAGTCCCTTGAGTATCCAGCTGGTGGTGGATCTATTATCGCGAAAATACTTTCTGATTTAACTTTAAACCAAATTCATTTTTTTACGTCATTGGGTAATGATGATTATGGAGATAAGTGTTTCAAGATTCTCTCAAATATGGGAATAAAGTTGCATGTAGCTTGGCGTGATAGACCAACTAGAAGAGGATTCAGTTTAATTGACTCTCAGGGTGAAAGAGCAATAACAGTTATTGGAGAAAGGTTAGCTCCAACTCATAAAGACAATTTAGAATGGAACATTTTAAAAAAAATGGACGGAATTTTTATAACTGCATCTGATTCAGAGATTTTTAAAATGGCTAGATCAGCTTCAATACTGTGTACAACACCAAGGGTAGGATTAAATACAATTAATAATTCAAATGTTCTTTTAGATGGATTAATAGGCAGTAATCTTGATCCCGGAGAAGTTTTTTCTTTTTCTGAATTATCTTTAAAACCCAAATATACTATTAAAACCGAGGGAGAGAAGGGAGGCATAATATTCCCAGGAGGAAGATATAAGGCTCTTAAAAACAAAAAATTAAAGGTTGATTCTTATGGATGTGGTGATTCTTTTGCTGCAGGTATTCTTTATGGAATGGCATCTAAATGGGATATAGATAAAAGTTTAAATCTTGCTAAAGTAATGGGAAGAGACGCTAGTGAATTTTTCGGACCATATGCAAATAATGATGAAAAATAATTGAATTAACAATTACATGAGCAATCTAGATAATAAAAATAAAAATATTCTTGTAGAAAATATTATTGTTTTCTTTTTATTTACTGTTTTTTTGGTTTTTAAATCTTTGAAAACTTTATCTAGAATTTTTACTTATGGAATCTTAAGAAAAGAAATATTAACTACTAAAAGTAACTTAGGCGTAGATATTAAAATAAAAATTAAATAGTTAATGAATATATTTTTATTTTTTCTAATTTTAGGACTTATTTTTTTAATCTACAAAAAAATTAAATCTAAAAAACCAAAGAACTTAAAATTAAACAAATTTAAAAATAAACTTCAAAGCACGCAAACAAATATTGAAAGAATTTTTTTAAGAGAGGAAGAAAAAACCTTTTCAAACCCTAATATAAATATCTATATTGGGAGTTATGATAACGAAGAAAATATTAATAGAAAATCTAATATTCACCGAGCAAGGCTTTCAAAATTTAACAAATCCAAATTAAATGGTGAAATGATATTTCAAGATGATGAACAAAGGATTTATAAATTTAATAATGGTAAGAAAGTTTATTTATAAAAAGTTTACTTATAGTTTTTGTTCTAACTACACTCAAGACTTTCTCTGGTTGAAACGCCTGTTGTTGGATTGATACCATCTGCAATTTCACAAAGATTTCTTTGATCTTCGCTGTCAAGGATAGCGTAAGAAAAATCTGCTCCTTCTATTTGAGCTCCTGCAAAACTGCTACCTGATGCGATCATATTTATTAAAACAGCATTTCTAAGATCTGTTTTTTGGAAATTAACTCGATCAGAAAGAGTATCGGTCAGGTCGATTCCATTTAAATTAGAACCTTTTAAATCAGATAGGGTTAAGGTTGTTCCATGTAAATCAACGTCACTAAAATCTGCATCTCTTGCTACTGCTCCAGCTATAGATGACAAATGAAGATCCTCTCCATGGAAATCAAATCCTGTAATATTAGATCTTACATAACTTGGAACTTCATCTCCCTCGCCCTTAACAGCTACATTTGCCCCAGCAAAAACTGGAGAGGATAAAACTAAGAAAGAAAAAGTAATGCATAAAAGATATTTTATAAATCTAAAAAATTTCATACTAGAGAATTCGGATATTATTATTTTATAACAATTAGATAATTTTTTAAATCGATGAATAAATTTAGAATCCCTTTTTAAGATTATTTAACACTATAAATTTTGAATCTAGGCTCTAAATTAGTTATACAATCTAGAAGTTTTTTATTATCTTTGCTATTGGTAACTTTGAATTCAGATTCAACCGTACCACTTTTATCTCTAATGGCTTGATTTAAAACTATGGAACCGTTTTCGTCAGATACCGATCTATGAAAAGTTCCTCTAGGTATCCTTAAAATATATCCGCAAGATTCTAATCTAACTTTATAAAAAGGATAATCCCAACCAAAATTTACAAGAAAAAATGTTCTACCCCCAGAGATGGCTAATAGATTATCTTCTTGATTGTGATGTATGTAAAATTGCCAATTGTTAAAATCTTCATCATTTGGAGGACTAACTGCAGGACCACTGTGAATAACTAGATCTCTATAATTTGATTCATTAACACTAATATCAAAAAATCTTACATCTTTTGTATCGCGAAATTTTTCATAACTTATCAATTCAAACATTTTTGATTTATTTGATTTGATAACTGGAATTTCTAAACTTGAGTTCAATTTTCTTTAAAGATTAAACAAATGAAAACAGATATATTCATCTAAGAACGTATCAATTAACACTAAAAAAGAAACATATTATTATTTATATTTTTCGTCATTTAAAAGATTAAAAATTTAATCTTTATTTAATCTCAAGAGGTTTAATTTCCCAGGATAAAGTATTTTCTAGATTATTTTTTCCTATAAAGTTTCCTGAAATTACAGAGGTTAAATTAGATTTTGAAGATGATACCAATGTTAAATATCTATCATCTATTAATCCTTTCCCGCTTGGATCAAAACCCCTCCAACCAGCACCTGGAATATATAATTCAGCCCAAGCGTGTAAATCCAACTCAGATGGTAACGGATCTTCAAAATGATAACCACTTACAAACCTACTTGGGATACCTATAGACCTGCAAGCTTCAACCATGAGCATTGCTAAGTCTCTGCATGAACCTATACGTTCTCTAAGTGTTCTGCTAGCCGGCCATGCTGGACCTGTATGCCTTTTGGTATATTTAACCCGATCTTGAATAATCTCTATTAACTGGTAAGTAAATGATAATGCGTTATTAATGCTTCCTGCTAAGGCTTCTTGGGCAAGTTCTACAGCAGAGGGGTCGTGTTGTCCATTAGGCATCCATCCCTCTAATGCTCCCTGCAAATCTCTGTTAATAATACTTCTACAAAAAGGTAATGTTAAATCTCTATTTTTAACTCCATCAATAATGTTTGGATGTTTAATAGTTTCAACTTCACTGATTGATTCAATAATTAAATTATCTGTTAATCCATTGAATCTGATTCTATTAATCTCTTCTCCGCTGGCAGCAAGTAATGGATAAATAATTTCTGGTTCTGGGGTTATTTTTAATTCAAAATTCTTTAGCTTTTGGAATCCATTTGACCTTGGCTTTATACATAATCTATGCTCGCCTAATTGAACAGGGTCTTCGTATTTATATTCAAGTTTGTGAATGTATTTAATTCTCATTAATAGACTTATTAATTAATAAAATATTTCTCTTGAATGAGATCATTTAATTTATTTAAATCCATTTGCAATGAATCGATTGCCTCATGTAAACCATCATTAATTATATCTTCAATTCTGATATAACTCCACTTTGCTTTAAGCAAACCTCTCATGCATTCTAATTCTGAAGGATTTTCAGTTCTTGGAGAGGTATCTATTGTTTTAAGAGTATTGCTTATCCCATCAAGACAATATCTTACTGATCTAGGGAAAATTGGATCAAGTAAAAGAAATCTCGCAACTGAATTAGGCTTTATAGAATTTTGCACTGCTTTCCTAAACATTTGATAAGCTCCAGCTGAACGTAAAAGTGCAATCCATTGCAGCTCATCAAGAACTCCTCCAAGTTCATCTAAGCTTGGTAGGAGTAAATAATATTTAACATCTAAAATTCTGGATGTTTTGTCAGCTCTTTCGATTAATCTACCAAGAATGCTGAATCTCCAGGCAAGATCTTTGCTAAGAGTCGCATCTGTAATTCCATAAAAAAGCTGACATTCCCTCCTTATTTCACTTAATTGTTCTTGTCTTGGTTTATTCCATATTGCCTCTCCTTCTTGCATATTCCAATATAAAATATTAATCTGTTCCCACATTTCTGTGGTCATGACATCTCTGATTTGTCTTGCATTTTCTCTTGCCATTTGAATGCAAGAAATTATGCTATTTGGATTTAAACGATCTCTTATTAAAAAATTAATAACGTCATCAGGTTTTTTCTCTGGGAATCTTTTATCAAAAGATTCTCTGTCACTAGAAGCGTCAATTAACGGTAGCCAGGGTTCTGCACTTCCTGGGGGACAATCTAATGACATTGCTTCGCTTACTTCCACGAAACGAGATATGTTTTCAGCACGTTCTAAATAACGATTGATCCAATAAAGAGATTCTGCTACACGACTTAAAAGCATAATTATTTACCTACAACCCATGTATCTTTGCATCCTCCACCTTGAGAAGAATTAACGACTAATGATCCTTTTTTTAATGCTACTCTCGTTAGCCCGCCTGGACTAACCCATGAATCTTTTCCTCTTAAGATATATGGTCTTAAATCAACATGACATGGATATAGTTCTCCATCACATAACGATGGCACGGTAGATAATTCTAATGTTGGTTGTGCTATGAAATTTCTAGGATTATTTTTAATTTTATTGGCGAATTCTTCTATCTCACTCGTTGTTGAGTGAGGGCCAATTAACATTCCATAACCCCCAGCTTCTGCGACAGACTTAACAACAAGTTTTGATAAATTATCTAGAACATATTCACGATCCTTTTGATAATGACAAATATACGTTTCTACATTTTTAATAATAATATCTTCATCAAGATAATATTTAATCATTTTGGGAACAAAAGAATAAATCATTTTGTCATCTGCTATTCCAGTGCCTGGTGCATTTGCTAAAGCAACATGACCTGCTTTAAAAACATCAAGTAATCCGCTAACACCAAGGCAGGAATCTTTTCTGAAATTAAGAGGATCTAAGAAATCATCATCAATTCGCCTGTAAATGACATCTACTCTTTTTAATCCAGAGGTAGTTTTTAAATATACATAATCATCATTACAAACTAAGTCATGACCTTGAACTAGTTGGATGCCCATTTCTTGCGCTAGATAACTATGTTCGAAATAAGCACTATTAAAAATTCCTGGAGTTAGTAGAACAATTTTGGGAGTGTCAGTCCAAACTGCAAGTTCTTGAAGCGTTTTTAAAAGATATGATGGATATTCATCAATTGGTTTTACTATTCTTCCTGAGAAAAGATTAGGAAAAATATTTTTCATAACTAATCTATTTTCTAAAAAATAAGCAACCCCAGAAGGGCACCTTAAATTATCTTCTAAAACATGCCAATCTCCTTTCCTATCCCTTATTAAATCAAGTCCTGAAATTTGACACCATTTATTTAGTGGAGGTTTGAAACCTATCATTTGAGGTCTCCAACCTTCTGAACTCTCTATTAATTCTCTTGGAATTATTCCATCATTTATTATTTTTTGAGAATTATAAATATCATCTAGAAATAAATCTATTGCCTCAAGCCTTTGTTTTAGGCCTTTTTCTAACGTTACCCAATCATCTTTACTAATTATTCTGGGAAGTGGATCAAAAGGTAATATTCTCTCAGTACCTTTTAAACCAGTATCGTTTAATCTAAAAGTTGCACCATGTCTTAGTAATAATTTTTTTGCGGCAGAGTGATTCCTGTTTAATTCTTCAAGTCCCATATTATCTAAAGATGAAAGAAGTGGAATCAATATTTCTCTAGCAGAGTTAACATTGTCCTTAAAGTATTCATCAAAACTATTTTTAGGCTGATAACTTGAAAACATATATTTCATCGTTTAGTAACTTTTACTTTAGCTTTATATCTTTATTCGTATTTATGGCTACCAAAAATAATATCTCTTGACTAGATCTATATCATTATTTTGATCATTGAAGTATATTTCTTAAAAATCTAAAATGCATGAGTTCTAGTAATTGGCAATTTGTTTTTTTTAGATATTTCGCAAGCTTTCTCTTTATCCTCTCTCATAGTTTGTTGGTTCTTAATCATCTACCAGTAGGGGCGGCACTTCACGGACTTGGGGAAGTTTTTATTGCGCCTTGGGCTTTTAAGGAAAGAGCATGGGATCTTGTTATTATTGCAGTTTTATTTTTCTTCTTCGATATCTGGGGACTTATAAACACTCCTTGGAATTAACTGATATTATTTATTTACTAATTCTGGGGAAAATCATAACAAAACATGAATTCTTATTTTAATCAAATTTATAAAATAATTTTTCTTATATTACTTACGAATAGTTCCAGTTTATATGCACATAATTTATTTAATGGTGGTTGCAAAGAACATTGTGGGCATAAAGTTAAAGTAATAAGTAATAAAAACAAATTAAAAAATATTGATGATCAAATAAATATTGAAAGTAAAAATTCTTGTTTAAATAAATCACTTTGTAGAGGTTGACCTCTTGAGATTTTTTTAATTGTTTTATGAGGTTTATTCTTTGATAATTATCATTAAATTACCATTTGCTTGATAATTTTTATTAGGAGGATTTATTTGATTTT
Organism: Prochlorococcus sp. AG-355-A18; assembly: GCA_003280985.1. Classification (GTDB taxonomy): domain Bacteria; phylum Cyanobacteriota; class Cyanobacteriia; order PCC-6307; family Cyanobiaceae; genus Prochlorococcus_A. Next base: position 26,680 of record QCDH01000009.1, read on the forward strand.
TAATTAAAAAAATAAAAGTATAAATCAACGGTAGAAGTAATGATGAAGCAGCAACTAAAGCGATTATCTGGTTTAACCTAATATATGGTTTTTTTACGAGATCCTCTCCGCATAATCCACAAATCAAATTCCCTTTTAAGGATTGTTTTTGAAATTGATATTTAGGATTGCAATATGGGCAATAATATCGAACCATTTTTAAATTTTCTTGTTTTAATCATTATCTATAAAACTAGAAGAAAGTCATCTTATTAAAAAAGAGGGCTAATTTAAGCCCTCTTTTATCTCTTACTTAATTTTTTTTACTGAAGTTATTAACGCACCTAAATCATGGATCCTTGTTGCTAACCTCTTTTAAGCTAATGCTCACCAAAATTAACTAATTGTCTTTAACTGGGGCAAAAACTCTAGAATTAAGCTTGTTTCTTAAAGGGCACCTAAACGATGCAGAAGAAGGAAGCTTAGACATTAATAAAAAATAATTGGAGCAGTTAATTAAATTAGTTCGGTTTATTCCGAAATTTCAGGCAGGCTATCGATCATTTTGAAAGACCTCCTAGAACTCAACAATTTAAAATTAGGAAAATATTTCTCTAAAGACAATCCGTTTTTATACGCATTGCTTTTTAAATAAAAATGTCCGAGAGTAGTAATCAATCGTGCTAATTTTTTGAGATATTTTTAGTAAGTTTTGCTTATTTCATTTGATATTTAATTCGTCTATCTTAATTTTAAATAATTGAGGAATTCTTTTATGAATCATTCGAAAGAAGTAAGTAAAACTGATAAATCAAATCCCATAGACGAATATTTTCAATGTCTCTCTTATTGCGATATTCTCCCAAAAGGGATAGATAATGACTGTGAGGTCATTTGTATGGAAAGACATTTAAAAGCTAACTATTGGTAATTAATAAATTTCTAATTTTTACTTAAACCCCTTAGAGAAAAGGTTAGTACGAACTTTAAATTTCCATACATTTACAACACCTTTTGCATTAACTGCTGCAAGTGCACAATCATCAGGTCTCCATGATATTGCCCCTACCAAATCTCCGGCGAATGCAGCCCCAACTGGGTCTCCATTGCCGTCATTTTTTAGGAAACTTGCGACAACAGAACCATCCCTAGATCCTGAGGCTACAAGCATACCTTTATTTGAAAAGGCTAAGCTCGAAATAGGTTCTGTATGGTGACATAGCTCTCCTGGCATAGTCCCTTCTGGACCATTGCCTATAAAGCTCCATACCGTAATTCTTTCACTGCCGCTAGTCGCTAGTAATTTTCCGCTGTCATCAAAAGAAAGGTGACTTGGTTTTCCAGGGTATCCAGTCATTTCAGCATCCATTCCTGTTGATCTTCTCCAAAAATGAACTGAATTGTCTTGACTCCCACAGGCGACTATATCTCCATCAGGGCTTAATTCCATAGAGACCAATGATCCTTGCCACTCCAGTTTTTGATTCGTTTTATTATTAACAATGTCAAAGAATGTCACTCTGCCGTAGCATGCAGTTGCGAGCTCATTTTTATTTGACCATGTTATTGCACTTACTGTGCTTGGATGGTCTTCTGAGATCCATTTCTCTTCCCCAATTTCATTAAAAACATATACTTTTTTTGAGGAAGCTATCGCTAGAAATAAACCGTCATTAGACCACTTGAGATGTTCTACCCAACCCTTACCAAGATTAAGTGTTTTAATTACTTTACCTTCGTGGCAATTACAAATTTGAACATTCCCATCCTGACCTGATGTTGCAAAAATCTCACCCTCTGGATGAATGGCCATTGCTAATAGACCACCGGAGTGTGTATTTTCTTTTTTCCAAATAATTTTTCCAGTATCTCCTTCGAATGCAAAAATACCACCCGCAACGTCGCCAACAATAAATTGTTTCCCTTTAAGAGCCCAGCCACATGCTATGGCATAATCGCTAACTTCAGCAGTCCATCCTTCATGGAACATGCCTCTTGGGCTAAATGGTTCTATATCAGGCATTTATCAAAGCCTTCTTGCATCTCTTTCTCATTTAAATTTCTACCGATAAAAACAAGTTGATTTCTACGAGGTTCGTTACCCCATTCTTTGTCAGGTTGTGCAGTAAATAACATGTGTACCCCCTGGAAAACTATTCGCCTTGGGTTGCCTGAGTAACTTATGAAACCTTTAGTTCTGAATATATCCACCCCTTTTTCTGAGAGAAGCCTTCCCATCCAAGTATTTAGTTTTTCTGGGTCAACATCTCCAAAACGCTCTATAGCAATTGAGCCTACTTCATCATCATGTTCATGCTCTGCTTGCCAGAACCTTTCAGTATTAAATGGAATCTCTTTATTTTCGTCACTTTTAATGACTTTCATATTAAATTCTTCAGCAGTGTGCTGTGTAAACAAACCTATTTTTGATGGCTTTTCTATGTTAAGGATGAAGGATTTATTTCCTTTATTCTCCAATTTTAGATTTACATGTTCTCCATATGGGACAGTATTTCCAGGCTCCAAAGTATTAGCATTTTCTGCATAAAGTCTTACGGAGGATTCAGCACCATCTTTAAGTTCTTCCTCACTCTCACCTTGGTTAACGAGAGCTACTAGGGACATTTCTGGATCGGGTCCTTCTTCTAGCATTAATTCATATTTACCTGGATCTAGATCGTAAACACCCGTCCATTCAAAAGGATATTCTGGTTCAAGAAATGTTGGTCTGCGTTTAAGGATCTGATCGAGATCAAATGCACTTAGATTTAAGACTGTTTCAATTGGTACTTTGGCATTCTCGGCTCTAATAATGCGAGTCATTCGATTCATATCTCTCAATCTTGATTCAAGGGTATCTAATGCATCATCAGAGACTAAATCAGTTTTATTTAGGACAAGAACATCTGCAAATGCCACTTGTTCTGAACTTTCGTCACTCCTGCCTAGCTGTTGATCAATATGTGCAGCATCAACTAAAGTCACAATTCCATCAAGAGTAAATTCAGAACTAATCTCTTCATCCATGAAAAAAGTCTGAGCAACTGGACCTGGATCTGCTAATCCTGTAGTTTCTACTAAAACATAGTCAAACTTATCTCTTCTTTTCATAAGGTTGCCAAGGACTCTTATTAAATCACCGCGAACAGTACAACAAATGCACCCGTTTGACATCTCAAATACTTCTTCATCGGCATTAATTACGAGACCTTGATCTATACCTACTTCACCGTATTCATTCTCAATTACGGCTATTCTTTTCCCGTGCTCTTCACTTAAAATTCTATTAAGCAAAGTAGTCTTCCCTGAACCTAAGAATCCAGTGAGGATGGTTACGGGAACTTTATCTTTGATGCTCATTTACTGATTTTTACTAAATAAACAATAGTTTAATAATAGTAATAATAAGAAATGAAAACCGTTTTTATTAGAAAAATTTAATCTGAAAGTTTGTACCATTCAGACTCAAGATTGGAGCCAGATTCTTTATCACAGCTTCCACCTAATGAATCAACAATTGTACAAGTATTGTGAACAGCTACTGAAACCGTATTACCATCCATCATTAATCCATCAACGAATATTTGATTAGAAGCTAAAGGAACTGAACTTTGTCTACTTAAGTTCCTTAATAACTTAGATGCTGGAATTTGTTCAGGAAATATTGCCTGAACTTTCTCTTCATCTAACATTTTTAAAGTAGAACTTATGTTGTCTGGCCTTAAGCTTGAGGAGTCTCCAAGAAAGTCAAGTAAACTAATGGTTTCCAAACCAAATGCGTCCCCGTAGTATTCCATCGCTTTGTGTTTAGAGACAATTACTCTGTTTTCCTCAGGAATAGAACTTACTTGTTCGACGATCCAACTATCTAAGCCTTCTAAGAGAGAATCAGCTTTTTCGAATCTTTCATTAATTAGTTTTCTGTCACCTCTATTAAAAACTGAAATATCTTTCTTTAAACTTTTGCTTATAAGATCTCCCATTTTTATGATGTTATGCGGATCATGCCATACATGTGGATCTAGACGTCCATGGTCATGATGATGATGCCCCTCACCTTCGTCTGGAACTTGTGCTATTGGTTCTACATCACTATTTGAAACGTCTTTAAAAAAGTGTTGAGTTGCTTCAAACTCAAAAGGCATGTGTTCAGTAAAAAATATATATTGACCATCTTCTTTGATATCCACGTTAAAAACAGTACTTTCTTTTCTTTGATCAAAGTTAAGAACAAAAGCTTTATTACTTGCTATCAAAGTACCATCATTTTTTCTGCTTATTGAGTCTTTAGATCCTAATAATTCTTTAGCTAAATCTTCAGACCCTTCTATGTCATTAGATTTGAGAATCACCATCTTCATTGCAGGATCTGCATATTCTCCATCGACTTTTTCAAATGACCATTTGTAAGAACCCTTAGAAAGTTGAAATTTGCCTGCCCATTCGAAAGCACCTTCAGCATGATCATCATGTCCTCCATGGTCTGAATGATCATCATGTCCTCCATGATCAGAATGATCATCTACTTTAGCTGAATGTTCAGAATGATCGTCATGTCCACCATGGTCTGAGTGATCATCATGACCTCCATGATCAGAATGATCATTTACGTCTATTGCACTAACACCTACAACAACAGTATTCTTTTTATTTTCCCAATTTCTCATACTTGGAGTCATTTCTTTACCAAGAGTAAATACTTTATCTGCGCTATTTAGTAATTGAGCTTGCCTTGGATTGATCTTTAAGTCATGAACATCTTGTTTTCTATCTACTAAGCATGTAACTTCGTCAGATGGTAATGCAATTGATTTAACTAAATCACAAACTAGTGGCTCTACTGCTACATATGACTTTCCTTTAGCCATAACATCCTGCCCAAAACCAGAAAATATAATTGTTCCTGCGATTACGGAATTTTTAATAATTGACTTACTCGAACCTTTTTTATTTGTTAAAAGTCTTTTAAAAATTGACATGAAAAATAATTAAATACTTAAAAATGATAATCATTTTCATTATCTCTGGCAAGTGAAGGTATCAAATGTTATGAAAATAATACGCAACTTGTATTATTGGTAAGCTTGTAAAGTGACTTTTTTAAAAGATTAATTAATGACTACTTTAGTCGCTGAAAATTTAACCTTTGCATACGCAAAAAAAAGTAAGCCAGTTTTGAATAAGGTATCAGTTGAGATTAAACCTGGAACTCTAACAGCGTTAGTTGGCCCAAATGGCGCAGGTAAATCAACTCTTTTGAGAATTTTGCAAGGACAAAATACTCCAGATAAAGGCGAAATAAAAATTGATGGTGAAAATTTATATAGATCTAGAGCTCTTGTGGCACTTATGCCTCAAAGAAGTTCTATGAATTGGAAGTTCCCCATTACAGTTGAAAAGTTGGTATCTCTTGGTCAAATAAAGTATTCAAAATCAAGAAGTAATAACCCATTTCAAATTAAGACTCTTCTAGCATATCCTAATTCTTGGATAAATAAATGTTGTGAATTAGAGGCGACAATGCAGAGAGTAGGCATTGCAAGTTTGGCGAATAGAAGACTCGATTCTCTTTCAGGAGGACAGCAGCAAAGAGCTCTATTAGCAAAAACTCTTATGTCCCCGGCAAAAATATTTCTTTTAGATGAACCTTGTGCAGCTTTGGACCCACCTGCAAAGGAGGATTTTCTTAAAATTGTTCGTCAACTTGCCGATGCCGGACTTTCTTTGCTCGTAAGTAGCCATGATTGGGGCGATTCTTTAAATAACTATGATCAAGTAATCGTTCTTGATAAAAGTGTTTTGGCAGTTGGTAGTCCTGACCAAATACAAGATAAATTAGAGTCAATAAACATTAGCTCTATAAACGAAAATAATTTCTGTGATTAGAGAATGTTCCTTTTTAATTCTGAGCTTGATAACAGTTTTGGCAAAGCCCGAAATACTCGAGGGTATGAAACAACAATTGGAATTTCTTTGGATTTGTTTTGGGTGTATGAATATCTTTTACCGGGCATCCTTCCATTTTTGATGTCTCACCACATTGAACACAGGTCAAATGATGAATATCTCTGTCTACGGGAGTGTAAAGAACCTCTCCAGTTGGGAGATGTCTAGAACGTATTAAGCCATGCTTTATCAGAACTTGAAGATTCCTGTAAACAGTCGTCAGTCCCATAGCCTTTCCGCTTTCTATCAATTGTCTATGCAACTCTTGACCAGTCAATTCATCCTCACATTTATTAAGTTCTTCAAGAAGTTGTTCTTGTCTTTTGGTAATGTCAGACTTAGTTACCATTGTTTCCGAAATCTTTTTTTGTCCCGTATTTTTGATCATACCGAATCATTCGAATAATGTCTTTTATTAATAACAACTGGTGGCTGGTTCCATTAATAATAACTATATTCTCCGGGATTTTATGCCCAGCTATGGGAACTGTATTAATCACTCATAAGAGATTATTACAAGTTAATTTAATCTCTCATTGTGTGTTGCCTGGACTTGCTCTCGCATTAGCGCTTGGAATTCACCCCTCAATTGGTGGTGTTATAAGTGGTCTTCTGGGCTCAGTAATTGCGGAAAGTTTAACTAATAGAAAAAGTGAAAATTATGAAGCAGTTATGAATACTATTCTCGCTGGAATGCTTGGATTTGGGGTCCTTATAATCCCTTTACTCGGAATAAGGATTGATTTGGAGGCAGTATTATTTGGCGATTTATTGACTGCAAATTTTGGAGATTTACTTAGAACAATAATTGCTTTTTTAGTTTTTATACTTTTAATGACTTTTGGATATGAAAAGGTTGTTTATGTTGGATTAGATCCAGAAGGTGCATCCGCGAGTGGTATAAACGTTTCTTTATTAAATCTTGCTTTGAGTTTTACAACGGCATTAGTAATTGTTAGTTCAATGTCAGCAGTGGGAGTAATTCTTGTAATTGCACTTCTTTCTACGCCAACTTTGTTAGGGCTAAATAAGGCTCATAGTTTAAGAATTGCAATGATGAGGTCTTCATTTTTTGGATTATGTATCTCACTTCTTGGATTTATTCTCTCTATAGTCTTTAATCTTTCGCCTGGGCCTGCAATTAGCGTTATTTGTGTTGCGTCCCTTTTAATTCCTAAACTTCGTAAATAATTAAATCTTAAATGTCCAATCAGAATTTAATGCTTGAGCTTCTGGATTGTTTTTTAAAGCTACTTCCATAGCTTCTTTTTTATTATTAGCTATAACAACTTCATCAAATTCCTTTCCATTTTTTTTGAGACTTACTTTGAAACGCATAAAAATTATTTAATTAATCAAAAGTTAACCACTAGGCAACTAGATTTAAATACTTTTAAAAGTTAATTGATGAAATAGAAACTTTAGTTATTCTGAAGTTTCTCTACTACAGATTCTTTCTCAATCTTAGCTACATCCTGTAATCCATTAGCATCAAACCAAGGAGCGTTTTCCCAATTAAATCCTTCCCCAAAAGTATTATCGGGAGCAGCTACGTACCAGTGACATGACGAATCGGGAACATCTACAGCACATTTTGACCAGTCAGCTTCCCACTGTGGAACTTGTACCCACATTACAGATGCTAATAAAAAAGAAAAAATAAAATTCATATTTATCGGTTAGCAAAATTTTGAAAGATTTTTTTCACATTCTTTCTTTCTTTTCTTCCAGTAATTCTCAAGTATTTGGTATTTATGTTTATTTTTGAATTGACTTAAATAAATATTATTCTGATTAAGAACTGAAGTATTTTTGATTTTCATGACTCAAGCTGTCTATGTGGAACATATTTAAGACACTTTATAGATTTTTTGAAGTGAATTTATACTTAATTTTGTCTTACTTTTGTGTAGGTAAGTATTTTTCGGGATTATTTTCAATATAAGTAAGCGAATATTTGACAATACCGACTATTACTGAAAAAAGAGCAATTGCCGAAATAAGAAAAATGATTTTTTTGTAAATGCTTTTCATGAATTTTTTATGTTTTTGATTATTTTTTTCATCAACGCCCAATTTTTCTGAAAGACTTAAATAATTAGTAATTTATACTGTAGCCTTTAAAATAACCTACGGAGTAGATTAAATACATCAGAAACTCCTCACACACTTTTTTCTGATAACTTTAAAAGTACTCGAACGCAATGTTTGAGTACTTTTTGTATTTTTTGCCATGTGACAGTTAAGATAGAGGTCTATTAGGCATTACATATTTTGAAATTAAGTGTGATATTTAATTTGTGTGTAGGAGGAATTGATTTATTTCAGTGGAAACAAGGAAACACTTGATATAAGTCAATTTTAAAAAGATCTCTCTCTGAGGGGTCTTTTTTTTTGGATTTTTAGCAATACATATTAAATTCTGAATATAAAAACATATATGCTTTCTTCCAAAATAATTAGATACGTCATTATAAATTAATAATTTAATTCGTTAGATTATGGTTTGTTAAATACTTCTGTAAATGAAAATACTTTTTTTAGCAATTTTAATTTGTTCAAGCTTTTTATTTCCTTCTTCATCATTTGCCTCTCATGTAGAACTAAAACCTTGTGTAGAGATTGCTCATTGTGTACGAGAAGAATGGGAGGTTAACAATATTGAGAGCCCTTTTGAAGAAATTAAAACATTTATCGAAAACACTCCAAGAACTGAGATTGTAGAAATTGATGGCGATTATCTTCATGCTGAGGCAACCAGTAAATGGATGAAGTATGTAGACGACTTAGAAGTATCCTTTCTACCCGAATCAAGCATTTTATCAATAAGATCAGAATCAAGAGTTGGGGAAAGTGATTTAGGAGTTAATCAAAAAAGAGTTGATTTACTAAAATCGAAAATGTTTTAAGATAAAAGTAAAAAAATAATTTGTTTTTATTGTTTTTTGTATAACTTTTCCATTTAAAAAAAAAATTAGCAGATAAAAAAGTGATAATTGTCATCATGCCTTGATAATGGCAAATTTATTAGATTTTCTCTGAAAAGATGATCATAAATTTTATATATTTATTTTTATCTAGTTTTGTTTTTTTCTGGTTTTATATAAACATTAAAAAATATGGACTTAAATGGATAATCAAAGGTCTTTTTCAAATTGGAATATTGGTATTATTCATTGGAGGGTTTTTCAAAATATTTTTCACCTTACCCCCTAATTTATTTATAAAAATATTTTTTCTTATTATTTATACATGGTGCACTGTTGGAATAAATGTAAATTTCATGATCCCTTTGATTAGTTTGATTGACCAAAAAATAGTGAAAAAATAAAACTAAAATAAGTCTTTATTGTCAGTATAAAAATAAATTTATTTGCTTAATCTGCATCATTAAAATTTATAAGATTTATTTTTTCCCTTTTGAAAGTCTTTTTCTTGTATACCTAGTCTTTAATGCCAAGTCTGTCATTATGTATATTCCAAATAAAACAAGGACTATTCCAATAAAGTATTTCATTATTTTTTATGTAATTACTATGTTTGAGATTTATCATTATGCCAACTAATTTTAATATCTATTTCTTGAGATAAATTTCTTGTAACTGGACATTCTTTGGAAGCTTTTTTCAAAAAATCAATAGTTTCATTTGAAGTGTTCTCTGGTATAAAAATATCTATTATTAGTTCTTTTATCTTCCTCTCGCTATTTTGTGTCATTACTTTTTCAATATTTAAATATATACCTTTCAAATCAAATCCTTTCGATTTAGTTTTGATTGCCATAATGGTTAGCAGGCAAGTACCTAGAGATGTTGCTAATAAATCAGTTGGAGAAAAACTTTCACCTTTACCGCAGTGATCTAAAGGTGCATCAGTTCTAATAAGACTTCCAGATTGTAGATGAATAGCCTCGCAGTTTAAATTTCCTAAATAAGAACATTTAACTTTAGTCATTTTAAAAAATTAAATTAGGAAAATATTATTAGTAAAAAATTATGGAACATAACAAGATTATTAATGAGAAATTTTTTATTTGTATATTAGTTGAGTATTAAGGAAATTCATCATTCAAGTTTTGAAATCAGTTTTTATATCCATATTCCTCTAAGCAATACTCAATTAATTCAATTGATTTATTGAGAGTTCTTTTATTTTTATTTTCTAGATCGAAACATTCATTTAAAAAACGTATAGATTCATTTAAAAATGATTCTTCTTTATTTTTTATATTTTTAACTTGATTTATATAAATTAATTTTTTAATTCCAATTAGGGAAAATATGATTATTGATATTGTAAAAATTGCTATTTTGAATTTATTCATACAATTAGTTACTACAAATATTTAAATTTATTTAATATCTAAAAACTTTACATAGCTTATAGAACTAAGCAATTATATATGTAGCTGCTGTTATTGATATGGCAGTAATTGAAATTAAGATGTATGGAACAACCTTTAAAGGTATATATAGATTATTTTTAGACATAAATAGAACCTTTATACAAATAATTACATCCTCTTTAAACTTTATAAGTCTTCAAATATACAAATTAATTTTCTTTGCATAAATTCAATCCTTTTAAAGATTAACAAATTTATATTCATTGAATTTTCATTAAATAAAGTATCTCTAAATCTTGTCTTGAGTCCGATATTTTTCTTTTTAAAAAGATTAATTCTTCTTGGCTCATTTTTGATTCTTTTATCATCAATTCTGCTTGTTCAATAGCATGTTCTATATTTCTAATTTTAATTTCTCTTATTGAGGGATCATCTTTACATGCTTTTTTAGTGTTTGCATCTAACATGTGTACGAAAAAAATCACCTTGAATATAATCTAAATTAAAACTTCATTATGCTACAACCGCAAATTTAATTAAAATAAATTATTATCAAAATAAGAACTTTAACCTTAGCTAACCCTCTCTTCAATTGATCGAGTGGGTTTTTTTATGGTGTAATATACTCCTAGCATTTACTATTAATTTGGAAGATTCAAAACTTAATCCTGAGGAAAATAATTCAATCGAATCGTCCCCCAGTTTGAATGAAGACAATAAAGATCTTAATGAGGGGAATAAAAAAGAAGAAAATGTTAAGGCATTTACAGAATTTCTAGAGAAAGCAAGTAATCAAGATTCTTCAGAAGAAAAAGTAAAACTTGATTCTGAGCAACAAAAACTAAAAATTGACAAATCACTTTTTAAAAGATTTCTTAATAATGGATTTGATGGCATTTCAACTAATCCAAACTATAAAATGTTGACATTGTTAATAGTCCTTTTAATTAATCTGTCTCTATTTTTTGTAATTGGCAATATGGGTAAAGCGTTTTTAAAAAATGCAGGAATTATGAGTTAAAAATTATTTATTTCTTTTTGGATATTCTTCTTTACAATTTTGAATCTTCAAATGAAACTGTGATATTTTCTTGTCAAATTAATATTTAAATAAAATTTGGATAATAAAGAGCCAGAAAATCCAGTAGTTTATCTTTCTAATTTAGTCAAGAAATTAGATGTAAAAAACAGAAATGGTTTAGTAGCCTTAGCAATAGTAAACCTTTTAGTGATTCTTTTATTTAAATTTTATTTGAAAGGATCTGGATTATTATCTTGAATTTAACTGCTGGTTGTATTTTCAGTGTTTTAATTAATCATTAGAGATTGAATTTGAATTCAATAAGGAAATTGAAGGCCTTATATAAATAAAAATAGACCCATACATATCCTGCATAATTCTCATTTCATCGTCTAAATATACAATTGATACCTGGCAATTTGGCGATTCTTTATTCCAAGGTAACTTATTCCACACCTCTTTAACTGGATACCATCTATCCATAAGTAATTCACTAAATAATGGAATCTTATTAAGCCCATCAACTTTGGAAACTTTTGTCTTTTGTAAGTTCATATCAAGTAAATTATTTCTTAAAACTAAATCACTTGCTAGGGTTATTACTCTTCCACCAAAAGTAGGCAATAATTTGAACCACCCTAAGATAGGAATAGTTGTAAGCCCAAATATTGTAGTGTCAAATGTAGATATAAATTCTTTTTTTTCAAAATCAATCTTTTGAGCAATTCTCCCAATAGTTGATATGCCAAAGGATCCCACTTGCAATTGATGTAATTTAAAAAAAAGATTACTTTTAAATTCATCATTTAATGCCTTTTCAATAGAAAGGAAGAAAGGAGAACTTCGAAATAATTCAACATTAGAAAAAATCAATTCCCACTCTCCAGACAATAATTTTTCTGATATTTCAAAACTTAAGTCTTTAAGACCATCAATCAATTTATCCATTTCATTAGCTTTTTCCTCATACATAGGAGAAATTAATTTATTTAATCTTTGCCCTCTATCTGTAACAGCAGCTATTTTATATATATTTGCCTTTATCTCTCCAATTTCTTTCATAACTCCAATACAAGAAATACTAATTAATCTTAGGAATTTAATTTGATGTTGATGGCAATTTTAATAATGCTGGTAATAAAATCAATTAATATTCCCCCCACCTTTTACCGATATCAAAACCCCATTCAGTGGTTAATTTAATTACTTCATTATGATTCTTGCATTTTGAAAGGGATAACTTTTTACTAGGATTATTTTTTATTAGCTCAGCAATTTGATTAAGTTGCTCTATTTTTTTTAGAAAATTACTTAGATCTTTATCTGACATTTATCTAGGAAGTAAATTTTTGATCATAAGTAAATATGTAATAAAGAATCCAGGCAACACCAATAATAAGAATTGCAATCATTATATTTACTGACCAAACTACTTCTATCATGTAATTTTTTTTATATATTTTTAATATATCCAAAATTTAAACTAAATTAACCGTTAATAATTTAAATCTAGAACAATACACTACTTCTACTAGGTATATAGAATAGTCATAAATAGTTTAAAAATTATGGGAGAAGCTAAGAGAAGGGAAGAGTTAGGCTTACCACCTAGAGAAAAGAAAAAGGAAAAACAAACATCGAAAAATCAACTAAACAAAACTTTAAATAAATATCCTTATTTACCTTTCATTTTAGGTTTTTCATTACTAGCAATATTAATTATCGATTTAGTTAACTACTACAAATAGATATATAAAAAGGGGATACTTTTAGCAGAAGAGAAGATTATCTTCGCAATTGCGAAATTATTTTTCCATAATAAAATAAAACTCATGAAACCGATTAACACCTCATGTGCCTTAATTTTAGGGGTACTAACTTTGTTTTCAATATCTAATGCAAATGCAGGTGGCTGCAGTTCTCATACTGAGAAGAAGGCAGAAATTGAATGCTTGCCTTATGATAAAAAATGTATAGAAGCGAAAGAAAAAGAATCACTATATAAAGTTGAGGCCTAAATGTTTGATAATCTTGGAACTGCTCTAGTACAGGCATTAGGCTTCTTTGCTGTTTTTGGTTTTTTTGTATATCAAACTTTATTTGCAGATAGCAAACCCAAAAATTCAAAATCAAATCCTAAAAAAACAAAGATTTCCGACAAAAAAGAATCAATTAAAAAAGAACCTAAAAAAGGCTTATTTAACAGAAAATCTAAACCTGTTGAAGAGGATTTAAAAGTCCAAAAAAAGGGATTATTTGGGAGAAAAAAAGAAGTTATTAAAGAAGAGATTAAACCAAAGAAAAAAGGTTGGTTTAAATAAGTAAAGGTACTTAAACTCTTTTTTGATATCTTTTATACAAAAACTTTTTTTAGTAACTTTATAATTTATAAAAGATAATACCTAAAATGAATCATAGAGAAATCACAAAAAAATATAGCGAGTTACTTAACAAGGCTGAGTTTGCTACTGGCCGTAAGGAAGTTGTAGGTCTTTTAAAAAAAGCTGCCAAATTGAAATCTCAGATTGAAATCAATTATTAGATCTTAAAATTAGTATAATTCTAAATGTAAAAAATTTTTTTAAATAAGTTTTTACATGAGATAATCTGCATAGATTATTTTGCTTATGAATAAAAAAGGTTATACAACCGAAAGCGGTGGTAGACAAAATGGTTTTGCAATTGAACCAGAAATTAACCCAATATCAGAAGGCGAATCAAAAAAATCCATATTTTTATTTATTGGAATATTATTACCTTTTCTAATAGGCGGTTTTTATTATTTAAGGGCTCTGAATATATTCTGATATTTTATAAGCCATTTTTAGCAATATATTCTTCTGAGCTAATTATATCTTGCATTAAGGTCTCTGATGAAGGATTAAATCCATTTTGCTCTAAAAAAGATTTAACCTTTTCAAATTTTTGCTGAATTTTCTTTGTATATGGAGTTGTCATCAAATAATCATCTTTTTCTGTTGAATAGTTCATTTGATTAACGGATTACTTTTACAATTAAATTTTGCAAAATATGCTATTGCTAGTGAAGTTATAAATATTACATAAATAATTTAATAGTAATAAATACTTATAAGTCGTTTGTGTGAGTTCGGTATTGGTTGATTTTTTTAAAGAGTAATTATAGTAACTAATTCCATTAAATCTCTGGACTGCAGATATTTTTGAAATACTTCAGAATAAAATGCTTTTTTAGCAGCAAATTTTGATTCAAATTCAATTACTAATCCAAGCTGTCCTCCATCCCATTCATTTGAGGTTGATTCTTGTATTAAATCTCTTTTTACTATTACGCCTCCAACAGATTTAATCCAAGGCAATACTGTCCTTATATATTCCAGAAATAAATCAGCATTTGGAATTGAAATTTTCTTAAGCCAATAGCTCTTTGTCATCAAATCAACATATTCTGGGTAGAATATAGCACATGAAGGTAAGTATTTATCCTTAGCTATTTACTCCAGCGTTTAATAAATGGAAATCGAAAATGATTTATTAAATTTACTTATTAAATCTCCAAATTCAGAGAGTATACGTAATTTTGCCGAACAACTTGAAATTGATCATAATTTTTCCTTTAGCAAAGATAGAAATGATTTACAGGGTGTTTGGGAGCTTAGGTGGAGTAGTTCTAATAGTCCTTTTTTAAAATATTCTCCTTTTATTGATAACCTTCAAATTCTTGATTCCTTTAATTTAAATGGTCTTAACATACTTAAACCTAGAGGGATAAAATCAATTATTGGTACTGGTATTTTAATAAGACTTTGTTACATAAATGAGAAAAAAATTGGAGTTAAATTTACACATGCTGGTGTTATAGGTCCTAAATTTGGAAAAAAAAATATAAAAGCTATGAAAGAAATAAATAATGAACAAATAGGGTGGTTAGAGATAACTTATTTAAGTAATAAGCTTAGAATCTGCAGAGGTGATAAAGGAACTTTATTTGTTTTAAGAAAAATTAATTCACCGACTTTATTCAAGAATTTTAAGGAATTTATTAAAATCTATTAAAAATATAAATTAATTCTTTATCCAAATAGACTTTAAAACGAAATAAATTGGTAAGTATTTAAAAGATTCTTTAGGGATTTCATAACTTAAGAATTTTAGTGCTTCTTCTAACCAGTAACCAATATCAAATCCTAAAAGAATTTTTTCTACAACAAACCAAAATTCTTTATCAAATAAAATTCTGAAGTTTAAATAAATATATTCCCAATGAAAGGTATTCCAATATTGGGTTAAAAATGAGGATAAAATAAGCCAAAGTGAAATAAATAGAAGACTTTTAAGAAATTTATAAAATTTTTTCATATATCTACAATTGTCTTATTTAATTTCAAATATCCCTTATTATTATTTGAATCAAATTTTATTTCCATGAAATATATTCAAAAAGATATAAAAATATTGAGAAAATAGCGAATTTTCCCGGCATTAATAATCTATTCTTCTTTTTTCAGATTCTGTGCCTTTAGATTTTTATTCTTAAGAAAAAATCCTAAAAACAGAAAAGCAAAATATATTACTAAACTTAAGCCAAAAATTAAAACTATCTTTGAAATATCCATAAAATGATTTTTTTATAAATTACAGCATTTTTTCCGAAGTTTTATCTATGGTAATGATTTTTCATTTATCACGATAAAGGCCTTCAATTATTAAGCTAATAATAATATTTAAATCATATGCAAGTAGCTTTTGCCTGGAGCCTTTGTCTATCAGTTGGTGTTGTTTTATTATCAATTATTCCATTAACTATAGGGAGAGTTAAAGCGGGGTATTCTGTTGAAAATATGTCTGCTCCAAGGGCTTTATTCGATGAATTACCTTCTTTTGGAAAAAGAGCAGTTTGGTGTCATCAAAATTGTTGGGAAAGTATTTCCCTTCATGCACCCGCATGTCTTCTTTGTTTGATAACTTTAACTGACTCTAATATTGCAATAATTGCAGCATTGATTCATCCTATTTTTCGTTTTTTATATATTGGTGCATATGTATTTAATATCCCCACAGCTAGAGGTTTAATGTGGGCGTCAGGAATTTTTACAACACTTTTGCTTTACAAAGAGGGCTTAACTCAATTGATATAAAATATTTAAAAAATAAAATTTTCTAAATCTTTTAATTGATATTCATTGATTAGTTCCACTTTATTTGATTTTGCTAGTTGATGAGCAGACTTTGTAAAGCCAGATTTTGAGACTATTATTGCATGTGTACCTTTCCAAAATAATTTACCCGCTGAAATTTCCTGAACTGCCTTATTTCCAATGGCTTTTTCATGATCTTTGCATTGTATACATATTCTCAAATCATTTATTGACGCAATTAAGTCAACCCCTTGATCTCCTGTATTAGGGGTTTCTTTTACTTCCCAGCCATTTTTTTTGAGAATTTGCATACAATGATTTTCAAATCTAATACCTTTTTTGTAGTTTCCCTTGTTTTTACTTGAGTAGTTTTTTTCTATTAGGTTTAAGCATGATTTCTCTATTTGACTTGCTATGAAAACAAACCAATCTTCAATCTCGAGCTTTCTAATAGATCCAACTATCTCATCATCAATAGTAGGATTTTCATTACAATAAGATCTCCACTTTTCGAAAAATAATTCCATACTTCCAAATTTTTTTAAAATTACTTTTTTCCAGAAGTATGGTATACCCTCTTTAAATCGCTTAGATCCATTAAATATATTTTTCTCAATGGCTTTTTCATCAAGAGGTGGATTGCCAATCCATTTTTTATAATCTTCGTTACCGTAAGCATCTATTTCCCTTAACCTCATCCTCTCCTCTAACAAATTGTATTTGTTCTCGTCTATTAAATTATTAATTGTTTGAATAAAGAAATTGGAATTTAAGGCATTATTTAATTTTAACTTTTTCTTTTTAATTTGATAATCTCTTACAATTATAAAAATTAAAAAAATGATAAAAATAATTAAAATAAAAAAAATTTTCATTAAAGATTTTTATTTTCTATCTAAAAAGTTTTTGTTTTTCTAATTACAAAATTATTTTTTGTTATTACTGAAGATTCATTTACTTCAAACCCATTAATTGCTGATATTTCTCCTTTTATGCCTTCTAATGTTAATTGCTCGATAATGCCTTTTATTACTTCATCCTCGACCAATTTTCTATCAATTCTTTCAGGTGTAATATCTGTAAGCCATTTTGAGGTCTTTTTTTTTACAACCTCTGTAGGGTTAGTTATTTTTAAGTAGATAGCCATTTTTTAAATCATTCAGTTGAATTATAAGCAATAAACCTTCTTAACTTTTATTATTGTCATTACTTTCCCACTCAAAAAATTGAAAAACAAAAATTGCAAAGATAGAGAAAAATACTATAAACAACCCTAACCATCCTATAAATTTGTGCTCTGTAAAAAGATTTGTGAGCATTGATTTTTCTTGATATCTTGATTCCATTTCATATTGATAAGAATCAATAACTTGAAATATATTCATAATTAATAAATTAATAATTCGTTCAGTTGGCGGATAATAATTTCAACCGTTTAATTTACTAAAGGCTTCCGATAGGAAATCTGGCCTTTTTCTTATTATAGAAAAATTCAGTCTATTTATTAAGACTAAATTGACTTCAGCAATCGTTAAGATTTCATTTTTCTTGTTATTAAATTTTGAAATTACGTTAATCCTAGGACATTTATTAATATTGAATTCGCTCTCGATTGTTATTTTTTCACCAAGAAATAAAGGAGATTTATATTTTATTGAAGTATTGATTAAAGGTAAATCAATATCATTTTTAGTTAGTTCGAAATAACTTATACCTACTTCTGAAAGTGCACTTATTCGGCTTTCTTCAAGCCAATTAAAATATTTACCATGCCACATTACGCCTGCATGATCTACATGTTGAGGTAAAACAATTTTTTCTATTTTCCAAACTGGCTTTGAGTTCATCTTTTATTTAAAAAATATTTTTATTCAATGAAAAACTTATTTTGATATTGTAGATTAATTTTGTTTATTAATATAAGAATCATCAAAACTATATTTATAAAGTTATGTTTAATCGTAAAAATAGAAGTAGAAAAATGAAGAAGATTTTTCAATGGGAAGAATATTTAAATTGGAAAAATATGTCAAATCAACAGAAATTAAATTTCAAGAGGGCGTCCTTATTCCCCTTTCTCGTCTATATGGTTTATGTTTTTCTTAATCAGTACTCCTTAGCAATTCTTTTGTTATTAGTACTTTATTTTTTAATTAGATTTAAAAATAGAAATAAGCTGGGAAGATAAATAATTGATTTTGATTTATATAGATTTGTTTTAAAATTATCTAGTCTTTCTAAATAACTCATTTGGCATAAGACAATAGTAATAGATGAATTTTTTTTATGAAAAGAATTGTTTTGTTTTTATTTGTTTTAGTTTTTTCAATATTTTCTAATTCGAATAATTTATTAGCAAAAGAAATTGAAAACAACATTAAAGATAATATTTCTAATGAAATTGAAGAAATTAAGCCTGATAATAAAAAAACTAATATTTCTAATTCTTCGGTAGAAGATATATTTGGTGATGAACAAACTTTTCCATTCGTTGCGGGCTTAGGGAAAAATGCAGCCCATTGATTTTAATGTTCTCGATAATGTAGAAAAGATTTTTAATACTAATGAAAGGTCTTAGGGTTCTAGAACTATCTGAAGCACTTAATGTTGATAGCGCTGATTTATTAGCTGTTTGTGCAATTCTAAAAATAAATGTCACATCTAGGTTAAGCATGCTTTCATTTGAAGAATGTAAAAAGATAACTGATTACTATGAAAATAAAAACTAGAATTTTTTTATAAATTATTTTATTTTTTAATGTCTTTAATCATTGATACTAAAGTTGAATGAATTTCTTCTTCAGATATTTCATTTTTAAAATTGATAATTGCTGATTGGCCATCGTAATTGATTTTTATATAACTATTATTAATTTCTTCCATATATGCATTCTCAAATATTGATATCTTCCCATAATGAATAAGATATTTGTGCACTGAATCTATGTGATCATTGTTCATGTGATCACAAACTCTTTTACTTGTTTCTTTACTAATAATTTTCATTTAAAAAATAAATTTGTTTTAAGTTAATCTATTTTTTTCATTATTCAAAGTTTTAATCATTTTAATTATTAAATTTTTAACTTCATTTTTATCAACAGCTCTAACCAAGTTATTTCTCAAATTTGATGCTCCTTTAAAGTCTTTGCATGTCCATGAGATATGTTTCCTTGCAATTAGCAGTCCGTGATCTCCTTTTTCTTTTATTAATTCATCAAGATGCTCAATAATTAAATATAGTTTTTCTTCTGTGTTTGGTTCTTTAAAATTTTTATTTTCTCTAAGGGCATAATCTATTTCTCCTATTTTCCATGGGGATCCTAAAATTCCTCGTCCAATCATTACACCATCAGCATTTGTTTTTTTTAAACAATTAAGAGCGTCATCTGGATTTTTGATATCTCCATTAGCGATTACTGGAATTTCCAACAACTTTTTAAGTCTCCCTATCATTTCCCAATCTGACTTGCCTGAAAAACCCTGTTTTCTAGTTCTTCCATGAAGTGTGATCATCGTTGCTCCCGCATCTTGAAGTTTAAATAAGAAATCCTCTATATTTTCTTCTTTACTATCCCATCCGAGTCGTGTTTTTACTGTTACTGGAACCCTAACAGCTTTTACAACATTTTTGACTAATTCCATAGCAAGTTTTCGGTCTTTAATTAAAGCACTGCCTCCACCTTTCTTTGCAATTTTTTTTACTGGACATCCCATATTTATATCAATTAAGAAAGCTCCAGAGTCCTCAGCTTGTTTAGCAGCTTCAGAAACAGCATATGGCCTATTATCGAATATTTGTACTCCAATTGGACCTTCTTCTAAATCTATTTGATTGATTTTTTGTGTGCCATATCCTTTTTTAAGACTTGTGGCATTTATCATTTCTGTAAAAAGTAAAGAGTTTGGAGCCCATTTACGTACAAGTCGTCTAAAAATGTTATCCGTAACTCCTGCCAATGGCGATAGCATGACCTTACTTGTAATTATCCTGTTAACTCCCCTTCCTTTTAGCTTTATATTTGGAGACATATAATTTTAAATTTATTTAATCTTTCTTTATTATAAATTCAGATTTGGAGCTGATTTTATGTTTTCTATTTATTTCTTAATTTATAATAAGTGCTTTTACTTAAACAGGCCTAATTGATTACTTTTTTTGCTAGTTTATGTTGAGTTGAAATTTAAAAAGGAAATTTTTTCTTGTTTATATTATTATCTATTTTTCTTCCAATAATTATTTTTATTGCACCAATAAATGTAAATGCTATGCAAGTTAATTTAGATTTATCAAGTGCTCAAACTTCTGTAGGCAAAAGATTTGCTAAGGTTTTTTGTGATGCTAAGAGGGAAGGTTTAGATTCTGATTTTGCTAGTGAATATGCTTTGAATAATACATATTTGAAATTTGTAGCTTTTCCAGATGATGACGAATATTTGGCTGATTTATGGAATTTCACCCATAATAATATATTAGATAATTGTGGTGAATTTGTAGATATAAATGATCTAAAAGACCTAGAGATATTTTTTAAAGAAGAAGGTTTAATTGCATCAAATAGGGAACTATATTTACCAACTTTTGAGAATAATTAGATTAAATTTTTAGCATGTACTAAAATATAAATAGAATATGAAATTTTATGAAACTATTAGGTTTAAATTCACCTGAAATATTCATAATATTAGTAATTTTGCTTTCAATTTTAGGTCCAAAAAGAGTTGAAAAAGGTTTCTTATTATTCAAAAAACTATTAAAGTTCCTCTTAAGTAAGGA
>QCDH01000010.1 GCA_003280985.1 Prochlorococcus sp. AG-355-A18
AGAAGATATTAAAGATATTCTTGAAGAGAAAAAACAAGTAATCGCCAGAAGTGAAATTTTAGAATTTTTCGATGCCAAATCAAGTCAAGATGATATTGGGGGTTTAAATGTTTTAAAAGTTTGGCTAAATCAAAGATATAGGGCCTTTTCTAAAGAAGCTAGAGACTATGGATTACCTATTCCAAAGGGAGTCTTACTCGTTGGAGCTCAAGGAACAGGGAAATCACTAACTGCAAAATCAATTTCTAAGAGTTGGTCGATGCCGCTGCTTAGGCTAGATGTTGGGAGACTATTTTCTAGCCTTGTTGGTTCAAGTGAGGCAAGAACAAGAGAAGCAATATTAAGAGCTGAGGCCATGTCTCCTTGTATCCTTTGGATCGATGAAATTGATAAGGGCTTTGGTGGCGATGCTAGAAGTGATGGAGGAACAAGTCAAAGGGTTTTAGCAAGTTTGCTAACTTGGATGGCTGAAAAAGAATCTGCTGTATTTGTCATAGCTACAGCTAATGCTATCGATAAGCTTCCCGCTGAATTATTAAGAAAAGGTAGATTTGATGAGATATTCTTTCTTGATTTACCGAACTCTAAAGAAAGATTAAGTATTCTGGATTTGCATTTAAAAAAAAGAAGACCAAGTTACAGTTTTCCTCTTTCCACAATTATCGATAGAACGGATGGGTTTTCTGGTGCAGAACTTGAACAAGCAGTAATAGAGGGGATGCACATTTCATTCTCGGAAAATAGAGAACTCATGGAGAAAGATTTAATAAAGGCAGTTTCTGAATTAGTTCCCTTATCTAGAACAGCTAAGGAGCAAATTAATTTACTAAAGGAATGGTCAACTACAGGGCGGGCTCGATCTGCTTCATAGCTAAAAATTTTATCTACAAAAACACCATAAGTTAGGAATCATTAATTTAGTTAATTTTTAGTCAAAAATCCCTAATATTGAATTTAGATTAACTATTTTAATAAGGTATAAAAAAAAATAGTGTTAGATCAAAAATTAATAAGAGAAAATCCAACTTTAGTTGAAGAAAGTTTATCCCTAAGAGGAAAAATTTTTAATATTTCCCAAATACAAGAATTAACTCTTCAAAAAAAAGAAATTGATATAGAAATATCTAATCTCCAATCTGAGAGTAAAAAGTTAAGTAAATTGATCGGTCAAGAAATCAGCAAATCTAAAAACACTGATTCTCCAGAAGTTAATAATTTAAAGAAACAAGGAAATGAATACAGAACCAAAATTTCAGAATTTGAAGAGAGAAAAAGAACCTTAGATAAAAATATAAATAATGAAATTTGTAATCTGCCAAATTTACCTAGCAAAGATGCTCCTATTGGAAAAAATGAAAGTCAAAATGTTCAAATAAAAACTTGGGGAGATCCACTAGTAACAGAAAATCTTAAATCTCATTGGGAAATAGGCGAGAGTCTTAATCTTTTTGACTCTGTCAAATCAACTAAAATATCAAAAAGTCGTTTTATTACACTTATTGGCAATGGGGCCAGATTAGAGAGAGCATTAATAAATTTTATGCTCGACATGCATACTAGCAATGGTTATTTAGAGTTAATGCCACCAGCTTTAGTGAATTCAGAAAGTCTTACAGGATCTGGTCAATTACCTAAATTTTCAAATGAAAGTTTTAAGTGTTCTAATGACGACCTATGGCTTTCTCCCACTGCTGAAGTTCCACTAACTGCTTTTCATAGAAATGATATTATTGACTCCAAGCAATTACCCCTTAAGTATGTTGCCTATAGCCCATGTTTTAGGAGGGAAGCTGGTAGTTATGGAAGGGATACAAAAGGTTTAATAAGACTTCATCAATTTAATAAAGTTGAACTATATTGGTTTTGTGATCCAAGTGAATCTGTTGAAGCTCATAAAAAGATCACATTAGATGCAGAAAGTATTTTAAAAAAGCTCAATCTACCTTACAGATTAGTTGATATTTGTACTGGAGACTTAGGTTTTTCTTCAAGCAGAACTTTTGATCTTGAAGTTTGGCTCCCAAGTAGTAAATGTTATAGAGAAATCTCAAGTTGTAGCAACTGTTTAGACTTTCAAGCCCGCAGATCATCAATAAGAGCAAAAATTGATAAAAAAAATACTTATTTACACACCTTAAACGGTAGTGGACTTGCGATTGGAAGAACTATGGCTGCTATTCTTGAGAATGGCCAACAAACAGATGGGAGCGTAAAAATTCCAGATGCTCTAGTTCCGTATTTTGGATCAAATTTTTTAAAAACTACTTAATATATTTAAATGAACGTTTTAACCTCAATTACAGTTCTGGGATTTCTCATTTTTTTTCATGAGATGGGACATTTTCTTGCGGCCATCTTGCAAGGTATCTATGTTGATGGATTTTCAATTGGTTTTGGACCATCAATAATCCAGAAAAGATATAAAAATATAACCTATTCACTTAGAGCCTTTCCATTAGGGGGCTTTGTTTCCTTCCCTGATGAAGAAATAAATAATATTGACCCTAAAGATCCAAATCTTTTAAAAAATAGACCAGTTATTCAAAAAGTAATAGTTATATCCGCTGGGGTATTTGCTAACTTAATTCTTGCCTATTCTATTTTGATCGTAAATGTAACTACTATTGGAATCCCATTTGATCCCGAACCTGGCATTTTAGTTTTAGCTACTCAGCCCGAGAAGGCTGCTTCTCTTGCTGGATTACAAGCAGGGGATAAAATCTTAAAGATTGAAAGCAATACTTTAGGAGTTGGCGATCAAGCGGTTTCTACTTTAGTAAAACAGATTCAAAATTCATCAGAGAACCCAATTTCTATAACAATTGATAGAGATGGAGTTCTGAAAGATTTAACTTTGGTCCCAAAAAACATAGATGGCAAGGGCACAATAGGTGCTCAATTACAACCTAATATAAAAAAAGAGACTAAAAAAACAAAAAACATATTTGAACTTTTTAAATACACCAATAATGAGTTTTTATCACTTTTGGTAAAAACAATACAGGGTTATAAAGGATTAATTACTAATTTCTCCTCAACAGCTCAACAGTTAAGTGGGCCCGTCAAAATCGTTGAAATTGGTGCTCAACTATCCCAACAAGGGGGAACTGGAATATTATTATTTGCAGCACTAATTTCTATAAATTTGGCAGTTCTTAATTCTTTACCCTTACCACTATTGGATGGGGGACAACTTGTTTTCACTTTGATTGAAGGTTTTAGAGGGAGACCAGTCCCAGTTAAGGTACAAATGGTAGTTACTCAATCGAGTTTCTTTCTTTTAGTTGGACTTAGTGTGCTTCTTATAATAAGGGATACTAGTCAACTTTTAATAGTACAAAGATTATTAAACCAATAAATAAATTTTTAAAATTGTTATCCAAGCTGTTAAAATAAATGTCAGTTTTAAAATTTTAGTAAATGGCTAAAAAGTCCATGATTGCGAGAGAAGTCAAACGCAAAAAGCTTGTACAGAAATATGCTGCAAAAAGAAAATCATTATTAGATGAATTCAATGCTGCAAAAGACCCAATGGAAAGATTAGAAATACATAGAAAGATACAGGGTCTGCCTAGAAACTCTGCCCCAAACAGAGTTAGGAATAGATGTTGGGCAACTGGCAAACCAAGAGGAGTCTACAGAGACTTCGGTCTTTGTAGGAATCAGTTGAGACAAAGAGCTCATAATGGTGAGCTCCCTGGAGTAGTTAAATCAAGTTGGTAGTACTTGTAAGTTTTTTATTGTCTACCGTAAAGTACATAATTAAACGTATTAAAATTCATTTTTGGAACAAATTTAAGAATTTTTATAGCTTATCTAAATAATTTACTCAATATGTCCCTATAAAATGTAAGAATAAATCATGTATAGATTAATAATTTAAAAAGTGGAAGGACAAAATAAGTCGATCACGTTTGACGGACGAGAGATACGACTAACTACAGGACTATATGCTCCTCAAGCAAATGGATCAGTAATGATTGAGTGCGGTGACACCTCTCTATTGGTTACAGCAACAAAAAATACAAAAAAAGAGGCTGCTGACTTTCTACCTCTTATATGTGACTATGAAGAGAAACTTTATGCTGCGGGAAGAATTCCTGGTGGTTTCATGAGAAGAGAAGGTCGCCCTCCAGAGAGAGCGACTTTAATTGCAAGATTAATCGACAGGCCCATGAGGCCACTTTTTCCCTCATGGATGAGAGACGAGATACAAATAGTTGCATCTTGCCTTTCTTTAGATGAGAGGGTTCCAGCAGATGTTTTGGCAGTTACCGGGGCTTCGATAGCAACTTTACTTGGAGAGATACCATTTTATGGGCCAATGGCTGCAGTTAGAGTTGGTCTCATCGGAGATGATTTCATCTTGAATCCAAGCTATAGGGAGATAGAGAGAGGAGATTTAGACATTGTTGTTGCAGGATCACCTGACGGCATTGTCATGATTGAAGCTGGGGCGAACCAACTATCTGAGCAAGATACTATTGAAGCTATAGATTTTGGTTATGAAGCAGTTACTGAACTTATTAAATCTCAAGAGGATTTACTAAAAGATTTAGGAATAAAACAGATTAAGCCATCTGAACCTGAAGAAGACAAAACATTATCCTCTTATTTAGAGAAAAATTGCACAAAACCAATTGAGTTAGTTTTAAAAAAATTTAATCTTTCAAAAGAAGAGAGAGATATTGAACTCGAAAAAATAAAAAATGAGACTCAAGAAAAAATTGATTCTTTGAAAGAGGAAAATCAATTAAAAGATCTTCTCCTAGAGAATGACAAGTTATTAAGTTCCGACTTTAAAAAATTAACAAAAAAATTAATGAGGTCCCAAATCATAAATGATGGGAAAAGAGTTGACGGAAGAAATCTCGACGAAGTTAGAAAAATTTCAGCTTCTGCAGGAATTCTTCCTAAAAGAGTCCATGGTTCTGCATTATTTCAAAGAGGTTTAACCCAAGTTTTATCTACAACCACATTAGGCACACCTAGTGATGCTCAAGAAATGGACGACCTTAATCCAAGCACTGAAAAAACTTATTTACATCACTATAATTTTCCCCCTTATTCAGTGGGAGAAACAAGACCAATGAGAACTCCTGGAAGAAGAGAAATTGGACACGGCGCATTAGCAGAGAGAGCAATAATTCCTGTATTACCCGGGAAAGAAACATTCCCTTATGTCTTAAGAGTAGTTAGCGAAGTTTTAAGTTCTAATGGATCAACTTCAATGGGTTCTGTATGTGGAAGCACGCTTTCATTATTAGATGCGGGGGTTCCTTTAAAAGCTCTTGTAAGTGGAACTGCTATGGGCTTAATCAAAGAAGGTAAAGAAGTACGAATTCTTACAGATATTCAAGGCATTGAAGACTTTCTAGGAGATATGGACTTTAAGGTTGCAGGCACTGATAAGGGTATAACAGCTTTACAAATGGATATGAAAATCACAGGTCTAACAGTTTCAGTAATATCTGATGCGATAAAAAAAGCTCGTCCAGCAAGATTGCATATTCTAGAAAAAATGAAGGAAGCGATTAACAAACCGCAAGAGTCCTTATCTCCACATGCGCCAAGATTATTAAGCTTTAGAATTGACCCTGAATTAATTGGAACAGTTATTGGCCCAGGTGGTAGAACTATTAAAGGTATTACCGAAAGAACTAATACAAAAATAGATATAGAAGATGGAGGAATTGTCACAATCGCATCTCATGACGGAGCCGCCGCTGAAGAAGCACAAAAGATCATAGAGGGTCTCACAAGAAAAGTCCATGAAGGTGAAATTTTCTCAGGAGTAGTTACAAGAATAATTCCAATAGGGGCTTTTGTAGAGATACTCCCTGGCAAGGAAGGTATGGTTCATATATCTCAGCTTTCTGAAGCAAGAGTTGAGAGAGTTGAGGATGTGGTAAGACAAGGCGACGAAGTCACAGTGAGAGTTAGGGAAATTGATAGTAGGGGCAGAATTAACCTTACATTAAGAGGTGTATCTCAAAATAATGGGATGAATTATCCTGAGCCAACCCCAACTCCAGTTGCCCCTCTTAATTAAGGAAGGAATGGATATAAATCATGTTTTTTGATTATTTCCTTAATTTCTAAACATAAGCTTTTGTGATGCACAATACTGTTTGATGCCACAATAATTCCACCCTGTTCAAAATTTGATTTTCCATAAGTTAATCCCTGATTGTATAAGTTAGTTATTGCTCCACCACTAGATCTCAAAATAGCTTCAGGTGCTGCAAAGTCCCAATCTTTTGGGGAACTTTTATTTGGGAGACTTAAGCAAATATATATGTCACTATCACCCCTAACAATAGATGCAATTTTACAACCGATGCTTCCCATTATTTTAACTTCTTTAAAGTCAATCTTTTTGATTAAATTTCTTAAGTGTTCATTTCTATGATTCTTACTAGTCGCTAACGTCATATCTTTAAGATCTTTATTTTCAGAAAAACTAGGATTAAATCTTGATCCGTTTCTTTTCTCACACCAAACCTCCTCTCCATCAGCAATCCATAATTCATCTTTTTCAGGTATTAGCACTAACCCTATGAATGGCTTATTTTTATAATTTAAAGCCAAGTGCATTGCATAATTTGAGGTCCCCTGAATAAAATCCTTTGTTCCATCAAGAGGATCAAGTACCCAAACCCAATCATGATAAAGATCAGAATCATACGGTGTAAGTTTCACATTTTCTTCACTCAAAATTTTCCAATTAACGTCACTATATTTTTCATTTATTTTTCTAATGATTATCTCATTAACTCTTAAATCGGCTAAAGTTACAGGATCATCTTTATTTCCATTTTCTAAAATATCATCTCGGTTTTTTGAATCTTTAAGGATTTGTGCATAATAGAGTAATATTTCGGAGGCTTCCCAACTTAAACCTCTCAAATAACTTATAAGATTCCTTTTATCTACACCAAAAGGTAATTTAATCATTATATGAATATCAAAAGTTCATCTTCTCATAAAAAACAAGAACCTGAAAGTGGTGTTTTATATATTGTTGGCACACCCATAGGAAATTTAAATGATCTTTCCCCAAGAGGTTTGAATATTCTTAAAAATGTATCTTTAATTGCTTGTGAAGATACTAGACAAACAAAGAAGATTATGAATAAATACGAATTTACAAATACTTTAATAAGCTTCAATAAGCATAATTTTCGAAAAAAATCTTTTAAAATTATTAGTAATCTAGACTCCGGTAAATCTGTTGCATTAGTTAGCGATGCCGGAATGCCAAGTATATGTGATCCTGGGGAGGAGCTTATTAAAGAGTTAAAAATAAAAGGAATAAAAACTATTTGTATTCCCGGTCCATCTGCGGCACTAACTGCTCTGGTCAAGAGTGGTTTTCCTTCTTCTAAATTTATATTTGAAGGCTTTCTGCCAAAAAAGAAATCAGAAAGAGTGAAAATTATTTTGCAAATAAGTAGAAATGAAAAAACTACAATTTTATTTGAATCTCCTAATCGTTTAAAAAAATTACTTGCTGAACTAAAAGAGTACTTAGGGGGAGATAAGGAAATTCAGATATCTCGTGAATTAACAAAAATATTTGAAGAGCAAATTGGAGATAATATAAATGAAGTAATAGATTATTTTGAGGATAAGGAAATTTTAGGAGAAATAACTGTTGTAATAAAAGGAATAGATAAATCTAAAGAAAAATCAGACTTTAATAAAATTATTTTAAAAAAAGAACTTGTTGATTTAATTAATGCGGGATTGAGCTTATCCAAAGCTTCAAGCTACCTCGCGAAGAAGAAGAATCTACCCAAAAGCGTAATTTATAATATCTATTAAAATCAAATAATAGTGAGTTAGCATGTTTTTTCTTTTAAAAAAGGCAATTTTTGCAATTGTTTTTAATTCTTCTTTATTTATTCTGCTAATTATTGGTATACAAAATAGTTCTAATAAAAGCAGAGTTAATTTTTTAATAGGGGAAACAGTTAGTTTACCGATTAGTTTTATCTCAGGTATAAGTTTTATTTCTGGATCTTTAACTGGCGTTTTTTTAACTATTAACTCTAGTGATAAAAAAGAGAATATTTAGAGTGCTATTAATTTATCTTCAGTCACTATTCTAGAAATACCTTTTCCTAATAATGAGGGAGTTGCGATTCTAAATACTTCAGTATTAGGAACCTTAATTACTTTTTGTTCTTTTTGACAACATCTTTTTGCCACTTTCAAATCAAAATAAATTTGAATTGTTTTTCTATTTAATTCTTCTTGAGATAGAAATTGCCACTCTGGATATTCTTGTAAGTATTTAGTTTCTAATTCAATTTTTTTATCAACTATCATATAAACTATTTTTGGAAACACGACCTCAGAAATAGGCACAGAAGATAAATCTTTCTGAGGAACATTATCTATCTCACAATTTAGCGGGGTAATTTCGAAAAAAGATTGATCCGAATATGAGAAATTTGAATTACATAAATCTTTATCCTTTATTTCTTGTTCAACATCAAATGTTTCTGATATTGGATTGATCTCCTTCTTTAAGAAATTATTTTTCTTCATTTTTTTATTTTTTTTTAAAATCTCCTTGTATTTATGTTCAGTAATTTCCTTTTTCAAATAACGTGAAATCGTGACTTTTGAAACGTTAAATTTATCAGATAATTCAGGAATACTCTGGCCATCAATAAAAGCTGATTTAATCAGCTCTTTTTCTTGTGGTGAGACTTTCTTAGGCAAAATAAAGTTTTGTAATTTTGATATTTAAAGTATTATAGCTAAAGCTTCATCTCAAAAAAATATTTTTCTGAGGGTTTTTTTCATTTTTAAGCATAAACTCCAATGGGCTTGTTAAAAAAGGAAGATAAAATTTTTGTTGCGGGATCAACAGGAATGGTAGGGAGTGCAATTTGCAGATTATTAAATAAAAACGGTTATTCAAAAACCAAAGAAAATCTTCTAACGTCTTCGAGAATTAAACTTGATTTTACTAATGCTTATGAAGTGGAGACATGGTTTAAAAAAAATAGACCAGAAGTTGTTATTTTAGCTGCCGCAAAAGTTGGAGGCATCATGGCAAATATGTCACAGCCAGTAAATTTTTTATTAGAAAACTTAAAAATACAAAATAACATCATCGAATCTTCATGGAAAATTGGAGTTAAAAGATTAGTTTTTTTGGGAAGTAGTTGTATTTATCCAAAATTTTCTATGCAGCCAATAAAAGAACATTACTTATTAAATAGTAATTTAGAAACTTCAAATCAATGGTACGCCATAGCAAAAATTGCAGGATTAAAGTTATGTGAAGCTTTTAAAAAACAATATAATTTTGATACTATTTCGCTAATGCCAACAAACTTATACGGCGCTAATGATAATTATGATCTTAACCAAGGACATGTAATGGCAGCACTAATTAGAAAATTTCATGAAGCCAAGATTAATAATGAAAATAAAGTAGTTTGCTGGGGATCAGGTATGCCTTTAAGAGAATTTCTTTATGTTGATGATTTTGCAGAGGCTTGTGTACATCTTTTAAAGCATTGGGATCCAAATAAAAATAATTCTCCATTAGATGAAAATGGCAACCCATTAAATTGGATTAATGTGGGATCCGACTTTGAAATATCTATAAAAGATTTAGCTCATAAAATATCCAGGATTATTGATTTTAATGGAGAAATAGTCTGGGACACCAATAAGCTCGATGGCACTCCAAGAAAAAAATTAGATTGCAGTTATATTAATAAATTAGGTTGGGAGGCAAAAACAAATTTAGATAAAGGAATAGAAAAAACAATTAATCTCTACAAGGGTGAATTAAAAAAGAAAAAATTTAAATAGATTGTTTTTTTTGAAGATTTGTTGATCAAGTGTACAAGGCTGATTTAAAATAAATGAGCCATCTAATATAGATCTTTTAATTCCTTTTCTATTTTTAACTAAATATTGGAAAAATGAAAAAGAATGAGCTTCCTTAGCTCAGCTGGATAGAGCAACTGCCTTCTAAGCAGTGGGCCGCAGGTTCGAATCCTGCAGGAAGCGTATAAATTTTTTGAAGAAATTCTTCAAAATATAAACAATCCTCGAAATTAGTTAAAAAAATTCTGAGACTTTACATTATTGTTATTATTCTATAAACATATATTTTTTTGAACATAAATTTCAATTTCAAAACTGGTAATTTTCTTTTCAGAACAGGGGTATTTTTTTTGGTTTCTGCTCCAGTATTTTCTGCAGTTTTTTTCTTGTTTTCAATAATAATATCATCTTATAAAAATTACAAAAATTTTTTTTCAGACAAATGGAACTATCCATTTTTTTTAGCAAGTTTTATTTTAATAATCACAGTTTCTATATCAAGTTTTGAGGAATTCTCCAGTAAGGTAGACGGTTGGGAAAATTATTTAAATTGGGTAAGTCTTTTTAATTGGCTTCCATTATTCTTTTGCATATGGGCATTTAAACCGTATTTAAATTCTTCAAAATTAAGAAAAATTATTTTATTACTTTTACTTAGTGGTTCGGTACCATTGATAATTTCAGGTTTTCTACAGGTGTTTTTTGACATTCACGGTCCTTTCAAAATTTTTAATGGAATAATTATATGGTTCCAGAGAGAAAATAGAGCTGGCCTCACAGGACTATTTAATAATAGGAATTATGCAAGTTCATGGTTCACAATGTTGTGGCCGATTTGTTTAGCGGTATTATCTCAAAGAAAGAATGGATCAAAATTTTTCATTTCCATTTTTAGTATTTCAATAATTTCTTCTCTTTATTTGACATTTTCTCGTAATGGATTACTGAATCTATTTTTATCTTCTTTGATATACTTAAAATCCTCTTTATCAATTTATTTATTTGTTCTATTAATTTTATTAATAACTTTACTAATAGCTGCCATAACAAATATTTTTCCTTTAGGTTTCCAAGAACTAGCAATAAAAATTCTACCTTACAAATTACTATCAAGATTTTCTACTATTGAAAGTCTTGAAGCTTTATCTTCATATCCAAGATTCTCAATTTGGCTAAGTGCATTAGAGTTTATAAAGGAAAGACCTATCCTAGGTTGGGGTGCAGCAAGCTTTCCTCTTTTGTATCAAATCAAAAATGATATTTGCTGCAACACATCTTATGGGCAGTGGTATGCACATACTCACAATATGCAACTTGAAATGGCCTTAAATTACGGTTTACCTTTTTCATTGATAGTCAATACAACATTAATTATTATTTTTTACAAATCTTTTAAGAAGATATTTATTTTAAAAAGAAAAGAGATAACTATTGAACAATTAAACTTAAATAAGTTTGAAAAAGCATGGTGGACAGCATCCTTTACTTTCTTTTTTAGTCAATTATTTGATTTTCAATATTATGATTTTAGATTAAGTATTTTATTTTGGATTTTTATATCTGGATTAATAGTTAATTTGCAAGAACCCAAAGAAAAAACTATCAATTTTCCAGAAATTTAATTCATCTTTTAAAATTTCCCTCACCAACTTGCCATAAATTTATTCCTGCTTTTCTAACTTTTTTAGAGTCCAATATAGCTCTTGTATCAAATACCCAAGAAGGTTTACGCATTAAATTAGATATTTTTTGCCAATTTAAATTTGTATATTCTTCCCAATCAGTTATAAGTATTATTGCATCTGAATCAATAATAGATTTATAAATATCTTGCTCAAAAAATAATTTTTTATTTAAGTTTTTATCATCTTTTTTAAAATTTGATTTTTCATTTTTTAAAACTTCTATTATTTGTTCTTTAGTAACTTTTGGATCATTAAAAATAAGATTTGCGTCTTCATTAAGAAGGTCTATTGATAATTGGATTGCGGGAGAATCACGGGTATCATTTGTGTTTGATTTAAAAGCAAATCCTAAAATTGTTATTTTTTTATCTGATAAATTACCAAACAAACTTTTTACTATATTCGTATAAATCCTTTTTTTCTGCCAATCATTCAATATGATCACTTGTTGCCAATAGTTTGCTACCTCGATTAAATTAAATTGCTTACATAAATATACTAAATTCAAGATATCCTTTTTAAAACAACTTCCACCAAATCCAGGCCCTGGACTTAAAAAAAGCTTGCCCACTCTGTGATCAAGACCAATAGCTTCTGCAACCTCTTTGACATTTCCTCCAGTAGCTTCACATATAGCTGAAACAGAATTAATAGAACTGACCCTTTGAGCTAAAAATGCATTTGAAGTTAATTTTGACAATTCACTACTCCATAAATTTGAAGTAAGAATTTTGTCGCTAGGGACCCAATTTAAATATATTTCTTTTAATTTCTGGATTGAATCAGGATTATCTCCTCCGATTAAAACTCTATCAGGTTTTTCCAGATCATTTATAGCGGTGCCTTCAGCCAAAAATTCAGGATTTGAAAGAACACTAAAAGTTTTGTTCCCAAATTTATCTTTATTTTTATTAGAGGAACATAAAATTTTTTGAATTACTTCCGCAGTTCTTACGGGAAGAGTACTTTTTTCTACAACTATTGTATGACCTTGAGCATGAGATGCGATTCTGCGTGCTGATGCCTCTACCCACTTTAAATCACTAGCTTCACCTGCACCTAAACCTGATGATTTAATAGGCGTATTAACAGAGATAAAAATCATATCAGCATTTTTTATGGCGTCATCAACTTCTGTAGTAAAAAATAAATTTTTGTCCCTTACTCTTTTTATTATTTGGTCCAAGCCAGGCTCAAAAACTGGTAAAAGTTTTAAATTCTTACTATTCCATTCGCTTATTCTTTTTGGGTTAATATCCACTACTTTCACTTCTAAATCAGGACATTGATCTGCTATGACTGACATCGTAGGACCGCCAACATATCCAGCTCCAATGCAGCAAATTTTTTTAATAGGAAAAGACAAATTTTTTTCTACCAAAACTTTTAAACTATAATACCTTAAATTATTTTCATATTTCGAAAGAAAATTTTTTTTAGAAATATCAACTTACTATAAAAGTTAAAAAAAGCTATTAATTGGAAGATGTCTATATTATATTTATGAAAAGTCTAATAAATTCTTGATGGGCAATAATCAAATTCCTACATATGGCAGATAAAGTTTTTATTACAGGAGCAGCTGGTTTTATAGGTTTTCATACGACTGTAAGATTATGTAAAGAGGGATATAAGGTTATAGGGATAGATAATTTAAATTCTAGTTATAACGTTGAATTGAAAAAATCTAGATTGAAGATTATTTCTAATAAGTATAACTATTCTTTTTGGGAGTTTCACAAAAATGATCTTGAAGACAAAAATTCTTTAGAGGAAATTTTTTTAAAACATAAACCTAAAATAGTTATTAATTTAGCGGCACAAGCTGGAGTTAGAAATTCAATAATTAATCCTGAAGCATTTATTTCTTCAAATATATTGGGTTTTCACAATATATTGGAATGTTGTAAAAAATTCGATATTGAAAACTTTATATACGCCAGCAGCAGTTCGGTTTATGGGAATAATAAAAAAGTTCCGTATTCAGAGAAAGATTGTGTGGATTATCCTGTAAGTCTTTATGCCGCAACAAAAAAATCTAATGAGCTAATGGCACATACATATAGCGAGCTTTTTAAAATTCCCACAATAGGTTTAAGATTTTTTACGGTATACGGTCCTTGGGGAAGGCCTGATATGGCACCAATGATCTTTGCTAGGAATATATTTTCACAAAAACCAATTAGAGTTTTCAATAATGGAAATTTAAGTAGAGACTTCACATATATTGATGATGTTGTTGAGACAATATTTAGGTTATTAAGTAAACCCGCTACTCTTAATAATGCAAACCCTATTCAATCAGAAGTTTCTGACTTTTCTTGTCCTCACAGAATATTTAATGTAGGAAATGGTAAAGAAGTTAATCTGCTAGATTTTATAAGCACATTAGAGCAAATTATCGGAATTGACGCTATTAAATCATTTGAATCAATGCAACTGGGAGATGTACAGAAAACATTGGCTAATACATCATTAATCAAAGATTGGATTGGATTTGTTCCAAGAACAGATCTTAGATATGGTTTAAAACAATTTATTGATTGGTATAAAAAATTTTATAGCCTATAATTAAATCCCAAAAATTTATGATTAAAAAAATTAAAACTTTTGAAGGTTAAAAATTTTATATAAATTAAAAATATTCAAAATTTGAAAAAATCTTAAATCTTTTTCTAAAAAAACTTGAATAATTAAATATGCACAATTTATAAATATTGATAAAGGGATTCAATAAATTTTTTTCTATTAATGTCAATTATATTAATAATCGTGTTATAAAATTAATATAATTATTTATGTTTTCAGTAAAAAACATATATTTAATTTTTATCTTAAAGAAAGATAAATAATTTTATTTAATGATATGTGGTTTAAAGGAGTTAGGGTAAGTTCATTAATTGGAAGAGTCTTTACTATAACGCTTCTAACAAAATTTAATTATTTAGAAGCCGCGGCAGCATTAGCTATATTATTCACTACTAGTACTATATTTAACAGTGCTCTACCCCCACTTCACAAAGAAATATATTTAAAAGCTGTTAAAAATAAAGTCTATAATTTTAGGGAAATTTGTTTAAATTATTTATACCCTCTTTCATTAATTTTATTTTTTTCATCATTTATTGTTTGTATATTAATTAGAGATTATTTAGATCAATTTGAGCTATCTTTATTTTTATATTCATTAATATTTATTTACTTAGTTACAGAAAAAATATTTGATGAATTTAATAGATATTCACTCACATTTCAAAAGTACTTTCCTTGGAATATTATTTGTATTTCAAGAAATCTATTAAACAATATAATTTTTTTTACTTTAATAATTTCAGGAAAATATTCAGAACAGATTATTTTTAATTTTATTGTAATGATGTTTTCAATTTCTACATTAACACCATTTTTATTAATAGCAAAACCTTTAAAAATAAAGAGATATTTAATTTATTTTTATAAGATAATTAAATATTCAAGCTTCAAATTCTCATTAAATAAAAAACTCACTAAAGCTTGGTTAATTTCCTTATCAATGCTTTTACCAACCTTCAGTGAAAGAATAGCATCTTTGACAGCTGGCTCAAGTGAAAAAGGAAAAATGTATATTGCAGTCTCAATATTTCAACTAATAACATTTTTTGTTGATCTGCAAATTAATTCAAATAAAAAAGCTGAAATAATAAAGAATAAGAGTCTAAAAGAACTTTTAATAAATTCAAAGATAATTCTTTTCTCTTCTTTTATAATTTTATTCGTATGTTTTGGTTATGCTTTTTTCAATATTTCCGATGGCATCTCCAATAACCTAATTAGTTTATTTACTTTGCTAATTTTGGGGTTAAGTATAGTTTTGAATTCTCTTTCCTTAATTCAAGAAGAAAGAATTTTTTGGGCTAAAAAATATAAAGCAATATTCATTGAAATGCTAATAATTTCATCTCTTTTAATATTTTCGTTTATCTTTTTAAGATTTAATACTCTTATGTTATCGATGGGAATAATCATTTCTAATTTAGCTAGATTCTCAATCTCAACAAAAATTGCTAATGAGTATTAAAAATTTTAAGTGACTATTCCAATCTAATGATAATTATTTAGTTCAATTTAAATTAAAATAATTAATAATTAGACTGATTGTAAAGTGAAAAAAAAATCGGATTTAGATATAGAACGTGAAAGATATTCAAGAAGAGCCGCAATTAATAAAAATAATATAGATTTCCAAATTAAAAAAAGAAAGAATAATTTGATACATGCTCCATATAATGATATTTACTTTAAATCCCTTATAAGAAATTCAAAAAAAGGATTTAAAATATTGGAAATTTGCTGCGGCGAGGGTCAATGTAGTGAACCAATATTAGAAAATTATAATGATATAACTTTTGCTGACATATCAAAAAATTCACTTGATGCTATAAAAAGAAACTTTAGTTCTTTGATATCTGAATCTGTCAGGTTTAAAGTTTGTAATATTGAACTTCTACCATTTGATAATGAAATATTTGATATCGTTGCCTGTTCAGGGGGGCTTAGCTATGGAGACAATAATTTAGTTAAAAATGAAATTTATAGAATTTTAAAACCAAATGGAAAATTTATATGTATTGATTCTTTAAATGATAATCCTATTTATAAATTCAATAGATACTTTCATTATATAAAAGGCAACAGAACAAAAAGTACTTTAAAAAGAATGCCCGATAGAAAATTAATACTCAATTACAATAATAAGTTTGGGGTTACAAAAATAAATTTTACAGGAAAGTTAATTTGGATTCTTTATCCATTATCGAAAATAATTGGCTACAAAAAATCAAAACTTTTATCTGATTTATTTGATAACATTCTCCCAAATTGGATGTCGTTTAAATTTATTATGGAAGCAAGGAAAATATCCTAATAAAGAAATTATCAATATCTATAGTTTGCATTATTTTTTAAAGATTATTTTTAATATATAATGTTGTAAATTAAGAATTTTTTTGTTTTGAAAAATATACCCTTTTGCGACTATAAAAAACTTTATCTAAACCATAGACAAAATTATTTAAAAATAATTGATAATGTTGCAAGCAATGGTGGATTCATTATGCAACAAGCAAAAAGAGATTTTGAGAAAGAGCTATCCGAATTTGTTGGATGCAAACACACAATAGGAGTTGGCAATTGCACAGATGGTCTAGAAATAATATGGCAATCAATAGGACTTAGGCCTGGTGATGAAATTATTTGTTCTTCACATACTTTTATAGCAACGGCATCATCTATAGTAATGGCAGGAGGAGTTCCCAAACCAGTTGATATAGGTGATGATAATTTAATATGCACAGAAGCCATTTCAGATGCAATTAATCCTAGAACAGTTGGAATAATGCCGACCCAACTTAATGGGAGAATATGTGATATGGATACTATAAATAATCTGGCTGAAAAACATAAATTATTTGTTGTAGAAGATGCTGCTCAAGCTTTAGGCGCAAGATATAAAGGTAAACATTCGGGAACTTTTGGAATCGCATCTGCAATAAGCTTTTATCCAGCAAAAGTCATGGGATGTTTTGGTGACGGGGGCGCAGTCATAACAAATAATTATGATATTTTTAATAGGTCATATCAGCTACATGATCAAGGAAGAAATGTTGATGGAGAACTTAAGTCATGGGGTAGAAATAGTAGATTAGATAATATTCAAGCTGCGATTCTCTCATATCAACTTCAAAAATATCCTGCAGTAATTCAGAGAAGAAGAGAAATTGCTAACTATTACCATAAGAGGTTATCTCATTTAAATGAGCTTAAACTTCCACCACCCCCCCTAGAGAATGCAGATAATTTTGATATTTTTCAAAATTATGAATTCATGGCGGATAATAGAGATGAGCTAAAAAAACATTTAGAGAAAAATGGCATCAAAACCTTAATTCAATGGAATGGTAAAGGTGTACATCAATGGGATGCATTAGGATTTACGATTAGATTGCCTAAAGTAGAAAAATTTTTTAAAAAATGCATTATGATACCCATCTGGGATTATTTAACAAATGAAGAAATAAGTTATGTAGCTGATAATATTATTTCCTTTTATCGAAAATGATTTTTAGTAATTCAGTCAAAAAAAGGCTATTTGACATAACTTTTAGTTTTATAGGATTAATTTTCTTAGTCCCATTAATAATTCCTTTTTTATTTTTAATATGGATACAAGACTTTGAAAATCCCTTCTATATAGCAGATAGAGTTGGTTTGAACTTTAAGAAATTTAAAATAATAAAACTTAGATCTATGGTTGTAAAAGCTGACAAATCAAAAGTAGACTCAACAAGTGCTAATGACCCTAGAATAACAAGATTTGGAGCTATTATAAGAAAACTAAAATTAGACGAGTTAACTCAACTTTTTAACGTTTTCAAAGGGGAAATGTCATTTGTAGGTCCTAGACCTAATGTCGAAAGAGAAACTAATTTGTATAGTAATAAAGAAAAACAATTATTAGAAGTAAAACCTGGCATAACTGATTTTGCGTCAATAGTATTTTCAGATGAGTCAGAAATTTTAAAGGATCAACAAAATCCTGATATTGCATATAATCAGCTTATTAGACCTAGAAAGAACTATTTAGCACTTACCTATATAAAAAATAGATCAATTATTTTAGATTTAAAAATAATTCTTCTTACAATTTTCTCTTCATTTAATAAAAGAAAAGCATTAAATTTAATAGTCAGAATATTAAGAAGTTTCGATACGAAGGAAGAAATTATTGATATGGCAAGAAGGAATAAAAAATTAACTCCAATGGCTCCTCCAGGTTTAAAAAATATTATTTACTCAAGGGAGATAAATAACTAGAGTAAAATTTAGAAAATAACATTCAAAAAACATAATAAGCATTTATGAATTTAATAATTTTTTCTTCATTAAGATAATAATCTTTTTCATGGACCTCGCTAGAAGGGGCTGGGGAATTAGGAAGAGTTATTCTTCTTGGAGGATTAATTAAGGTATTTGTAGGAATTTGTTCAACAATTGAAGTTATAACTTCAGAAGACATTCCGCATGCTTTCCAACCTGAGTCAATTACTAGTAATCTTTTTGTTTTCAATACAGAATCTAATATATTTTTTGAGTTAAAAGGATTTAGGACTCTTAAATCAAAAACTTCAGCTCCTATACCAACTCTATTAAGAAAAGTAGAAGCCTTTAAAGCCAGCAATGTTGAAAAACCAGAGCTAACAATAGTAATTTTATCTCCTTTCTTCAAACATTGAGGGGTTACAGAATTTAATGAAATTTCTTTAATTGGTTCTAAAATATCGGTCTCATTGTATAACCACTTATCATCGATATAGATTACAGGATCTGGACATAGAACTGAAGATATTAAAAGATCTCTTGCATCCTGAACAGTGCTAGGCATGACTACTCTAATCCCTGGAATGTGAGCAAACCAGCTATGTAATGCTTGCGAGTGTTGTGCGCCTTGAGAACCCCCTCTATTGATAATGGACCTTATTGTAACTGGAGCATTTAATTGTCCGCCAAACATATAGGACCATTTAGCTGCTTGGTTAACAATTGAATCCATTGCATACATCATAAAATCCATCCTAGGATGAACCACTATTGGCTTCATCCCGCAAATAGAAGCTCCTATAGCAGCACCAGTACATGCCGATTCAGATACTGGGGTATCTATTATTCTCTCCTTTCCATATTTTTTATCTAAATTCTTCATAGTATTCCCTACGTACCATGGACTCCATAAACCTTGCCCTAGAACAAAGACTTCAGGGTAATTTTGCAATAAATAATCAAAGCCACTTAAAATTGCCTCTGAATAACTTGTCTTAATCATCTTTATAAACGTTATCTAAAAGTGAATTTCTATCAGGGAAATCATCTTTCATAGCAGTTTCCCAATTTTCCTCAACTAAATTTTTAACTTTTACATCTAAATTAAGTTGTTTTTCATTTGTCCAAATTTTTTTATTAATCATTGCATCTCTTAACCTTTTAATTGGATCTCTTTTTTTCCAATTTAATAAATCTTTTTTGGATCTCGCAACTCCGACATCAATATCATCCCTCCAATCTACATGGCCAAACCATCTATAAGTAATAGCTTCAATTAGATATGGCTCAGGTTTTGATCTCATGTTTTTTATAAATTCTGATGAAGTCTTATAAATTTCAATTACATCGTTACCATCTAAAAGTTTTGCTTTTATTTTATGAGCTTTAGCAAATCTATTAATTGTATTTAAGGGTTGTCTTAAGCTCATATGCATATGACTTGAAAACAAATTATTTTCTACAACAAATAAAACCGGAATATTTGAAACTCTTGCAAAATTTAGTGACTCATGAAATACACCCTCTTCAGTAGCTCCATCACCTAAATAAGAAATTGCAATA
Source organism: Prochlorococcus sp. AG-355-A18 (assembly GCA_003280985.1). Taxonomy (GTDB): domain Bacteria; phylum Cyanobacteriota; class Cyanobacteriia; order PCC-6307; family Cyanobiaceae; genus Prochlorococcus_A. The sequence continues at coordinate 19,962 of QCDH01000010.1, forward strand.
TCACTCGATTTTTGTAATTTTGATGCCAATCCTGCACCTACAGCTAAAGGGACTGTTCCTGTAACTATTGGTACTGATCCCATGAAGCCTTTTGATTTGCTAGCGAGGTGCATCGAACCTCCCATGCCAGCAGAGAAACCTGTTTTTCTACCCAAAACTTCAGCAAAAAGTTTACGCAAATCTTTATCTACTCCAAGAATATGAGAATGCGATCTATGTGCCCCGAAAATACGATCAGTATCTCGCAAACTTTTAGAAACACCTACTGCAATAGCTTCTTGACCCACACCTAAATGCACTGGACCCTTTATCAAACCATTTTTTTTTGCTTTTGCAATCTTAATTTCTGCTGCCCTAATAAGACTCATTGAAAAAAGAAAATCTTCCAAATAGGAAGGTTTAATTTGAGATAAATTAAGTTCAGGAAAAATAAAATTAGGATCCTCAATAAAATTTTCAACTCCCTCACTTAACATTGATAATTTCTCCACCTTTCATAAAGGTAAGTATAAGAATATATTTTTTAAAATAATTTAAAAACAATAATTTCTTCTTAATTGTAAAAAATCTTAGAAAGTTTTTTCATGTATCAATAATTATCTGTTCAAGTTTATCTACTAATTGATTATAAACAATCCCATACTTGTAATTTGTCTGAAACAATCTCATGGCATTTGAGGACCTTCGTTTTAATTCATGAGGTCTTTCAATTATATCAATTATGATTTGAGCCAAAATTGATGACTCTTTAGGAGGATAATTCCATCCTATTTCATACTTATTAATCAAATTAAATGCAAATCCTCTTAATGGAGATAGTACTGGCAAGCCTAAAGACATATAATCAATATATTTATTAACTAAATTTAACTCATAGTTTTTTATATTTTTATAGGGTGCTAAAGCAAGATGACAATTTGAAGAAATTTCTATAGCTTGTTTTCTATTTATCCAACCAAGAAAGTTTACATTTTCAATATGGTTGAATAATTCTTTTATTTGAGTTTCACTCCCTCCTCTGCCAGCTATGAATAATTGAAGCTTTATTTTCTTTTTAATAAGAATTTCAATACTTTTTTTAATTGTTTCAAAATCATATACAGACATCAATGAACCTAGAAAAAAAAGATTTAAACATTCATTGGGATCTTTATTCAAAATATCTAACTTTATTATTTCATCTTCTCTAGGAGGAACTATCGGAGAAGGGAAAGTCATTGGGTCTTTATTTTTAAATATCTTAGACAAAAAGTTTTTTTGATAATTATCTTTTAAGTATTTAGCAATTAATTCTGTTGGGCCAGTAATATAATCGCTTAACGATGCTATTAAAATGCAAGAAATCCTATACGGAAGAAATAAAAACTTAATAAATTCTTTTTTTAATGGATTAATTTCTTCTTTGTCCCAAAAAATATCTGGCCAAAGATCTTTTACATCTAGAACTATTGGTATAGATTTTAAATAAGAATAGAAAATAGCTATTAAAGACCACTCTATTGGAGGAAAGCCAACAAACATAATATCTGGTTTCTCTTTCCTTTTTAAAAGATTGAATAGTAAATTAAAAGAAAGTATATGATGATCAATTATTCTTGTAATACTAATATTTGATTTATATCCAGGGGAATCAATAAGTGTTTCAATGATTCCATCAATATTTTTGTTTTTAATATTTTTTCTAAATCTCTTTTCTTGATGGAAGAATCTTGTTGAAATTATTTCAACTTTATGACCTTTTGAAACTAAAACTTTACTTAAATTTATAGCTCGCATTGGTCTTAATTGACCACCATCACTATTTAGAGGTTCTCCAGTTTGAAGTATCCAAACAAGCATTTGAATTTTTTCCCTCAGCTTATCATTTTATTTGTTAACTAAACATTCCTGATAAAATAAGATTAAACAATATGATTAGAGAATGTTCTGAATGCAATCAATTTAAAGTTTCTCAATATAAATTATCAAATTTCATATTAAGACATCATTAATATTGCTTCTTAAATAAAGTAGTAGAATAATAATATATTTTCATACTTTTAAAAAATAGCTATAAATAAATTTCTGTTGAGCCAATAATGAAATTAAATTATTTCCTTGAGAAGGTATATAGTTTTCCGAGATTTTTAAGGGTTTTTTTACTTTTAACTATTGATATTTTAATAATTTATTTTTCTATCCAAATTACGTTTAATTCTGAGCCTAATAAATCAACTTTCTTCAACTGGCTTTTTATCAATATGAGTTTTTTTTCTACTTTAACCTATTTCTTATCTGGATTTTATTTAAACATAACCCGATATATTGGAAGCCAAACTTATTATAAATTTGCGAGAAAAAATTTATATATAATTATATTTTTATATTTTTTAGGTTCGTTCTTAAACTATAAATTACCAAGTATTTTCTACTTTGTAAAATTCCACATAATCCTAACATCGTTAATTTTACTTTTAAGAATTTTCATAAGAGATTTAGTAATGAAATATTCGAAAGATAAAACTGTTAATAACGCAATTGGTATATATGGCGCAGGTGCTGCAGGATCTCAGTTGCTGGCATCCTTAAAACTTTCAGGAAAGTTAAATACTATAGCTTTTTTTGATGATAATCCTAAGTTATGGGGTACGAAGATTAACGAAGTAAAAATATACCCTCCCAATCAAATCTACAAATTTAAAGATAATTTAAAACAAATACTTCTGGCTATTCCATCTATCAAAATTTCTAGGAAAAGAAAAATTATTAAAATGTTGCAAAATCTAGAATTGCCAATATTGGATATACCCTCAATAGATGAAATTACTAAAGGGAAAACAAAGATTGATTCACTTAGACCAATTCCAATAGAGGAACTTTTAGGAAGAGAGGTGATAGAGGCCCAAAGTGATTTGATGCATTTAGCTATTAAAAATAAGATAATCTTGATTACTGGTGCCGGTGGATCTATTGGTAGTGAATTATGTAGACAAGTAATTCAATATAAGCCGAAGAAAATTGTAATTTTAGAAATAAGCGAAGAGAATCTTTATAAGATAAATGAGGAACTTTCGCAAATAAATATCGATAGGATAAAAATTAAATCTATATTGGGTTCTAGTTCCAACTATAAGTTAGTAAATAAAACTATTAAAGATAATAATATTGATATTGTTTTTCATGCTGCTGCTTATAAACATGTTCCAATAGTAGAGTTAAATCCAATAGAAGGTATTAAAAATAATATATTTTCAACAGTCGCAGTTTGCGAGGCATCAACTGCAAATAATATTGAAAAGCTAATTTTAATTTCAACTGATAAATCTGTTAGACCTACAAATATTATGGGGGCATCAAAACGTGTCGCAGAACTAATTGTTCAAGCTTATGCCGAAAAAGAGTCTATTAACTTAAGTGAAGATGGTGCTCATAAAAAAACATTGTTTTCAATGGTTAGATTTGGAAATGTACTTGGATCTTCAGGATCTGTAGTCCTAAAATTTAAAGAACAAATAAAATCTGGAGGTCCTATCACCTTAACTGACTCCAACATAATTAGATATTTCATGACAATAAAAGAAGCCGCTCAACTTGTTATTCAATCTTCAGTTCTTTCTGAGGGCGGGGATATTTTTTTATTAGATATGGGAGATCCAGTAAAGATATATGATCTTGCAAAACAAATGGTTAATCTCAGCGGACTTTCTATAAAAAATAAAAATAATACAGATGGTGATATTGAAATTATTTCTACTGGATTAAGACCAGGAGAAAAACTATATGAAGAACTTCTCATAAATGCAAAATCCAACCCGACATCAAATCCGAGAATATTTAAAGCTTATGAAGAATCTATGAAATATTTTGTTGTTGAGAAAATGTTGAAAGATTTAAAATTCCATCTTGAAAATTATAATCTTGAAGAAAGTTTAAATATTCTCAAAAAGCTTGTGCCAGAATGGAAAAAAAATTAAATGTTTAATCTTAAAATAATTTAAAATCTATAAATAATTTATTTATCAAAAGTAGTCGCAATATTTTTTTCTAACCATATAGAGAAAATAAGAAAAATAAATATAGAGAAAATCTCTAGTTTTAAACCCCCCACAAAAAAAGAAATACTAATAACAATTGATGAAAAGATATAAATAATTGAAACCGAACTATGACTTAAACCACCTTTACATAATCTCTGATAAAGATGCAAAGAATGCGGGTTAAAAATATTTTGCCTATTGCAAAATCTTCTAAATAAACAAATTAAAGGGTCTATTAATAAAGGAGCCGAGATAAGCAAAATACTTAATGACATGGAAATAGCATTAGTGTTTAATATCATCCATATCAAAACACCTCCAAGAAAATTACTTCCAATATCACCCATAAATATCTTTGATGGCCTCCAATTCCAGAAAAGAAATCCAAATAAAGCTCCTATCAAGGCCCAAACAGACCCTTTTAAAATAATGGCATATGTAATTAAGCTTATTAAAATTGAGCCCGCCAAAATCCCATCTATACCATCCATAAAATTACAGAAATTTATTATCGCCGATAAAAAAATAACAATCGTAATAATATAAATGATCTTAAATAGTAAATTATCAATCTGATTTATAAACTCAAAATAAGACGATTGATATAATAAAAAAGAACAGGTTGCTATTTGCACTCCAAATTTAGATAATTTTTTTAAGCCATAAATATCATCTATAAATCCCATTAAGGAAAGTGGTAAAAGTGCCGCAAAATTATTTTGGCCAAGGAAGATTAATGAAGAAATAAAATTAGAGGTTATAAAAGCTAAACCACCACCACGAGGCTTTATTAAAAAATGTGCACTTCTATAATTAGGAATATCTGGAATTATTTTACTAAAAGGATTTATTATCAATTTTGTAAAAAACCAGCTTAGAAAGATACTGACTAATAAAATTAAAAATATATTCAAAACTATGAAAATTAATAACTATAATGTTAAATAAATTTTATAATAAACCCTTGAAAAACAAATAATTTTAAAAATATTTAATTAATCAGATTTTTTTAAATTAATAAATTTAGCTTATATGAATGTAATATATAAGTCTACTTTCTTAAAAAAGGTTAATCCAAAAAATAATGGAGATCTAAAACAATAATTTTTAGTAATTTAAATAAGGATTCATATAAAATTTTTTGTATTAGCAAAAATTAAAATTGAAAAATTACAATAATATTTTAAAAATTTTCAATTCTTATAGAATGATGTTTTATAAAATTAATTAATCAAGATTTAATAAATAAAATATCTATTTAGGATAAGTAGTAAATTATAATTATTAATATTCTTAATTAAGGGAGAACTGATCAATTGTTTAATTTAAGAAAAAGTGTAATTTTTTTCATATTTTTCTTTTATTTACCTATTATTGAGGTTAAAAGTGATTCATTTAACGATAATAATATATTCACAATAACTTCCGATAGTCAATTTCACTCCGGTGAAGGTATTCTAAAAGCAAATGGAAACGTAATTATTGAAGGGGAAAATGAATTAATAGTATATGCAGATAAGCTAATTTATGAAAAAAAATTATCTAAATTACATCTAATAGGTAATGTAGTTTTAAGAAATTATTCCTCAAATGAAATTTTTGTTGAGAATGCGAGTGGTGATGAATTAATCATATTTCTAAATCAATCATCTTTTGAGTTAAATAAAAAAAATGGAGAGAGAGTAAAAACAAAATTTAGATTATAAATTATCATTTGGTTATCTATTAAATCTATTTTCTAAGAACGATTATATTTATCATTAAATCTGACTATATCGTCTTCATCTAAATAAGCCCCGCTCTGAACTTCAATTAACTCTAAAGATAGCTTCCCTGGATTAGATAATCTATGCTTTCTACCTAAGGGGATATGAATACTTTGATTTTCACCTAAAAATGTTTTCACTCCTTCTAATTCTATTTCTGCAGTACCTTTAACAACTATCCAATGCTCTGCTCTATGATGATGCATTTGAAGAGAAAGAGATGCTCCAGGTTGAACTGTTATTAATTTAACGAGCCATCTATAACCCTCTAACATAGTTTTATAGTTACCCCATGGTCTAAAAACCTGTAAATAAGAATCACTTTCTCTAATTTTTCTTAATTTTAGATCATTTACTATTTCCTTTATTTCTTGCGATTTATTAATATCGCCTACCAGCACAACATCATCCGTTTCAACAACTACTATATTTTCTAAACCAAAAGCAACTATCATCCTATTCTCACTTCTTATATAACAGTTCTTATTTTCTTTAGAATAAACTTTACCTAGTAATGAATTTTTTTCGTTATCTTTTTCAGAGTTTTCCCAAAGTGACAACCAATTCCCAATATCACTCCAGCCATCTGCAAGAGGAAAAACTACTCCTAGTTGCGTTTTTTCCATAATTGCATTATCGATTGATATACTTTCAAAATCTCTGAAGTAATTTTCTTCAATTCTTATAAAATCTAAATCTTTAATTTTGTTATCATATGATTTTTTTACTTTTTCATAAGTTTCTTTAGAGTACTTTTTTATTTCTTGGATAAAAGTAGAGACATTAAAAATAAAAATTCCACTATTCCAAAGATATCTTCCATCTCTAAGAAATTTTTTTGCAACATTAGAATTAGGTTTTTCAACAAAATTATTAATATTTTGAGCAGCAAAATTTTCTAAATTAGGCTTTTTATCAACTTTTATGTAACCATATCCAGTTTCTGCTCTATTAGGTATAACCCCAAACAGAACGATCTTCCCCTCATTTGAATATTTAATAGAACTTTCAACAGCTTTGCAAAACTGCTCTTCATTTTTTAAAATATGATCTGATGAAAGGACTAATAAATTATTAAGATCATCTTCTTCAGAAACTCTCAAAGCTGCCAATAAAATTGCAGGGGCTGTATTTTTGCTAATAGGTTCTAATATAATATCAATAGGCTTTACATTTATTTGCTTACATTGCTCCGCGACTAAAAACCTGTGTTCTTGATTGCAAACGATTATGGGTGCAGTTGCGTTTTTGACTTTCTCTACTCTTTTTATTGTTTCCTGCAATAAAGAATAATTACTATTGCCATTTAATTTTTTAAACTGTTTTGGGAATGAACTTCTTGAGACTGGCCACAATCTTGTCCCAGAGCCTCCACATAAAATAATAGGTGTAATTTTTTTAGTTAAATTAATAATTAAAAAACCTAACTTAGTTAATTTTACATTAATTTTTTTAATTAGACATGTACAAAATCATATTATTTTATAATGCTGAAGACTTTACAAATATTTAAAAAGATATTTACTAATTAATTATTGAAAATAGCTTAATTAGTGAATTTATTACTAATTAATTTTTTATATAAAGCATAATATTTTTTAGTTGTCTCTTTGGAATTAAAATATTTTAGAGATCTTATTCTTGCATTTTCTCCCATTTCTTTTGCTCTTAACGGGTTGTTTATTAAGAATTTCATAGCATTTCTTAGTTGGATAGGACAACTTGGCTTAATTACCAAACCGGTAACATTATTTTTATTTACGAAAGATGTGCCTGTACCAATTTCACATGAAATTAAAGGCTTTCCAAAGGCGGCTGCTTCCAATAGTGATATCCCAAAAGCCTCTGCTCGCAAATGTGAAGGAAAAATGAACCCGAATGCTTTATGTAAAAGACACACTTTCTCTGACTCAGATATTTTTCCTAAAAAAAATACATTTTTTAAATTTCGTTTTTTAACTATTTTTTTGAGTTCATCCTCAATTTCACCAATACCAGCAAGCGCTAAATTTATTTTTGTATTTTCTATACCATCAATTGCTATTTTCAAACCTTTGTAGTACCTCATAGAACCAATAAATACAAAAAATTTTTCAGGTAATTTTTCACAAAATTTCTCATTTTTTTTTAAATCTAATATTGGATAAGAATTGATATCTATTCCAATTGGTATTACGTGTACTTTCTTAGCTATTTTAGTAAGAACTTTGCTTGTGACTAAATAATTCTTTGATGTTGCAACAACACAATTAATTGAATTTAAAAATCTACGCATTAAAAATTGGTAAAAAAGAAATATTCTTTTTTGTCTAATAATGTCGGAATGATAGGTAAGAATAGTAGGCTTCTTTACTCTACAAATTAAATGTAGAAGATCAGAAAAAGGATAGGGGAAATGATAATGGACAATATCAGCTTCTTTTACTAATTTCCTAAATTTAAAAAATGCTTGAAATGAAAAAGCTGTTTGGAAGATAAAAATATCTTGTTTTACCTGAATAACTTTATAGGTTAATTTATCTATAATTTCTTTGCTAGGGTTTGCACTTAAAGTCATTACTAGATTTTCTACTCCAAAATTGTTTCCCTCTTTACATAGTGAGTGAATAAAAGTCTCTATTCCTCCAAAGCTTTCTTCAATGGATGTTTTATAAATATGAAGTACTTTTATTTTTTTCATATTTTCAGATATTAAACAACAACTGTAAATTCAAGTTTCTAAATATTTATTAATTTACATTATCACAACAATGATTTTGGTGAATTTATATTTTTGGGTGGAATTATTAAAGATTATATTTCAAATAAACTGTAAATTAAGATACTAATTTCAATTCAACCAATATCAATAAAAATTATTTATCTTCTCAAGAGTTCAAATTTATATTAAATTGGGTTACAGAAAAGTTAAATTTATCAAAAGTAACTTTATAAAAGAAAATTGATAAATATAAGCTTTTTATATTTATAATGTATATCAAATTATTTTGTGATATGAAAATTATAATTACTGGTGCTAAAGGTTTGGTAGGAAGTGCTATATCGAAAAGATTAGAAACAAATATTGATACTGAATTACTGAAAATAGGAAGAGATAATTGTGATTTAGAAAACAAGACTGAAACAGATAAAGTTTTTAATTCATTCTCTCCTGATATAGTCATCCATTGTGCTGGGAAGGTTTTTGGCATTGGAGGTAATATGGCTAATCAATATGATTCTTGGATCAAAAATACAATAATAAATATGAATGTAATAGAAGCATCAAGAGAATCAAAAGTTAAACATCTCATAAGTCTTGGAACAGGTTGTGTATATCCAAGCGAAATAGTTGAGGGTGGATATTCGGAAACTCAATTGTGGGATGGCAATGTTGATAATTCTGAATATGGATATGCGCATAGTAAAAGGCATATGTTAGCAGGACTACAATCTTTAGAGAGAAGTAGCGACTTTAAATTCACATATATAGTATCTTGCAATTTATTCGGCCCAAACGATAGTTTTAATGAGGATACTGGTCATGTTATACCTAGTCTTATATCAAAGTTTGAAAAAAAGATTTCTGGAGAAAATTCAAAAGTTTCTCTTTGGGGTAATGGTTCAGCAGTTAGAGATTTCTTGTCTTCTATTGAAATGGCGAGAGCTTTAGAGTTTTTCGTTAGAGAAGGTCCACATGGTGTTGTTAATGTATGTAGTGGAGTAAAAAGATCTATAAAAGATGTTATTTATGCAATTTCTGATATTTCAGGAGTTTCTGAAGAAGATTTTTATTGGGATCATTCAAAACCCAATGGTCAGAATCAAAGGTACTACAAAAATAAAAAACTTAGAGATATTGGGTTTGATATTCAAGATACTTTTAAAAAAGATCTAGAGACTACCTATAAATGGTATTTACAAAACAAAAAGGGGGCTAGAAGATGAAAATAAAAAAAGAAGAATTAATTTTTAGAAAAATAAAAACAGACTTACAAACTTCATCGGAGAATTTAACTCATTTAGTAAACTGCGATGAAACTATAAATCAACTGGTTTTATTATCAAAAATAGCTATTGAGACTATTTCTAATAAATCTAAAATTATTTTCTGCGGAAATGGAGGCTCTGCTGCAGAAGCTCAACACTTTTCTGCAGAGTTAACATCAAAATTCTTGCATGAACGAAGTGCAATAAATGCAATAGCCTTAACAACCGATACTTCTGCAATAACATCCATTGGGAACGACTTTGGTTACGAGAATATTTTCTCTAGGCAATTAGAGGCAATAGGTAATGAAGGAGATCTTCTTATAGCTCTCTCTACAAGTGGGAAAAGTCCAAATATTGTCAAGGCAATTAAATTGGCATTAAGAAATAACATTAAGACCTCGCTATGGACTGGAAATCATAAATTAGAGGAACTTTCTAATTTAAATGATTTAATCATATTAAAATCCACTTCAAGAGAAACGGCTTTAATTCAAGAACAACAGTTGATATTAGGACATATCTTTTGTGGACTTCTTGAGAACTTTGTGATCGATAATGCACTATAATAAAACAAAAAAAAATGACTAAAGCCTTAATTACAGGAATTACTGGAATGGTAGGGAGTCATATGTATGACTACCTCTTTAAAAATACAGATTGGGAACTTCACGGGTTATTAAGATGGAGAAGTCCTCTTGATAACATAAGACATACACTAAGCAATTTCAACGATAAGAAAAGGTCATACTTGCATTACGGAGATTTGAATGACTCGCTTTCAATAGATAATGTCATTAAAAGTGTTAAGCCGAAATATATTTTTCATTTGGCGGCGCAAAGTTTTCCAAGAGTAAGTTTCGATGCTCCTATAGAGACATACAATACTAATATAAATGGGACACAAAACCTTCTAGACTCAGTTAAGAAGTTTTGTCCTGAGAGTATAGTTCATGTTTGTTCATCTTCTGAAGTCTTTGGTAGAGTTCCTAAAGAATTTATTCCAATAAATGAGGAAGTTAAATTTCATCCAGCTTCACCTTACGCCATCTCGAAATGTGGTACAGATTTAATAGGTAGATATTTTGGAGAGGCGTTTAATATTTGTACAATAGTAACAAGAATGTTTACTCATACAGGTCCAAGGAGAGGGGACGTTTTTGCAGAATCTACATTCGCGAAACAAATTGCTCTAGCTGAAGCTGGATTTATAGAGCCTATCGTAAAAGTTGGTAATCTTGACTCATTAAGAACTATTGCTGATGTAAGAGATGCTGTTAGGGCTTACCATATGGCAGTAACAATTAACCCCAAACCAGGTAGCTACTTTAATATTGGGGGGAATTACAGTACGACCATTAGAGAATTACTAGATGACTTGATTGCTTTAAGTACTTGCAAAGATATCAAAATTGAAATAGACCCCGAAAGATTAAGACCTATTGATGCTGATTTACAAGTTCCAGACATCAGAAAATTTAAAAATCATACTGGTTGGGAACCAGAAATTCCCTATAAAAAAACACTTGAAGATCTCTTAAATTATTGGCGTGAAGAAATCAAAATGAAGGGTGAATTTTTGACAAGGTAATGTTATTTATTTCCAGCCCATTCAGGGTATCAATTATTGGTGGTGGAACCGATTATCAAAAATATTTTAATGAGTATAGTGGGAGATCAATTGGTTTTGCAATTAATCAAGGCTGTCTAATATCAGTTAATAACAATCCAAATAAAATATTTAATTATAGATTAGTTTATTCTGGTATTGAAGAGACAAACAATCCTGAGGAAATAAAGCATAAGATGCTTTACACCTTAATAAAACATAGACAAATTAAGAAAATAGAAATCCATTATGATGCTACTTTAGGTAAATGTAATGGACTAGGAACCTCTTCTGCATTTGCTTGTGCTTTGACAGCATATGACTTAACTCAACAAAATAGCTTGTTAGAAGAATACAGTATCGCAAGAGGAGCAATCAATTTAGAAAGAGATTTAATGAATGAATTTGGAGGATGGCAAGATCAAATTTATTCAGCATATGGTGGCATTTGTGATATTTCATTTTCAAATAATAATTTCTACGTTTCTCAGATAAAACCAAATAGAGATGCTCTAAACAAACTTAATGAGAATTTATTTCTTATTGTCCAAAAAAGAACTACATGTGAAACTAGTCTTAAAAATGCCAACATTAAACTAAATCAAAACATTATTTCTTTGAGGGAATTTGATAATTTATATACAGCGACAGCTCAATCTTTATTCAATGCCAATATCGAAGATTTAAAAGAAATAATGAAAGAAGCTTTCCAACTTAAGCAAAAGTTTACAGATGTACACAATCAAGAGACCGCTCCAATTTGTGAAGTTTTGGACTCATTAAATTGCGCTTATAAAATTACAGGTAGTGGTAATGGCGGTGGAATTTTTATAATTGGAGATCGTGAATTAAAAGATAAGATTAAAGTCTCATTGAGCAAAAAAGGTATAAAAGATTTAAAAATAATTAATTTAAAAATCGCTTCGCGCGGTACTCATATAATTGAGCCTTTTGATTTGAAAAATTAAAGTTGTAAAGCATTAATGAATTTAATATTCATATTTTTAGCTAACTGGAAATCTCTAATGCTATCTCCAATTACAAAAGATTTCTCAAATTCAATATTAAATTCTGAAGAAATCTTTTCACACATCCCTGGATTGGGCTTTCTGCAATTACAAGAGATTTTTAATTCTTTTATTTCATTTTCAAAGCCTTTTTGAGGATGATGTGGACAAAAGTAAAAACCAGAAATATTAATATTTTCACTAAATAGGTGACTGCCTAATGTAAAAAGATGATTTACTAAATCATCTTCTTTAAAGAATCCCTTAGCTATTCCTGGTTGATTAGTAGTTATAAATATTCTATGTGTTTTATTTAATTTAACTAATAAATTTATGAGCCTTCTATTAAAAAGGTCTATCTTAATATTTCTTGGATTCTTATCCTTTGGATCCTTTATAATTGTGTTATCTTTATCAAGAAATATTGCTGGAGATTTAATTCTTGAATCCATCTGATAAGGTAAAAGATTTAATTTATTAACCTCAGATAATCTTTCTACAGATCCCAAATCCTTAATAAATTCAGCCGTAAAAAAATAATTTATTCTTGGCAACTTAACTTTATTTGAAAGGGATGAAAAGATTATTTGATGAATATCACAAAGTTCTGTACAGAAAGTCTTTATAAATTCTTTTTTAAAATAAAAAACACCAGAATTACCTATGGGAGGGATTTTATTATGCATAATTTGATTTCTATTTTCATCGCGTAAGAAAAAATTTTTTACATAATTATTAGCCATTAACCCGATTAAATCACTATCTTCAGGATGATCTGTATATTTGCAAACAAGCAGTGCGTCTGAATCACATTTTCTACCAAAATTATAAATCTTAGGGAGATTTAAAGAAATGAAAAGATCTCCCATAATTAATAGAAAATCTTTATTTAATTTGTTCAACGCAGCAGCTAAAGCTCCACCTGTTCCTCCTGGATAATCTTCAACAAAGACTGATATATTCAAACTTTTATAGTTATCTTTAATTTGATTAATATGATTAATAACTTGTTGAGATTCATAACAACAAATAATGAGAATATTTTGAATATTCGATTTTGTAATTTCAATAATTTGATGTTCAAGTATAGTTTTTTGACCTATTGGTGCAAGACATTTTGGCTTTCCTTTAAGAAGACTTTGTAATCTAGTGCCTTTACCTCCAGCTAAAATAACTGCCTGCATAAATTCTTATTTGATAGAATTATTATATATGTGAAAGTCTTTAAGTTTGATTTATTTATAAAAATGGAAAAAAAAAGTATTAGTAAATGTAAAATTGCTATATCCCTGGAAAATGTATCATTAAATATACCCATAATTCAATCCAATGAGAGATATACATTAAAATCTACTTTACTAAATCCCTTTTCGAAGAAAGCTTCCCAGATTTCTATCTTTAAGGCTTTAAAAAATATTAATTTGGAAATAAATCATGGTGACAAAATTGCCTTAATAGGTCCTAATGGAGCTGGAAAAAGTACACTTCTAAGATTGTTGTCAGGAATATATCTACCAAGCGAGGGTAAACTTACAACTACTACTAATGTTCATCCAGTTATTTATAAAGGTTTCTTGACTAGTGAAGAACTCAGTGGTTTTAAAGCTGCAAAAGCACATTATTTAAATTGCAAGAAAAATCTTGATGGATTTAACAATTTTCTTCAAGATGTAGAGAGTTTTTGCGAACTAGGGGATTTTTTTTATAAACCAGTTAAAATTTATAGTGAAGGAATGAAAACTAGACTACTATTTTCTATACTTACCGCTTTTGAACATGATTGCCTAGCGATGGATGAGGGAATAGGAGCAGGGGATAAAGCTTTTCTAGTTAAAGCTGAAAAGAGATTGCAAGAATTTGTACAGGGAAGTGGTACTTTAATACTTGCTTCACATGCAAATGAATTATTAAATAAATTTTGTAATAGAGGAATTGTTATGGATAAAGGTGTTATTAAATTTGATAGCAGTTTAGAAAATGCCTTATCATTTTATGAAAATAGATCGATAATATAATATGAACTTATATTGATAATTTATATTTATTTAGAATAATATCTGTTATTAATTTTCTATTATTACGGTTGTTTATATCTGTTTCATAGTCTTTATAGTATTTAAGAATATATTCAACAATCGCATTAGCTTCCACCCAAAGATCCATTTTCTTTGCTATTTTTTCATCTTCAGTAAGTTTATTTTTGAACTTTAATTTATCCATAACCAATCTAGCGCCTTTTGGATTTTGAAGACCTTCCCATTTACATCCTGTTTTCTTTAGAAAATTTGGTTCCTCTAATAGTGAAATCATAATTAAAAACAAACCTCTTAACTGAAATAGCTGTTTAATTATATTTAGATGTTTATTAACTAATCTTCCCCTTATCAATACTTGAGCTGAATTTAAAGAATAATCAACAATGTCTTTATAAGTTGTTAGTACTGAGAGATTTAAAGTAAATGATTCTCTATTTATGTAATAAAAATAATCACGTTTTTTTCTTTCTCTTAAAAAATGTGGATATAATTTATTCTCAAAACTCAATAGATCACTATTGTTGTCGAGAAATTCATCAACTAATTCTGGCGTTGCATATACATGACTATTATCCTCAATCATCAATAAATTTTTTTTCTTTGCCTTTGAAATTATACAACTCAAATTAATCGCATTTAAATCAGACTGATTAATGATATTTTTATCATAAATAATACGAGTTTTCCCAATATAATTTTCCCATTTTTTTTCAGTAAATACGTACCACTTATCATCAATTAAATCTTCAAGATTTTTATTTTCTTTTATTATGGTGTACTTAGTATTATCAGATTCGACATTATTAATATGAGAATTATGAAAAGAATGAATAGTGTTAATAGATTTTTCAAAAGTATATTCTTTCATTAATTCTTGGCATTTTTTTAACCTCTCATTAGTTCCATTTGGATCTTCTAAGCATTTTTCAAAAGAATTTATTACTTGTTCTTTATCATTAATACTATCCCCATCGTAATACTCAATTAGGTTTCCAAATATATCTTTAACATGCGCATTTTTATTTGTTATGGGCATAGATCCAGAACCCAAGGCTTCGAATACTCTTGATGATGTTGTTTGCCAATATTGATGATCTATTGAATTAATACATAAAGTAAATTTATATTCAGACATTTTTTTTATAAGAGAAAATCCATCGAAAGGAATTTCTCCTTTATAATTAATTTTTCCTACCCAAGTAAAAAAACCATTTATAAATCTAGGACCATAAATGTCAATGTAATTAGGAGGAATCTTGTCTAAAATTTTTACTCTAGACTCATTAAGTTCACCTAATTTTTCTTTAGAATACTCTATGTCTAAAATATCAACTTTTTCTTCAAATGATAAGTAATTAGTAAAGTCCTCAAATTTCTTCGTAACCACTTTTCCTTTTTTATTATAATTAATAATTTTTTTTGGATTTTCTCCTGCAAAATTTGATTTTCTTAATTTTTTTGCAAAATCCCAATTAATTCCAGCATAAAACATTTTATTTAATTTATTTTGCCAAGGGAGTTCCTCCATTCTGCTAATTTGATCAAAACCTAAAGTAGGTAAGAAAAATGTTTTATCACATAATTTATTTACTCCTATTAAATGATTAAATTTATCCATTTTTGATGAAAGATTAGTAACATATCCATCAAACATATTTACTCTACTTTTCATATCAATAGGCATATTATCTAAGAAATAAAAACTCAATGGATTAATCATCGCTAAATAACTTTTTATAGGAAGAATTGGTGCTGCTTCATAATGAAAATATAAAGCGAAACTAAAATCGTCAAAATCAACTTTCTTACCAGTCTCTAGTGAATAACCATATCTATTTATCTCTTCGCAAGGTATGGCGTTTTTTAATCTTGCTATAAGTTCATATTCAGCAGTTAATGATTCAGGCCAATTATTAATTGCTAAAATCTTCATTTTTATTTGGCCAACTTAGCATAAATATTTGTAGATAATACATCAATATTTATATCATTCCTGGGATCCTGATTTGAATTTTCAATAGTAGCTATAGCATGTGCACATTCCATTGGGCTACATGGGTCAAAATATTTAACGTGATCATGAATATAAAATTTACTATTTTCTTCAAATGCTTCAATAGAAGATATTACCAAAAGCTTCCTTAAGTCTCTTGCAATAGCCATATTGCCAGATCCAACTAATCCTGTTTCTTGATAAGGAAAAACCATAACATCGCAGAACTTAATCCTATTGTAAAACTCATTATCTGTATTAGATCTTCCACAAAAATGCACTCTATCTGAGAGGTCTAATTCATCAACCAACTTAAAAAGTTTCAAGCCATAATCGGCATTAAAATCGTACGGATGTCTTGAACCAAGTATAAAAAGATTATAGTAAGTTGGAAGATAAGACAGACTTCTTATCGCACATTCATGTCCTTTATTCTCTGAAATAAACCCACTGAGACCAATTCTAATTATTTTTTTTTGCGGAAGCATCACTGGAGGATGCTCGATGTCTTTTTCTTGTAATTTATAAAATGATTCTTGCTCTTTTTGATTGAAAAAAGTAATTGGATAGGTAATAATATTTTCCTTTCTTATATGGTAAGGCCGACCAATCATTCGTTTAGTACACAAATTATGATGCGAAACAAAATCGGCTCCGTGTCTTTTAGCTAATTTAATAATTGATAGAAAAGCATGCCAATAAGGCGACGATGCATAGTAAATCTTTAATTGATTTATATAATCTAAAGGTTTTAATAAGTACTTTAAACTAAAAGGAGGAAACTTACTTGGGTTTTCTAATCTGTGAATAGTAATTACACATTTTTTTGAAGACCTTATTAGTTTCTTTATTGCCCAGGTCTGAAATTTAACATTCGGTCCATATAGGCCAAACTCAAAATGAATATTAATTCCCTCACATTTAGAAGCCAGTTTGCATAAATCATTTATGTGTTTTTTCGCTTCATAACTAAAAACAACTTTTCTAAGGATTTCTTGATTTAGAGAAAGTTTTATAATCTCACCACCTTCTCCACATTTTGTCTGTAAACCTTTAGCTAAAACTTCGGCATACGTAGCATTACCACAAAATTCGTCAAAGCTACTTACTATCCCAAATTTTTTCATTTATAAATAAACGTTTTGGAAATAATAACATAATATCTTCAATTACTGATAGGCCATCTATCTAAAAACATTATTACTTGGTTAAATAGTATTAGAATTTAATTAAATAAAGATGTCAATATTATGCCTTACTCAAATCAGAGAAGCTTGGACATGTAGAAGATTAAGTTGGTTTAATGCCACGCAAAGGAGTAATGTTAGATTCGCAAGAACTAAATTAGGAAGTTTATGGCTTGGGATTTCAGCAATATTGTCAACTGCGATATTAGCTCTTGTGTACAGCAAAATTTTTAGAGCTGATAACTTTAATGTATACATCGTACAACTTGGATTAGGTTTAAGTTTATGGAATTGTATAGCGGCGCCAATTGGGTCAGCTCCAGGTTTATTTGAAAAAAATGCAAGTCAAATTATAAATATAAATACTCCTCACGTATATTATTTAATGGAGGAGTGGGCTTTTAATATTCAAACTTTTTTTCAATCTTTTTTAATCGTCATAGTTTTTCTGAGTTTTTTTGAAAATCAAATCTGGTCACATGTCATATGGCCTTTTATCCCAACAATGTTCAATTATTTATTAGCAATGTTGTGGCTACCAGGAATAATTTGCCTCTTAGGTTTATGGCTAAAAGATATTTATCAATTAATACCGGTAATTTTACAGGTACTTTTTCTACTCACACCAATACTTTATACGAAAAGTGATTTAGGAAATGCATCTATTGTTGCTGATTTAAATATTATTTTTCAATATATGAGTCCTGTCAGAGAGGCCCTGATTTATGGTGAATTAAACTTCAAAAATTTCTTTGCTTTATTTGGTATTAATATGTTTGGGATATTCTTGTTGTTAAATATTCTTAAAAAAAACAAACGCAATTTACCTTTTTTAATATAAATAATTTTAAATTGAATCTAAAATATTCATAATTCTGCTTTGCTGTTTTTCAACACTAAATTTCTTTGAGAAGAGATAACCTTTTTTAGATAAATCTGACCAAAGATTATTATCCTTATAAATTTCTAATATTAAATTAGCCATATTTTTACCCATATCATTCATCTTAAAAAGCATAGAACTTTGATCATAAAGTTCTTTATGAAGAGGAATATCACTTATTAATGTTGGGAGACCCATAGACATTGCTTCAATAACTGGATAATTAAATCCTTCCATAAGTGAGGGAGAAATAAGTAAAAAACTTTTTTTCATATATTCAATAAGTGATTTTTTTGATAATTGATCTATTAGAAAAATGTTAGAAGAGTTAATTTCTTTGATTATTTCTTTGATCAATTTACTCTGCTTTCCCTCTTTACCAATTATGTAAAGTTTACCGTTCCAATTTTGATATTGTTTGATTAATTTATCATAACCATATAAAACATATGGGACATTTTTATTAAGATCATGTCTGGCTAAAACAATAATATCATTTGTTATTGGATTTTTTATGGGTTGTTTTATTGTTTCTATCCCATTATAAATTACCTCTATTTTCTTAGAAGAAATTCCTATTTCAACAAGCTGATTGGCAGAGAATTTACTAATAGCAATTATTTTTTTTGATTTTTTTAGATGTAAAGGAATTAAATATTCATATCTTAATTTTTGTCTTTTAGTATTCGAATAAAAAAGAGGAGTTAAATCATGACAAGTAATAATTTGTGGGATTTTTTTTAATTGGAATAAATACTCAGTAAGAGGAGAATAAATACAATGTATATCATTAATATTCAATTTATTCTTTTTGAACTCTTTTTCACAATTGATAAAATACTGAAGAAAAAAATATCTATGAATTAACTTTAAAGGATTTTTTAAAAATAGATTTGTTGGTAAAGATTCCTCTTCAGCTGAAATGTATGGAAGTCCATTTTTTATAAATATTTTGAAACCAGGTATAGAGGGATAAATCTTCCTTATGTAAGAATCAAAACCAAAGTTACCAGGTGTAAACTGTATTAAATTTTGTAGGAACATGATTATTTAATTACTTAAACTATTTAAATCTGCTATAGATTTAACTCACAAGCAATTTTTTTATTGTTGATGTAATCCATAGAATATTTATGTATATTTATATCCTTAAAATTTTTATTTGAGAAACTATACCATATAGAATTTGAATGCTGACTTTTGATAAATTCTTGAGGTATGGAGATATCAGAATTAAGAATAATCTTATATGCCAGGACAATATAATGAGTGCTAAAATCATTATTACCTAAAAAATTATCATCATACATATGTTCAAAAACACCAATAAATTCTGATTCTTCAGGTCTATAAATTCCGAGTTCGCTCTCTGAAATCCTCTTAAAAGCATCTTCAAGGGACTCATTCTTAAAAATCCTCCCCCCAGGAACAAAATAAAATTTTTTGGCAGGTGGATTAATTCTCTCACCTAACAGGATAGATTTATTTTTAATAACACACAAATCTATTGAAATCATTGGTGTATTTTTAATGACATTACTGAAATCAGATTTATTTAAGAACATATTTTTTTGATAATTGTTAATTACTAATAGATGGGGAGTAGAAACAAATAAAATTTTTAAAAAATAATATAGAATTAATTTAAATTTAAAAATATCCTCTATTTAAAAAATAATAATATAAATAATCATGGATTACAAGGAACTTGATATTGGTTTAAAAAATTTATATTCAGGGGTTATTTATGATGCACTTTATTTTGATTTGAATTACAAAAAGTCATTTACTCTTGATTCAAAAATTCAACCAATAAATTATAATAACCTTCCATGTTTTGGCTACGCTTTTACATGCAAAGGTGGGCCTGTAATATCAGTAGAGGATATTAATGATGATATAAGACTAAATATGTTTGATTCTTTCAAAGCGAATTGTATTCAAATAATTGCATCTGGAGGCAAGAGAAATATTGCACAATTCGGAGACATTAGTGCAAGATTAGCGAAAAAGTTCGGTGCCAAAGGAGCAGTAATAGATGCTCCCACTAGAGATAAAAAATTTATAGGGGAACTAAACTTTCCTGTATTTTGTAGAGGAACCAATCCTAAAGATGCATATGGTAATTGGCAAATCTGGGAATATGAAAATGAAATCATAATTGCCGGCATAGATGAGGATGTTGTTGTACAAAGTAATGATATAATTTTCTGCGATGCCGATGGGGTATTAGTTATTCCAAAAAATTTGATACATGAGACCATAGAATCAGCAAATAAAAGAGCTCTAAATGAACAAAAGATAAGAAATATCGTCAATAAATCAATTAATCTGAATCCAATAAATTTAAATAGAGATTTAGGAAGATGGTAATTAAGGACTCGCGCTTTTAATAATGTCTATATTTGTAGCAGAATTCACAACAAATCATTTGGGGAATTTAAACCTTCTATTAAAGATGGTTAGAGAAGCAAAAAATGCAGGAGCTGATTTTATAAAAATGCAAAAAAAACACGTGGAATCTTTTTATTCAAGAGAGAAACTTGATTCAAAATATGATTCTCCATATGGAAAAACTTTCAGAGACTATAGAACAATCTTTGAATTTAATAAAAAGGATTATGAAAGATTGGATGAAGAATGCAAATCAATAAATATATCATGGTTTTCAACTGTTCAAGACATTCCATCTTTAATAGAGATGCTTTATTGGGACTTGCCAATTTATAAAGTTGCATCATGTAATTCTCAAAACATAGAGCTTTTAAAAGAAATGGAAAGATTAATTCCTCTCGAAAAAGAAATTGTTATTTCTGTAGCAGGAAAAACTATAAGTGAAATCTCTAAAACAATTTCTATTTTCAAAAACCATAAACTTAATATTCTTCATTGCGTTGCTGAATATCCTTGCAAAATATCTAATTGCAAATTAGGTAATATATCCATTTTAAAAAAAGAATTTGAATCTGATAAGATTAAAATAGGATATTCTGGGCACGAAGAAGGTATATCTGCTTCTTTAAAGGCTATCAACTTGGGTGCTGCTATGGTTGAAAGACATTTCTGCCTTAGCAGAAATTCTTTTGCTCATCACATTGAATGCAGTCTTACACCAATTGAATTTAAGGAGATGGTTAATATTGGAAAATCTGAGGAAAAAATAAAAAATTACTTTCAAAAAAATAAACTGGATAAAAGAGCTACTAACTCAGGCTTCTATATGTCAGAAAGTGAAAAAAAATTTCTTTTAGATAATAACTATAATCATCAGAATCAAATCAGAAAAAATGAATCTTTATTTCATTAGACATTTAAAAACAGAATGGAATGCAGAAGGAAGAATTCAAGGCTCCCTAAATTCAAATTTGTTATTGGATACAAACAAACTTGAAAAAAATATTGCTGATTATTTAAGAATAAAAAAAATAAACACAATTTACTTTAGTCCTCTTAAAAGATGCATTGATACATTAGATTTGATTTCATGCCTATACAAATTAGAATATAAAATTTCTGATATTAGACTTCGGGAACTGAATCATGGAAAATATGAGGGGAGATTTTTAAAAGAATTAAGTACCTCAGAAAAAGAAGCAAAGACTAATAATCCTTGGTATTGGGAATGGCCAGAAGGGGAATCATATTATCAATTATCTTTAAGAGTCAAAAGTTTTTTAAATCATTTAAAAAAATTTGAAGAGGGAAAAAATATCGCAATTTTGAGTCATGAAGGGGTAATTAAAGTCTTTATAAAAGAATTAATTAATTTAAAATTAGAAAAATTTATAAATTTCAAAGTACCTAATAATGTAATTTACTCTATAGAAAATAACTCACTAAAACTTACTTGCCTTAATGAGATATCCAACCTAATTCTGACAAAGCTTTAAATGAAAAATATTTCAGCATTTATACATGCAAAATCTAATTCTAAAAGAATTTTTAATAAAAACCTAAGAGAACTTAACGGGAAACCACTTTTTACATATGCATTAATAAATGCACTTAAATCGAAACTAATAAGCGAAGTATTTATAGATAGTGATTCTGATCAAATATTACAAATAGGTGAAT
Organism: Prochlorococcus sp. AG-355-A18; assembly: GCA_003280985.1. Lineage (GTDB taxonomy): Bacteria > Cyanobacteriota > Cyanobacteriia > PCC-6307 > Cyanobiaceae > Prochlorococcus_A. The sequence continues at coordinate 42,502 of QCDH01000010.1, forward strand.
CATATGGGGCAAAAGCTTTAAAAAGACCAACCTATCTAGCAAACAATAGTGTTTCCGGAGATGACCTTATATGTTGGCAAGCTTCGAATTTGAAAAATTCCAGTATTATTCTACAAGTTGTCCCAACTTCTCCATTTATTAAATCAGAATCAATAGATAATGCAATAAAACTATTAATAGACTCAGATGTCAACTCAGTTGTTGGTGTAGCTTCGGAAGTTTTTTATCAATGGAAAAACGGTAAACCAACCTACTATAAGAACGGTAGAATACCAAACAGTTTTGAAATGGAGCCTACAGTATATGAAACTACAGGTTTGTATATAAATAAATTAGATTTTGTATTAAAGGAAAAAAAACGAATTGATAAAAATGCATGCAAACCATATTTTTTATCCAAAGTTGAATCTATTGATATAAACAACGAAGAGGACTTCGAATTAGCAGAAATTATTGCTATTGGATCCAAACTAATGAATAAATAATAAAATTAGTTTACTTTGGCTAAAAACTTTTCAAAGTCAAATTTCAATATATTTTGGTTGAAATTCTTAAAAATTTTTCTAAAGGTTTTTTATAAATTTTGTC
>QCDH01000011.1 GCA_003280985.1 Prochlorococcus sp. AG-355-A18
TTTAGCAAAGGGATTGATGGAGGTTTAACTACCAAAGAGGGATTTCCAACAAGTGTCACTTATGGATTTCTAAAAAGCCTTCTGGATAATTGCAAAAATATTAGTCCTGAGGGTGTTTGCATTACTTTTGATACCGAAAAACCAACCTTCAGACATGAATTAGATCCAAATTATAAGGCCAATAGAGATGTTGCACCAGATGTTTTTTTTCAGGATATTGAACAACTAGAAATCATCTTAGAAGAAAGTCTTAATTTACCAATTTTTAAATCTCCAGGATACGAAGCAGATGATCTCCTAGGCACAATTGCAAATGATGCTTCTTCCAAAGGATGGTGCGTGAATATTCTTTCTGGAGATAGGGACTTATTTCAATTAGTAGATGATCAAAAAGATATTTATGTACTTTATATGGGTGGTGGTCCATATGCGAAAAGTGGAAATCCAACTCTTATGAATGAAAATGGAGTAAAAGAAAAATTAGGTGTTGCGCCAGAAAGAGTAGTTGATCTTAAAGCCTTAACTGGTGATAGTTCTGATAATATTCCAGGTATTAAAGGGGTAGGTCCAAAAACTGCAATTAATCTACTAAAAGAGAACGATACGCTTGATGGAATCTATCAGGCTTTGGACAAGATTCAGCAGAACAACGATAAGAAATATAAAGGATTCATCAAAGGTTCAGTTATAGAAAAGCTCAGAAACGATAAACATAATGCTTTTCTTTCAAGGGATTTAGCAAAAATAAATACTGAGGTGCCTTTAATTTTAAGTAACGGTTATGAATTAAAAAATATAAATCAAGAACTACTTTCAGAGTCATTGCAAAAACTAGAACTATCAACATTACTTAGACAAATTGATATTTTCAATTCAACTTTCAGCAAAGGTGGTTTTGACAAAAATAATGTAGCTAAAGAGGAGGAGAAGGCACCAAAAGTCTCAAGTAATAATGAATTAGAAAATAGTGAAAATAAAATCCCTAAAATCAACGTAATTGTTGTGAATGATTTCGAATTACTTGATAAATTAATTCAAAGATTAGACAAGACCAATGAGATAGTTTCTTTAGATACAGAGACCAATAGTTTAAATCCAATCGATGCAGAACTTGTCGGGATAGGGCTATGTCTTGGAGAAGAAAATGATGATTTATTCTATATACCTCTTGGACATCAAACAAAAAAAGAGATCCGCAATCAATTATCAATCGAAGATGTTTTCTCAAAGCTAAGAAATTGGATAGAAGATCCAAGCAAAGAAAAGGCACTCCAAAATTCTAAATTTGATAGGCAAATATTTTTTAATCATGGACTTGATCTTAAAGGCGTAACCTTTGACACTTTGTTAGCAGACTACCTTCTTAATAATCAGGAGAAGCATGGGTTAAGTGAAATTAGTTTTAGATTATTTGGATTTAAACCCCCTTCATTTAAGGAAACAGTTGGTAAGAATAAAGACTTTTCATTTGTTGATATTGATGAAGCAAGTATTTACTGCGGTTATGATGTTTTTCTAACTTTTAAGATTGTCAAAATTTTTAAAGAAAGTTTTTCAAAGGAAAAAGATGAATTAATCAAATTATTCGAAGAAATCGAGCTGCCCTTAGAGCCAGTATTGTCCCAAATGGAAATGAATGGCATAACCATCGACATCCCTTATTTGGATAAACTCTCAAAAGAACTAAAAAGTACCTTAGAAGATATTGAAAGTAAAGTTTATGAATTAGCAGAGGAGACTTTTAATCTATCTTCACCAAAACAACTTGGTGAGATCTTGTTTGAAAAATTAAATTTGGATAAGAAAAAATCACGCAAAACAAAAACAGGATGGAGTACAGATGCAGTAGTTCTTGAAAGATTAGTCGACGAACATGAAATAATCCAACATTTAATAAAACACAGAACTCTTAGCAAATTACTTAGCACCTATATTGATGCTCTTCCAAATCTTATTAACGAAAAGACAGGAAGAGTTCATACAAACTTTAATCAAGCTGCTACAGCGACTGGAAGACTAAGTAGTAGCAATCCTAATCTTCAAAATATCCCGGTTAGGACTGAATTTAGTAGGAGAATCAGAAAAGCCTTCTTGCCTGAAAAAAATTGGAAACTTTTATCAGCTGATTATTCTCAGATCGAATTAAGAATACTCGCACACTTAGCGGATGAAGAAATCCTAATAAATGCGTTTCATAAAAATGATGACATTCATTCTTTGACTGCAAGATTAATTTTTGAGAAAGAAGAAATTTCTTCTGATGAGAGGAGAGTTGGGAAAACAATAAATTTCGGCGTTATCTATGGTATGGGAATTAAAAAGTTTGCACGTTCTACAGGAGTAAGTACTCCAGAAGCAAAAGAATTCCTAATAAAATACAAAGAAAGATATTCAAAAATTTTCAAATTTCTTGAACTTCAAGAAAGGCTTGCCTTATCAAAAGGTTATGTTAAAACAATTTTCGGTAGAAAGAGAGAATTTAAGTTTGATAAAAATGGACTTGGAAGACTAATAGGAAAAGATCCTTACGAAATTGACTTGCAATCCGCAAGAAGAGCTGGAATGGAAGCACAGTCACTAAGAGCCGCAGCCAATGCCCCAATTCAGGGTTCAAGTGCAGATATTATTAAAATTGCAATGGTTCAACTAAATAAAAAATTCATAGAAATGAATGTTCCCGCAAAAATGCTTTTACAAGTACATGATGAATTATTGTTTGAAGTTGAACCAGATTCTTTGGAAATTACGACGAAATTAGTAAAGAAGACTATGGAAGATTGTGTAAAATTAAATGTCCCTCTTTTAGTTGATATTGGTATTGGAGACAATTGGATGGAGACAAAATAAACCTTATGAAAAACTTAATTTAAGATGATCAAACTTTTTAATACGTTAAGCAAAAGAGTTGAGGTTTTTAAGCCTATTGATGATGTCGTTAAAATTTATTGTTGTGGAGTTACTGTTTATGATTTATGTCATCTTGGTCATGCCAGAAGTTATATAGCTTGGGATATATTGAGAAGATTTTTAATTTACAGTGATTTCAAAGTGAAGTATGTTCAAAATTTTACAGATATTGATGACAAGATCTTAAAAAGAGCTAAAGAAGAAAGTAGTTCAATGAAGGAAGTATCTGAAAAAAATATTATTGAATTTCACAAAGATATGGATTCTTTAGGGATAATGCGTCCAGATAGTATGCCAAGAGCAACGAATCATATATGCAATATCTGCTCTTTCATAACAATCCTTGAGGACAAAGGTTATGCATACTCTAGGGATGGAGATGTTTATTATTCTGTTTTTAAAAATAAAAATTATGGAAAGCTAAGTAATCAAAATATACAAGAACAAAATATCAATCAGCAAGGAAGAATGGCTAATGATGAAAATAGTAAAAAACTTAATCCGCAAGATTTTGCACTATGGAAAAAAGCCAAAGATGATGAACCATTTTTTGATTCGCCATGGGGTAAAGGTAGGCCAGGATGGCATATTGAATGTTCAGCGATGGTTAAAGATGAATTAGGAGATACTATTGATATCCATTTAGGTGGTTCTGATTTGATTTTTCCACATCATGAGAATGAAATCGCCCAATCAGAAGCAGCCAATGGCAAAAAGCTAGCTAACTATTGGTTACACAATGGGATGGTCAATGTAAATGGACAAAAGATGAGTAAATCCCTTAAAAATTTTAAAACTATTAGAGAGCTAATTAAGTCAGGTATAAGCCCTATGACTTTGCGATATTTTGTTATGACTGTGAATTATAGAAAACCACTTGATTTTACTGAAGAAGCTTTAAGGAGTGCTTCAGAAGCTTGGAAAAATATTAATGTAGCCCTTTCTTTTATGGACCTTACAAAAGGTGCTTTTAGATCTATTGAAAAAAATGAATCTCTCGAAGAAGAATATAAAGAGAAAATAGGTTTTGAATTATCTCAAAAAAAGCTTAAATTTTCTGAGGCTCTTGGAAATGACCTTAATACAGCAGGTGCTATTGCAATTATTTACGATTTAGCGAAACCATTAAAAAACTTTTTAAACCAATTTCAAAGGGTTGAAGGTTTTAAAATAGACCTAAATGAAAAATTTTTTCTACTTGAGAATTTTAAAACTCTTGAAAAGTTGACCGAGGTACTTGGTCTTAAAAAAGAGGTTTTAGTAAAAGAAAGTAAAATAAAAGAAGAAGAAATATCATCGCTTATTGATGAAAGATTGAAAGCAAAAATGGAAAAGAATTATGCGAAGGCGGATGAAATCAGGAATTTGTTAAAGGAAAAAGGTATTGAACTTATTGATCAATCAAAGGAAATAACAACATGGATAAGGGTCTAAATTTTAAGAAAAAAACCAATTTGAAATTTTTGTTTTTTAAATACACCTTTAAATGGGAAGATATTAGAAATATCAGAGAAAATTGAAATACATTACTGTGCTCGGTTCTACTGGTTCAATAGGGACTCAAACTCTCGAAATAGCTAGTGAGCAGCCTGATAAGTTTAAAGCCGTAGCTCTTTCTGCAGGAAGAAATATTAATTTATTAACTGAACAAGTTAAAACACATAAACCAGAGGTAGTTGCAATTGAGGATGAAAGTCTTATAGAAGATTTAAAAGATAATATTAATAATTTAGATTTGGATGATGCTCCCTTGGTTTTAGGTGGAAAGCAGGGGATTAACGCTGTTGCGGCATGGGATAAGGCAGATACTGTGGTAACAGGGATAGTAGGCTGTGCAGGCTTAATACCAACAATGTCAGCAATTAATGCTGGGAAAGATATTGCACTTGCTAACAAAGAAACTTTAATTGCGGCAGGACCAATTGTTATTCCTGCATTAAAGAAAAATAATAGTAGGCTTTTACCTGCTGATTCAGAACACTCTGCTATCTTTCAATGTTTACAAGGATTACCTAATTATGAAAATGCAGATTTTTCAACAGGAGAGATTCCTAAGGGTTTAAAAGCTATACATTTAACAGCTTCTGGTGGTGCTTTCAGAGATTGGGCCGTTGAGGATTTAAAGCATGTCACAGTGGAAGATGCCACTTCACATCCTAATTGGGATATGGGAAAAAAAATAACTGTAGATTCTGCAACTCTTATGAATAAAGGATTAGAAGTTATAGAAGCTCATTATTTATTTGGGACCTCTTACGAAAATATCGAAATAGTTATCCACCCTCAAAGTATTATTCATTCAATGATTGAGATGGAAGATTCTTCAGTATTAGCTCAATTAGGTTGGCCAGATATGAAACTACCCATTTTATATGCGATGAGTTGGCCTGAAAGATTTAAAACAAATTGGAAAAGATTAAACCTAAGTGAAATTGGAAAATTAACATTTAAAGAGCCAGACGAGTTTAAATATCCATGCATGGGACTAGCCTATGCCGCAGGAAAATCTTCTGGAACAATGCCTGCAGTCTTAAATGCTGCTAATGAAATGGCTGTTGAACAATTCCTTAAAGAAAAAATTTCTTTCCAAGAAATTCCATTATTTATAAGTAAAGCTTGTGAATCACATATGGAGAATTTGAATTTGCGTCCCGAATTGGAGGATATTCTTGAAGTCGACAAGTGGGCCAGACTTTTTGTTAAGCAAGAAATTAAAAAAGGTAAAAAATACGTAAGTATTGGATAAAAGTGAATATAAAAAAACATCTGATACACTTGATCCACTTTAACTCTTTTAAATAATTCCTAAAGACATTTTTATTGCAATTGATTTCAAGCAAGAGACAATGTAAAAGTACTGTGATTTATTTAGTGCTTACTTTTGTAGGAATAAGCATCTCCAAAGAATTTAAATTTTAGGTTATTACGAGTCCTACAGCTCTGGAAAGAGTTAATCCGAAGATATCTAAGACTACGAAACCATTCAGAATTCGAATAGCTCTAGCGACATCTGTCTCACAAACTCCATGTTCGGTTGTATCACTAACTACAACAGATGCTGTTTTTGCAAAATAACTAAATGGAGTAGGCTTTTTATCAAAAGTGATTGCTTCTTTACCTTTACCTATTCTAAATAAATGATTTAATCTCCAATACCACCATGAAAATCCAATTAGTACTATTGGTACAAATAATACTAATTCGACTAAAAGTAAAACCGGATCTTTAAGAGGAGAAACTAAAAGCAAATTCATCGACACAAGTTCCAAAAACCATGCAAAACTTAAGATGATTCCATAAACATCACTTGCTAATCTTGATTCTTTACCCAAAAGACCCCAGATTATTAGCCCAAGAATAAAAATTAAAAATATTGCACCTAATGGATGTTCATAATTAGTAAATGAATCCAAAATTAGGTGAATATTTTCTAATAATTTTTTAACTGGAGATTCTTCAACATCTTCAAGGTTTAAATTTCTGTCAAAAGAGACAGAGAAGAAAAATGCTATAGAGAGAACATATATCTCAAGTGGTTTAAGGATTCTTTTTATCATCACAACACTAAAAAAATTGTTTTTAATAACTAGATTCTATGCATAACAATATATAAATGTCATTTAAATTTCCTAGTAGCAAAAATATTCTATTATCTCCGAATATTTTTAAAGATCTTCAATTTCAACAATGTTTTCTAATTGAATATTAAATTTTTTTACTGTTCCAGCTTTTAGTTCAATAATCTTATCAACTTTAAATTTTGAATTAAATTTTGCACAATTTTTTGCATTACAAGGTTTTAGGTTCTCATATATATTGACAATTTTATTATCTCTAATAAAAATCACATCTAAGGGGAAAATTGTATTCTTCATCCATATATCAATATTAACGAAATTATTTAGGTTAAAAAGCATTCCATAATTTTCTTTTAGCGATCTTCTAAACATAAGACCTTTACTTCTTTGTTGAGGTGTATTAGCAACTTCGAGAAAAACACATTTATTTTTTTGGAAGCAAATTTTTGCTTGAATAGGCAAAAATTGAGGTTCATTTCCTGAGCTCAAATCCTTACTTAAAAGAGAATATCTTGAAGGTAAAAAAGAAAAAATAAAAAAAGTAGAAAATACGATTAAAAATCTATGATGCCTTATCAAAATCTTTAAAATTAAGAATTTTTATTCACTTTCAAAAGTAAATATTTTGCCTTTTGAAGTTTTTATTATAATTCCATTTGATTTATCTCCCGCAGAAACATTTGTGAAGAAATCAGATTGAAGAGGATTACTTATTACTTTTTTACCTGGGTACCTGAGATCATTTGACTTACCATAAAATCCACTTGAACCATGACCTATGCGCTGAAATTCATTGCCGAAGTTTTGATGGTAATGATTTATGCACAATGAGTCAGGATTTTCCCCATTTGGATCATGCGGGGTACATATACCAGATTTAACAACATTAAAACTATAGTCGTTTGTGAAAAGTAAAAAGATAAAAGTCAAACTTATTTTTTTAAATTTTTCCATCTATGAAAAATTAGAGAGCTCTAAAAGATTGTGGTATCAATTTACTTTTTTCTTTCTTAGGAATAACCTCATTAGTTGTTTCTTCTTCTAAAAGGGGTTTATCATTTTCAGATGTACTTGCAGTTTCAATTTCTTTAGGTTTGTAATTGGAACATTTTTCTAATAAAGGGAAAAGTTTTGGGTCAACAGGTATGTTTTTTTGGTACAGCTCGTTACAAGCTTTTAACATTGATAATTCGGAGCTAATCATCCTATCAAGAGTAATTGTAGCTGCTAATTTCTTACAATCTTTTTGTACTGAAGATCCAAATGGGAATAAAATTCCTGCATTTACAGAGAAATTGTCTGTAACATTACCTGAATCTGTTACTCCATCAAAAGAGTCTAAGTCACTTTTACCCACATTACCTCCAAGGTATAAAGTTGGAGTTCTGCAAAAAATGCCTCCTCCGAATCCCATTTCATTATTGTAAGCATTATTCGTCTGGTAGTTAATATTTGTGCCTCCTGTCGTTACTGATGAAGCAGAGGGCGCAGCAGAATTAGTTACGCTCGATTCATTCGTCTGTGCAAAAGTTTTTTCTATGGAAATAATTCCTAAAAAAATTACTAATACTTTTAATTTTGAAGCTAATTTCATAACAATTTAAAATGCTTGTTGAAATGAATTAATAAGAGTTGAATTCGTTTTCTGAACAGTTACCCTTGTGTTTTGGACTGCAAAGGAGGAGGCTTCTCCAATGCTCTGGACATTACTATTAATATTATCTTTCATTCTTAGTGATGATTTGAAACTTGTGCCATCTTCTATCATAAATAAGTTTTCTCCTGTTATCCCTCTTAAATCAACATTTGCACCGTTTGGAGTGGCAATAAAAACAGCTGAAGCATTTCCACTATCGTCACCAATCTTATTTGATATTTTGCTCCCAGTTTTAAGATTTAAAATTGCATCTGTTTCTGCAAGAATATTCCCAGAAACTGTAGCTGATGTTTGAGTACCAATAGTTGATTCAATTTGGTAAGAAAAAGTATTTGAATTCGATGTACCAAATCTCCTTTCGATTCCGGCTATTTGAGAATAAATCGGATTACAAATAGTACACATTAAAGGTAAAGTAAATATAAAATTTCGTTTGATGATTTGCTTCAACATTTTTTAAAAGGCCTGTTGAAATGTAGTTACATAATCAGAAACGTTTATATCTACGTTTGTGTTAGTACTTGTAAAACCACTTGATGAAGCAGAAGATGTTTGAGCATCATTACTAAGAACTTTAGAATTTATTGAATCAAAGTTCGCGTTGGAATGAACTGTTGCAGATCTTGCCTTAAAGATTGTTTCATTTCCATCAAGTGTAATTGAATTATTTGCACCAATTCCCGTTATGTCTGCATTGGCATTGGTATATTTGTTTGAAGAAGAATTTACCAAAGAGTCATTAAAACTTTCCAAATTATTGGCTTTAATATTCGATACCTTCGCAGTTATATTTCCATTGGAATCGCCGATATTACTATTAATACATCCGCCACTTGGACAAGAAGTTGTAGCAGTGTTACCCACTTTAAAAATAGATTCTGAAGAAGATTTGGTCGCTGAAGTGCCATTTACACTTGCAGAAGTACCAAATCTAGTACTCGAACCAAAAGATAAAGAAGAAGTACTTCCAGTACTTTTAGAAGTATTAACAGTACTACCTGTGATACTCTCTAAAACTTCACCAGAAACAATTTCAGGCAATTCAAGAGTTTGACTTCTCAATGAAATATTATTGAGTGAGGCTAACGATAAAAAAGGAATAAATATTATTTTAAGAGAAACATTTAAATAATTTTTCATAGTTATTTTCTTAATCATTACAGTAGTCCTCTATCCATTTTCTTGATTTCTCTACACCCTTCTTGGCTGGTATTTCCCAAGTTTCGCAAGCTAATTTAATATTTTTTTGGTGAAAATACGTAATCCCTAAATTATTAAAAGCATCATGATAATTGCTATCTATTTCTATAGCCCTTAAAAAACTTTCTATTGAACTTATAGGTTTATTTAAGGATGCATAGACAATACCTAAATTGAGAAAATATTCAGGTTTATTTGGTTGTAGAGAATTGGCTTTATTTAAGTCTTCAAATGCTCCTTCAAAGTCTCTCAAGGCACCTTTAACCATTCCGCGATTAAGATAAGCCTTAAAATTTTTATTATTTAGAAATATTGATTTTGAATAAGCCTCAAAGGCTCTAAAGTTTAATTTTAGTTCTTGATATGCTCGTCCTAGTAAAAAATAGTATTCAGAATTTTTTGCATAACGATCAATATTAGCCTCTAGTTTTACTTTAGCCTGTTCATATTTTTCTTCTTTAAGAAGCTGCTTCATTACATTTAAGGTATTAAAATTCCTTGATTCAATAGGTAAGAGAAAAAAATTAAAAATAACGAGTATAAGAAAAAGTTTTTTCAAATTTTTTATTAGATAAAGAATTGGAAAAATGGAGGTTAAAAAATTTAACTTACTCCAAAATTCCAATTCACTTATAAACTTAAGAATTTAAGTTTTAGTAGGCCTGAGCAAAAGAGCTAACGAATTGAGAGCTATTTGCGTTTGCAGACGCTGTTGTGTTAACAGAACCTGAAGCAGAACCTGAAGCTGTACCAGCACCGGTATTCTCGATAGTGGAGGGGTCCCCAGGATTGGCAGCAGTAACTCCAACTTTTGTAATTGAAGTGTCAAAGGTTGCATCGCTAGCGGCAACAATCAAGTTTTCGGCTCCAATACCTTTAACTGTTACTTCGTTAGATGAAGTTCCATCATTAGTTCCATCAACCTTTTTAAATACACCAGAAATTGTTCCAGATTGCCCACTGGCATCAGAAACAGATTTGGTAATATCTTCAGCTAGAGAAGCTGTATAAGATTGTTTTGTTGACTCATATTCAGAATTGGAAACAAAAGTTCTTTTGTTCCTTCTTCTGTTCCACCACCAGTATCCCCCACGAGATGTATCTTGTTGGAAATCTGAATTAGCTTGTGATTCAGCAACGGAATTAGCGATAGAAGTAGTTTCAGTTGATGACTGAGAATTACTACTACTGTTTGCACCAGAGGTACCAATGACTTGATTAATAGTTGAAGCAGCGATACCAAAAGTGGCAGTTGATCCAACATTGTAGTCAGGTGTTGATGATGCGGATACAGATGCGCCAATGGATGAGAGAGTTCCCACATTGAATGCATCGCTAGTCCCTGTCGAGTTTGAATATTGAACAGTACCTTTCTGTACTGCTGCTGAACCAACATCAATAGTTGGTGCTTTCAAACCCGTCGTTAGAGCAGAAGAAGTTGAAAACGTACTTGTGCTCCCGTCGTCATTAGTGTAGGTATGAGTATCTGAGGATACGTTACCTGCACTACTGGCGAAAACAGGTGAAGCTGTAGCGCCAATTAATCCTCCGGAGAGAATAACCGCAGCTGCAGCTCTCGCATTAATTTTCATAGTTTAGGTTTGTTTATTAAAGAGCAAATTAATTGCCCTATTAAATATCCTAAAAAAATACATCGAATTAATGTAATTTCTAATGCTTGGACTAAATTTAATTTTTTAAATATATACTTTTGTTAATTAGAAAGAATTAATCATTCATTTATATATCTAGACATATTGAAATAAATGTTTCGTTAGATACATTTATTTCCCTAATTAATATCTTGAAAAGTTAATATACGAGCTTTAAACGTATCAAATGTATCCATGAATATTTTGAAATCACAATATTTTTGACCACAAAATATTAATTAAATTATTGAAAGTTACATAAAATGTACGCGTTGTACCAAATTGCTTCAAATTTATTTAACTTTCAAAGGTAAATCTGAATTTATTTATTTAATATTTTTGTCAAGTTTAAATTTATTAAAAATTTAAATAAGGTTTATTAAATTTGCAAATTTTAGATTATGCGTTAACTGTATATTTCATATAAAAATTAATGGCAAAAGGTTTCGGTAATAATGAAAATTTATTTGATAAATTGTCTATTCAGAATTTAATAGATATTGCAATTAGACTTCAATTAGAGAGAGAGTTAAAAAAGGCATCTATTTACTATGAAAAATACATTAAAAGAGATTTAAATAATCCCAATGTTTTTACTATGGAATATTACTTTATAGATTGAATAATTTTCAGGAAGCAGAAACTAATACAAAAAAGGCTATCAAATTAAAACCTGATTTTGCCGAAGCATATAATAATTTAGGTACAGGTTTAGAAATAACCTGTGAGAGTTCAAATACTTTTATTCCCCTTCTTTCCTCAATCATTAGGAGTAAATTTTACTTGACTATATGAAGTAATTGTTTTCTATTAGATATCCATAGCTTTAAATTCTTCAACATACTTTCATTTAAATTCCAAATCTCTTTAATTTAGAAGTTTCTTAGGACTAAATTATTTAAGCAACCTCTTTTAAATTTGTATACCTTCTAAATACAAAATAATTCGCAATGATTAAGATTGCTAAAAATATATGAAATTGTTTTCCGTAAGGAATACCCATACCATTTATGGCTACCCATGTATTCACATAGAAAGACCATAAATTAATTATAAGCAAAGGTATAAACACTCTTATCTTTTTAAATTTTGAACTGATATTCATAAAAATACTAAATGCACTAAAAATCCCAATAACTAGACCTATAGAGGTATACCCATGAAGGATTCTCATAGAAGCGTCGGAGTGTTCATGAGCAAAAAAAGCGGCAAGAATATTTAATGGTACAAGAGCACCGGGCTCTGGACCAAAAAATTCTCTCGCTTTTCCAAAAAACCAATTTACAGTATTACTATAGTTATCCATTCAAAATATTAAATTTTGTCTTTGTTATTTAATTAATAGTAAATAAACAGAGCAAAGTAAAGTGTTGGAGAGAATACTCTGAATCGATGAAAGAACGTCGTAGTGGGAGTAGTAAACGCTTTGATAATCCTTTTCTTGTCTCTTAATGCCTTTCTTTTCTCCTTTAGTCTGTTTTAAAATACTTCCATTAACATAAGATACAGCTAATTTAATAGCAATATTAGTTGCTTCACCCTTTGAAATAGGAGTTATAACTGTTATTTGTATCATGCCCTAGAATTGACTTAATGGCAGTATGAAAAAGTGATTTAAAAATGACAAAATGGGTAAATAAACACCTTCTACTATGCGCAACACCTACAAAACATAAATGCTTTAAAGGCAATGAAGGACAAAAAACATGGGAATGTCTGAAAAAGACTTTAAAAAAATTTGAGAATGATCTCTCTACAAAAAACGTTCATATATTAAGATCAAAAGCTGACTGTTTAAGAGTATGTAAGAACGGCCCAATTCTTCTTGTCTGGCCTGATGGTATTTGGTATGAGAAAGTTTCTCCAGAAAAAATTTCTGAAATTTTTTCCTCACATATTATTAATGGTAAACCAATAGAAAAATGGATTTTTAAAAAAACACCATTTTTAAATAGTCCTAAATACTAATAAACCAGTTCTTTACGACTTCGTCTGACCAGCAGCCATTAATCGAATGAAAACCATTATGACCTCCTTTTTCGGTTATAAAAATAGTGAATTTATCAATAGATTCTTTTCTTAAATTCAAAGTATCCTTATATGGAACCCAGGGATCATCCTTGGCATGAATAAAAAGCATTGGAGGTAATTTTTTTATTGAGTTTTTGATTCTAAATATTGGAGAAGCTTTAATATAATAATCCTCTAAAGAATTAAATCCCCAACTAGGAGCTGTAAATTTCTGATCAAATTCTCTTATACTTTTTAAATTTCTAATTTTTATTCTTAATTTCTCGTTATCAAGGAGTTTGCCTTCATCATTAAATCCCTCCCATAACTGATTTTTTAAGCGGTGAAGTAACCATTTTTGGTAGATAGAATTTCTAAGTTTTTCAATACAGAGACTGCATGAAGATAAATCTAAAGGGGTACTCACGCAGGCAAGGCCATCTAAAAGTTTTTCTCCTTTGTCTTCATCGTAATCTAGGCAGGCATTTAAAAGAATTGTGCCACCTAAAGATAATCCAACTCCGTAAATTGGAAGATTATTCATCTTAATGAGATCTTTAAACTCTAAATTAATGAATTTTTTAAAATAATTAATTGCTGAAATAACATCACTGGAACATCTAGCACAATAATTTCCTTTAGCTAAATATCTCGCTGATCCAGATCCTCTTAGATTTAATTTAAGAACTCCAAAACCATTATTTGCTAATTTCCTAGATATTCTTCTTAAACCAAACCGTTTAGTTGAGCCTCCTAAACCATGTGTAACGATTACAAAACCCCTAAGTGATTTTAAATTTTCAGGTAATTCTAAAAAACCTAAAAGATAATCACATTCAAATTTTTTAGAAAGAATTTTATTAATCGGAAACAATATTTTTTTATTTTTTTTTGATTTACCAAAATCAATAACAAAAGTATCTCTCAAAGTTTGTAAGTCGCCACCTATCCAAGGTAAGACTTCTCGAAATGGCTTATTTTTTACGTAATCTGAAAAACTAAAAGATATACTATTATTTCTCCCCAACTCCAAGATCCTTTAATTCTCCAATCAAATCATTAAGTACCTTTTTTGCATCACCAAAGACCATTGAGGTATTAGGCAGATCAAATAAATCATTTTTTATTCCGGAGTAACCTGCACTCATACCGCGCTTAATTACAAATACCGTTCTTGCTTCCTGCACATCAAGAACTGGCATGCCATATAAAGGAGAAGAGCTATCATTTTTAGCTTGAGGATTAACCACATCATTTGCTCCTAAAACTAAAACAACATCCGTTGCTGGAAAATCAGGATTTACAACGTCCATCTCTTTAAGTTGTTCGTAAGGAACATCTGCTTCTGCTAAAAGTACATTCATATGTCCAGGCATCCTCCCTGCTACAGGATGAATTGCGTAAACAACTTCAATACCATTTTGCTCTAGTTTTTTTGTCACTTCCCTTAAAGTATGTTGAGCTTGAGCTACTGCCAGACCATAACCAGGAACAATAATTACCTTGTTGGCTGCTTCTAAAGTCAATGCACATTCTTCAACACTGCAAGAAGTTATATTTGTATATTCTCCTGAACCAGAAGAGGCTGTACTTTGTGCAGATAAAGACCCTCCAAAAAGAACTGAAACCAATGATCTATTCATACCCTTGCACATTACTTGAGTAAGTATTAGACCTGCCGCTCCAACCATTGCCCCTGCTACTATCAAAAGCTGACTATCTACAACGAAGCCTGCTGCTGCTGCTGCAATCCCTGAATAGCTATTTAATAAAGATATAACGACTGGCATATCCGCTCCACCAATTGGCAAAGTAACTCCAATACCTAATAAAGAAGAAATTATAACTAAAAGCCAAATAGAACTTGTATTGCCGTTTATCAAATCAAAAAAGGCTATCAAGGAAGCAACTGCAAAAACAATATTTACAAAATGTCTAACTTTGCTCTGAGTCCATCCTGGAGTTGACAACCAACCCTGTAACTTTGCCATCGCCACAATTGAACCTGTGAAAGTAATGGCACCAACAAATATAGAAACAGATATTGAAACTTCGTTAATAAGTGACTTAAAAAAATCAAAATTTTCTTGGCCACTAGATATAGGAAAAATAGCTACTCCTAAGGCCACTAAAAGTGATGACATTCCTCCACAACCATTGAACAAAGCAACTGTTTCAGGCATGGAGGTCATAGGTACTTTTTTTGCAAGAATTGCTCCAAATAAACTACCTATGATTGATCCAACTATTATCCAAATCCAAGACTGAATAGCAATTCCAGAAGTGCCTAAATAATAAGAAAGTAATCCTACTACTGATAGCGACATTGCAAATGCAGCTAATCTATTGGCATCCCTTGCTGACTTTACTTTTGACAACCCTTTTATTCCCAACGCCAGTAAAAGTACTGCTAGAAGGTCAATAACGAATTTAATGATTACAGGTAGATTCATGTTTAAAATTACTTCTTATTTGATGGTTTACGACTAAACATCGCGAGCATTCGATCAGTTACAAAGAAACCGCCTACAACGTTGAAAAGAGCAAATCCAAGAGAAATTGAACCAATGATTAAAAGTGGTACGTTCCCTTCTGCTTTTACAATTAAAGTTAAGGCTGCAAGCATTGTTATTCCTGAAATTGCATTTGCTCCACTCATTAGAGGTGTGTGAAGGGTAGGAGGAACTTTTCCAATTAACTCGAGGCCTAATAAACTACCAAGTAAAAGAACCCAAAGAAGACTTATAAAAGACATAATTTTAAAACCTCAATTTTCAAAAACTTTATTTTGAAGAACAACTCCTTCGTCGCTTAATAAACATCCAGAAATGAGTTCATCTTCTTTATCTAATTTAATTAGACCATCTTTTATAAATGGTGTAATCAAAGATGTTAAGTTCTTAGCATAAAGTGAACTTGCATCATAAGGAACTGAAGAGGGCAATTCGCCCGCTCCTATAAGTTTTACACCATCTTTGATAATAGTTTCATTTGATTTTGTTCCTTCGCAGTTCCCTCCCTGAGAAACTGCTAAGTCAATAACTACTGCACCAGGTCTCATTTTTTCAATCATGGGAGAGTCAATTAAAACAGGGGCCTTTTTACCAAGAACTTGTGCAGTACATATAGCAACATCAGCTTCAGATAAATATTTAGTTAAAGTAGCCTTCTGTTTTGAAAGGAATTCGGGTGTTACAGCTTTTGCATAACCTCCAGCTTCTCCTGGTTTTTCGTCCACCTCAGGAAGTTCTATAAATCTTGCTCCTAGGGACTCTACTTGTTCTTTAACAGCGGGTCTAATATCAGATACAAATACTATTGCACCAAGTCTTTTTGCTGTCGCAACTGCCTGCAATCCTGCTACGCCTCCACCAAGAACCACTACTTTGGCAGGTTGGACTGTGCCTGCTGCAGTCATCAGCATTGGAAAATATCTATCTAACTCACTTGCAGCCAAAAGAACTGCTTTATAGCCAGCGATATTGGCCTGTGAAGAAAGAACATCAGAAGATTGAGCTCTACTAATCCTTGGAAGCAACTCTAGTGATAAAGCTGAAATCTTATTACTATTTATAATTTTCAGAAGCTCTTTATTACCATATGGGTTAAGAAGACCAAGAAGAACAGCACCTTTTTTTAATTTAGTTAAATTGTCCTCTGGTGGAGTTTGAACACAAAATACTAAGTCTGCTTCACCCCAAATCTGTTGATCTAAGCTACTTATTATTGTTCCGCCCGATTCTTCATATGATAAGTCACTAAATCCTGATAGTTTACCTGCTGAACTTTCAATATAAACATCACATCCAAGACTTTTTAATTTTTTTACAACTTCTGGTGTAGCTGAAACTCTCCTTTCGCCAGAGCTTGTTTCGGAAGGAATAAGTATCTTTGTCAATTTATTTTTTTTTAATATACTAAATATAAATTGAAGAAAGTCAAAAGTCTTGGATTTTTGTTAAAAATATATTTTCTTTTCTATAAAAAATAGCTATCTAGAATATATAGATACTAAATAATCCAATGAGTATAAAAGCAATCGAATGTCCTGATGGAGTTTGTCATAGTCATCATGGTGGCCATGCTGTTCCAAGGCAAGCTATGCAGAAAAATCTAGAAAAGCATGGTAAGGACTGGTGCGAGAAATTAGCAGAGAGAATTTATGAAATGTCAGTTGATACTTATTCTCAAACCGTCATGCCAAGTCTCCACTCGGCAGGTTGGCAAAGAAGACATTTAGATTGGGAATTTAAGCTAGCAGAAAATGATTCTGAGCCTGATGAAGCTCTTGTTGAAGGAATTATTAACGCAACTGAAAGCTTTTTAAGGAGTAGTGAGGTGCATCGATTATTTATTCAGGAATTAGTTCAGGGCACATTTGAGGAAGCAAATGATAAAAAAATAATTTCTAAAGCAATAAAATCTATTATTGAAGAAGAAATTGTTATTTCACTAAGAGAAAAGAAAGAAACTCTTTTAAAGAAAATATCCGCAAAATTAATAACAGAAGAAAAAGTTAGCGAGGAACTTGCAATAAATTCAGCTAAAGAGGGCTTTGAGGAAGTAGAGAGGCTACTTGCAAATCATAGCGAGGCGGTTTAACCCCAATTTCTTTATATTCTCTTTATAATCCCCCCCCAAAATTGGCTCAAATATAAATTAAAGATTAAATTATTGTTTGGAAGTACAAAGTTGTAACTTATTAGACAATACATAGGTTCTCTGATGTGTTTATCTATATACAACTTAAATCTTTCAATGGACAATTTCATTAGAAAAAGGATAGACATAGCGACCTGTTGGGCAACCAATAGAATTTCAGCGATGGACACTTTAGAAAGGTATGAAGACAGTTATGCAATCGCAGAAGAATTTAGAGAATGGATATTACATATTGGAGAAAAGAACGAAAATTTAAAAGATTCTGTTTTAAACTTCCCAAAGGAATTAAAAAAGTTATTAGACCAAAAAGTCAACGATTAAGTAATAAATCTATCGAGTGAAATCCGCCCTACATTATTAGGGTTAGTTTATTATCATTAATAGTGAAATTAGCAAATAAATGGAAAATAAAGAGAAGATTTCAAACGTAGAAAATGTTGTAATTATAGGTTCTGGACCTGCAGGTTACACCGCTGCAATATATGCCGCACGAGCAAATCTTCAACCATTACTTGTAACAGGATTTAATTCTGGTGGAATTCCTGGTGGGCAATTAATGACTACAACATTTGTTGAAAATTATCCAGGTTTCCCAGATGGAGTACTGGGTCCTGAATTGATGGATCTAATGAAGGCTCAAGCAGAAAGATGGGGCACTAATTTATACGAAAGTGATGTAGTCTCAATTAATACCGATTCTCATCCCTTTGAATTAAAAACTTTAGAAGGAACTATAAAATCTAACTCAATTATTATTGCAACTGGAGCAAGTGCAAATAGATTAGGCGTAATTAATGAAGATAAATTCTGGAGTAAAGGAATAAGTGCTTGTGCAATATGTGATGGAGCCACCCCACAATTTAGAGATGAAGAATTAGCTGTTATTGGAGGGGGCGACTCTGCATGTGAAGAAGCAGCATATCTCACAAAGTATGGAAGCAAAGTCCATTTAATTGTTAGATCAGAAAAATTAAGGGCTAGCGCAGCAATGGTAGATAGAGTAAAAGCTAATCCAAAGATAGAAATTCATTGGAACACAAAAGTTGATAAAGCGGATGGCTCTGAATGGCTTGAGAAAATAGAAACTATTCACTCTCAAGAAGGTAAAGGGGAAATCAATATAAAAGGTCTTTTTTACGCGATAGGGCACACACCAAATACGAAGTTCTTAGGCAACAAAATTGATTTAGATAATAAGGGATATATTGCTTGCAAATCAGGTAGGCCAGAAACATCTATTGAAGGCATCTTCGCAGCAGGTGACGTAGTCGATTCTGAGTGGAGACAAGGAGTTACCGCTGCAGGAACTGGATGCATGGCAGCATTGGCTACTGAAAGGTGGCTAGCCGAGAAAAACTTAGCAAAAACTATAGTCAGAGAAACACCCGAACCAGAAAAAAAACTTAATTCATCAGATTTTAATGAAGAAGAAGTTAATGAAGATACTTTCGATTCAAATTCTGAATGGCAAAAAGGCAGTTATGCATTAAGGAAACTTTATCACGAGAGTAAAAAACCTATTTTAGTGATTTTCAGTTCCCCAAGCTGCGGCCCATGCCATGTTTTGAAACCTCAGTTAAAAAGAGTAATCAAAGAACTTGATGGTGCAGTGCTTGGCGTTGAAATAGATATTGATAAAGATCAAGATATTGCAAAACAAGCTGGTATTAACGGCACACCAACAGTTCAACTTTTTAAAGAAAAAATATTAAAAAAACAATGGCAAGGTGTTAAACAAAGAAGTGAGTTTAAAGAAGCGATAAAAAATATTATCTAAAATAACTTTCTACTTATTATTCCTTTTAGGGTTACTTTTATTAGTTGTAGGTTTAGCACCTCCTGCATTTCTTTCTCTATAAGTTATTCTTCCTCTAGAAAGATCATAAGGACTTATCTCAACTAATACTTTGTCTCCCGCTAATAATTTAATTCTAAATTTAGTCAATTTACCTGCAGCTCTACATAAACATTGATGTCCTTCAGGTTGTTCTAAGGTAACCAAATAAAATCCATTCCCCTGCTCTTTTTCTATTACACCTGAAGTTTCAATCATTAATTAATCTTTTACTAAATTCATATTATCAGAAAAACATTGGCCAAAATTGATTTAAGAAAAAATAAATACGTAAAAATAGAAAATTAAATTCAAATTGAAAATTTAATTTCATTAATTATTTGAAGTTGACCATAGTAAAAATTTGCTTTCGCAATTTTTTCAGAATCTTCTAATTGATCAAAAAAAACAAAGCCAAGGCTTTCCCATAATGAAGATCCGCAAACATTATTCAATTCATTTTTTGCTTCTTTTGCAAAATTATCTAGTTTTCGTTCAAGATTTTTAGACTTAGAAACAGACATAGGTCAAGGATATTTACATAGTACAAATATACTATGTAAGTCTAAAATTGCAATATTTAAAAAGGTAATCTCTTTTTTTCTTCAATATTTAGATCTGCTTCCATTTCTCTTAATCTCTTAAGAATTTGTTGGTAGTACTCCTTTATATAACTCTCTAGAGATGTCATATCTTCTTTGTTAAGTTCCAATATTTCGTATGTTTTGCTCATGTCAGCATCTAATGATTCACCACTACTGGTTACCTCAGCAAAAGCCAATCTTTCAGCAACATTTAAAGAATCTTGGAAAAAGGAAACTACTTTTTGAGTGACACTAATTAGGAAAGGGGAGACTCTAAAAATTTTTGCCTTCTTTTCGCTGAATTTTTCACATAAGGATATGACTTCATTTGAATCCCATGCTTTGGGACCAACCAATGGCAATGATGTTCTATGAGTTTTTGGATTATTAACTGCTGAAACAATAACTTTAGCCATGTCCTGAGTATTCATGTATGCGATTTTAGTTGGAGTTCCACTCATCCATACTGCTTGACTATCTAAAATTGGAATAGCAAATTGACTTATAAGTCCTTGCATAAAAGCTGCACATTTGAAGATTGTGTAATCTAGACCAGATTTTTCAAGAAGTTTTTCAGTACAAAATTTAATGTCCATCAAAGGAACATTTCTAAATTTTTCTGTTAAAAGGATTGAAAGGAATATGACTCTTTTTACATTTAAGGATTCACAAGCATTAAACAAGTTGAGTTTTCCATCCCAATCTATTTCATAAATACTTTTTGGATCATCTGGTTTACTAGTAGCAGCATCAATAACAACTTCAATACCTTGTAATGCATATTCAATATCAGAAGAATTCAACAAATTACCTTTTGTCAATTCACAACCCCATTCTTGTAGAAAGGAAGCTTTTCTTGGGTTTCTTACAAAGCATCTAACTTCATGTCCATCTTCTATAGCTTGCTTTGCTATTTGTCTCCCAAGTGTGCCTGTTGCTCCTACTAAAAGAATCTTCATATTTAATATTTACTTAACTTGTAGACAATAACTCAAATTGTGATGTATTCGTGAGAATCAATCTCCCTGAAACTTTAATAACAAAGCACCACTAATCAATCCAATTGGTATCAGTATCCAAAAAACCGCCGCAATACTAAAAATTTCCTTTGCCATAGTAAGATTTAATCATTAGTATAATTTACTTTTAATATACATTTATTTGTTAAAAAAGTAGATAATGAAATATCTTGAAAATTTTTCTAAATAAATGAATAATAATTTTGCAGAAAATATAAACTTTCCTAATTACTGGAATTGGAATGGTTTTAAAATTTGTTGGAGTGTTACAGGCGAAGATAATGAAATTCCAATTATTTTTCTACACGGATTTGGAGCTAATCGAAAACATTGGAGAAACAATTTAGAATATTTTGCAAAAAGGAATTGTGCCTCTTATTCTTTAGATTTATTAGGTTTTGGAGATTCAGATCAACCGGGGATAAGACAAATTGGAAGATTAAATAATGAGATTTGGTGTAATCAAGTGAGAGACTTTATTTCACAGGTGATAAGACCAAAGAATTCGAAGAAAGTCATTCTTATTGGCAATTCCTTAGGATCACTAGTTGCTTTAACATGTGCTGTTTTATTAGAGGACCAGATTGCAACAGTTATTGCATCGCCTCTGCCAGATCAAATTCAAGAAAATAAAAAGTCGATAGCAAAAAAATCATTATTTAAAAAATTTAAAGATACATTTATAAAAATATTTTTTATTTTTTTCCCTATAGAGATTATTTTACTTTTCATAACCAAATTAGGGGTAATAAGACTTGGCCTAAATTCTGCCTATTTTAAAAAAGATAATATTGATCACGAACTAATAGATTTAGTAACAAAACCAGTTTTAAGGAAAACTTCAGCTAGATCATTGAGAGCAATGTGTATTGGAATGTCTTTAAGAGATGAAAAATTTCAGGGTTCATACCTTTTGAGAAAACTTAGCGCCTCAAAAAAAGTACCTTTTTTATTGATTTGGGGAGAAAAAGATAATTTCATACCTATGTTTGTTGGGAAAAAGATTGCAAATTTCCATAGATGGGTAAAATTAAAAATATTATCCAATTCAGGGCATTGTATCCATGATGAAGACCCTCCAGTATTCAATAGAATATCTTATGAATGGATTAGAGATTTAAAAACCTTTTAAAATATGAAACATACATTATCAGTTCTTGTAGAAGACGAATCCGGAGCATTGAGTAGAATCTCAGGTCTCTTTGCTAGAAGAGGATTCAACATAGATAGCCTTGCAGTAGGACCTGCAGAATCTAAAGGGATTTCAAGGTTAACAATGGTAGTAGAGGGTGATGATGAAACTCTTCAACAAATGACTAAGCAACTTAATAAGTTATTTAATGTTCTGGGAGTTGTAGATTTTACTAATCTCGCAGCTGTTGAGAGGGAATTGATGTTACTTAAAGTTTCATCGAAAGAAGATACCAGGAGCAATATCCTAGATATAGTTCAGATTTTCCGTGCAAAAGTTGTTGATGTATCAGATATGGCCTTAACTCTTGAGGTAGTTGGAGACCCTGGGAAGTTAGTTGCTTTAGAGAAATTACTCGAGCCATACGGCATTCTTGAAATAGCAAGGACTGGTAAGGTAGCTCTTAAACGCTCTTCAGGAGTTAATACAGAAATGTTGAAAATAAACAAATATTCTCTAGAAATTTAATTAGTTACCTGGACTGCCTTGATGTAGTCTTCTTTATTGATTTGTTTGATTACATCTAAACCTTTAATAATCTTTCCAAAAATCGAATATCTACCATCTAGTTCTGGGATTTTACTTGTTACAAAAAAGAATTCAGTAGATGAAGACATATTCTTACCGCTCTTAACCATAGCGATTGAACCTCTCTCAAAAGTATTAACTAAATTTTCAGTTTCATTAGGATTTTTTATCTGATATTTATATCTTGGTTTAATTTCTTCTTTAAATTTTATTTCTAAAGGTATTAATGGACTTACCTTATTGAGGTTTTTTTTACGTTCAATATAAACTTCATTTTCTGGATTAACACCTCCATGTACAAACCTTATTTGGGGATAGTCTATTATTTTATAAAATTTTTGATTTACGTAAATATTTTTGTCTATGTTTTCCAGAAAGTTTGATACTGTTACTGGGTTATGTTTACCAAATAATTTAACCTCAAAATTACCTTTTGAAGTTTTAAAATTGACTACTTTATTACTTTGAATACAAGTAAATTTAAGTTTTTTGCAATAATAATTTGAATCAATCTGTTTTTTATAATTACAAGCTTGCACCAAAAACAAAACCTGTATAAAAGATAATGTTCTAAAAAAATAATTTTTTTTTATTTTAAGCCCTCCAAATTAACATCCAAAAATTTAGCCAGACGAGCGCCTTCTTCTTCAACTTGAAGCAGTGGTTTAAGTTCTCCCGCTCCGCTTAAAGGGAGTGGTTTTTTTCTACCTTTTAGAACTAAAGCGATTCTCCTTCTTGGATTAAATCCCTCACTTATATCCAACTTAACCGATTTTATTTCATCGAAATTTAATTTAACTTCAATATCTTTGAATAATCCTTTTCTTTTTATTACTACAGATTTTGAAGATTTATCGAAATAATTACTTCCTGAACCAAAGTTTATATAAACCAAATACCACAAGTAAAAATTTAATAAATTGGCTATTAAACCATATGCTCCCATTATTATTCCTTGAGGGATAAACAATAATGTTGAAGGATTTCCTAAAGGTAATAAATCTTTTCCTGTATAGCTAGATACTGAGGCCAAAAGAAAACCAATACCACCTATCGTTAGCATTCCTCCAATAATATAGTTTGAAATTTTTCTTGATCCACCAATTTTTTGTTCGATTTTATCGAAAGACGTGAGGTCGGTATTCATTTTTATCTTTTTTAGAACCTAATTCAGATAATTTAACAAACTAAGGGAGTATTCTTACCTAATTTTTAATAAAAAAGTCAGGAAAGCTTTACAAGGCATTTCAGATATACAAATATTTCCCCACATTACTCTCAATCTTTGTTAAAGTCACTCCGTATCCCGAAGCTAAAAAACGATTTCTCATGACGATCGCAGTTGGTAGCGCCCCACAAAGAGGATGGTTTGATGTCCTCGATGATTGGTTGAAGCGCGACCGCTTTGTATTTATTGGTTGGTCCGGACTACTCTTACTCCCTTGTGCATATCTTGCTATAGGTGGTTGGTTTGTCGGAACAACATTTGTTACCTCTTGGTACACACACGGAGTTGCAAGCTCATACCTTGAAGGTTGTAACTTTTTAACAGCAGCTGTAAGTACCCCTGGTGATGCCATGGGACACAGTCTTCTATTTTTATGGGGTCCTGAAGCCCAAGGTAGTTTCGTAAGATGGCTACAACTTGGTGGTCTTTGGAACTTTGTTGCATTACATGGAGTATTTGGCCTAATTGGTTTTATGCTTCGTCAGTTTGAAATTGCTGGCCTTGTTGGAATTAGACCATACAACGCATTAGCTTTCTCAGCAGTTATTGCAGTATTCACAAGTATTTTCCTTATTTATCCTTTAGGACAGCATAGTTGGTTCTTCGCACCTTCATTCGGTGTTGCAGCAATCTTCCGTTACATTCTGTTCATTCAAGGTTTTCACAATATCACTTTAAATCCATTCCACATGATGGGTGTTGCTGGAATTCTTGGTGGTGCTCTACTTTGCGCTATCCATGGAGCTACAGTACAAAATACTTTGTATGAAGATACAAGTATCTACACGGACGGTAAGGTTCAAAGTTCAACATTTAGAGCTTTTGATCCAACACAAGAAGAAGAAACCTATTCAATGATTACAGCGAATAGATTCTGGAGTCAAATCTTCGGTATCGCTTTCTCAAACAAGCGTTTCTTACATTTCTTGATGCTTTTTGTACCTGTTATGGGTATGTGGACATCTTCAATCGGTATTGTTGGCTTAGCACTTAATTTAAGGGCTTACGATTTCGTGAGTCAAGAAATCCGTGCAGCAGAAGATCCAGAATTTGAAACTTTCTATACAAAAAATATACTTTTGAACGAAGGTATGCGAGCATGGATGTCTTCTGTGGATCAACCACATGAAAACTTTGTATTCCCTGAGGAGGTTCTTCCACGTGGAAACGCCCTTTAATAATTTATTAAGAGCTCCAAACCAAAGTATTGAGGAAACTGGTTATGCCTGGTACGTAGGCAATGCTAGATTAATCAACTTATCTGGACGTTTATTAGGAGCTCACATTGCTCACTCTGGACTAATAGTCTTTTGGGCTGGAGCAATGATGCTCTTTGAGGTGAATCATTTTACTTTTGATAAGCCAATGTGGGAGCAAGGTTTAATCTGTATGCCACATGTCGCTATGTTTGGTTATGGAATAGGCCCAGGTGGTGAAGTTACTGATATCATGCCTTTCTTCCAAGCAGGCGTGGTTCACTTGATAGCTTCTGCTGTTCTTGGTTTTGGTGGTATCTACCATTCATTAGCAGGTCCGGAAAAACTTGAAGAAGATTTTCCATTTTTCTCCACTGATTGGAGAGATAAAAATCAAATGACCAATATTCTTGGTTATCATTTGATTGTTTTAGGTGTAGGTGCATTAGCCTGGTCAGTTAACTGGTGTTTTATTGGCGGTGCATATGACACATGGGCACCCGGTGGTGGTGAAGTCAGACTTGTTAACCCAACTTTAGATCCAAGAGTAATACTTGGCTATCTGTTTAGATCTCCATGGGGAGGAGCTGGTTCAATAATCGGTGTAAACTCCATTGAAGATATTGTTGGTGGACATGTTTATGTGGGTATTACTGCAATTATCGGAGGAATATTCCATATCTTTACCAAGCCTTTTGGATGGGCAAGAAGAGCCTTCATTTGGAACGGTGAAGGACTGTTAAGTTATGCACTCGGTGGAATTTGTGTAGCAAGTTTTATTGCTTCAACATTCATCTGGTTTAACAACACTGCTTACCCTTCAGAGTTTTATGGCCCAACCAATGCTGAAGCTTCACAAGCTCAAAGCTTTACTTTCCTCGTGAGAGATCAAAGAATTGGTGCTAACGTAGGTTCAACAATGGGGCCAACAGGTCTAGGTAAGTATCTCATGAGATCTCCTACTGGTGAAATTATATTTGGTGGTGAAACAATGAGATTTTGGGACTTCAGAGGTCCATGGTTAGAGCCTTTAAGAGGACCTAACGGATTGAGCCTTGAGAAAATCCAAAATGATATTCAGCCTTGGCAGGTAAGAAGAGCTGCTGAATATATGACTCATGCTCCTAACGCTTCTATCAACTCTGTTGGTGGAATTATTACTGAGCCTAATGCTGTAAACTTTGTTAACTTAAGACAATGGTTGGCTGCAGCTCAATTCTTCCTAGGTTGGTTTACATTCATCGGTCACCTTTGGCATGCTGGACGTGCTAGAGCAGCCGCTGCTGGTTTCGAAAAAGGAATCGACAGAAAGAGTGAACCAGCTCTAGAAATGCCTGATTTAGATTAATTTCTACCTCAAGTGAAAAAGCCCTATCTTCGGATAGGGTTTTTTTTTGCTCAATTTTATTATCTATATAAATTTTCTCTAAGCCATGGCAAACTTAATCCCATTACATTACTGAAGCAACCCTCTATTTTTTCTATATATTTACCGCCTATACCTTCCAAGGCAAATCCTCCGGCGCAGTATAAAGGTTCATTTGTATCTACATAACTCTTGATTTCCCAATCTTCCAAATTAGAAAAATAAACTTTTGAACTTACTGTTTTTTTTATTATTTCAGTCATTTTAAAAATTTTGGAAGTTGAATCAAAATTCCCAATTATTAGAGTATGACCAGTGTGTAAAAATCCAAATTCTCCAGACATTTTTTTCCATCTAATAAAAGCTTCCTCTTTATTAAATGGTTTTCCATAAGCTTCTCCTTTAAATTCAAAAATTGAATCGCACCCAAGTATTTCCAAAGGACCATAATTAAATTCTTCGGGCAATGATATATTTTGAATATTTTCAGATAAACTATTAGCCTTTTGAAAAGATAATTCCAAAGCTAAATTAAATATATTCTTTTCTTGAATAGTAGTTTCATCAAAGTCACTTGATATTTGGATAAATTCGATTTGACAATTTTCTAGTAATTTCTTTCTAGATTGAGAAGCAGAGGCTAGAATTAACACAAATTTTTAACCAAATTATAATTCAATTTAATAATTAATAAATTTTAAAATTAATATAAATTACTAATGGAGTTAGAAGCAAAATTACATGAAATAAAGAAACCAATAATGGTCCTAGGTACTTCCAGTGGAGCAGGTAAATCGTTAACCGTTACTGCTATTTGCAGGATTCTTAAAAATTTAGGAGAAGAACCAATACCTTTTAAAGGACAAAATATGAGTAACAATGCTTGGGTTGATTGGGAAGGTGGAGAGATGGCATATTCACAAGCACTTCAAGCTTTTGCTTGTGGTATTAATCCCTCTGCAGAGATGAATCCCATTTTATTAAAACCACAAGGAAACTCAATAAGCGAGGTTATTCACCTTGGCAAAAGCATAGGGACCACAACCGCACAAAATTACTATAAAGATTGGTTTTACCCAGGCTGGGAAGTAATTAAAAAAAGTTTAAAGTCTATTTACGAAGGGAATCCGAATTGCCGTTTAATTATCGAAGGGGCTGGAAGTCCGGTAGAGATGAATTTAATTCATAGAGATCTGACTAATTTAAGAGTTGCTAAGTATTTAAATGCAAATTGCATTTTGGTTACTGATATTGAAAGGGGAGGCGTATTTGCACAAATAATTGGTACTCTTGAATTAATGAAGCCTGAAGAAAAGAAGCTTATTAAGGGAATTATTATAAATAGATTTAGAGGAGACCTTTCATTATTTGAAGATGGGAAGAAATGGATAGAGAGTAAGACTCAAATCCCTGTTATTGGCATTATTCCATGGTTAAATGATTCATTTCCTCCAGAGGATTCTTTAGATTTAATAGAGAAAAAATCACTTTCTAAAAATCCTGAAATCAAAGTTGGAATTATAAAATTACCATCTATTAGTAACTTCTCGGATTTTGATCCCCTAGAAAATGAAGAAACAATATTTATTGAATGGATAAGAAAATCACAAAACCTAAGTAAGTATGACTTCATTATTCTGCCGGGCAGTAAACAAACGATTAAAGATCAAATATTTCTTGAGAATTCTGGATTATCTAAGGATATAAGGGACTATTCAAAAAACAAAGGAAATATTATTGGCATATGTGGAGGTTTACAAATGTTAGGGACTACACTTGAAGATCCTTATTTAAAAGAGGGTTCCAAAAATTATTCTGAACAAAAAATTAAAGGTATTGGATTACTTCCATTAAAAACGACTTTCTTTAAAAAAAAATTAACACGTCAAATCAAATCTAAATCTATATGGCCGTGCCAATCAGAAATTAATGGATTTGAAATTCATAATGGTCAAACTGTATTAGATGACATCCAAAGTTCATTAATGATTAATCCTATTTTTAAAGATTCAGACCTTGGTTGGTACAAAGAAAATAATAAAGGAGGAACTATTGCAGGTACATACATTCATGGGATCTTTGAAAATGACAGTTGGAGAGTTCAATATATTAATTTAATAAGGAAGAGTAAAAATCTACCAATATTAAATAAAAAATCAATATCTTATAAAGAGAAGAGACAACACATTATTGATAATCTTGCGAATGAATTCCATAAACATTTAAATCTCAAATCATTTTTAAGTTGAAAGAAAAAAAAAATATAAAAGTAATATGGCCAAACAATAAAGAAACATTTGTTTCAGATGGTGATGACTGGTTTTATTCTGCTGAAAAAGCAGGTTTAGAAATCCCTACTGGCTGCCTCACAGGAAGTTGTGGAGCCTGTGAAATAGATGTAAACGGTGAAACAATTAGGGCTTGTATAAGTGAAATTAAAAATAATAAACAATGTACATTACGGGTTTCTTTAACTACAGACCCCTTTTGGGAAAAATAAATTTCATTAAACTTTACCTAATTATTAGATAAAGGAAAAAATAGTAAAAAAATGATCCAAAAAATGTGTTTATTAGAATAACTTTCTTTTTAATTTTTGACGAGGCAATAATATAGCTACCCAAAACATGAGGTAAGATTGGGAAAGATCTAATGATTAAAATATAAAAAGATTTGAAAGTAATATTGTCAAAAAATTTATAAAGATTATTTTTTTCTGGTTTTTTTAAAAATAATATATTTCTAGAAAATTTAAATTTAATTTTCCTCAGAATAAGAACTTGAATAACACTTAAAATGGTTAAAGAAGGAGAAAAGAATAAAACATAATTTAACCCAAAAATCTTTATTAAGATAAAATCAAAAATAATTGATAAAGGGAGGCCTAAAAATATAGAAACTATATTTAAAGCAATCAAATATTTGTATTGGATATTATTAAAAAGGGACTCAAGATCATAGGTATATTTAAATATTAGAGCAAGAAAATAAACCCCTAAATAGGTAAAAAATATTTTAAAAATTACTGATTTAAAATTTAGATCTTTTTGATTCATATGAGATGGACATTAATGATGATTATCAAAAACGTAGAGGGCAAATAACATCTTTTCTTACAGGGGAATTATAGAACCAAACAGGAAATATTTAGCAACTAACTCACTTTATCCACTATCAAATTTAATTTATAGGGAATACTTGAGGAAACACATGAAAGTTAATAGAGGAAATGAATTTGCATAAAAAAAAGACCCTTTATTAGGGTCTTTAAAGGTTTTACTAAATCAAGTGTTTCCTTGTTTCCACTGTTTCAGTAAAACCACTCCTTCACACGTATTTAAACTATCTCATTAAATTCTTTTTTGTGGAAGGGCTAAATGGAATGTTGCTTAACTGTCACATGTGCCAGTTTTTCATTTCTTGACATAAAGAAATATCCTAATTCAAAGAAAAGGGAATTTACTTATTAGAGATTAATGTGTGAAGAGTTTCTAATTTGTAAAACTTACTGGGGAAAGATATAAAGTATCTACAATATTGATTACTAATTCTTTTCCCAAAATAGATAAAGATTTGAAAACTGGTTTTTAGTATCTACTATTGCGGTACTTGTTGATATCAACTTCCATCCTGCAGAATTACGTTTTTTCATTATTGCTGCAATTTCGTTTTCTTGTCTTTGAGTATTTGCATTTCCAACTGCGTAATATATATCAAGATCATTTTCTACTTTTGCCATTTTTAAGGTGATGCTTTATTCAGAGTTAATATTACTCAATCTTTCATCGTTACTGGGTAAGATTCGATAGGCTGGTTGTAAATAAGTCTTATATGGTATTACCTTCACCCCAAATTGCGATAGGACTACTGCTTATAAGTATTGGAATAGTAGTTACTTTCGATATCAAAATTGATTAGTTTAGAAGTAAATAATAAAAAAAAGTTGGATATTTGGGTAAATATCTACTTAATTCAATCAATAAAGAATTATCTTATTTAGATCAAGAATAAAAAACACCCTGCAATAAATCCACTTAAATGACCTAACAAACTTACCCCTGGCAAAAATGAGAAAATCAAACCTATAAGGCATATTGTCTTTGACATTTTTTGCACTTCGTAATTAGATTTTAAACCAATTTTTTTGCCTAAAAAGTTACTCTTTCCATAAAAAGACGTTAACAGTAAGAATCCAAATAAAGCATAGATTATTCCACTAAATCCTAAAGCGGCATAATTCGGATAAATATTAA
Organism: Prochlorococcus sp. AG-355-A18; assembly: GCA_003280985.1. GTDB lineage: Bacteria > Cyanobacteriota > Cyanobacteriia > PCC-6307 > Cyanobiaceae > Prochlorococcus_A. Next base: position 30,867 of record QCDH01000011.1, read on the forward strand.
AAAACGATAAGATCTTTTCGTAAAACCAGATAATAAAAAAATTCAAAAAAGAACAAATTAAAATAAATTTCACATAAAAATATCTGCTTTCTATTCCAAGTCTCATCAAAAAATATCTAGTAATGATTATTCCACCAATATTTGATAATAAATGATTTAAATCTGCATGAATTAGGATTGAGGTGAAAATCCTATAAGGTTGATCACTAATTAATTTTGGTACAAAGTAAAAATATTCTTTATCAATAACTCCAATTAAATCTGTAAGTATAAAAACTGAAATTAAAAGAGATGCGCTTAGGATGTATTGCCAATCATATTTAGATATTGAATTATTAATTGCCATATTTTCTTTAGTTTTATACTAAAAGAATATCTGCTTACTTATAGAAGTACATAACCTCAAAAGTTTTTTAATGTCTTGAATTTATATTACCTTTAGTAAACTTTGCAATGAGAACTTGTTGGGTGATCTATGCACTCTTTCTCCCAATAATCTTGTCTTGAATCTTTTGGCAGTTGATAATTAAAATCATGCATTCTCCAAATATCTGAAGTCGCATTTCTAAGGGCAGTGAATGGAGTGGTGAGTCTCATAAAACCTCCTATATCTCTACTCCTTAATTATCCTCTTATTCATATGAAATTAATAGAGTATTAATACCCGAGTATTAGTGCTTTGCGGTTGTCGCTACTATCTTTTCTAATTAAGTAGGAGTAGAAATAATTCAGGAGTCAAAAGCACTTCATCGACTTTGTGGACAGCGAGGTGCATAAGACTCGAAGAGGGCAAATAAATGCCCTCTTATTTTATTATTGGGACTTCCAGAAACGATAAATTAACGGAGAGGGTGGGATTCGAACCCACGAATAGTTACCTATTAAACGATTTCGAGTCGTTCGCTTTCGACCACTCAGCCACCTCTCCCATATTTAAAATATAAATTAAAAAATTTATACTAAAAATATATTTAGATTTTTGTTAATTCCAACCAGTTTCTTTCATTATTTCTATTGCCTTACTATTGAATTTGCCAATTTCTTTTATAGTCACATTATCTGGAGTGAAATCTCCAAATTTACTAACAATTCTATTTTGACTTGATTCCTTTAAAGGGTGCTCATAAGTTTTATTAGCTAAACCTTGACTACCTTCACTAGAAGCTAAATATTCAAGAAGTTTAATAGCCTCATTCTTGTTTTCTGCATATTTATATACGCCCCCAGCAGTTATATTTACATGCGCAGGATTGGGTATTATTAATTTTATTTTTTCTGCTAAAGAAGCATCTCTTGGGCCTTTAACTCCATCAAGCATCCTTGCGACATAATAATGATTAACGATTCCAATACCGCACGTTCCCTGCCCTACAGCTCTTATTAATGAAGAATCTCCAGAAAAATAGGGAGTGGAGACATTTGATATCAAACCCTTAAGCCAAATTTTTGTTTGGCCAACGCCTTTCTTTGCTATTTGATTAGAAACCAAAGATTGATTATAAGGACTTTTTCTATTTCTTAGACATACTTTTCCTTTAAAAGAAGGATTGGTTAGATCCTCAAAATTTTTGATTTTTGTAATATCCACAATATCCGGATTTGTGATGATTACCCTTAATCGCCTAGTAAGGCCAAACCATTTATTTCTAGGATCTCTTAAATTATTTGGAACACTATTTTCTAGAATATTTGAATTAATTTTTTGAAATAAATTTGCCTTTGATGCATTTTCAATTCTTGCTGCATCAACAAGAATTACTAAATCAGCCTGAGAATTTTTACCCTCTCTTTTTAAGCGCTCAATTATAGCTTTTCCATCTGTTTCTATATATCTAACTTTGATGCCAGTTTGTTCTTGAAATTTTTGATAAACCTCTTTATCTGTATTGTAATGTCTACCAGAAAATAACCTAACCTCTTTCTCTGCAGAATTTACAGGTTGATTATTTAGAAGTAGCGATAATGTCACTGAAGTAAAAAATAGCTTTTTTAAATAATTCTTTAATTTCATTTATTAAAATTGTTATTTTTGTTACCTTACAACAAAAATTTGGTAGAAATAATCCAAAAATAAAAAATCACTTTGTCATGTATATTTCTTTACCTTAGGAAATAACATTCTGATACTTTCGAGATATAAATCTTACTTTACTAAGGGAAAGCCCATGCGTTCCCTCTCTAGTATCCATGAAGAAGCGACTTCTCTAGCTAACTTTCTGATTTTTTCTATATACTGGGCACGATCAGTTACTGATATTACGCCTCTAGCATCAAGCAAATTAAAGCTATGACTACACTTTAAAACATAATCAAGCGCGGGGTAAGTTAGCTTCTTTTCAATTAATGAATTTGCTTCATCTTGATATATCTCAAATAATTTTCTGAGATTTTCAGGATTTGATTCAGAGAAATTATATGAACATTGACCTTTTTCAAATTGAAGCCAAATATCGCTGTATTTCAGATCTTTATTCCAATTTAAGTCCCAGATACTTTCTTTATCCTGCAAAAACATTGCAATTCTCTCTAAACCGTATGTAATTTCAATTGGTATTGGTTGACAATCAACTCCCCCGCATTGTTGAAAATAAGTGAATTGAGTAACTTCCATTCCGTCTAGCCATACTTCCCAACCTACGCCCCAAGCTCCAAGAGTTGGCGACTCCCAATTATCTTCTACAAATCTTATGTCATGATTTTTAGCCTCTATTCCAAGAGATTCCAGAGATTTCAAATATTTTTCTTGGATCCCATCTGGGGAAGGCTTAATTATTACTTGATATTGAAAATAATGTTGTGCACGATTAGGGTTATCACCAAATCTTCCGTCTGTGGGTCTTCTACATGGCTCAGCATATGCAACAGACCAAGGTTCGGGTCCAATTGCCCTCAAAAAAGTATGAGGACTCATTGTACCAGCACCCTTTTCAGTATCATATGGCTGCATAATTAAACAACCCTCTTTGGACCAAAAATTATTTAAATTTTGAATTATATCCTGAAAAAACATCAAATTTTAAGAAGTTTAGAATTTAGATCAATGCCATTAAACATAATAACAAAACTTAAAACAAAAAATATTTTTAACTCTAATTTCTGAGAAGCATTATCTGGTATTTGGATAGCATAAAACTTAATCCAATATAAACATAAATTAGAAATTAATCATGAAAAAAAATCTAATGGCAAAGGTCCAAAAGTATTAGATTCTTCTGCATCTTCATCATATTGGCAAGTTATTAAAATTCCTTCTCCCAGACCATTCTCAGATCTAACAAAAACATTACCAGTTTTTTGGTTGCCTTTTAAAAAAACATATCCATCAGCATGAAGCGAATCTAAATTACCAAATTTTATTGAGGAATATTTATTAGAAATTGATTTCAGTGCTTCAATAGCTTTGGTATCAGAAGCTGCCATTATTCCTATTGTTATCCAATCGGCATTATAAATATTAGTTTCTAATTCTATTAATAGTTTTTTTTCTTGACTACTGCTTAAATGAGGAGCAGTTCTAAGACTGTTTAAATCAGCTAATTTATTTATTTCCATTAAATTAGTACCTAAAATAATAAATTATTAACCAAAGGTTCTTCCATTCCAAGCCCATAATGAAGCGGGCACATCCTCGAAAGAAATATAAATTTTATCTATTGGAATTCCAATTTTTTCATAAACAAAATTAGATATTTGCTTTGCCATCTCTGAAGGATTTAAAGAGCCTATCGACTTAATTTCTAAAAAACAACAAGGTCTTTCATCATCAAAATACATTTCTAAATTATCATCTAACTTAGCCATAACAAATCTTTTTGATTTATTTGTTAAAGACGCGACTAATATTGAAATTTCTTCAAGTAATTTCTTCTTATCCTCTATTTTTGCTGAAGTAGAAACATTAATATAAGGCATATTTATGCAGCTAAATTATCTTTTTGAAAATCATTTTGTAGATTAAAAGTTTTATTTTTTAAAACTTTTTTTGATGAAAGATATGCCATATCGTATTGACTTATTCCGTTTTTATAGGGATTGAAAAGGGCATTTTTAGATCTACTTTTTTTGCTCCTTTTGAATTCAATCATTTTTACAAAATTATTAATTATTAATTTAACTTTTTTTTAATAGATGTCTAGCTTTTTTAAAAATCTTTAATTAATTAAATGCAAAATATATTTCTGAATCACAATATGAATAACTATTTATTAAATTTGAATTAGATCACTTAATAATCGTTTTGGAAGTTCTAAATAATTATCAAAGAAAAAAACTTGATGAGAGCAATGATGAAGAATTTTATTCTGACCCAAAATTTGTTTATCATTTAGATGCGAACTTCAGGCAATATCTATCAAATGTTTATAAAAAAGAAATTTCAGACAATTCAACTGTCCTAGATTTAATGTCCAGCTGGGATAGTTACTTACCTCAAGAGAAAAAATATAAAAAAGTTATTGGGCATGGATTAAACAAACAAGAACTTGAGAAAAATAAAATTTTTGATACTTATTGGATACAAAATTTCAATTTAAATCAAGAAATTCCTTTAGGTAATGAAAGTGTTGATTTCTGTTTAATGGTCGCAGCTTGGCAATATTTACAATACCCAGAAAATTTATCTAGAGAAATCGTAAGAATTTTGAGTAATGATGGCAAGTTTATAATATCTTTTTCAAATAGAGCATTTTGGCATAAGGCTCCCAACATTTGGACTTCATCCACTGAAGAAGAGAGAATTAAATATGTAAGAAAAGTCTTAATATCAAACGGATTTAATGAGCCAAGAATAATTAAAAAGTTTAATGAACCAGTCCAAAATATCTTCAATTTTTTTAGTAAAGACCCATTTTATTGCTTGATTGCAAGTAAAAAGTAAATAATACCTTTACTGCATTTCAGATAAAGCTTTGAACAAAGATCTATAGCCATACTTTTAAATTTTTACTAATATTGGATAGATAATATTAAAAATATGGGCTCTAAAAGAGAAAAATATCCTGAAAAATGCCCTTGGGATCTAGGACCTAATCAACACTTAGCTAAAGAAGAAAACTGGACTTTAAGATTAGGTGAAGCAAACGTGTGTTTTAGCAAAAACAAATTAGACAATAATTATTTTCATGTAATTAGTAATGAAAATGAAGAACAAATTTTAGCCTTCAGAGCAAGACTTCTTTATCAAAAACTACTTGATAAAGGATTTAGATTGGTTGAATAAAAAACTTATTTCAATAAACTTAAATCCTCGAAAACAAACTTTTGTATTTCTTCTTCTTGATTTTGGTTTAAATATTTTATTGATCTCGAATTTAAAATCCAATAATCTTTTTTACCTATATTTATAAATTCATCTTTGTATTCAATTTTTTGAGAATTTGATTCTAGGGTTTTTGGATTAATTTGTTGACTAGTATATTTCTTACTAAGAAAACCAACTCCAGTATCAAAAAATTCCTCAACAAAAATCTCAATAATTGTTCCATGAATTTTTCTATAAACCATATTAATACAATCATCTTTAACCCTATACTTATCTCCTTCATTTCTCCCAGAAACATTCATTTCAATCCCATTTTCAGAACTTTTAAGTAAATTAAAATTATTTTCTGAATGAACTGAATTAAATTCTCTTTTTACCCTGTGAATACACACTTCAAACAATTGAGAAGCAATACTTTTCTTTATGTTTTCTTCATCTATATTTTTAATCTCAGGTTTAAAGTCTTCACCTAATAAGAACTCACCCTCATAAGAATTTTCTTCAAATAAATAAGTACACTTGCCTTTATAGCCTTTGAAATCAGTATTCCATGTATATCTTTTTTCATAAGCATTTTTAAAAATATCTTTGCAACTCTGTTCTTTTAAATTTTTCATTATTTTTAAGATTTACAAGCAATCATACAAAAAGGCATCTCTAATTGGGATAGAAAGTTTTAATTTATTAAATTGACTATTTTTTTAGGTTTTTTGTCAAAAATTTAAGCCAAAGAGGGGATTTCACCTTTAAGCTGAGAAGCCCATGCCTCAAGACGCGAATCGGTCAAATCAGATTCACTATCCTCATCAAGAGGTAATCCACAAAAGCTTTCCCCTATAACACTTTTAGATTCATCAAATGTATAAGAAGATTTATCTACGTAACCGACCATTTCAGCGCCTGCTTTTGTGAAGTAGCTATGAAGTTCTTCCATTGCATCACAATAATTTTCAGTATAGGTAGAAGAATCTCCTAAACCAAAAATTGCTACTTTTTTTCCTGATAAATTTAGTTTGCCTATATCTTCTAATATTGAATCCCACGAAGTTCCAGATCTCTCCTCGTCCGCTCCAGTATTCCAAGTTGGCAGGCCACAAATAATACCTTCAAGATTTTCAAATTCTGAAAGATCATCAACATCTGATACATCTTTTGGTGATTCTGCTGAAGGAATAAAGTTGTGAAGACGATCTGCGACATCTTCAGTTTTTCCAGTTGTAGTTGCGTAATAAATTCCTACTGTCATAAATTTAAATTGTTTTCTTTAAAATAATAGAAACAAACAAACGAAAAATTTCTCCAAAAAAGACTTTTTCAAGTTAAATTTTATACTAATAAAGGTAAGAAAAAGCTTTTAAAAATAATCTACTCAAAAATCTTTAAGCATGAATAGTAAAACTTCTGATAACAATCTAAATAAAATCATTGATGAATACAAATTTAATGGGCAGAAAAAGTTCAAATTAATTATTTTATTTGGTTTATTAGGAGATTTTGATAGCTTTGAATATGCAATAAATTTGAAAAATTACATCAATAAGAATCAAGATAAAAATTTAGATATTTTTGCAATTGCTATTGGGAACCAAAGTGGGAAAGATAAATTCTGTAAATTTACTGGCTTTAACAAAGAAAATTTAATAGTAGTTTCTGATAATCAAATCCATAATAATCTAAAAGTCTCAAGAGGATTAGATATTGGTTTAGGCGGTTGGATCAATATGCTTTTGATGTTATCAGGGATAAATTCCTTTAAAACTATTAAAGAAGTTATTAGAGGTTATACTGGCGACCGAAAAGCAAAGCAAATTTATTCAGAAGTTGACAAAATTGATGTATTAAAATTTTTAAAATTTTCAGGTAATTCTTTTAAAAAGGTTTTCGGGGATGGTTATTTAAGACCATTTGAATTAGCAACATTTAGACTAAATAATATGAATGAAATAATTCAAAATTGGAGTGATTATATTCTTAATGAAGAATACCTTCCTCAAAGAGGGGCTTCTTTTCTTTTGAATAATAACAATCAAATTATTTATAAATTTTTTTCAAACGATGTGCTTGGATATTCATCAAATATGAGGGATCCATTAGGATTTTTGACTAACTTAATTAAAGAATAGTTTTTAAAATATTTTTATGAATGTAGATATATTTGGATATTTTGCAGCGATTTTAACAACAGCAGCATTTCTACCTCAATTGATAAAAACTTTAAAAACAAAAAAGGCAGATGATGTTTCTTTGACAACATTAATAATGTTTATTATCGGTGTTTTGTCTTGGATTATTTACGGTTATAAAATTTCGTCTACACCAATATTGATAGCAAATTTGATCACCCTGATCTTAAATTTATTGATATTAATCTCTAAAATATATTTTTCAAAAAACTAAATTGAGTAAATTTTTTTTTAAAAGTTATACCCTTTATATTTAATAATTAAATCTTGATTAAAATAGAACAAAAATTTACTGATCTTGAAAACTTCAAAATGCTGGGTTTGGTTTAAAGGAAGCCTTAACGATGGTGGTTATTGGAAAGAGGGGTTTACTTGTACTTTTGATGAGAAACCAGGAGTTTTAATAGAAAGTCCTGCTTACGTAACTTGTCGGGTCCCTTCATGGAGAGTTTTGACTAAAGAACCAGAAAATTTATATAAATCTCCTTTAATTCCTGAAAAAGCAATTTGGAAAATAATTTAATTTCTAAATGAATTAGAAAAAACTTTTTTACTGCACTATGGCGAGTTAATATTGCTTTAATAAATATTTAATTAATACCATCTACTCTCTTTTTATTAATATTATCCCTTTTTTATTCTTAGGTTTTCTTCTAGGAAAAAAGAATCCAAAGATTTCAAAATATATAGCAAGACCTCTAATAAGATTTGGCATTCCATTAAGTGTAATGGGTCTCTTATTAAAGGAAGGCATAGATATAAATCTAATTAAAAGTGCATTTTTAGCATTCTCTGTAATTGGAATTTTAATAACTTTTATAAATATAATCCCAATATTTAAGAAGAGGCTTCCAAATTACACATTGCAGCTAGCAGGCCTAATAGGTAACACATCATTTCTTGGAATACCAATTGCGCTAGCTCTTCTACCTTCAACAACTATAAATTTCACTATTGGATTTGATTTAGGAACAACACTTTTCGCTTGGATATTTGGACCTTTTTTTCTTCAAGAAAAATCCAACAGCAATAACATCCCAAACATCAAAGGACTATTAAATGCCTTAATTAATAGCCCTGCATCAAGAGGGATCATTGGTGTACTTCTTGCATATCTTTTTCAAATAGATGTTATTTTAGGCAATTATCTTTGGATTCCTGCAAGAATAGTTATTGCTTTGGCAATAATAATAGTGGGAACAAGACTTGGAATAATCACAAATCAAAATGAAAGGATTTTGTATCTAAATGAAGAAATTAAATTTTCAATTTTATTAAAGTTATTTATTCTTCCCTGTATTATTTTTTTAGTATGTAAATTCTTAAATTTTAACTTTTATCAATCATCTGCAGTAGTTCTTCAGGCCGCAACCCCAACGGCAATATCAACAATATTAATGGCGGAGGCTTATAGTGTGAAACAAAAAATAGCTTCAAAAATTCTTTTTACTACAACCTTAATTTCAATAATTACAATTCCTCTATTAAAAATGTTTATGAATTTATTTATTCAAACAAATTGAATAAAAGTCAATTGCAAATACATAATTAATGATTATTGTAAAGATTATATCCTGATAACTAAATAATGTCTTAAGATTTAGGGTATGAAGTCAGCAAACCCTGAAAATGAATATATCCCTTTAGATCTAAGGATTTCTGTTAGGAGGGATACTTTAAGACTTATCTCAGAGATGGCTCAAGATATGGGTATAAGCATTAATGAAGTTTTTAGTTTTTTAGCCGAAGATTCAGTAATCGATCTCGAATTAATGGAAGATTTAAATAAGATTGATATTCCAAGTAAATGCAGCATTGATGATTTAAAAAATGCTCTTCTTAAAAAAAGACTTTGTTAAAATTTTTCAACTTTTCTATTTTCCCAGTCAGATTCATAACCACCTTTAACTAAAAATCTCGAATACTCACTTAAATCACTTTTTTGAATTCGCCATAAATTATAAATCCCAAATTTGCCCAATTTTTGATGATTAATTTTTGACCATTGCTTTCGACGGGAAGAGTTTTCATCTATCACGACCAATAGAGATTTGTATTCATAATCGGGTTGATCCTCATAATTCTCTCTCCTATCAGTATTTAACCTTTCTGACAGATTAATTAATCCCTCTTCAGTGTTTGGTTCATAAAAAACTATTTGTCTCGAATAATAATGTAATGAAGGTTTTCTTATCCCGATCATTGCTAAAGTTTCCCTACCCTCGCGAATATCTAAGATTAATTTAGATATATTCCTTAAAGGTAATTGCCTTGTAGTATCTGCTAATTTTCTAATTGGCGACATCAAATAAGATTGTCCAATTAAAAGTACAATTTGGAGATAAAGAAGGATATTTCTTAATTTTAGAGAAAATAAGATTATTGCAAGAAGGGTAAATGAAGAGAAGAATAATTTAGCTTTGAAAATAATCCCAGAGCTTAAAAGTTCAGATGCAAGATTAGGCATTTCGGGATCATTAATTGAACTCAACCAATTATTCGAGAAAAAGAATGCTAATGAGAAGCCAAAGAAAATTAAAATATTAAAAATCCAGATATATAAATAACTTTTCTTTGTATTCTTTAAACTTATAAAGCTATTACTTGTTAATAATGCCGCCGCTGGAATTGCTGGTAGCCAATAGCTTGGTAGTTTTGTAGCAGAAAGACTAAAGAAAATTAAAACAGATATTAACCAACATAGAGAATAGGTGTAAAGGGTGTCAGTGATATCGCAACTTTCTTTTGAATTTTCAAAGAAATCCTTAAAGGTCTTGAATATCCCGTGATACAAAAAAGGAGTGAATGGTAATGAAGCCAATATCATTATGTAAAGAAAAAACCATAATGGTTCTGCATGATTGTTTACAACTGATGTATATCTTTGAAAATTATGGTAACCAAAAAAATTATCCCAAAAAGGCTTTCCCTCTTTTATTAGTTCTAAAATGTACCACGGAACACTTATTAGTATTGTTATTAAAAAACCTTTCTTAGGATTTATCTTACTGAGCAACATTTTCCTATTATTCTGACTTAACAAGAAAGATGTAATAGTCAAAAATGCTAAAACAAATGCAACAGGTCCTTTAGTTAAAATTGCAAATCCTAAAAATAGCCAGGCTGAAATGCATTGATCATTATCTTCACTTGCCATTCTTCTCCAAAACAAAAGCAGGCTAATCCCTAAGGTTCCAGTTAAAAGGGCATCACTCACGGCAGTTCTACTCCAGATAATTATCAATGGAGACAAAGCAAAGCCTAATGACGCAACTATTGGAGTGAGAAATTGCCTATCACCCTTTTGAGGCCAACAAAACAAAGTATCTCCAATCATCAACATTAAAAACAATGACCCCAAAGCTGAAGGAAGTCTTGCTGAGAGTGTCCCGAAACTATCCCAAATCTCGTTTTTCGGTAATGAGTAAAAAAAACCCATTAGCCAATATATGAGTGGAGGCTTATCAAAACGGAATATTCCATTGACTTTTGGAGTTAACCAATCACCAGATTCACTCATTGCCCGTGCTGCAGCGGCAAATAAAGGGGGCGTTTCATCCACCAATCCTGTAGTGCCTAAACCTAAGAAAAATATAATGATCCCACAGAATAAAACTATAAATAAGTTTATAAGCCTTTTTTTTGATTTAAGAAGAATCATTTAATATTATTTATATTCATGCATTACCTTATTAAGCCAGTTCACAACCTTGTTAGCAAATATATCTGCGGAGGCATTTTTTTCTACCCATTCTCTACATTTCTGACGCTTTATTTTTTCAATAATCTCTACATAAGAAAGCATATTTTTTTTATCATCAGGATCAGCAAGATAACCTGTTTGGCCATGCTGAATAATTTCACTAGGTCCTCCCCTTTTATAAGCTACAACAGGAACCCCACAGGCTAAAGCTTCAACAATAACGTTCCCATATGCCTCATTCCATTTCGGAGTATTTAGCAACCCTCTGCATTTACCAAGTTCTTTCTGTAATTCATCGGTTGATAAAAACCCCATCCAATCTATAGCTCCTTTCGGAAATGATTTTTCTATCTTTGAGGCATACATCTCATCTTCTATAAAACCCCAAACTTTTAATTTTTCGCCAAGTTGATTTGCCACATAAACTGCATCCTCCAAACCTTTCTCAGGAGCCACTCTTCCAACCCATGCCAATGGCCCCTTCACTGAATCTTGAAAAATATAATTATCTAAATTAAAACCATTCCCAATAATTGTTGGTTTTTTGATGAATGGATAATCATTAGCTTGCATTTTCGAATGAAAAGCAAAATTATTTGGATATTTAGCATATACCTTAGATATTAAATTACTAATTACTAAACTTTCAGAACCCATGCTAATTATATGTGCAATGGGTATCTCTAAATTTAGAGTCATCCAAATAGGCAACCAATCATAGGCCATGTTCAACAATACATCAGCATGTTTAGCGATATCTAATCCCTT
>QCDH01000012.1 GCA_003280985.1 Prochlorococcus sp. AG-355-A18
TATTCCTGGGGTAGATTTGGCATGGACTAGTGATGATATTTTTGAATTAGAAAAGTTTCCTAAATCATTATTAATAGTAGGAGGAGGATATATTGCGTGTGAATTTGCTTCTATTTTCAGAAATTTAGGCACTGAAGTAACTCAATTAATTAGAGGTCAACATTTACTTAATGGTTTTGATGAGGATCTTTCTTCATGCTTAGAGGAATCACCTACTTTTACTGAAATCAATATAATTTCCAATACTCAATTAAAGTCTATTAAAAGAGTAAATGGAAATCTGGAATCTACTCTAGACTCGGGGGATAAAATCCTAACTAATAATATCCTTATTGCTACGGGAAGAGAACCAAATCTTTTGCCTTTAAATTTAGATTTTTTGAATCTTAAGATGGATGGCCAATATTTAGATGTTGATGAACTAAATCAAACAAGCAACGCAAATATTTTTGCAGTTGGCGATATCATAAATAAACCAAATTTAACCCCAGTAGCAATAGAACAAGGGAGAGTTTTTTCGGATAATTTTTTTAATGATCAAAAAAGAAAAGTAAATTATGAATATATCCCTAAGGCAGTTTTTACTATTCCAGAAATATCAACAGTTGGCTTAAGTGAGAAAAGAGCTAAAGAGATTTACTCTGAAAAAAATATAAAAATTTTTAAATGCAAATTTACCCCTATGTCTAATACCTTTAAAAAGAAAAAATCAAAATGTATGTTGAAGATAGTAGTTCATAAGCTAACTGATAAAGTCCTAGGATGTCATATGTTTGGAGAAACATCGTCTGAGATTATTCAAATGGTATCAATTTCATTAAATGCAGGGATAACAAAAAAAGATTTTGATATTACTATGGCTTTGCACCCAACAATTTCAGAAGAATTTGTGACTATGTATGGATAAAATTATGAATTAGAAAATTTTAATTTTTCTTGAACAATCAGAAACACTATTAGTAATGCAAAGTAAATAAATAAACCTATCCTTAATTCAGAAAGGAAGTTGAATCCATTCAGGAAAAGTATCTTATCAAGAATGTAGAAAATATAAAGATTAAGCAAAATAAATCCTTCAACTCTTGTGATTTGCCCTTTGGTCCAAAAAATTGGTAAGCATGCAAAAGTAGTTAAAACCATAAAAGGTAAGTCAACTTTTATAAGACTAGGTTCAATTGCTAAACCTTTAAATCCTGAAAAAATACTGCAACTTCCAAGGATTAAAAGTTGATTAAGTAAATTGCTTCCTATTACATTCCCAATCGCAAGATCTGTTTTGCCTTTATATGCAGCAATTATTGAAGTTACTAATTCTGGCAAAGATGTCCCAGTTGCTACGATAGTTAAACCAATAACAATTTCATTTACACCCAAAAGAGTAGCAAGAGTTTGGGAACCATCTACTAAAATATTTGAACCAAAGCTTAAAAGAAATATTCCCAATATTAACTTTAGTAAAATGTTAAGCTTCCCTTTATAGTTATCTTTATACTCTTCTATCTCTGGTTCTGCATCTTTTGTCTCCTCTCCCTTCTCATTGATTGTATTGATCTCCCATATTGTATTTAAGATTAAGCAAAATATTAGAAATACCCCTGCTTGAAATGTTAATAAGCCTGTTGATGACATGGCCCAAACTGCACAAGAAATTGCCATTAAAAGAGGTACATCTCTTTTGACTATTCTGCTTTTTACCTTAAGAGGTGTTATTAATGAGCTTATGCCCAAAACAACGAGAACATTAAAAATATTGCTTCCAATTACATTGCTCGCCGCAAGCGAATCACTGCCTTTTATAATTGAACTCAAACTTACCAACAACTCAGGAGAGCTTGTTCCAAGAGAAACAACTGTCAAACCAATTACTATTTGAGGTATCCCTAAAATTAAAGATAAAAATATGGCTCCTTGAATAAAGAACTCTCCTCCAGCAAATAGTAGAACTACGCCTAAAACTATTTCTATTATTGGAAATAAAGAATCACTCATATTTAGGCTGTTATTTAGATAGTAAAAATTTTCATAATTGGTTAATAACTATCCTCGAATATCTATAATTCATTGTCAATTTTAATTTGTTGTTAAAATTGATTAAATAGAAAAAATTTTGAAGACTTTAACCATAATAAAACCTGATGATTGGCATTTACATTTAAGAGAAGGCCTTGTATTAAAAAATATTATTCATTTTACTTCAGAATATTTTGGAAGAGCCATTATCATGCCAAACACTAAAAGTCCCATAACATCAATCAATAGAGCTATTTCTTATAAGAATTCTATTCTTGAAGCCTTACCAGAAAGTTCTAAGTTTCAACCACTAATGACAATTTATCTTACAGATGAGACTGATAAAGGGGAACTAATAAATGGTTTTAAAAATAATGTTTTTTTCGCAGCAAAATTATATCCTGCTAATGCCACAACAAATTCCAGTCATGGAGTTAGGAAAATAGAAAATCTATATAATATCTTTGAATTAATGCAAGATTCTGGAATGCCTCTTTTAATTCATGGGGAGGTGACTGATTCTGAAGTAGATATATTCGATAGAGAAGAAGTATTTATAGATAAAGAACTCTCTCAAATAACACAAAGATTTCCAAAATTAAAAATAGTTTTAGAGCATATAACTACCTCTTATGCAGTGAATTTTGTTCAAGAAAATAATATTGGAGCTACTATAACTCCGCATCATTTGCATATAAATAGAAATGCTATGTTTTTTGGAGGCTTAAATAGTGATTTTTATTGCTTACCAGTAGCTAAGAGGGAATACAATAGACTCGCTTTAAGGAAAGCTGCAACAAGTGGGGGGAAATGTTTTTTCTTGGGAACTGACTCTGCTCCACATCTTAGGAAGTGGAAGGCTTTTTGTGGATGTGCAGGTATTTTTAATTCGCCAGTAGCAATAGAGAGCTATTTAACGGTATTCGAAGAGGAGGATGCTCTAGATAATTTTGAAAAGTTTGCGAGTTTGAATGGCCCTAATTTTTATAATTTGCCCCCTAATAAAGAAAAATTAAAATTAGTGTCTAGACCCAATAAAATTATGGAATTTATTGATGTTGTTGAAGAAAAAAATATTATCGGACAAATAAAACCATTTCATGCAGGTGAAACTTTACAATGGCAAGTAGAAGGTAATGTAAATTAAAAAAAATTAGATTTAATCTGACAATTAAAATTGTAAATATTCCAATTTTTCTTGGTTAAATGGGTTGCTTTCGGCTACGATTGAATAGCGCAAATTCCTTGGGAGTGTGGCGGAATTGGTAGACGCGCCGGACTTAAAATCCGTCGAGCGATTTAGCTCGTGGGGGTTCAAGTCCCCCCACTCCCATTATTTAATTATTTGTTTTTAGTTCTGACGATAACTTCCAATAGTTGTTATGTTTTAACTAAGCAACCATAAATCAAAATGGAAAGTTTTTTCAATAATTCATTCGCTACTTTAATTGCTTACATTGGAATTATTTCTACCTATTTATTGATTATTCCATTATTACTATTTTACTGGATGAATAATAGATGGAATATTATGGGGAAATTTGAAAGATTTGGAATTTATGGTCTTGTATTTCTTTTCTTTCCAGGTCTAATTTTATTTTCTCCATTTTTAAATCTCAGACTAAAAGGAAGTGGAAAAGGGTAAATAATTGACTAAAGGTAAAGTTATACAAATAGGATTATTTACTTCATTAATAGGATTAATTAGTTATAAATTTGCACCACAAATTGGTATCGACAATTTTACAGCCACTACTCTTTCGAGTTGTATCTTGATTTTGATTGTTATTACTTGGGTAACATCTTATGTTTATAGAGTTGTAAATGGAAAAATGACTTTTATGGAACAAAGGAAGCGTTATAGAAAAGAGTATGAAAAAGTTGTTAATGATAAACTAGAAACTAAATTCAACTCATTGTCAAAGGAAGAACAGCAAAAACTAATGGAAGATTTAGAGAAAAATCCATAAATTTTTCATAGAAAAAAATATCTAAAAATTATGAAAGATAACAAAATGCAAATTACTAAAAATGAATCTTTATCTAAGGTAGATGAAATGTTTTGTGAGTTAAAAAATAATAAAAAATTAGCTTTGATGCCTTTCATAATGGCTGGGGATCCGAATATCGAAATAACTTCTGAGATCTTATTAAAGTTACAAGAAAATGGAGCTGACCTTATTGAATTAGGTATCCCTTATAGTGACCCACTTGCAGACGGACCTGTTATTCAATTAGCGGCCTCTCGCGCCTTAAAGTCAGGAACTAGCCTAAGAAAAGTAATTAAACTTTTAGAGTCTTTAAAAGGTAAATTAAATATTCCCATCATCCTTTTTTCTTACTTAAATCCACTACTATGTTTTGGTTTTGAAAAGTTTTGTGAGATGGCATCTAATGCTGGAGTTTCTGGCCTAATAGTTCCTGATCTCCCTTTAGAGGAAGCTTATAAATTTTCTAAAATAGTTAGTAACCATTCTCTAGACTTGATTTTATTGGTAGCTCCAACTACTCCTTTTGAAAGAATGAAACAAATATCAAATCAGACAAAAGGATTTACTTATTTAGTAAGTGTTACAGGTGTCACTGGTGAGAGAAACAAAATGGAAAATAGAGTAGAAAATCTTATTGCGAAATTAAAAGATGTAAATAGCCATCCAATTGCGGTTGGTTTTGGAATATCCACTCCGGAACATGTTAATAAAGTTCGTGAGTGGGGAGCAGATGGAGTAATTATTGGGAGTGCATTTGTAAAACGAATATCTAGTTCAAGCGAAAGAGATATTGTCGATCATGTTGGTGAATTTTGTAAAGAAATGCGTTTGGCTGCTGATCAAAAAAAATAAATACAAAGATAATTTATTAATTAAAAAATTAATTATAGAAAATTAATTAAAAATGATATATCCAATTCATTTTTGTTGTTTTTAAGATTCTTCTGTAGGTAATAATCTGATTTGTTTTCTTCCAAGCTTAATTTCGAACTCATCACCTGCTTTTAAATCAAGAAGTGCTGTATATGCTTTTCCAATTAGAAGATTTCCATTCCCTTGAACTGTAGCTATATAACTTAATTTCCTTCCACCTTTCCCAATACCCGTAACTCCAGAATCACCAAGATTAACCCCTTTTGCTTCTAGAAGTGCTTCATAAAATGCGGTAAAGTTTAAGCGTTCACCTCCATTTTTCTTAGTGGAAACATAACCACAGGCACGAACTAGGTCAGATTTGCTAACATCACCAAGTTCTTTAACTTTTGCAAGGAGATTGCTACCAGTTAGCATAATTATTTAAAAGAAAGTTGTATTAATTAACATAGCAATTTGCGTGTAATATATGCAATTATTTACTATATATTTATTCTATTATTTATATTTAAAATGGAAAAGTTTATTGTTTTTGGAAGGTACTGTGAAGATGCAATTTTTAAAAGGGAACCATTTCGTGAACAACATCTTAATAGACTTAAAAACTTAAAAGATCGCGATATTCTTGTTACATTAGGGCCAACAAAATGTACCAAATATTTGTTTGGAATTTTTAATGCTAATGATGTAAACCAGTTGAAAGATCTTATTGAGGAGGATATATATTGGGAACAAGGTATATGGATTAATTATGATATTTATCCTTGGATTCAAGCATTTTAAATATGTTTACGAAAAAATTTAGTAATTTTTAACTATTAATTAAAAAGAATTAATCATAATGTAAATATATAAAATTTTTGATTAAATAATTCAAATATTTATCATATTTTGGAGTTAAAGTGATATTTATTTAAAGCTTATTTTTAAGGAGGTATATCATTTCTCACTATAAATAAAATATGTTAAATAATATTTTAAATAATATTTATTTACTAGTATCTTCATTTATCTGGTTTACTAATGAGTCGATATCTAATTGATTATATGGTGGCGTTGGGTTTCGATAATCCTTCTCTATATTGTTTAACCATTTTTGCTCAATCTTTATAAGATTTTTTGCAATATTGAACATCCCTCCTTTTTTATATAATTCTTTAATTTTGAGAATAATCTCGGAGGTTCTGCTCGATTTAATATTTAATTCATTTGCCAAGTCTTTTTGGGTGAATCCATGCGATTTTAACCAATCTTTAATAAAGGAGACGAGTTCTTTTTCTTCATGTATAGATAATTTACCCATTCAATAAAAAGGAAATAACTTATTAAGCTTATTCTCGGCTCTTGCTCTTATTGAAGGAGTCATGTATTTGCTCCATATACTTAGTACTGCGGTGAGGGCTACAAAATCATCGCTAAAACCAACTAAAGGCATAAAGTCAGGGAAAAGATCAAATGGCATAATTAAATAAGCTAGAGCAGCCATTAATGAGACTCTTACTTGTGTTGGAGTATAAGGATCTAAAGCCATCTCCAAAACTTCTAAGGCAGGCTTGGCAATTGTTCTTCCTGCTTTAATAAGAATCTTTATAAAGATATTTTCATCAAAGGTTGAACTCTCTAAAACTTCAGCATCATAGATTTTTTCTTGGGTTTTGTAATTCTCTTTCATCCTTATAAATGAAATTTTAATATTGTTAATGGAATTTTTAGCTAATACTATCAACTAATCCATTCTGTATTCCTGCTTTTCTAAGTTTTCTTAAAGCACGTTGAACAACTTGTCGACAATATTCCCTGCTACAGCTCATATGTCTTGCAACTTCAGCTAAAGTTCTCCATTCATTTGAGCCATCTAAACCAAATCTTAGGCTTACTATCTTTCTTTCTTTCTCAGTTAAATTTGCTTTATCTAATAACTTCCAAGCCGAGGCTGTTCTTTCAGCTAATTCGGCCAATTCCATTGGGGGAGTCTGATCACTCGGAAGGATATCAACTAACTCTGAAGGATCTGATTTTGATTTAACAGTCCCTTGGAGACTAACAGTGATGCTTCTCAATTCACAAGAAAGGAGTTCATCAATTTCCTCTTTGGTTATTTTCATTTCTTCAGCTAGCTCGCCACTAGTGGGTGGAATACCCTTAAGTTGCATAAGCTTTGATTTTGCTGATCTTAGTTTTGTTAGTTTTTCATTTATGTTAACAGGGATCCTTATCGTTCTACTTTGAGTTGACAATGCTCTATTTAAACCTTGCCTAATCCACCAATAAGCATAGGTAGAAAATCTATGTCCTCTAGAAGGATCATATTTTTCTACGGCCCTTGTGAGACCCAATGTACCTTCCTGTATTAAGTCCAGTAATTCTAATCCTTTTCCTTGGTATCTCTTGGCAAGATTGACAACTAATCTTAGATTGGATGTTATCATCTCGTTTTTAGCTTTTTCACCAATTTTGATCTTTTTTCTCTCAGCTTCGGAATATTCACAAGCGGGACCTTTTCCTCCTGCCTCTTGACATCTATTAACAAGCACAACCATTTCTTGGACTTTTCTGCCCATTGTGAGTTCTCTTTCGGGAGTCAAAAGTTGATGACGACCTATTTCACCAAGAAAATCGCTTAATGAACTCACGATTTACCTCATTGTTAATATATTCAACTTATAGTCAATTCAGTAATAAGCCATACATGTAATAATTAATTAATAATTAATTAATAATTATTAATTAGTTGATTAACAATTTTTTTATCAATTTTTGAGGTTAAAAAATTATAAATTATAAACTTTAATTATCTAATTTTTTCTTCTTGATTCTAAAACAGCAAGTACCTCTCTCCACTCAACGCCTTTATGCATAAGGGCTACTTGCAGATGATAAATTAAATCAGCGGCTTCATTTGAGATTGAATTTTTATCATTATCTTTGCAAGCCATGATAAATTCTGCAGATTCCTCTCCTATTTTTTTCAAAATAGTATTACTGCCTTTTGTTAATAAATGATTTGTGTAACTTTTTTCTGATGGATTTATTGATCTTTCGTTAATTGTATTGAATAATTCAGAGCAAATATTTGAGAAGGGAGTTGTTTTTTTCTCTTTTTTATCACTTTGATTAAGTTGGATTTCGTTGAAAAAACAACTTTTTTCACCAGTGTGACAAGCGCCTGAACCATTTTGTTCTACCAAAAGTATTAGTGCATCATTATCGCAGTCGAATCGTATCTCCTTAAGTATTTGGGTACTTCCACTCGTAGCTCCTTTTCTCCAGATTTCGGATCTAGATCTGCTCCAGTAATGAACGTTTTTAGTTTCAAGTGTCATTGCCAATGATTCTTTATTCATCCAAGCAAGCATAAGAATTGACCCGTCAAGCCAATCTTGTGCTATTGCAGGGATTAAACCATAATTATCAAAGCGTAGATCTTCTATCGAAAAATTAGTTGAATAAGTCATTATGTTTGTTATGTTAAATCCTATTCATTGTGTCTTATCAATAATTATCCTAACAGTTAATTGATGTATCTTCATTCTCTAAAATTTTCATGCAGTAAAAGTTACGAGGATTTTCCCTGTTCACATAGGCAATGGCGCCATGAAGGTCACTGCAGATTTGTGCATGGATATTCAAGATCATTCACCTTTTGGTTTACTGCAAAAAAATTAGACACAAATGGTTTTGTTGTGGATTTTTCAAGTCTAAAGCCCCTTGAAAGTAAACTAAAGCAGCAATTTGATCATACTTTTTTGATAAATAAAGATGACCCTTTGTTGAATTACTGGAAAAAATTACATGACTTAGATGCTTTAGATCTGAGAATTATGGATAATGTGGGAATGGAGTTCACCTCTGAATTAATTTGGAGATGGGCTAATGAATACTTACAGGATAAGGATAAGGGCAGAACATGTTGTTGGAAAACAGAATCAAAAGAAAATAAATCGAATAAAGCAAGTTATGAGGAAATTCCAGATTGGTTCAAATCTTAGATTAAAGTTGTTAACTTTTAAGTCATATTGGATTCTTTAGTTTAGATCTTTAATCAACAATTATCTCTTCATTAACCAGATAAATATTAATCACGTCTTTATTAAGGTAATGATTATTCAACATATTATTAGAAATTTTTGTCTCAATTTGTTTTTGAATAATTCTTTTTAAAGGCCTTGCTCCATAGGCATGGTCGAAACTGTTTTCTACAAGTTGGTTAATTGCCTCATCCGTAATTTTGAATTTTAAGTTTTTTCTCTTAAGTCTTTTTTCTAAATGTTGAAGCTGGATTTTTGCAATTTCTTTTATGTCATTTAATTCTAGATTATTAAAAATAACTATTTCATCAAGTCTATTTAAAAACTCAGGCTTGAAAAATTTTTTAATTTGATTATCTACTACTTTTTTAATTTCATTTGTATCTTCTTTTCGAAGTGATAAATCATTTATTGATTGACTTCCTAAATTACTCGTGAGAACAATGATTGAATTTTTGAAATTAATTGAACGACCCTGTCCATCTGTAATGATTCCATCATCAAGAACCTGTAAGAGAATATCTAAAATATCTTTGTGAGCTTTCTCTATTTCATCAAGAAGTATTAATGAATAAGGATTTTTGCGTACAGCTTCAGTTAA
The DNA here is from genome assembly GCA_003280985.1 of Prochlorococcus sp. AG-355-A18. GTDB lineage: Bacteria > Cyanobacteriota > Cyanobacteriia > PCC-6307 > Cyanobiaceae > Prochlorococcus_A. The sequence continues at coordinate 9,504 of QCDH01000012.1, forward strand.
TAAACCGCCTGATTCGAAACCTAAATATCCAGGAGGTGCACCTATAATTTTGCTAACTGAATGCTTTTCCATATATTCAGACATATCAAGTCTTGTAATTGAAGAATTTGAATCGAATATAATTTTGGCTGTTACTTTACTTAGCTCTGTTTTTCCAACACCAGTTGGACCTAAAAAGAGGAAACTCGCTAATGGCTTGCTCGGATCATTTAGACCAGTCCTTGATCTCTTAATGGAATCCGCAACAGCCCTAATTGCACTATCTTGACCAATAATTTTTTCTTTAAGGATTGACTCTAGGCTCAAGAGTTTTTCTTTTTCTGATTGGTTTAAGTTCTGTACTGGAATAGAGGTCCACTTTGAGACAACTTCTGCAATATCATCAAATGTTACCTCTTGTCTTAAAAGACTTGTATCTCCATTTTTTTGGGAATTTACAAGGGATTCACTTTTTTCTTTCAATTTTTTTTGTAAGGAATTTAAAGTTCCAAATTCTAATTCCGCTGCTTTGTTGAGGTCAAAACTCCTTTTGGCTTGATCTATTTGCAATTGAATAGATTCAATTTCTTCTTTTATGTTGCTAATCTCATCAATTTCATCTTTTTCTTTTTTCCATTGAGCGCCTAATTCTGCCTGTTTATCTTTGAGGGATATAAGTTCATTATTGATTTTTTTTAATCTTTCTATAGAAAAATCATCTGTTTCTCTTTTTAAAGATAATTTTTCCATCTCAAACTGTAGAACTTTTCTATCAATTTCATCAATTTCTTCAGGTTTGGAAGTTATGACCATATTTAATCTTGAGGCTGCTTCATCGATTAGATCTATTGCTTTGTCAGGAAGAAATCTATCGTTAATATATCTTTCGCTAAGGGTTGCAGCAGCAACTAAAGCGTTATCAGAAATTCTCACACTATGATGAACTTCGTATCTTTCTCTCAATCCTCTTAAAATTGATACAGTATCATCTATTGAAGGAGCATCAACTTTTATCTTTTGAAATCTTCGTTCTAAAGCAGGATCTTTTTCTATATTTTGTTTATGTTCATTAATAGTTGTAGCACCAATACATCTTAGTTCTCCCCTTGCAAGCATCGGTTTTAATAGGTTGCTTGCATCTAAAGAACCTCCACTAGCGCCTGCACCAACTACCGTATGAATTTCATCAATAAAAAGAATAATCTTACCGTCTGATTCTTTCACTTTCTTTAGAATATTTTTTATTCTTTCTTCAAATTCTCCACGATATTTTGCTCCAGCTAAAAGTGAACCCATATCTAATGAAATTAGTTTCCTATCTTGTAGCGCAGAAGGTACATCGCCATTAATAATTCTTTGAGCTAACCCTTCTACAATGGCTGTTTTGCCAACTCCTGGTTCTCCAATAAGAACCGGATTATTTTTTGTTCTTCTACTCAATATTTGAATTGTTCTTCTAATCTCTTCATCCCTGCCAATAACTGGATCTAAAATCCCCTCTCGTGCAGATTGAGTTAGATCAATTCCATATTTTTCCAAAGACTCATCAAAACTATTAAATTCATTTTTTACTGCCGGATCTGACTTCATTTTCTTTATAGTTTCAATAAATTCTGGTATGCCTTTTTGATTTAAAATTTGAAATCCATATCTATCATCATAAGTGAAACCGTAAACTAAGTGTTCTGTTGATATCACTACATCATCTAAAGTATTTTTAATATCATTCGCCTTCAAAAATATTTTGTGAAGAGTATCACCAATATATAAATTATCTTGTTTATTTTTCATTTTTGCCTTCGCATTTAATGAAGAAATTATTTCCCTCTCAAAATCTTTTAGATTTACATTATTTTTTTTTAAGATCTTTTTTGTAAAGTTGTCCTTTTTGATAAGAGCTAATAATAAATTATCAGAGTCTACGTTTTGTTGATAATTTTTATAAGCAATTTCTTTGGCAAAAATAAAATAGTTCCAAGCAGAAACTGAGAATTCGCTTGGAACTATTTTCATCAATCAAAATTTTGGTATGACCTTAATGAATATTAAGTCAAAGAGGGTGTTTAACTATATTGAGGGTTTATTCAACAACAACTTTACCTACCATTCCAGCACCTCTATGTGGCTCGCAATAGTAATCATAAGTTCCAGCAGTATCAAATGTTTCTTCCCAAGACTCTCCTGGAGCAAAAGCTAGGTCTGCATGGCTTAATTCCTCATGCCCATCAAAAACAGCATTATGTGGGGCAAGTTTATTATTGACGAATTTAACTGTATCACCAGCACTAATGGTTACTGTACTTGGTTCAAATGCAAGCATTCCAGCATCTGTTCCAAGTTTTACTTCAACAGTCTTTGCTGAAACTGATGAAATACCTAAACCTAGAGTTAAAACTATTGCAAATAACCCTGCAAAGATTGAACGTAACATAATTAAAATTTGCTTATCTATATATATTACAAGGCTTTGGTAACCTAACTGCGAGAATTTTAATTGTTATTACAGCTTGGTAACTTTGATAACCTTAAAATATCATTCAGTGACTTGGCATAACTTTTAAGTTTGAAAGTCTCAGGATTAGTGATGGGGACATGATTAAAGTCATATTTTTTGATACTGAAGTTATCCCAAGGAGTAGTTTGGATGGGGAGAATTCTTAATAATATTTTTAGAATTGTTTTTGTAAGAGGTATCGCAAAAAATCTCCTCATATTTTGCCTTTTTAAAAGTGTAATTATGGCATCATCAATTGAAATGAATTTCTGACCTAGCACAAATTTTCTAAAGCCTTTGTATTGCTCTTCTTTATGATTTTTAATTAGAAACCCGCAAATTTGGGCGATATCATTTGCGTGTATAAAGTGAAATTTAGAATCGAGTTTTAAAAATCTTGCTAACCAAAGCCATTTCCCAATTTCTTTCAATCCACTAGTTAAATAACTCACAGGATACTTACTTTTTTTTCCAAGATCCCCTCCAAAAACTAAGGTAGGGAAAACAGCGAATGTTTTTTCTGCAAATGAGCTTTCTTTAAGTCTCTGGAAACATTTGTATTTTGTTTGAATGTACTCTGTTCCATAAGTTAATGATTCCCTCATTAATTCTGTTTGGGTGTCAAGAATACTAGCTGTTGAAAAATAAATAATCTTTTCTAACTTTTCAATATCAAGCATTTCTAGTAATTCTTCAAAAGCTTTAATATTTACTTCATAGGCTCTTTTTGGATCTCCCCAAGCTGTAGCAGTATGTATTAGGTAATTAATTTGACTAATTTCCTTTTTATACCTACTTGATTCCCTGATATCGCAGACCATTAACTTGACTTTTTTATTTTCTTGAATAGAAATTGGCAACTTACTTTTGTCTCTTACCATGAGATAAAGCCTGAATTTTGTGTTTTTTAAAAACCAATCAATTAAATATTGGCCAACACATCCATTCGAACCTGTTATTAATAAGTTTTTATATGCCAAGACTTTGACTAGTAAGTAAGTTTTTTCCCATGATCAAAAAATGTTTGAGCATTTTCTTCTGGAGTTCCCGGTAAAATCCCATGACCCAAATTAAGAATATATTTCCTGTCTTTAATTTTATTGAAAGTATTATCTATCCTTTTTTTTATTGATTCTTTGTTTCCGAATAAAATACCAGGGTCAACATTACCTTGAATTCCAATTCCCCTGGGGATTCTTTTACAAGCCTCTTCAATATCTACTGTCCAGTCTAATGAGATTATATCTACTCCAGTTTTTGCCATTCTTTCTAAAACACCAGCACTTCCTGAAATGTAAAGAATTATTGGTGTTTCTGGGTATTCCTCTTTTACAATTTCAACAACTTTTTTTTGATAGGGCCCAGCAAAGATATCGTAATCTTGTGGGCTTAGTTGGCCTGCCCATGAATCAAATATTTGTACTACTTGCGCTCCAGATTTTATTTGATATTTAAGATATTCTCCAATAGATTTTGCAAAATGATCAAGCAGTTTATGAAGTAAATCTGGTTCATTAAAAGCCATTGATTTGATTAAAGAGTAATTTTTGCTGCTTTTACCTTCAACTACATATGCAGCAAGAGTCCAAGGTGCGCCAACAAAACCTAAAACTGTTGCCTCATTATTCACATCTTTTTTTAGTGAAGTAAGAACCTGCCCAACAAAACTTAAACTATCAGTTGGATTTAATTCTTTTAAATTTTCTACTTGGTTAAGAGTTCTTATTGGGTCCTCAATAATTGGACCTTTACTTTCTATTATTTCAAAATTTATGCCCATCCCTGGAAGAGGTGTGAGAATATCTGAAAAAAGGATTACACCATCCGGTTTGAAAGCATGAAAAGGCTGCATTGAAATCTCATATGATAATTCTGGATTTTCAGACCTCTCTCTAAAGCTTGGGTAACGCTCCCTTAAATCTCTATAGATTTTCATATATCTTCCTGCTTGCCTCATCATCCATACTGGAGGCCTATTTACTTCTTTACCTAAAGCGGCAGAAAGTAGTAGTGGTAAATCTTGACCCATTTTTCAATTCGATATTCTTAAAAATTAAAATCCAACTTAAAAATCTTACAATGTAAAGCAGAGCAAAAACGTTATATGAACATTTATATGAAGCATTAAGTTAAATGCGCCTACTTATTTTTTTGATTGATGTTTGAAGATACTCACGCCTAAGGGTGGCAAAGCAAGTTCTAGCGCATATTGATAATCATGAATATTGTAATTTATAGTTTCTTTACCCCCCATATTTCCTTTGTTACTGCCCCCGTATCTAGAGCTATCTGAATTAAATATTTCTTTATAGAATCCTTCTACAGGAACACCTACTTTGTATGACCCATGAGTATTAGGTGTAAAGTTAGCAACAACAACAAGCCACTCATTGGTATCGTTTTCTCTTCTCATGAAACTTATAACCGAATTAGATTTGTCATTACAATCAATCCATTGGAATCCATAAGGGTCAAAGTCATTTTTCCATAATGCAGGTTCATTTTTATAAAGAACGTTCAAGTCATCAATCAAGTTTCTGATACCTCTGTGAGGCTCAAATTCTAGTAACTCCCATTGAAGATCATCCCAAACATTCCATTCTTGTCTTTGACCAAATTCCATACCCATAAATATCGTTTTTTTACCAGGGTGGGTCCACATATAAGTAAGTAATGCTCGAGTATTTGCATATTTCCTCCAGTCATCGCCTGGCATTTTATGCAAAAGATGACTTTTCCCATGGACAACCTCATCATGACTAAGTGCAAGCATAAAGTTCTCTGTATAGTTATATGTAATTGAGAAAGTTACACTATTTTGATGGAATTGCCTAAACCAAGGATCTATTTCAAAATAATCAAGCATATCGTGCATCCATCCCATATTCCATTTCAAGTTAAACCCTAACCCTCCCATGTCAGTTGGTTTGGTTACCATTGGCCAAGTTGTTGATTCTTCAGCGATAGAAAGTGCACCTGGGAAATGTTGGAAGAGTACATGATTAGCCTGTTGAAGAAATTTAACGGCTTCTATATTTTCATTACCACCATTTTCATTGGGTATCCATTCTCCATCTGGACGTAGATAATCTCTGTAAAGCATTGAAGCTACAGCATCTACTCTTATGCCATCAATATGAAACTCTTCAAACCAATAGACGAGGTTGGCTACTAAGAAATTTCTTACTTCGTTTCTGCTGTAATTAAATATTAGGGTTCCCCATTCTTTGTGTTCACCTATGCGTGAATCTCCATGTTCATAAAGATGACAACCGTCAAAAAATGCTAAACCATGCTTATCTTTTGGGAAATGACCAGGCACCCAATCAAGAATTACGCCTATGCCCTCTTCATGACATTTATTTACAAACTCTCTAAATTCATTTGGGGTGCCAAATCTACTTGTTGGTGCATACCAGCCTGTAACTTGGTATCCCCATGAACCATCGAAGGGATGTTCAGATATTGGCATCAATTCAATATGAGTGAATCCTCTCTCTTTTACGTAAGGGATGAGTTTCTCGGTTAATTCTGGATAAGTTAATAATCTTGTTCCAGGTTTTAAATCGGCTGCAGGCACTGGCTCTCTTGGTTTACCATTGCCCTGCAAGTATTTATTATCTGCTGATTCATGGAGCCAACTTCCTAAATGCATTTCGTAAACTGAAATTGGCTTGTTAATTTGACTAGAAGAATCTCTATTTGAAATCCAAGAACTATCATTCCAATTAAAGTTTTTCAATTTTGAAACTATTGAACCATTTTGAGGTCTGATTTCATGAAGGAAACCATATGGATCAGCTTTCTCATAAATATGACCTTGTTGTGTTCTTATTTCGAATTTATATGTGTCGCCCTCTTGCATTGTTGGCATGAATAGTTCCCAAATTCCCCCTAGTCTTTTTTGCATTGGATGATGTCTTCCATCCCAAGTATTTATATCTCCAATTATCGAGATTGATTTTGCATTTGGAGACCAAATGCAAAACATGACTCCTTTTTGATTTTTTTCTTCAATGAGATGTGCTCCCATTTTTTCCCAAATATGATGATGATTGCCTTCTGCAAAAAGATGTCTATCAACTTCTCCCATCCACTCTTCTTTATATGACCAAGGGTCATGTTGTGTATTTGTGATCCCTCCTCGTGAAATATTTATTTCGTAATTACAATTTGGATTTTCAGGTAGAATAGTTTCAAAAAGCCATTTATGGTTTATGTTTTCCGCCTTATAGGTATTGTTTTTAAAATTTATTTTAACTTCGTCTGCTTCAGGCATCCATACCCTTACAACCCATTGTTCTTCATAAAAATGTGGACCTAATATTTTTAATGGATTATCATTGCAACAATTTTCTAGGTTGATAGCTTCTGATTTAATCCAGTCTGCTTGAATTGTCTCGATCATGACTGGTAGATATTAACGATTTATAATATCAAATCATTAACCAAAAAAATAATTATTTAATAAAAAAAAGGGGTCATTTTCATAAATGTTTTATTAAGGCTAAAACTTAGAGTAATAACTCTATGATTTGCTGAAGGGGCTCCAGCATTTCTCTCCTCAAACCCAGGATTAACTCCAATTGCGGGATAAGCTGCTGCAGATATAGATAAGCGAAGCCTGCTATCTTTAATCAAACAAATATTTGTGGCCTGCATTGTTATTTGATAAATGCACTCTTCACTTATTTTGGAGTTTTTAACCCTTAAGAATCCGGTTGAGAATTGATTCACCTTTTCATTACCTTCTTCAACTAGAGATAAAGCAAGGCAGATATCGAAATTGGGCTGATCACTTTTTACTTGGATTTCTAATTTGGGAATTCCTCTTAAATATAAATCTTCTTCAAAAGAATTGGTTTGAAAAACACCTACATCCAGACGTTTATCAATAATACTTCTATTAAACTTTCCTGGATTTGGGCCTAAATGACCACCGTCAGATGGAGTAGGTCTCCATGGGTCATTAACAATTGTGAACCATCCAGATCCTTTTGAATTTATGGTCAGACTTCCATCTTCAACTTCTACATTTGCTGTGCCATCACTTTTGAGCCCAAAAATAAATTCAGGTTGAAATTTATTATCTAATTCTTCCCATTTATTTAATGAAATATTCCATATTTTTTTCTCCTCTTTAAAATTCTTAAAATTAAATTTCTCATCTGATTTTAAATGTTTATCAAAAAATTTTAATAAAGATTCTTGTGATCCTTCCCACCAATTTAGATGTGTCGCATTCCCAATAATAATCTCTGGGCTTCCACCAGCTTCTTTAGATTTTTTATAAAGATCAAAGGCACCTTTTAAATGTGGATCCCAAAGTCCTCCAATAATTAACATTGGTTGTTTAATCCATGTTGAAATTGGTTTAAATTCTTCAAATGGGCGAGCATTATTTAAATTTTTGAGCCATTCCAAAACAAAGCTATTGGGATCATATTTTTTTAAACTATCAATTCCTTCCCTTAAATAACTTTTATTTTCTAAGGCTAATCTTATCTTTTCCCACTCAACCAATTTATTTTCTCTTTTCATTTTTAGTGCTGTGATTTGAAGTCCCCATGCAATATTGTTATGCCACCAATATGCTCCTCCATCTGAGCACCAATGATCCTTAATATTCATCCCAGTCATTGCTGGAGACAAACAATCGGGCGGCTTTGAATTTAATTCACCAGTTAGTTGAGTAAATCCTTGATATGAAAAACCATATAAGCCAAGTTTCCCATTACATTCTTTTAGAGATCTTACCCATTCATGTGTTTCTGAAGTATCGCTAGCTTCTTGAGAAAAACCATTAAAAATTCCTTCAGAAGAACCCATACCTCTAACATCTTGAATTATTACCATGTACCCTTTGGAAGCCCACCATTCTGGGTGAGAATAGGTAATAGTTGAAGCTATTTCCCTGCCATATGGTTGTCTCATCAATAATGCAGGCCATGGCCCATTACTATTTGGTAACCAAATCCTGGATATAAGTCTTACACCATCTCTAAGTACTAGAGACTTGTCAAACCATCTTGAACCAGACATTAAGGCTTTAGATAATGTCTGGGCAGTGCAGCCCAATGACGTAAATAGAAAAGATCTCAGCGTTAACTGGAGTTAACTTATTTTTGTTTGATACATACTCTATAGCTTTATCTGAACTAGCTGAAATGCCTTTGGAATTAAACTCTCTAAACTTAATACATAAATTCTTAGCTTCGTTTGGATTCTTTTTTACAGTTTCCAATAAGTTTGATTGACTTAAAACAGGGTACAAAGAGTTGGAAAACAAAAATAAAAAAAATAACAAATGTTTCATTATCACTTACTTTTTCTAAATTCTACATTAAAAAATTTTTTTATCAAAGATTTCCAATAGATTTGTCGATTTGACTAGCTTTTTTAATCCATTCTTTTAAGAGAGTAAAAGTTCTATCTGTCTCTGTTTTTACTCTAAGAATTCTTTCTAATCTACCAATTTTGCGTTCTAATTCGTAAGGGGTAGATTGTGATAATGATTTAAGAGAAGATATACCACAATGCAAAAGTAGATATGCTTGCGGGGGAGAAATTCCAATTTCTTTTTTGAAAATAGCTATAGCTCTAATTTTCTTTAGATTATTCAATGTACATAATGAAGATTTTCTTTGAATCTCATTTATATCTAGGTCTGAAAGATTACTTAATTTTTCAAAGTCAGTTAGATTGTTTTGAATAAAAAAAGATTTCTCATGTCTAAAATTAGTTGGCAAAAAATCTAAAAAGGTTTTACTTTCCATTTATTAAAAGACTAATTCATTTTGACATTTTTCTGAACTTCTCCTATAACCACTGGTTTACTTACACCATCTGAAATTTGTTCAAGTTTTCTTATCCTTATTTTTACATTCGCACCAGACCTGCTGCCTTTCCTTAAGTTTTTCGATAATTGTTCTAAAGTTGGATCAATAGACTCTTCTGGGAAATCATCATCTGCTTTAGCAATAATTAAATCAAACCCGTTGTCATAAACAATTGGAACATATTTTGCATTCTCTATTACTACTTTTTCAGTGTAACTTTGTATAAAGGCCCAACTGCTTAAAGAAAGTAATAATGAGAAAATGGTTGCTCCTGTTATTCGAAATTTAAAGCCAAAATTAAATATAAAAGCTGCTATGGTGAAAATAAAAAGAAATACTCCAAAAAATCCAAAAATTTTGGGTGTGTTCTCTAATAGTTCAAAAAAAGACATTTAGTGGCTTAGACCTGATTAATTTCTTATATTTTGTAAGCCTACTCTATTTTTGGGCTCTAACTTGAAAAAAATTAGATCTCTAAATTTAAAAACTAAGATTCTTTTGGTAGGGATGCTTTTGCCCTTAGGTTTTTTAGGCATTTTTTTATTAAATAATTTTTTAAAAGAAACTTATAGTTCTAGGAAATTAAAACTAGAAGAAAGTATTGAAAATCTTTTAGATAAGAATGTTGATTTAGGTGATTATGTCGGGATTAGATTTCTAGGTATTTCTTTGGGTAATTCAAAAATTAATGATAAAAAAAATATTGATTCTGAAATTAAAGCTAAAAATATATATGTTGGCATTATGCCTTTTAGATCTTTTTTAAAACAAAAATGGATTGTAAAAATAAGTCCTAAGGAAGCTGCTATAAACATAGATCGAGATTTTTTTAAAAGGGACGAATCTTATAAAAATGTTCGAATTACAAAAAAATCGCAATCAAAGTATGAATTAAACTTTAACTTAAATAAATATTCAGATCTGAAATTTAATAAAGCAGGATTAAAAACAAAAGTAAAAGGTAATGTTATTTACAAGTCAAGCAATAGACAAATCATTGCAAATGTAAAATCAAATTTTGATGAAAAGGGTTTTTTAAAATTTAAATTTAATACAAAATTAAATCAAGACTTTTTAAAACTGGATTTATTTTCTAACGGTTTAGATCTTGAGAATTCTGAATATATTATTGGTAATAGAAAAATTAGCTTTAAAAAGGGTATCTTTAAATCTAACTTTAAATTCAATAAATTACCAAATAAAACATTTTGCACAGGAAGATTTTCTTTTACTAATTTAAAAATAAAACCAGAAGATTTCGTAGAGAATATAAATTCAGATTCAACTAGATTTTTTTGTAAAGATAATAATTTAATTCTTAATTCAGAAAAATTAAATTATGGAACCTTGACTTCGAATTTTAATCTCAATGTACCATTTAATAAAAGTTCCAATAATATTGATCTAATAGGAAGTATTGGATACATAAATAGCCTGAATCCAGATATCAAATTATCGGGTAATATGCCGTATTGGTTTGATAAAAGAGGTATTAATTTTGGTGATGTAGATACTAGTTTCAAAATAAATAGAACTCAATTATCTAATTTGAATATTTTCCGAAAAAATGATATTAGGGGTTTCATTACTGCTAAAGGAGAATTAAAAGGAAAAATTACTGATCCTAATATTTCTATAAAATTTAATGTTGATTATCCGCACTTTAAAGGTATCCGAATTAGAGAAACATGGGAGGGAGATATTAAAAATGAAAATAATGAATTTCTGCTAAATATGAAAAATAGATATTCTCCAATCCCTTCATTTCTCTCAATTAAGTTTAATTCTGATCTTAAACTAGATAATGCAAATTTTATAAGAGTTTTTAATTCAAATAAAGGGACTGTAAGTATATTCAAAAATGAAGATAATTATAATTGGCGAGCAGATAATTTTCCTCTTGATGAACTTGAATTATCTATAGACAAAAATCAATTCGATAGGATTGATGGAATTATAAATGGTGAGGGATCAATTTCATCAGACCAGTCATCCCTTAATGGCCGACTTGGATGGAGTTTAGGTAAATATAGAAATATTAATCTAGCTAATTCATTATTTGATTTCAGTTTTAAAAATAGTTATTTTTATATAAATTCTTCATTGTATCCAATTGATGGAGGAGTAATTGAAGTCGAATATGATTCAAATAAAAATAATTTTATTAATTCAGAATTCACGAATGTAAGTACAAGTTGGACTATCCTTACCGCAGTTGATATTTTTAACTTTGATAATAAAAAAGTTATTCCCATAAGTAAATCGAATATTTTGGATGATTTGGAAATTAATAATGATAATAAATCCTTTAAGGAGAGGATCGATTTTATAAATAACTTTATTGAAAATAGTAATGTGCTAGAGGACAAATTTAATTTGCAAGAATATTTAAATAAATTTAGAAGTAGATACAATGGAAAAATTACTATTCAGGGCGATAGCCCAGTAAATTATAAATTGAATGCAGAATTAAATGGCTATCTTGATGTATCTAGAGACTTCTATAACAATAATAAAGAGGAATTTTCTATTGATTTGGAAGGAGGATTATTAAAAGGGAAAGGTTCTTTAATAATTAATAAATTACCATTAAGTACTGCAAATATATTTTTAAATAAACCTAGAGATTTTCTTGGAGGGATAGATATTAATTTATTTTATGATCTTGATACAAAATCTTTCTCTAGTGAAATTGCTTCCAATAATTCATCAATTAAAAATAAAAAAATAATATTTGATAAAGGACTAGTTGAGTTTGATAATTCTGTTTTTGATATTGATTTTTCCGTTCTAATAAATGATTCTGAAATTCCAATTAATATTGAAGGCTCAATACCTATAAGTAAATCAGATAACTTAGATCTAAGATTGATTGGGGATGGAAAATTTATTGAGTTAATAGATATTTTTGCTGATGAATACTTTACCTTTAAAGAAGGTGATGTGAATCTTAGAATTATTCTAAAAGGTACCTTAAATAAACCTCTACTAAATGGATTTGTAGTAATTAACGATTCTGAAATTGATTTTTTCAACAATATAATAAAAGATATAAATAGCATAATAATTTTTGATTTTGATTCTTTAGAGATCAATAATCTACAAGCAAGGGCTGAAGATTCTGGAGAAATTTTTTTAAAAGGTTCTTTGCCTTTTTATAGTAAGAATGATTCAGAGAAGGCAAAAATTAATCTTATAACAAAAAGATTTACTTTAGAGAAAGATAATTTTAATTTTTTAATAGATTCAGATATCGATTTAAGTGGATCATTTGAAAGTCCTGTCTTGGGAGGTTATCTATCTTTTAATAATGGATTTATTAATTTAAATAGTACCAATCAAAATAATAAAAAAAGAAAAAATCTTATTCGAAAAGAGGATAAGAATGATTGGCCAGAACTCTATTGGAATAATGAAAAGAATATTGAAATAATTTCAAATGAAACAATTTTGAACTCAGTTCTTTTGGGAGAAACTTTGCCTAATTATTTAGATAATTTGAGTTTTAATAATCTAAAATTAAAACTTGGTCCAGATTTTAAACTTCAATATTCAGAATTAATTCAAGCTTATTTAGATACCAAATTAGACCTTAATATAAACGGAAAGGTAGGCAAAGATTTAAATGCTAGAGGTTTAATTTACCTTAAAAAAGGTAGAGCTAATCTTTACACTACTCCATTTAAACTTGATAAAAATAAAGATAATTATATTTTATTTGCATCAAGAAGTGGCGTTGTTCCATTTATTAATTTTTCTCTGGTTAGTAAAGTTCCAGATTCTATAATACCTATAAGTGAAAATAATCAGGATTCAAACATCTCAAGTGATCTTGATGTAAATGCGACTTCTAGTAGTTTGGGATCATTTGGGATTGGTAATTCAAGGCTTATCAAAATTGAAGCATCTTATGAAGGATTTTTAGATCAATTATCTTTTGCTGATGAAAATAGAAGAATAAAATTAAGGAGCACGCCAAGCTATAGTAGATCACAAATAATTGGCTTGATTGGAGGTAACTCTGCAAATTTAATTAATAGAGCATTTATTTCTCAACTTAATAATGCTGATGCATTTAGTGAAAGATTTCAATTATCTCTATATCCAGCGATAATAGAAGATAATGATTCATTAAATAATATTTTTTCCAATGAAAATTTAGATATAGAGAATGATGGACAATCATATTCTAATGAGGAATTTTCTTCTGAGGCTTGGGTAGCCGAAATAGGTCTTGATCTTACTGATGCGATAAATTTTGCCTTTCAAACGGTTCCAGGTAGAGATGATATTTCATCATTGGGAATTTTAACTTTTCAGGCAAATCCAAACTTAGAATTATTAGGTTCTTATGATTCCAATGGGGATTGGAAAAGTCAAGTTCAATTATTTTTTAGATATTAACTCTGAAAAAAATTTACTTTAAAGAATCGTTAATTTGAATTATTATTAGATTAACTAAAAAATATTATGGCTAATATCTTTGAAGTTCCTCAACCAGCTAATGATCTTCTAGAAAAAGCTGAGAAAGTTCGTTTGGCATCAATAAAAATAAGTCAGACTAAAAATCAAAATCGAATTAAAGCCTTAAATTTTATGGCTGATTATCTAGAAAAAAATTCTAAAGAAATATTAGAATCTAATAATGCGGATTATTTAAATGCAGAAAAAAAGGGTATTTCTAGGGCTTTACTTTCTAGATTAAAGTTATCTAAATCAAAATTAAATTCAGGAATTGCAGGGGTAAGAAAAGTTGGAGACTTGGCTGATCCTGTAAATCAAGTTCAAATAAAAAGAGAGCTTTCAAAAGGGTTGATCTTAGAGAAAAAAACTGTGCCAATTGGAGTTTTAGGGGTTATTTTTGAATCAAGGCCAGATGCCGTGATGCAGATTAGTTCTTTAGCAATAAGATCAGGTAATGGAGTAATGCTAAAAGGTGGCAGTGAAGCCACCTTAACAAATACTTCAATAGTGAAAGCATTGCAAGAGGGTTTAAATGAATCAGGTCTAGATAAAAATGCTATATGTTTACTAACTAGCAGAAAAGATAGCATGGCGATGTTAAATCTTGAGAAATATATTAATTTAATAATCCCAAGAGGAAGTAATGAATTAGTTAAATTTATTCAGGAGAATACAAGAATTCCTGTGCTAGGTCATGCTGATGGAATTTGTCACTTGTTTATAGATATTGAGGCAAATCTAGAGATGGCTTTGTCAGTCGCTTTGGACAGCAAAATTCAATATCCTGCAGCATGTAATGCTATCGAAACTTTATTAGTCCATAAAGATATTGCACCAGCTTTTTTAGAAAAGGCCATTCCTCTGTTTAATTCTAATGGTGTTAAATTAATCGGAGATAAAAGATCAGTTGAATTAGGGTTAAAGTATGAGGCTAAACTAGAAGATTGGGAAACTGAGTATTTGGATTTAATTCTATCTATAAAAATTGTTGATGATCTTGAGGAAGCAATCACACATATTCAAAAATATAGTTCAAAACATACAGATGGAATAATTACTGAAAATTCAGATACTTCCAATAAATTTATGAATGTAGTTGATAGTGCAGGTGTTTTTCATAATTGCTCTACCAGGTTTGCTGATGGGTTTAGATATGGATTCGGAGCTGAAGTTGGCATATCAACTCAAACTCTTCCCCCAAGGGGACCAGTAGGTCTAGAAGGTTTAGTAACTTATAAATATTTCCTAAAAGGTGTTGGGAATATAGTTGATGATTTTTCATTAGGAAAGGCTAATTATACTCATAAAGATCTTTAAAACTTTTAAAGATGGAAACTTTTTTAAAAATTGAGAATATTAAACTTTGGGCTAGGGTTGGCGTTCTGGATGAAGAAAGGGAATTAGGACAACTATTTATTTTAGATATATTTTTGTGGACAGATTTTGAAAAATGTACAGTCAATGATGATATAAAAAAAACAGTTGACTATTCAAAATTAGTTCAAATTTTGAAAGATCAATCAAAGAAAATATATTGTTTCACAATCGAAAAATATTCAAACGCAATTTTAGAAATCATTGATCTAGAGTTTAAGCTTTCTAAAATTAAAATTATTTTGACAAAATGTAATCCTCCAATCAAAGGTTTCGATGGGAAGGTTTCAATAGTAAGAATTCTTGAAAATAATTAAAGTTTTGGAAAAAAGAAATCCCATTATATTAATTCATGGTCTTTGGAATACTTCAAGTATTTTTTCTTCTATTACCTTAAAACTTGATGATATTGGTATTGAATATTTTGCTCCAACTCTTAAGCATTCATATGGAATGACTTCAATTCTAGATTTAACTAATAAATTAAACGAATTAATTTTAGAAAAATATGGTTTAGAAAAAGAAATAGATATTTTGGGATTCTCCATGGGAGGAATAATTGGCAGGTACTGGCTTCAGAAATTTAATGGATATAAAAGAGCAAGAAGATTAATATCTATAGGTTCACCTCACAAAGGAACTTTGATGGCTCAATTAATACCTAAATACCCTTTTAGAGGAATATCAGAAATGAAGATAAAAAGTAAATTTTTGAGAGGACTTGCAGATAATGATTTTTTTCTTGATGATATAGAGTGTATAAATTTCTTTACTTATTGGGATCTAATGGTTTTCCCTGGCTGGTGGACTAATTTAAATTTTGGAAAAAAAATAGCTGTAAAAGTATATAAACATAGAAATCTTGTAAGAAATAAATCTGTGGTTAACAAAATAATCGATGAAATTATTAAGTAGTTCCAGATAGACCCAAGTGTCTTATTAAGGAATCTGTTTCTGGCTCTCTTCCCCTAAATAGTTTAAATATGTCTAATGGAGGTAAGCTTCCACCCAGACTAAGTATTGTATCTTTAAATTTTTTTCCTATTAACTTTAAATCTTCAGTGTTCTCAAGATCAGCTTCTTCGAACATTGAAAATGCATCAGCACTTAGAACCTCAGCCCATTTATATGAGTAATATCCTGCAGAATATCCGCCGGCAAATATATGACTAAAACAACAAAGAAATTGATCTTCTTGAATTGGTTCAATAACAGTAGTTTGTTTTGCAATTTCTCTTCTTATTTTATCTGCTGTTTTACCTTCGTTTTTATCAATACTACTGTGTAACCTGAGATCTGTTATCGCAAAATGTAGTTGTCTAAGAGTAGCCATACCACAATTAAAAGTTCTATTCTTTAGGAGCTTTTCAAAATTCTCATTGGATAATTTTTCTCCTGTTTTGTAGTGCTTAGCAATATTCATAAGTGTATTTTTATGAAAACACCAGTTTTCCATAAATTGACTTGGTAGTTCAACTGCATCCCACTCAACGTTGTTGATGCCAGCTGCTTGAGGAAGATTTACAGTAGTAAGCATGTGTTGAAGACCATGACCAAATTCATGGAAAAGTGTCTGAACTTCTTCAAAACTCATTAAACTGGGTTTATCTTTTGATGGTGGAGTCTGATTACAAACGAGATAAGCAACAGGGAGGGTTTTTTTGCCAATATTATTTTTATTCAAACATTCATCCATCCAAGCCCCTCCTCTCTTTGATTCAGGCCTCGAATATGGATCCAAGTAAAAAGATGCTATTTTCTTATCTTCTTTATTGAGAATATTAAAAAATAAGACGTCATCATTCCATAAAGGAGCCTCATCAGTAGCCTCAACAACTTTAATTTCAAACAGTTTCTCACTTAATTTAAATAAACCTTTCAAAACATCATTTAGTGGGAACCAAGGTCTTAAAGACTCTTGATCCAAATTGAGCTTTTCCTTCCTAAGAAGTTCAGACCAATAACTTATATCCCATGGCTCAATATTCTGCGATTTTGGAAACCCATTAGCTTTAGAAAACTTATCGATCGTTTCTAATTCAATTTTTGCTTTTTTGAATGCTGGCTCTCTCAATTCTTCTAAAAGTTTCTCTACATTTTTAATTTCTTTCGCCATTTTCTTTGACAAACTTAGTTCTGCCCAACTTTTATAACCAAGAAGATTAGCTTGATTAGTTCTAAGAGATAATATATCTTCAATGATTTGAGAATTATTTTTTTCTCCTTGAGACGCCCTACTAACGAATGCCTTGTATAGTTTTTCTCTTAGATTACGCTCGGTTGCATATGTCATGAACGCAGTATAAGTTGGAATATCAAGACTTAATTTCCAAGGACCATTTTTAATATCAACTTCTTCATCTTTTTTTAAGTGATTGTGTGCAGAAATTGCCATCAATTCAAGAACACGATCAGGAAGGCCATCTACTTCACATTTTTTATTTAATATTAAAAACCATTCATTGGTGGCATCAAGAACATTGTTACTGAATTCGGTTGACAGCTTTCCAAGTTTTTCTGAAATTTTGTTGAATTCTTCTTGATCATTTTTTTGAAGTGAAATTCCTCTATGTTGCATTTCAAGAATTTCTTTATCTAAAATTCTGTTTTTAATTTGATCAAAGTTATTTGTTTCTCTAAGCTTGACTAAAGAATTATAAATTATTTTGCTTTGCCCGAATTTATTACTCAAGCTAATAATCTCAGGAAGAAATTTTGAATAAATTTCTCTTAAACTTTCAGAATTATTTACGGCATTTAGGTGGCTTATTACTCCCCAACTCCATCTAAGAATTTCATTACTTTCATTTAAAGGATTTATTACCTTATCCCAACTTAAATCTTTTTCAATCAAATAATTAGATAAATTTTTTTCTATGTTTTTAAATTCTTCAGTTATATGTTCTAGTACTACTGGAAATTGTTTACTAATATTTTCGGGAGTAAATTTTTTAAATTGTGGTAACTCTCCATGTTTAAAGATTGAGGTATCCATTTATTAAGATAATTTAATTAATTAAACTTGGTATTAATCCAACTAATTTAGCTAAAGTAAGCTGCTGACTGAGAGCATTGGTTGAAGATTCATATAAATTTATGGCAATTTTGGGCCAAAAACCTATTACCAATGTAGGTAACAATAAACTGAAACCAATAGTCAATTCTCTACCATTCATCTCTTTAACTGTAGCTAGTGCTGGAATTCTAGGGCCAAAGAATACTCTTCTACACATTGATAAAAGATATATTGGTGTTAGAACTAATCCTATGGCTGCAATTAGTATCGTGATTGACCTAAAGATGGAGCTAAATCCTTCTTGACTAGTGATACCTAAAAATACAGTTATTTCACTAATAAAACCGCTCATTCCAGGTAGTGCAAGAGAGGCCAGTGAGCTTGCTAAGAAAAAAGCAAAAGTTATTGGCAAAACCTTTGCTAAGCCGCCCATATTTGGTATAGAAAGAGTATTTGTTCTTTCATAGAATGAACCAGTAACAAAGAACATAGCTGCAGCTATAAGTCCGTGACTGATCATTTGTAGCATTGCTCCGCTAATTCCTAGAGCATCTACTGCTCCAATTCCTAACAGAACAAAACCCATATGACTAACAGAGCTACAAGCTATTCTCCTTTTAACATTATCTTGTGCAAATGCATTTAGAGCTCCGTAAATTATATTAATGATTCCAAGAATAATTAACGCAGGTGCAATTTGAAGATGTACTTCAGGCAGTATTTGAACATTAAATCTTAAGAGAGCATAACCTCCCATTTTTAAGAGTATTCCAGCTAATAACATTGAAACTGGAGCATTAGCTTCTCCATGTGCATCAGGTAACCATGTATGTAATGGAAAGATAGGTAGTTTTACTCCAAAACCAATTAAAAATCCCAAGTAAGATAATAAAGCTAGGCTGCCAGATACATGTTTATTGGTTAAATCAGTAATATTTAAAGTAAAGGTATCACCACTCAAGGCAAGTGCTAAACCACTTATGAGTATTAATAGAGAAGCTAAAGCTGTATAAAGAATGAATTTTGTGGCCGCATATAATTTCTTTTTCCCTCCCCAAATCGCAATAAGAAGATAAACCGGAACTAATTCAAGTTCCCAAGCCAAGAAAAATAATAGGAAATCTTGAGAAAGGAAAACTAGTGCCT
Source organism: Prochlorococcus sp. AG-355-A18 (assembly GCA_003280985.1). Classification (GTDB taxonomy): domain Bacteria; phylum Cyanobacteriota; class Cyanobacteriia; order PCC-6307; family Cyanobiaceae; genus Prochlorococcus_A. The sequence continues at coordinate 28,816 of QCDH01000012.1, forward strand.
GTGCTGATGCTTGGACTAATAAAAGAGCAAAATATAGATTAGATTTTTTCTTAATTTTCCAACTAGCCGCAGCTGATAAAAATGTAATTAACCCACTTAAAGCTATTAAAGGAGCAGATAACCCATCTACTCCAAGAGACCACTCTAAGCCAATTGATGGTAACCAAGAAGCTCTTTCTACCAGTTGTAAAGAGCTATCTGAAGTATTAAATTTTTGAAAAAGGACGCCGATTATTAATAAAAAATCTACAAACAGAAAAATTAATGAAATATTTCTAGGTAGTGAATTATCTTCTCCTTCTTTTGAACTTAAAAAAGGCATTATTAATGCCCCAATTAAAGGCAGTAGAACAATAGATGATAGCCAAGGAAAAGATTCTAAATTCATTTATGTAATGAATAATTTTTTTATTCTAGTTGAAGTTGTACTAGCTTGAGACTATAACATTAAAAATGCCTAAGTAAAACTACTTACCAGAGATAGTGCTAAATTGGCTGCCCGTTGTTTGAACGTTTAAGAACGGTGCTCTGCTAGCTACACCTGACTTCTCCCATGCTTTAACCATGGCTTGACTGACGCTTTTACCATTTTCTTTTTTACACAAAGCTAAAATACTTGGCCCAGCCCCACTAATTGCGCATCCTAGAGCGCCTGCATTTAGTGCGGCATCTTTAACTTCTAATCCACCCTTAATAAGTTTCCATCTGTAGGGTTCATGTAACTTATCAAACATTCCTTCTTTTATAAGTTCAGCATTACCTGCTTTTATGCCGTTTAGTAACAAAGTAAGTGCCCCCATATTTGTAACTGCATCAGATATTGGTACATTCTTGGGCATAACCTTTCTTGCTTCACTTGTGCTTAGACGAATTGCAGGTATTGCTACAACAGCTTTAATTGAATCGTGCCAATCACATCTAATGATTCTCCATCTTTGAGAAGAAGACCTAGCTGTCAAGCAAAGCCCACCCAGAAGAGAGGGAACTACATTATCAGGATGACCTTCTATATCAATGGCAAGTTCAAGGAGTTTTTCTTTGGACAATGGAGAGTCCATTATTGCATTTGCTCCGATTAATCCAGCAACTATTGCTGTAGCGCTACTTCCAAGCCCGCGTGCAGGTGGCACTGCCAACTTAACTCTTGCTTCAAGTGCAAAAGGATCCATTTTTGCGCTCTCCCATACTTTCTGAGCTGCTCTAAAAACCAAGTTTTCAGGCCCTCCTCTTAAATGATTACCATCTGTACTTTCCATTATTAAATCAAATCTATCTCCACCGCCTTCAATTCTTGTAAAAATAAATTCGTTATACAAATCTAATGCTGCTCCAAGGCAATCAAATCCAGGCCCTAAATTTGCAGTTGTAGAAGGCACTGTCACCCTTATTTTTTTACCTACTTCAGGAATAGACATTTTTTATTTTTAAGTTTTTAAAAGCATTTTTGCTCTGCAGGCAGCACTAAAAAGTCCAAACTCTTCATCTAAAATTACTTTTATAGGTATTCTTTTAAGAATATCTTTTAATCTTCCCTTGTCGAAAAATTGTTTTAAAAATAAGTCTGATTTAAAGTTTTTGAAATGTTTTGATGCTGTTCCTCCAGAAATCCATAATCCACCAAAGCACAATTCTTGAAGAGCAACATCTCCCAATAAAGAAGCATAAGCGCCCAACCAAATCCTCTCAACTTCGATCATTATTTGATCGCCTTCTTTAGAAAGATTACAAATTTTTTCAGGTAGTTCTTTCCTCGCAGCATCAAAAATTTTAATTTTATTTAAATATTGTTGTAAAGGATGGTTTTGGGCATCAGGTTTGCTTAGTCTCCATTCGGCAATTCTTGATAAACCAGTTCCGCTAATAATTCTTTCACGGGAGATCCTTTCAACTTTTAGGTAATTCTTAAGCCAAATTTTTAATTCCCATTCTAGTTTTGACTTTGGGGAGTACTCAACATGACCACCTTCACTAGCTAAAACTTTTACCTTTTCCCCTGATATTAGGCCTCTTGCTATTCCCAAACCAGTCCCCGCTCCAACAATTGCATGTAAATCATTATTAGCTTCAGAATATGAACCATTCTGGATGGTTGAATATTGACTTTTTTTTAAGAAAGGAATTCCATAAATTTGCACTGAAAAATCATTTATTAGCTCGCATTGTTCAAAATTAAATTTATTTTTTAATTTACTTCCTGAAATATTCCATGACAAGTTTATGATTTTTGCATTGTTGTTATATAAGGGACCAGCTACAGCAAAACATGCAGAAGAAGGATGAGTAATATTTTTGCATTCATTTTTAAGAAAATCTTCTAGAATAAGTTCAAAAGAATCCCAATTAGAAGAGATATATTTTTTTTTGAATAACAATTTAGGAGAATCATCATTTATTACTCTTTCAAATATTCCCAATAGAACCTTGGTACCTCCTAAATCACAAGCTAGAAAATTCATCTATTCAAAATTATTCTGTTCTCCCTTTTTTTTCTATTAATTCATCCATTAATTTGAATAGATTAGGAAGGTCGAAAATTCCTAAATTCGTTCCATTTAAAGCTCTTAAAGCGACTGAATCAATTTCCTCTTCTTTATCCCCAACAACTGCAATTAAGGGAACTCTCCCGAGAGTTGCCTCTCTTATTTTATATCCTATTTTTTCATTCCTAACATCAACTTTTGATCGGTAACCATTATTATTTATAAATTCATTAAACTTTAAACACTTTTCGATATTTCTATCAGTAATGCTCAATAAAATTATTTGATAAGGTGCAAGCCATATTGGGAATTTTGCCTCATATTGTTCAATTAAGATTCCGATAAATCTCTCAAAAGATCCTAGAATTGCTCTATGAAGCATGACTGGATTTCTTTTTTCATTATCAATATCTACATAAGTTGCATCCAATCTAATAGGCATTGAGAAATCAACCTGAATAGTGCCGCATTGCCAGACTCTATTAAGACAATCTTTTAAAGAGAATTCTATTTTTGGACCATAAAAAGCCCCTTCTCCAGGTTGGAGTTCCCATTTTAGGCCCTTATTATCAAGAGCTTTGGTAAGAGCCTCCTCTGATTTATCCCAAATCTCTTCACTACCTACTCTTTTTTCAGGACGGGTTGATAATTTGATAATGATTTCATCAAAACCAAAAGTTTTATAAACCTCGAAAACAAGATTTATAAAAGTTGATACCTCTTCTTGAATTTGCTCTTCTGTGCAGAATATGTGTGCATCATCTTGAGTAAAGTTTCTTACTCTCATTAAGCCGTGCAGTGCACCAGAGGGTTCATTTCTGTGACAAGAACCAAATTCAGCTAGACGAATAGGTAAATCCTTATAACTTTTTAAACCTTGATTAAATACTTGTATATGGCATGGACAATTCATTGGTTTAATTGCATAAGTTCGATTTTCTGATGCAGTAGTGAACATATCGTCTCTAAATTTTTCCCAATGACCGGATTTTTCCCAAAGTGATTTATCAACAGCTTGTGGGGTTTTAATTTCTAAATAATCATTTTTACTGAGTATTTCTCTTATGTACTTTTCAAGTACTTGGTAAATTGTCCATCCATTTGGATGCCAAAAAATCATTCCTGGAGATTCTTCTTGTATATGAAATAGTGAATGTTTTTTACCAAGTTTTCTATGATCCCTTTTTTCCGCTTCTTCAATTCTTGTTAAATAATCTTTGAGTTCTTTTTCTTTTGCCCATGCAGTTCCATATATTCTCTGTAATGATTCATTCTCACTATTCCCTCTCCAATATGAACCTGATAATTTAAGCAATTTAAAGTGTCTCAAATGTCTAGTATTGGGTACATGAGGCCCTCTACACATATCGATATATTCTTCGTGTTTGTATAAATTTATGAGCCCTTCTTCAGGAATTTCTTCAATTATTCGTAATTTAAAAGTCTCATCTCTTTCTTTAAAAGTTTTAATTGCCTCTTCTTTAGAGACTTGTAAAATTTCAACGTCATAGTTTGTTTTTATTAATTTATTAATTCTGTTTTCGATTTTTATTAAATCTTCAGGAGTAAATCTGTATTCAGAAAAAATATCATAATAAAAACCATCCTCAATTACTGGCCCAATCGCCATCTTAATATCAGAGTAAATTTGTTTAACTGCATGACCAATAAGGTGAGCAAATGAATGTCTTATTATTTCAATTCCTTCTTTATCTTTTGACGTGATGATTACAACTTCTGAATCTTTATTTATAGGAATTGTTGCATCAAGAAGAACATCATTTACTTTTCCAGCAATTGTTGCTTTAGCTAATCCAGCGCCTATACTCTGGGCAACTTCTAAAATAGTTACAGATTTTTCGAAAACCTTTTTTGAACCATCAGGCAAGGTAATTATTGGCATAATTTATTTCTCCATTTCAAAAAATCCCAATTTTGATTTAACTCTTTTTAAAGTCTGATTCGCTAAATCTTCAGCTTTTTCCTTCCCTTCATTAAGGATTTTATTTAGTTGATAGGGATCATTAATTAATAATTTATATTTTTTCTGAATAGGTTCTAGTGATTCAATAAGTTGTTCGGTAATTAATTTTTTAAATGTCCCCCATCCAGTCTCTGAGAATTCATTTTCACATTGAGAAATTTCTTTGCCAGATAATATTGAATAAATCATTAAAAGATTTTTAGATTCTGGTCTCTCTGGGTTGTTAAATTCAATGCCAATAGAACTATCACTTTTTGCTCTTTTAATTTTTTTTGTGATTATTTCAGGGGGGTCTAATAAGTTAATGCGACTGCCCTCATTAGGATCACTTTTGCTCATCTTTTTTGAACCATCAATTAAACTCATTATTTTTGAACCATTCTTCATGATGATTGGTTGAGGGATCTTTAAAATATTTTTATCCTTACTAAATCTGGCATTAATTCTCTGTTGTGCAATATCTCTCGCAAGTTCAAGATGTTGTTTTTGATCCTCACCTACTGGTACGAAGTCAGCATCATAAAGAAGGATGTCTGCAGCCATAAGTATTGGATAGTCAAATAATCCAATAGATACATTATTACCTTGTTGTATGGATTTTTCTTTAAATTGAATCATTCTTTCCATCCAATTTATTGGGGTCATGCAATTTAATATCCAACAAAGTTCTGAATGCGCTGAAATCTGACTTTGGACAAAAATTGAACATATATTTGGATCTATCCCACAAGCGAGGTACAAAGCCGCTGTAGAGATAGTATTTTTAGATAATTCTTTGGGATTATATGAGGCTGTTATTGCGTGCAAATCAACTACACATAGAAATGTTTCATATTGCTCTTGAAACGTAACCCAATTATTTATGGCCCCAAGCCAATTCCCAATATGTAAATCACCAGTTGGTTGAACACCCGAAAGAATTCTTTTTTTATTTGCCATCCTCTTTTACTTCGCTAGATTGGATCTCTTCAGTTGATGTACTTTTTACAGGTCTTGCAAAAGGGTCAGGTGCTGTTTTTGTCTTTTCTTCATAAGAATTTTGTGATTGTCTACTCGGAGAAGAGTTTTTATTATTTTTTGCATATTCTTTGATTGATTCAATTAATTTTTCGTCTTTGATCATTTCGCTAAGTGTTCTAACAGAGAAACCCAGAACTGCAACGGTAGATCTTAATTGAAAGGTCTCTTGTATTGACTTAACAGCTTTCATTTCGTTATCACTCAATCTTATGCGGAATCCTCCTCCATCTCTTCTGCCGCCGGATCTATCTCTGAAATTAGATCTTTCATTGTTAGAACGACCTCTGTAATTTTCTTGTCCAGAATTATTGCTGAAATTTGAATTAGACATCTTAATGTTTCTTAAGTTATTTAAATAGTTTATTAACTTAGCATCTTGTTATGCAATAAGTCTTTTTAAAAGACTAAAATTTTTATCTTTTGATTAACGACTTATGAAATTTTGCTTTTCTCATTCACAACTTGCATTAAAATAAAATTAGAAAAATATAGTATTGTGTTCGATATTAGTAAAGACAACCTTTTAAAGGATTTCATAAAGTTTCCCAAAAAAAATCTTCTTATTATTTTATTATTGTTAGGTTTTGGGGAATGGTTTGTCAGTGACTTAATTCATTTTGCAGGAGGTTCAATAGGATTTTTTGCGTTGTGTTTGGGGGGATATTTTTACTTGAAAAATGATAAGCCTAAATTTAATGAGCCAAGTAATTTAGATGGTTGGATAAACCTATGTAATGAAGATTTAAATTTTTTTGAAGAACTTGAAGCAACAAATGAATTAGAAAAACAGAATTCAAAAAGACAAAAAACACTTGAATCTATTCTTAATAGATGTGAAAAAGAAAAAATAAGTTGCATTGGAAAAAAAGATTATCAAAATTTTCAATCTGTTTTGAAAAGTAATTTCAAAGCAGATAAGTTTGACTTTGATTTATACGAAAAACTGCCTAAATACAATTCTTCTCAAGTTATTCCAGAAGAAGCTTTGAAGAGTGATGCAATCTTGTATTTTATAAACTTGCCTTTGTCGGCAAATGATTTTTTGTGGCTGGAAAAGTTTCCTAAAAATATGCCAATCTGGTTGGTGGCTTTAACTTCCAATCAAATAGAAGCCAAAAATCAGATAGAAGACTTAAAGTCTCAAATTTCAAATGACTTTACAAACAAAATTATTACTTTTGATGTGAATAAGAGTGAAATAACAAATATACCTTTTTCTTTAAGGAAGTTTTTCATAAGTTCATCTAAAAATATTGAAAATACAAAAAAAAGGCTCTTGAAAGAACTTCATGCTGCCTGGCAATCTGAAATTGAAGGTATAAGAAGAATGCAGTTAAAAGGTATACAAAGAAAAAATCAAATTCTTGTCGCAACAACTGTTTTCTTATCTCCTATCCCATCAATTGATGTTATGGCAATGACAGTATTAAATTCTTTAATGATTAAAGAAATTAAGTCTATATGGGGATGTAATTGGTCTCCTGAAATTTTAGATAAAGTTTCCAAAGAGATTTTAAAGACTGCAATTGCTCAGGGAGTTATTGAATGGAGTGGACAGACTCTAATTGGTATAACAAAATTACATGGCCCAAATTGGCTTGTCTCAGGAACATTTCAGGCTGTCAGTGCTGCTTATTTAACAAGAGTAGTATCAAGTTCTTTGGCTGATTTTATGGCAATAACAAAAGGAGTAGAAGAACCTGATTTGGATTTTATAAAGAAAAATTCTGAGAAAATTGTTGAAGAAGCTTTTGAAAAAGAAAAAATAAATTGGAAAGGATTTATTTCTGATCTTAGAAAACCACTTATGAAACTATCTTTTAATTCATAATGTTGGGATGGATGTTAAAAATGAAAAAAAATATTTTTTTTTTGAGTTTGATACTTCTGCTTTCTATTGCTTCAGGCTCATGTAAGAGAATATCAAATAAAAATGAAACTAAAGAAGTAATACTGGCAAGTTTCACTGTTTTGGCGGATATAATTAGTAATGTCGCTAAAGATGATTTTATTGTTAGATCAATAACGAAACCTGGAGTTGAAGTTCATGGCTATCAACCAACTCCAAGCGATTTGGTAAATTCCTCTAATGCTTTTGTTTTTATTGATAATGGATTTGGATTTGAATTATGGGCTGAAAAATTTGTCTCTAATTTAAAAGTTAAAAGAATTACTGTCGCGGAAGATTTGGAACCTATTTTTATCAGTGAAGATTTTTATAAAGGGAAACCCAATCCTCATGCCTGGATTTCTCCAAAAAGAGGGATCCTATACGTAGATATTCTCGTGGATTATTTATCAGAATTGAGGCCATCCAAAAGGACATTATTTGAAGAAAATGGAAAAATTTATAAAGATAAACTATCTAAAATAGATAAAGAATTCTCACTTTTTATTAATAACTTAAATAAAGACAGGAGGTATCTAGTAAGTTGTGAAGGTGCTTTTTCGTATTTAACAAATGATTATGGATTAGAGGAAGTTTATTTGTGGCCAGTTAATGCTGAGAGTCAAATTACTCCCAAAAGAATGGCAAGAACAATCTCACTAGTTAAAGAAAAAAATGTTCCATCTGTATTTTGCGAAAGTACTGTAAGTAATGAATCTCAAATGGTTGTTGCAAACGAAACTGGTGCTAATTTTGGAGGAAATCTTTTTGTTGATTCATTATCTGATGATAGTGGGCCTGCTAGTTCCTATATAAAAATGCTTGAGCATAATTTGGATTTGATTAAAAGAGGACTTTTTTGAATTATGGAAACAATCAATTATCAAAACTTTAGGATTGAGGCAGAGAATATTTGCGTAGATTACAACGGTAAGGTGGCTTTGTATGATGCCAATTTAAGATTGAAACCTGGCCAGATTTGTGGGTTAGTAGGGATGAACGGAGCTGGTAAAACAACTTTCTTTAATGCTTTAACTGGCTTTGTAAATATTTCAAAGGGAAAAATTAGGATAAATGGAGAGTCTGTAAGATCTGCTCAAAAAGATCAGACAATTGCTTATGTTCCTCAAAATGAGGGAATTGATAGTCAATTTCCAATAAGTGTTTGGGATGTAGTGATGATGGGAAGATATGGTTCGATGAATATTTTCAGGTCTCCTCGAGAGTCTGATGTTCAGGCGGTTAAAGATGCTATTGAGAGAGTTGATCTTACTGATCATTTATCTACACCTATTGGAAACTTATCTGGAGGTCAGAGAAAACGAACTTTTTTAGCTAGAGCAATTGCGCAAAGAGCATCAATACTTCTTCTTGATGAGCCTTTTTCAGGTGTTGATATAAGAACTGAAAAACTTATCTCGGAATTATTTATTCAATTTAAAAATGAGGGGAAAACCATATTATTATCTACGCACGATATGATTCATGTCCGTGAATTTTGTGATTTGGTTCTTTTAATAAATAAAACTGTTGTAGCTTATGGTGAAACCTCTGAAGTGTTTACCCCTGAAAATATTACAACCACTTTTGGAGGGATTTCACCTGATTTCTTGTTTGGACCTGAATCCTAAAATTTAATTTATATGGAGCTCTGTTCTTTTTTAACTTTAGATTCATTCATCACAGACCCTTTAACTCATGACTTTATGAGAAAAGCACTATTTATGAGTTCATTAGTTGCAGCTGTTTGTGGTTTTCTATCAAGTTATTTGACTCT
>QCDH01000013.1 GCA_003280985.1 Prochlorococcus sp. AG-355-A18
AATGCGCCCAATAAACTATGGAAGTTCTCTTGAAAAAACATACTTCTTAAAGAGTAACTACCATCTTTAGTTAAAACTTCTATTAATTCAGACAAAAACTTTCTAGGATAATTAGTAGTTAGTTAATTTGGCCAGCTCTTCCCAAAAAGTTGGATATGAGACACTAGCAGCATCAGATCTAGTGATTTTTGAGGTACCATTAGCAAGAAGTGAAGCAATAGCAAGACTCATTGCTACTCGGTGATCTGTCTCACTATCTACCTCCGCAGAATGAAATTTTGATTGCCCATTAATAATTAACCCATCCTCTTTTTCAGTTATTTCAGCACCGAATTTTTGTAACTGTCGTGCCATGACTTTTAATCGATCTGTCTCCTTAACTCTTAATTCTTGTGCATCCTTAATTTCAGAAACTCCATTACAAAAACAGGCAGCTACAGTAAGGATAGGAATTTCATCTATAAGTTTTGGGAGAATATCTCCTTCAATAGTGAATGATCTTAAATTATTTGAAGTTTTTACCTTAATAGATCCAATAGGTTCACCTGCAATAGTTGATTTATCTAAAATCTCATAGTCACACCCCATTGAATCCATTACATTTAAAATCCCAGTTCTTGTGGGATTTAGTCCTACATTCTGAATTAAAACCTCTGATTTTGGAACAATAGATGCAGCAATCATCCAAAAAGAAGCAGAGCTTATGTCTCCAGGAATCAATATTCTCTGGCCAATTAAGTTGCCCCCTGACTTGATAACTACATTCCTTCCTAATTCTCCTCTGATACTGATGTCTGCTCCAAATGCTTTTAACATTCTTTCAGTATGATCTCTTGAAGATGCTGGTTCAATAACAGAAGTGGTTCCAGAAGCTTTGAGGCCTGCCAATAAGATTGCAGATTTTACTTGAGCACTCGCTACAGGGGTTCCAATAACACAACCTTTTAATTTATTCCCATAAATTGAGATTGGAGCTTTGTTTCCTTTTTCTCTACCAAAAATTTTGCCACCCATCAAAGATAATGGTTTACCCACTCTCCTCATTGGCCTCTCATTAAGAGAAATGTCACCAGTTAAGATGAAATTCTTGCCTTCTTGACCGGCAAGTAACCCCATTAATAATCTCATAGTTGTTCCCGAATTCCCACAATTAAGAATTTCTTTGGGCTCTTTAAATCCATCAAGACCCAATCCTGAAATCGTAAAAGGTTCATTTTTTTTTATTTCTGGTATATTTACACCTAACTTTCTTAGACAATCAGCAGTTGAAAGTGGATCTTCAGAATGTAAGAACCCCTCAATAGTCGTCTCGCCCTTAGCAATACTTCCTATTATTAGAGCTCTATGAGAAATGGATTTATCTCCAGGTACTTTTACTTTTCCTTTTAAATTAACTCCACCTTTTATTGTGCGGATATTATGCATTTTCAAATTAATTACTTGATAAAATTTCTGTAAAACAAATTAGTTTAATATTATCAATAAGTTTGTTTTTTAAAAAAAAATAATCAAATTAAGTAACTGTTTTCTATAATAATTTCAGAAAAAGGATTTAATTATTAATCTTACTTATTATCACGTCGCAAAGGATGTTACTGAAAATAGTCTAGATATTGCAGTGGTCATTGATGTTTTAAGAGCTACAACCACAATTTCTAGGGCTTTAAAAAATGGAGCTGATTCAATACAAGTTTTTGCAGATTTAGATTTATTAAAAGAATCTGCAATTAAGTGGCAAGCTGAAAAGAGACTAATGCTTGGAGAGAGAGGCGGAAAGAAGATTGAGGGCTTTGATTTAGGAAACTCTCCTTTATCCGTTACAAAAGAAGTTGTTTATGGTAAAAGACTATTTATGAGTACGACTAATGGGATCTAGTAAATCATTTACAAAAACATAATAGAAGTTTTCCAATCGGACTTTCGAAACTTCCTGGAGCAGGCTATATACTCACTGGTGGAGTAAGCCCGCTCAGTAGAGCCTACGGATTAGCCATTGATAATATTGAATCAATAAAAGGTTTCTTGGGAAATGGCACATTTATCTCTTTAAAAAAAAATCAAATAGATCCAGAAGAACAATTAATTTGGGAAGCAATTAAAGGTGCAGCACCCTTCTTTTCAATTATTACCGAAATAGAACTTAAGACTATCCAATCTAATCCAATAAAGGTTATTGAAGGATTTGTAAATCAAAATGAACTTTCAGAAATAATAAAACTATCAGAGGAATTTCCAGAAAATATTAGTCTTCAATGGATTTATGCCCAAAAAATTTATATATATATTTTTGCTGAACTCAATAATTTAGAGGATAAAATAACAGAAGAAAACTTAATGCTTCTAGACAAATTTCCTGCTTTAGAAAAAAAACTATATGAGAACTTTAACGAAATTAATTTTTTTCCAAAGGAATTGAATTTATATGAGCTGAATGCAAATAACCATTCTGAGGTAATTAGTCTTCTTGGAGAAGATTTAAAAAATGATATCCCAATTTTTATAAAATGTTTGAGTGAAATAATGGAAAATAAACCTAATAATTCCTGTTATGTTGCTTCTCAACAATTAGGTGGCAAAACTAAAACGTTAAATAATGGAGCAAGCTTTTTTGTTCATAGAAAAAGTACTTGGAAACCTTGGATATATGCATCATGGAAAAAAAATGATCTTCAAGAAAAAGAAGTCGCTCTGGAATGGATTTATAAATCATGGAGCAAGCTAAAAAGGTTTTATCCAAATATTCACTTAGCCCAATTGCATTGTCATTTGAATTCTCATGAAGAAGAAATTACATTAGCCTTTGGAAATAGAATGAACGAATTAAAAACTTTAAAGAATATTTTTGACCCACAAGGTATTTTGCCTCCTCTATGAGGTAACTTCTTAATTATAAAGAAACTTAAAATGTCAAATTTCTCAAGATATTTATCTAAAAATTGGTTAGATGATCCAAAATCAAATATTCTCTCTGGCTTAGTTGTTGCTTTTGCAATGATCCCAGAAGCAATTGCTTTTTCAGGTATAGCTGGTGTAGATCCTAAAGTTGGCCTTTTTGGTGCATTTTGCCTATCTATAACGATTGCCATTGTTGGAGGAAGAAGGGGAATGATCACTTCAGCTACAGGTTCAACAGCTCTTTTAATGACTGGACTTGTTGCTTATGGAGAATCACAAACTCCTGGATTAGGAGTCCCATATCTCATTGCAGCTGGAATATTAACTGGAATTTTCCAAATTCTTTGGGGATATTTAAGGCTTGCCTACCAAATGCGATTCGTTCCAACAGGAGTATTAAGTGGATTTGTAAATGCATTGGCACTTTTAATATTTCAAGCACAACTACCTCAGTTAGGAATAGGAATTAATGAATCAAAAGGATTGGTTGAACAGACTATCAGTCAATATCCAATTAGCTCTCAGATTCCAGTAGTTTGGATTCTTGTAATCCTAGGATTAGTAATTATCTATGGGCTTCCAAAAATCACAAAAGTAGTCCCATCTCAACTTATCGCAATTGTAGTAATTACTCTTATAAGCATATTTTTTAATCTAGATGTCCCAACAGTTAGCGATTTGGGTAAATTACCTGATGGATTACCAAGTATTTCTCTTCCTTTTGGATCAATAGAAAATGGAAAAGTACCTTTTAGTCTTGAAACATTAGGGATAATTTTACCGACTTCACTTGCAATATCTCTCGTAGGTTTAATGGAAACCTTTTTAACTCAAGACATTCTAGACGATGTAACTGATACAAGTTCTAATAAAAATAAAGAAGCAAGAGGACAGGGAATCGCAAATATTGTGGCATCCTTATTTGGTGGAATGGCAGGATGTGCCTTAGTTGGGCAATCTGTTATGAATACTGAGAATGGTGGTAAATCTAGATTATCAACCCTCTCCTCAGGTATATCTCTACTAATTATGATTATCCTCTTGAAGTCTTGGATTGGAGCAATCCCAATGGCTGCTTTAGTAGCAATCATGATAACGATCGCAATAAGTACAGCAGATATAAATGGATTAAAAAATATTAGAAAGATACCTAAAAGCGATACTGCAGTCATGCTTATGACTTTCGCAGTTACTATGCTTACAAAACCTCATAATCTTGCGCTTGGAGTTATTGCAGGAGTTGCATTAGCTGCAATTCTTTTCAGCAGAAAAGTTGCAAAAGTTATAACTGTCTCAAAAGCAAAAGAAAATAATTTAACTACCTACAAAGTAAAAGGACAATTATTTTTTGTAAGTAAAATTTATTTTTTACAAGGATTTGATATTCATGAACATCCAGAAAATATTGTAATTGAGATGTCCTTAGCTCATATTTGGGATCAAAGTGGCGTTGTTGCACTTGAGCAAATTATTAGAAAATTCCAGAATGGTGGATCTAAAGTTGAAATTGTAGGATTAAATAAAGAAAGTCTGAACCTATTTGAAAGACTTGGTGGTATTGAAAGTGCTCATTGAAAAAATTTAATTAAGACTAACTTGTTGATAACAAAACCAAAGCCATTGCTGAAAAAGCAAATTCCTATGAGATCTCCAAGCGGTTTTTGAACTATTCAGATCAAAATTTTCAGGAGGAGGAACATCTCCCTTTTCTTTGTCTCTTTCAATTTCACTAATAATTCTATGCACCGTATATTCTGGATGACCTAAATGCATGAGTTGTTTTTGATCTTTAGACTCAAATATTGTATATCCGACGTTTTCTCCATAAGCCAACAAATTCAATTTCCCTTCTTTTTGTGCCTTCTCCATCTCCAAATCTGGTAATCCTGCAAATCTACTTTGAGGACAAATAAATTCATCATCTTGTGTTCCCATCAAAGGATGTCCAGGAACTAAACTTTTTAAAGGGAATACCCCGAATAACTTCCTGTCAAAAACTTTTTTATCAACCCCTGCCAAATAAGCCAGCGCAAAGCCAGCCCAACATAATCCAAGAGTACTCGCACAAGAATTTCTGGCTTCATCTACAATTTTCACAAATTCATCCCAATACTTAACATCCTCAAAGGCTAGGTGCTCAATAGGTGCTCCAGTAATAATGATTCCATCTAACGGTTCTGGATTATTTGCTTCTTCCCAAGTTATATATAGATTATTTAGATGATTAAGATCCCATGTTTTATAAGAATGAGTTTTGAGCTTTATCCAAACTGGCTCAATTTGAAGAGGAGATAAACCAAGTGGATGTAGTAAGTTAAATTCATACTGTTTGCCAAGAGGCATGATATTCAAAATACCAATCCTAAGAGGACGTATATCCTGTCTTTTTGCCAATTCTGGTTCGATCCAAGATATATGATTTTTCTCAACATCACTAATCTTGTGATAGTTACTAGGAATTATTAAAGCCAATAAATCTCCTTTTCTAAGTGACTTGTGAAAGTGCTTGTTCGAAATCTGCTTTTATATCATCAATATGCTCAATTCCTACAGAAACTCTTACCATTGTGGGAGTTACACCCGCAGATAATTGTTCCTCTTCAGATAATTGCTGATGAGTAGTTGAAGCCGGATGAATTACTAATGTTTTTGAATCGCCCACGTTAGCAAGGTGGCTAGCTAATTTTAAGGAATCAATAAATTTTACTGCATTTTCATAACCCCCATTAAGAGAGAACATAAGCATGCAACCCATTCCCCTTCCAGTAGTATATTTTTTGGCACTTGAGTAATATGGATCAGATTCTAGACCAGGGTAATTAACGCTACTTACATTAGAATTAGAATCTAACCATTTTGCCAATTCAAGAGCATTAGAAGTTTGTCTCTCAATTCTTAAACTTAGAGTTTCTAGACCCTGCAATAACAAAAACGAATTAAAAGGACTTTGGGCTGATCCCCAGTCTCTCAGGCATTCAAGTCTTGCCCTTAAAGCAAAAGCTATATTTCTATTATCAGGTACTCCCAAAGATTTGCAGATATCACTACCGAAACCAAAGGCATCCCAATGAACGAGCCCATGATAAGCAGCGCTTGGCTCACTCATTAGTGGGAATTTACCATTTCCCCAATCAAAGGTTCCGGCATCAACAATAACCCCTCCAATACTTGTTCCATGTCCACCGATCCATTTCGTTGCACTTTCTACAACAACATCGGCTCCAAAATCAATTGGTCTTATTAAAGCACCACCAGCACCAAGGGTATTATCCACTATTAGAGGAATTCCATTTTCCTTCGCCAAAGCAGAGAGTCCCTCAAAATCTGGAATGTTAAACCTAGGATTTCCCATTGATTCGACATATATTGCTTTTGTTTTATCATCAATTTTATTTCTAAAACTATCGATACTATCACCATCTGCAAATTTAACTTCTATTCCTAATCTTGGAAATTGTACTTTGAATTGATTGTAAGTCCCACCATATAGAAAAGATGTAGAGACAAAATTATCTCCTGCTGTCATACAGTTCACGATTGCCAAGAATTGAGCAGCTTGACCTGAGGATGTTGCAAGTGCTGCCATCCCTCCCTCCAAAGCTGCCATCCTTTTTTCAAAGACATCTGTGGTGGGATTCATAAGTCGAGTATAAATATTTCCAAATTCTTTTAATCCAAAAAGATTCGCGCCATGCTCGGCATTATCAAAAACATAGGAACTAGTTTGATAAATTGGAACTGCTCTAGAATTTGTAGTTGGATCAGGCACTTGGCCTGCATGTAACTGAAGCGTCTCGAACTTTTGGTTGCTCAAAATTTTTTAAATAATCCTATTATCTATTTAACTTAAAAAAGTTCAAAAAAAAAACAAAAAAAAGATAAATATTTATAAATCCTTTTTTAATGAGGGGTAATTATCTGTCATATATAAACTCAAATCCTCTTTTATCGCAGATCTGAGTTTCTCAATATTTGAAGAATCAATTATTGGAAAAGTTTTATTACCCTCAGGATCTTTTTCAGTAATTGATTTCCAATTCTTACCTACATCTTTTTCAGAGTTGTTAAGAACCTCATCAAAATTGAAACACTTATCATTGTTCTTGGCATCAAATTCGCTAAAAGCTTTATTTATAAGCTCTTTTCTATTTTCGAATAGATTCTTAGCCTTTAAAGTATCTGGAAGACCCATAACTGGTTGTAATTCCTTAAGAAGTTTTATTTCCTCTTCAATTAAGAGTGTCCAAACACCATATTTATTTTTTGGAAGATTAGAATTACTAAAAATATTAATTTCATCGAGGTAAAAATTTAACCATAGATAATAAGATTTTTCTTCAATAGTTTTTTTAACGGATATCTTTTTATTTTGGATCTTTGGGAGTAACTTTTCTGCCTTCTTTAAAAACTGTCTGTCTTCTCTTTCCAAATTTATTAATCCCCATCTTTGACTGTAGTCCCATAAATCTTCGTATCTTGTTAAGTCTTCTTGATTCCAACCAAGAGCTTTAAGTTCATGAGAACGATGAGTTAATTCCTTTTTCAAAAAAAACCTTTTAAACCATAATAATTCTACCCCTGCAATCAAGATTAGTAAATAAATTAAGAACTTTACTTTCTAGCAAATTAGAAAAATAATCAATTATTAAAATATTTATTAATAATATTCAATACATTGATATAACTGGGATTTTTTTTAGAAATTTGATTACTATATTTATTTGTTTTGAAGGCGTTTTGTTCTTTGTCAATAAATAATTTCTTATAAAAGTTTTCAATATCATCAAAAAGATAATCTCCTTTTAATTTTTCATTTAGTTCGAAAGATAATTCAGATTTCACAGATTCTTGGCAAAAATTAGTTATTTCTTCTGAACTAATTAAAACCTCATAAATTTCTTTTTTTTCTTCTGAATTAGCATTAAAGCATAAATAAATCAGATTAATCATTGAACAATTGTTATTTTTAATTTTGAATTCTTTATAAATGTCTGGCCAAAATTTTAAAGATTTTAGACCTTCTAAACCTCCTTGACTGAGAGAGTATTTATTACACCAATTTACAAATTCTGAGACATCTTTTGGACATCTGTTGAGTTGCAAAAACATATCTGATAAAACTTGTCCTGCTTGAAAATTCCGTGTTGGTTTTCCTTCAGTTGGTAGAGTCATACTACCTAAGACATCAGCCTTAACAGCATTTAATTGAGAAAAAGTATAATCTCCTTTTTCACAAAATTTATCATTAATTATTTCCCTTGCACTAATTATTTCTTCACCATAACCAAGTTCTTTTAATGAAAGATATTTATTCTCTAATTTATTTTCTTTTCTAACTTTTATTGAAACTGATGCGGCCTGATCTAAACATTGAGTTAACAAAATCGTATTAATGGTAGGCAGCATTCCTGGCTTATCGGAATGAAAGTTATTTACAAAACCTGCAAATATTGATGAGATATTTTTTATTGATTTTATATATTGACATTCAATATTGTGAACTCCAGGAGAAACTTGAATTTTCGGTGATAATTGATTCAAAATGCGTGCTCCTATTAATGCTGTTAGCGCATCAGGATGGCAGAAATTTGCAGTAAAACTATCATTAGGATTTCGTAAAGCTCCGTGACGATGAAATCCTGTAAAAAAAGCTAAATTTGGATATTTATTACAAAGAATAAAAGGATTTTTATTTTTATTATCAATACAAAAAGAACCGACTAGACAGCCAATAACCACATTTTCTCTTTTTAGATTTTTTCTGAGTTCTAAAGCATTTTTAACATCATCTTGTATGTGATTACTATTGGAAGCAAGAATAACTATCTCACATTTCAAGAGAAGATCTTTTAGATCAAAAGACTTTATTTTTCCCTCTGAAGAATAATTTCCCATTCTCTTAATCTTTTCAATAATCTCATTATCCATATCAGAAATAACATCATTTGAGAAAGCACCTAACAAATCTCTATCTTCCCTAGGAGCCAAGAGAATATTATTTGATTTTCCATGCATAGCACAGTTGTATGCTAGTGATGCAGGATATAAACCAACACTGTAAAATCCAACTTTGCTATTCTCTATATCTTCAATCAATGAATAAAAATATTTTTCATCCTTGATGTTTTCTACGAAATTATTCTTCATTTTTGGAAACTCTTGATAATTTTTTTAATTTCTTACACATACCAACATTTTTCTACATTAAAGCAATTTTTGACCATAGCAAATTATTTATTGAAAATATTGAGTTATTTAATTTATAATTTCTGAGAAAGTTGAAATTAAAATAAAAATAATTATAAATATGGAATATATGGCAAGTAATTTAAATGAACAAAAACAATTAATTTCTTCTAAAAATATCTTATTTATTCAAGACATTGACGGAGTTTGTATCCCTTTAGTTAAAGATCCAATGACTAGAGAATTAGAATCAAAATATATCTATGCAGTAAAAGAATTTGCCGAGGAATTCTTTGTATTAACTTGCGGGGAACATGAAGGTCAAAGAGGAGTTAACAGAATAATAGAGAGGAGTTTAAGGAGCACTACTGAACCTAAAAACAAAGAATTATATTTAAGAGGTTTAGCTGCCTGTGGAGTAGAGTATCAAGACAGTAATGGTGAAATAAGTTTTGAAGGAGTCTCAGAAAAAGAACTAAGTTTTTTATCTAAAGTACCTAGTTTAATGAGACCAAAATTTAATTATATAGTTAAGAATATTTTTCCTGAACTCAGCCAAGAGGATATCAATTTTCACGCAGTAAAATCAATATGTGAAACGCGCTTCTCGCCAACGATTAATTTCAATAGTCTATTTGATTTAGTTCATGAAGATTCTGATAAAAGAAAGCTTATTCAAATTAGTTTTGAAAAAATGATGAATGAAATCATTTTAAAAGCTGAATCCGAAGGCCTCAAAAACTCATTTTTCCTTCATATTTCACCAAATTTAGGTAATAAAAATGGTAGAGAAACAATTAAACTTTCTTCTCAAGATGATATCGGATCAACAGACATACAATTACTTATTAAAGGAGCAGTTAAAGATTCTGGAGTTTTATTTCTTTTAAATAAATTTATTGCGGATAAAACTGGTAAAGCTCCTTTTGGAAGAAATTTTAATTTTAGAAACTCTCCAAATTCTGTTAAGGAAAAAATTGATTTATGCAAAAGATCTATTCAAAAAGAAGATATGCCTTTGATTGTAGGCGTTGGCGACACAGTCACATCAAAAAAAAATAATGATGAAAAAAGTTATTCAAGAGGTGGAAGTGACAGGTCTTTTCTAGAATTAATACAAATATTAGGTAATGAATTTGGGATTAAGAATAAAATAATTTTTGTAGATAGTAGTTCTGGTGAAGTTGAAAGACCCTCTACAAACAAAACTGGTTTAATAGGGATCAGTGATGTTCATGACAACTTAAAATTTGACATAGTTTTTAAAAATGGTCCCAAAGAATACATAAGTTGGTTTATTGAACTTGCTAATGAGAGATCAAACTTTAAAAAAAATAGTTGACTTTTTATCTTCTAATGACAATTTATAGATAATAGATTCATGAAAGAAAAATTCCCTTCAATATACAAAGAACCTATAGAAACATTGCAAATTAACATCGGTTATAAATGCAATCAGGCTTGTAAGCATTGTCATGTCAATTCGAGTCCCCTAAGGACTGAAAAGATGTCCAATGAAATGATATCTCTTATTCCAAAGATAATTGAAAAATATAAAATCAAGACTTTAGATATTACAGGTGGTGCGCCAGAACTTCACCCAGAATTTAAAAACCTAATAACCAGCTTAAGCACAAAACAAGTTGATATTATTGATAGGTGCAATTTGACAATTTTTTTTGAAGAGGGTTATGAAGATCTTCCTCAATTTCTTGCAAAAAATAAAGTGATAGTTACTGCTTCGCTACCGTGTTATGAAAAAAATAATGTTGATTTTCAAAGGGGTTTTGGCGTTTTTGAAAAAAGTATTAATGCCATTAAAATTCTTAATGATTTAGGCTATGGAAAGAAAGAAAATGGATTACAATTAAATCTTGTTTACAATCCTGTAAGCCCAATTCTTCCTCCTTCTCAGGAAATATTGGAGAAGGATTATAAAAAGATTTTATTAGAAAAATTCAATATCGTTTTTAATAATTTATACACAATCACTAATATGCCAATAAATAGATATGAAGAATCTCTTAGAAGAGAAGGGAAACTAAATACTTATTACAAATTACTAAAAGAAAATTTTAATGAAAAAAATTTAGAAAATCTTATGTGTAAAAAGACAATTAGCGTAAATTGGCTAGGAGAGATTTATGACTGTGACTTTAACCAACAGATAAATTTCCGAGAGAATAAAGGGCCAAAGACACTTTTTGATCTATTGGATGAATCATTTACTTTTGACTACGGGGTAGCTGTAAAAGAACATTGTTTTGCTTGCACTGCAGGTGCAGGATCAAGTTGTGGAGGGACTTTAAGTTGAAACTTGCTAAATGCAATTAGGACAAATAGCTCTTACATTTAAAGAGGATTCAATTAGTTTAAAACCATTAACTTTTGCTGCAACTTTGCCTGCCTCTAAAACCTCATCATTTTCGAATTCTTCTGTTCTTCCACACCTAATGCAAATCAAATGATGATGATCAGGTGTGTCGTTACTAAGCAATTCATATCTGTGTCCACCCTCACTGAGTTCTAATTCATGAAGCAAACCCATTTGTACTAAAAGTCTTAAAGTTCTATAAATTGTTGCTAGTGAAACTTTGGAGCTTGTTTTAACTAACTTTTCGTGAACCTCTTCAGCACTAAGATGCTTTCCAGAGCCAATATTTTCAAATAAATTAAGAACCTTTAACCTCTGAGGAGTTAATCTTTTCCCATCTTTATGTAATCCATCACCAAGAGGAGATGTGATTACTTTGTATTGAGAGGATAATGACAAAATTAACCCATGGCTATTCTCAATAATAACTCTAGATGAGAGTAAAACAACTTATTTTTTTAAAATGTTTACTAAAGTTCTTCAAAATATTATGTTAAATGTATCTTTATATGTAAATAATGAATGATCAAGAAATCTCTTCTGATAAATTATCATCGAAAGTAAACGCCTTGATAATTATTGATATTCAGGAAAAAATAATAAGACCAATTTTTAATAAGGATTCAATAATCAAAAACATTAAAAAGCTAATAAATGCTTACCAAATTTTAGAAGAAAACATATTTATATCTGAACAGAACCCACTCAAATTGGGAGTAACAATACCTGAATTATCTCGCATAGCAGAATTTAGAAAATTTGAAAAAATGGAATTCAGCCTAGCTAAATTAGATGATTTTTTAAAAGAACTTAAAGATAAGAAAATTACTAATTTGATAGTTTGTGGGATCGAAACGCATATTTGTATTCAACAAACAGTCTTAGATTGTTTACTAAAAGGCTTTGAAGTTATTCTCATTTCAGATTCTATGGGAAGTCGAAATAGGGTAGATCATGAAATAGCATTACAAAGAATGACTCAGAGTGGGGCGATCTTAACAACAACTGAATCAATAATTTTTGAATTATGCAAAACTGCGGATAGAAAAGAATTTAAAGAAATTAGAAACATAATAATTAGTTAAAAAAAACAAAGACTGGTTTGTTGTTTTGAGATAATTTAAAATTTTATTAGAGATAAACTTTAAGGGTTTAATTGAATATGAAATTAGTTACTGAAAACTTCCTTCTTGCAATATCTATTTTTTTTATTGGAACTTTATTGTCGATAATAATTTCAAAAGTTTCAAAGATATTTTTTAAAAAGATTTCCAAAAGAACAAAAACAAATTTCGATGATTTTATTTTTGAGGTGATCTCTGGAATTATTAAACCTATAGGTTTCCTCCTATCATTTTATTTTTCAATTGACTATTTTTTTGCTGATGAAATAACTTTCATCTCTGTCTTATTGAATATTTTGAAATTATTTATATTAATAATCATCATAAAAGCTCTCAACAAAATTTTAATAAGATCTTTAACAGAATCGACCTCGAAAATTAATGATTCCTCAATTAGTTCGATGGTATCTTCACTAACTCCATTGATAAAAGCATTAACATGGACTATTGGCTCAATTTTTTTCTTACAAAATATAGGTGTTCAAATGACTGCTATTTGGGCTTTACTAAGTGCAGGAGGTATTGGAGCAGGATTAGCTTTGAAAGATCCAGTTCAGGAGTTCTTTGAATATATAACAATTTTGCTTGATAAACCTTTTCAAAAAGGTGAGTTTATAAAATCTGATGGAGTCCTCGGAATGGTTGAAAGAGTGGGAGTACGATCATCAAGGATAAGAAGTATTAATGGAGAAGTAATAGTAATGAGCAATAGCGCCCTAACAAATGGAATAATTTCAAATTACGCACAAATGGAAAAAAGAAGGTTAGTGCATAAATT
This sequence comes from Prochlorococcus sp. AG-355-A18, assembly GCA_003280985.1. Taxonomy (GTDB): domain Bacteria; phylum Cyanobacteriota; class Cyanobacteriia; order PCC-6307; family Cyanobiaceae; genus Prochlorococcus_A. The sequence goes on from QCDH01000013.1 coordinate 13,358, forward strand.
GGGAGTTGTTTATGAAACCTCTCCAAAGCTTATGAAATTGATTCCAATAATAATTAAAAAAATAGTTGAAGAGACAAAAGATGCGTCTTTTGATAGATGTCATTTCACAGATTTCGGCGACTTCAGTCTTAATTTCGAACTTGTTTATTACATACCAACAAATAATTATCTCGCAGCAATGGAAGCTCAACAATCTATAAATTTAAGAATTATTGAGGAATTTGCGGTTAATAATATAGAGTTTGCATTCCCAACACAAACTTTAAATATCGAAAGTAACAAAGCCAAATGATCTACAAATCTCTTCACTTAAAATCCAGAGTTTTGAAGCCAACTCAGAATTATTTGCCTCATCACTAACATCACTTTCAACTAATTTATGTTTTTTAAAAGATATAAGTTTATTACTTAAATGAACGTAACCAATATTATTTAAATTTGAATCAAAAACAATTTCAGAAAGTATCCTACCAGCATTTTTTGTACTTTCAGAAATTCCTAAAATATTTTTTGCAACTTTAGAAAAAATTAAATATCCAAAGAGATTAAAACGCTTACTGTATCTAAAAAAACCAAGATCTTCATTTGGTATTACTAGACCAGGAGCCCAAGTAATTACAGAAATTTTACTAGAGGAAATTTTTAATTTTTTTTCAAGTTCTTTAGCGAACAAAATATTACATAACTTACTATTTTTATAAGCTTCATCAGCATTAAAATTTAAAAATTGCCCAGTTACTTTTTTTCTTAAATTAACCAGGTTATTAAGTCCCGCTTTTTTTCCTATATTGCCACCTGAACTTTTGGGGTCGTGTACATCTGATGATGTAATAATGATTCTAGATTCTTCTTTATCTCTAATAAAATCTTTTAGGACATTTACCAAGTAAAAATGTGCAAGATGATTTACTGCAAAAGTTAGTTCAATGCCTTGTTTTGATACTTTAGGGTAAAAAGAGCCTGTATATTGCAATCCTGCATTTAAAACAAGAACATCTAAAAAAATCTTTTTACTAATAAAGTAATCTTTAATTTTTTTAATATTCTCTAGATCTGAAAGATCACAATTTTCAATAATATTTAAAAATTTACTAAGGTAATTTTTATCAAAATGTTTCTCGATTTTTCTGAGAAATTCATTCTTTCTAAATTCGTTTTTTATTACAACATATAAAATATTTTTCGTCTTCAGTAAATTAATAATGGCAAAAAACCCTATCCCTGAATTACCTCCAGTAATTAAAATATTTTTATTTTTAATCATTTAAATTCCTCTATTTTTTTTATGATAAAAAAATAAATAAAGTTTTTTTTTATTTTGTAATCTTATAAATTATTGTTAAAACACTGAAAACTTAGTCACTAGTATCTGAGTAATTTGATTATTATTAATCTACTCTCATTATAAGTATTGGATGAAAATTATAATTCTTGGCTCAGAAGTAATAACTAATTCCATAAATTTATTTAATCATAAGATTTATCTTTAATGTTAAAAGAAAATATGCCAGATGTTCTTGTTTTGGGTGCAGGGCCTGCAGGTATGGCTATTGCCTCAGCTTTAGGGAAAGAAAAATTAGATGTTGAAGTGCTTTCTCCAAATGGACCAGATGAACCTTGGCCAAATACATATGGCATTTGGGGGAAAGAAGTTGATCAACTCGGGCTTCAGGATTTACTTGAATATAGATGGAAGAATACTGTAAGTTTTTTTGGGCATGGCGCTTTAGAAGAGCAGGACGACGAGAATAAAGCCACGGAACATTCACTAGATTATGGACTATTTGATAAGAAGAAACTCCACAATTATTGGTTTAACGAATGCAATAAGTCTTTTATTAAATGGCATCAAGGCTTTGCAAACAAAATACATTTTGAAAAATACAAAAGTACAGTAACTACAAAAGATGGCAAAACTTACTCTGCAAGATTAGTAGTAGATGCAACAGGGTATGATCCTGTTTTTCTTAAATTAAAATCCTGTGGTCCCTTAGCAGTCCAAACTTGTTATGGGATAGTAGGTAATTTTAGTAAACCTCCACTTAAGAAAGGGCAGTTTGTATTAATGGACTACAGAAATGATCATCTTAACGATGAGCAAAAAAAAGAACCGCCAACTTTTCTCTATGCCATGGATATGGGGGATGGGAAATATTTTCTTGAAGAGACATCTCTTGGTTTGGTAAATCCTCTAACAATGGAAAATTTAAAAGAGAGACTAGAGAAGAGGCTTTCTTATCGAAATATATCAATCACAAGCATGCAGCACGAAGAGCTTGGCTTATTTCTTCCTATGAATATGCCCATCCCAGATTTCAAACAACAAATACTTGGATATGGTGGTGCTGCTTCAATGGTACATCCTGCATCTGGATATTTAATTGGTAATGTTTTAAGAAGAGCTCCACTTGTCGCAAAGGCAGTCTCAGAAGCAATTAATAACAAAAATCTAAGTACCTATCATATTGCTAGAAAAGGTTGGGAAACTTTATGGTCAAAAGAATTAATTAGGAAGAAATCACTTTACCAATTTGGATTAGAAAAACTCATGAGGTTTGATGAGAAACTATTGAGAGAATTTTTTGGTAGTTTTTTCCAACTACCTAAAAATCAATGGTATGGGTTTCTAACTGATACTCTTTCTTTAAAAGAGATTGTATATGCTATGTGCGTAATGTTTATAAAGGCTCCATGGAGTGTAAAGAAAGGTCTTATGATTATGCATGGAAGAGAATTTAAAATGTTACTTAGGATATTATTTCCAAACATATAGTTTAAAAATGAGAACCATATTAATAAGTGGAGCCAGTAGAGGTATTGGACTAAATATTGCACATAAAGAATTAAAAGAAGGCAATAGAATTAGTGTTGGCATAAGAGATTTAGAATCATTAAAAGGAAGCGCTATTGATCCAAAAAAATGGCCAGAAGGGAAAATTATAATCAACCACTATGATGCTCTAAAAAAAATTACAGCTGAAAATTGGATAAAGAATACCGTAGATGAATTTGGAGGATTTGATTCAGTAATAAATTGTTCTGGGGTATTATCGAGAGTTCCTTTCTTATACAACGATGGTGATGAAGAAGATATTTTAAATACATTAAATATCAATTTTTTGGCAATTTGGCATTTATGTAGGCTTTCTTGGGATCATTTATGTACCTCTGGAAGAGGAAGAATTATTGTTTTAGTTTCAATGAGTGGGAAAAGATCCAAAGGCGATTTAGCCGCTTATTCTTCTTCAAAGTTTGCTTTGATGGGATTATGCCAAACTATGAAAAATAAAGGTTGGGATAAAAATATAAGGATTTCTGCAATATGCCCAAGCTGGGTTAATACAAAAATGGCCCAAAATATCTCTTCTTTGGACAAATCAAGCATGACACAACCTGAAGATATTGCTGAAATATGCTCAACAATTCTTAAGTTACCTACCCAATCAGTTCCATTTGAAATCGCCTTAAATTGTAACTATGAAATTTAACCTAAATTAAAAATTAAGTAAGCCATTGAAAGCATTGCAATTGCAATAAATAAACCTTTTATTCGATTAGTTAACAATGAAAAAAGAGATAAATCCTCAGAAAAGTATCCGCCAAAACTACCTGTGATGAATAATATAACCATTGGTAGAGATGCCATTCCGAAAGAATAAGATATAGATCTTACAAATCCAAAATTTAAATAATTAAAAATAAAAGAACCTATTGAAAACAATAAAAAAGATGCAAATAGAGTTATAGAAACTTCAGCATCTAAAGTGTGAGGTAAGCTACCCTTTAATTCAAATTGCTTTTTACATTCTCTAATTTGTCTTTTAGAAAGCTTTAAATAACCAGTTTCAGGAATTCTTTGCGACTTATATTTTCTTAGTAATCTTGCTTCAAGAGTTTCTGGCTCCTTAGTCATAATTGATGTTAATAATTCATCTGGCTTTAATTTTTTAATTTTCTTTTCAAGATTATCCGTTTTCCCAATCCTATAAAGGTCTCCTACTCTAATAAGGTAAACATATCCCGACATTTGCGTTGTAAAATTAATACTGTTCCTACTTAGATAATACTAAAAGAATTAGGGAAATTAAAAGTTTTTACAATATGAAAAACGATATTTTATATTCATTTCGAAGATGTCCATATGCAATTCGTGCAAGATGGGCCCTGTTAATTTGCGAAATAAAAGTAGAGATAAGAGAAATTGATTTAAAAAATAAACCTCTAGATTTTTTAAATAATTCAAAGACGAAAACGGTTCCAATTCTTATAAAAAAAAATAGTGAAGTTATTGAAGAAAGTCTTGAAATTATTCTGTGGGCTCTCTCAGAGTCGAAAAAAGAAAACATCAAATTAATTTATTTTCCTGAGAACAAAAAGGAAGCTATTTTTAAAATAATTAATGAAAACGACAACGAATTCAAATATCATTTAGATAGATTTAAATATGCCACAAGATATAAAGATAGTGATAAAGAATTTCATTTCACAAATGCTATTAAATTTATAAAGAGATGGAACGAACTACTTGCAGAAAACAAATATTTTTTTGGAGATAGCCCCACAATCGCTGATTGGTCTATTTGGCCTTTTGTAAGACAATTTAGAATCGCTTGTGAAAGCCAAAAAAGGATAAATTATTTTGAACCTTCGATAAAAAACTGGTTAGATTCATTTGAGAAAAATAAAGAATTTAAATCCTTAATGTATAAATACGAATTATGGGAACCAAATTTTAGAAAGAATTATTTTCCTTTTAATTAACTTTCTAACAACTTCCTTTTTTCAATTATTCTTGCTAACTCCAAAAAATATCCTGCAGTCCTAAATTTTCCAATATTTTTTTCCTTAAAATCAAGATCGCTTCTAATTTCTGCAGTCTCCGCCATTAGCAAATCTAAATCATTTGATCCAAGACTATACAATTCTCCTAGTTCGATTTCCCTTCCGAGTAAATGACTCCTAAACCACTTCCCTTTATTTTCTTGAGGTGGAATATCGTAGGGAGTAAATGACATTAAAATAAAATTTAGGTTAATACTATTCTAGGGTTCTTATTGAAACTTTTTCATCTCTACTTTATTAAAAATCAATGCAATAAAAAGAATTGCGAATGTAATTAGGGCACAAATTTCTGTCCAATAATCTAACCCAATTTTAGAAATCATTAATGGTGCAAGAACTGTAAATAGTCCCCCAGAAAGAATTAACTGAGCGAAAAGCTGTTTTGACGTAAAAATTGGTAAAGTCTTAGAAATATTTTTAGGATCTGCAAGCCTTAAAAGAAGTAACCCAGAAGCTACTACACCAGTGGAATTGCCAAACTCTATCAAACTTTTTTCAAACCAATAATCATCAAAAATAAAGTATGCGAAATAAGCAATGCAGATTAAATTCCAAAATAAACCGAAAATAGTAAACACTAAAATAAGTATCCAATTATCAAAAACAACAGCAATATCTAAACTGGCCATAGCTGTAAAAATCAACAAATCTGTTGATAAAATACCAATCTCTCTTTGCAGAATATTTGAAATAAATTCTGTATTTTTGGTTTTCTCCAAAATATATCTTATAAGGAGCGAACCTATAAGAATAAAAGGGAATACTGGTAGTGAAAAAATAATTTCCTTCGAAAAATCTCCAAAAGAACTTGAAATATACCTTAAAAATTTAAGTAGCAAAACACCAAAAGAAATTGCCAAACCAGAGAATCCAAGATTTATTATAAAAATTCTTAAATCTGCAAAAATTCCAGTCTTATTTTTTCCATTTAGAGTATCTTTTTGTTCAATAATTTCCTCAGTATCTGAAAGGCCTAAAGTTCTACCAAGAAAAATAAATCCACTACCCAATATTGAAGAGGATAAAAGACCCATTGTTGCCATAGCCAAACCAAGATCTAAACCATTTGGGAAACCGAGTTTATTAAAACTTTCACCGATTATTGAAGCAGCTCCATGACCACCCTCAAAACCTACCTCTATTAAACAACCCATTAGAGGGTTTGAATCCATAGACGGAGGCAGAAAATATTTAACAACAAGACCACCGACAAAAAATTGTCCGAAACCCAGTGAAAGAGCTAACAGAAATTGATTAAAAATTGGTTTAACTAAACCATTTATATTTGGGATAGGTCTTCCCATCATTAAAGTTGCGAAGACTAATGATAAAAGAGGAGTAGGAAAATTACTCCAAACATTGATTGTTTCTTTTGGCAAAAAGTGTATCGCTCCAAATGGGCCTATAGATATACCTAAAATTCCTGATATGACAGCTATCGGTAATCCAAATCTCTCGAGTTGAACAGCTAGTTTAAATTTTCTCCCAAAAATCAACAAAAAAAATATAATTAATAATCCCAAAAAACTTATCAATAGAGAATTTGAAAAAATATCTTTATTCTGCAGAGAAAAAATATTCAATGATTTCAAAAACATATAATTCTAAATCTAAATTAATAAACAAAATTTTTCAAATAAAAAAGGCCCTTTAAAAGGGCCCTTGATATAAATGATTAACTTGAGAATTTAATCCTTAAGAGTGATTGTGGCACTATCAATATTACTAATAGCATTTGTAACTCTCTTGAAATCAAAGCCTAATGCTCTTAGAGCATGCCAAAGGTGACCTTGAATAAAGAAGAAACCAAAGTAGTAGTGAACATTTGCTAACCATGCCCTTGATGTAAACTCACCATCAGGAAGATCAACAGTATCAATCCAATATGGAGAAATACTAAACTTCAATTCAAGTGGTTCACCAAAATATTCAACAGGATAAACAGTTGTATTTGCTGCACTCCAGAAAGCTGCAATAATAGCCATCCAGCCTATACCTGCTAATGACCAAGATAGAACAGCTTCTGCTGATAGAAGACCTTTACCTTTGAACTTAGTAAATTCTCCCACCTGCTTAGTAGCGATATGCCATGCACCACCTGTAATCTCTACAAAAGCTAAGAATGCATGACCGCCCATAACCTCTTCCAGACTATCGATAGTCAAAAAGTCTGTTTGATGATTCCAAATTTTTGCTAAGTTTAATTCGTATTCAACTTGTCTTACAGCGCCAATAGCTGGATCATAAATTCCATGGACTCTGGCCCATTCAACGAAAGCAATAACTGCAAATCCTAAGAAGAGGAGATGATGTCCAAGAATAAATGTCAATTTGTCAGGATTATCCCATTCAATATTGAATTTTCTTGCTCTAGCAATATCTGAATCTTCTAAATTTCCTGGAAGAAGTAGAGAGTGTAAAAGTCCACCAGCAGCTAAAACCATAGAAGAAACTAAGTGCACGATTGCTATCGCAAGTACAGGTTTAGTATCTCCCATAGCAACGCCATTAGCGTCAAACCCTATTCCTAGAGTTGCTAAGTGTGGAAGAACAATTAAAGGTTGATGACCCATAGGAACACTAGGATCGAATCGTGAAAGTTCAAAAAGGGTGAAAGCACCAGCCCAGAAAACAATTAATCCTGCATGAGCTACATGAGCAGCGATAAATTTTCCTGAGCGATTAGCTACACCTGAATTTCCAGCCCACCACCCGTAAGTGGTATCTGGATTACCGTAGGTTTGCATTTAGGAAATGATTAGCTTAAACGTTTTGAGAATACTTTAATTTTCATCAAACGGATGAATTCACAACAAAATTGTAAAAATTAGTAATCCTAAGAAAAAAAAATTAATTAATTTCCCAAAAATATTAAATTTAGAATAAGTTAGATTTCAACAGCAAAGTTATTGCTAGAGAATAGATTACATATCAATTTAAAAGAGTTTTAATTTTAATTTTTTTTTATTAAATTTCTTTTTGCTGACATTAAACGATGTTTTGTTTCATTAATACATCCTATTTATTGCCTCATTCTCAAACAATTATTAAATATGAGATAAGACATCTAATATTATGACTACTTCTCAAGAGTCTTCTAGAAAATTTTCACTAGAAATGAAATCTGAAGTTCATTACAAAAAAGCTGCAAAATCTTACAGAAAATCGAAACAATATATAAATATGATTAACTTATATCCAACTTTGCAAAACACTCTTATTGAATGTAAAGATGAGAATCTAATCGAATAAATATTGTATATATTTTCCCAAATCATTTTTTAGGCTGCGATATTATAGTTTTCTTCAGAATAAAATTTATTAATTATTTCTCTGCACATTTTTACATTGTAAAGGGCTTTGGGTTTCCAAGGTTTTTTCTGACCGAGTGGAGAGCTTTTCCAATGAATCCCAGGCTTGAGTATTCCATTTTCACGTAAAAAAGAAAGTTTAATTTCAGTTATTCCCAGTTTTTCAGAGGTCAACTCAGATGAGCTCCACATATCCCCTAACATTGAATTAAGTAAATATAATTAATCCTTGATAACGTTAATTTTATTTTTTTGAAAGGGGTAAAACTTTTAAATAATTATTAAGTCACAAAAAACCCAGTATTTACAAAGAAAAGAGATTTGAAAGATTTATATCAAATTAAGAAATATTAAATAAAGAATCTTCATTTATGAATATCTCATCGATACCCTTTCCTTGATTGATGGATTTATAGTTAACGTATTCTTCTGTAATCGATTGATGCTTTGAAAGATTGATCCAACCCTTCTGCCAATTTCCAGTATTTATTAATTCTTCATAAGTAGTTTTTAAGTTAATTTCAGAATCAAGGACTGAAACCATTAAAAAACTAATATTTCCTTTTTCCTTAGTCTCATTTACTAAAACAAAATGTCTTAATCCATTTATAGGTTTATTAGAAGTCCAGTAATTTTCCATAATTATTTTTTCTTAATGTTCCCCTCAGAATTTTTTCTAGATATTTTCTTATATTCATTTCTAATTTCGTCTAATAAAAGTTTTCTTTTATCCATGTAATTAAGAGAATCTTGTTTTGTTAAGTTATATCTTTCTTTTTTAGTTAAATTCATCCAATTATTAAGATTCTTTTTATTGAAAGTTGTTATTTTTTTAGAATTAAAAACTTTTTGTTTTCTATTTAATTTAAGAAAATTCCTTAAATTAAAAAAAATAATTATAAAAAGAAAAATTATCACTATCTTCAAGAACATCACTTTACAAGTAAGTTATTGTTTATCCAATTTTCTAATTTAATATCATTCTCAAAAGATATAACCTCCTCTTCATTACCATTACCTGTTTGATCAAAGAGCCTTATAATAAATTCCCCATTAACTGCCTCATCATCACCAATAACAATAATACTTTTAGATTTAAGTTTATTTGCCTTTTTAAATTGCTTAGAGAATGAGGCTCCGCTTAAATCTAACTCAACTAACAAATCATAATTTCTTAATTTTCTAGATAAATCCATTGCTAATGATTCAGCAACTAACCCTTGATTGATGATATAGATATCAGTATTTCTTGGAATTTCAAGCTCTTTTCCTGCGAGTAAAATTAATCTTTCTAAACCAATAGCGAAACCAATTGCAGGAGTGTTTGGCCCTCCCATTTGTTTTATTAAATCGTCGTATCTCCCTCCTCCGCAAACTGTAGCTTGGGAGCCCAAAGCGCCACTAGTAATTTCAAAAGCTGTATGAGTGTAGTAATCTAAACCTCTTACAAGATTAAAATTTTCTACATAAGGTATTTTTAAAACCTCTAATTGTCTTTTTAAGTCTAAATATCTGTTATGACTTTTTTCAGATAAAAAATTAAATAATCTTGGTGCATTTTCAAGAACTTTTTTAGTTTGAATGTTCTTTGAGTCAAAAATCCTCAAAGGGTTTTTAGAAATCCTATTCTGAGAATCTAAATCTAGAGAATCTTTATTTGTTTCTAACCACTTTAAAAAAGATTTTTTAAAATTTGATCTGTCATTAGTATCACCTAACGTATTTATTTCAAGATTGAGTTCTTTTATTCCTAATTTGCCTAATATATCCCAAGCTAAAGCAATAATTTCAACATCACTTCTAACTGAATCATGTCCTATAAACTCAACACCTAATTGATGAAACTGTCTTTGCCTGCCTGCTTGAGGTCTTTCGTATCGAAACATAGGACCCATGTACCAAAGTTTTTGAAGAGGATTAGAAGATATTCCATTTTGTATTAACGCTCGTGCGACTGAGGCTGTTCCTTCAGGTCTTAGAGTGCAAGATCTCTCCCCCCTATCAAGAAATGTATACATTTCCTTACTGACAACATCTGTTCCTTCACCAATTCCTCTTATGAATAATTCGGTCATTTCCAATATTGGTGTTCTTATTTCTTTGATGGATGCTCTAGAAAGCTGCTCTAATAAAATTTTTTCAACGTTTTGCCACTTTATTAATTGATCAGGAAATAGATCTACTGTTCCTCTTAGGTTTTTTAAGTTATTCAAAGTTCTAAAAAATAATTCAAAATTTTTAATTCATCTAGAAATTAATCTTTGATTGGTTATTTTGTGAGACAATTTTAATTTAACATTTAGAAAAACTATTGGGAATTAATAAAAGTAAAGAGACTCAACATTGCGGTACAAAACCAAAAAAAATTGCTTTTGGAATAGCACCCCTTGGTATAGTTTCAATAGGAATAGTGCCAATGGGAGTAATAAGTATAGGGGTAGTCCCAATGGGTGTATTTTCTTTTGGTGCAGTCGCTATGGGAATAGTCAATTTATCAGTAGTTGGGATGGGAATTATCTCTGCTGGTGTTACTACTATGGGGATATGGGAGTATTCACCAAATTCTCATAAAAATCATCATAATCATTCCAAACATATTTCAAATTCAAATAAGGAAAATATGATGTCAGATCTATTTAACACTAAACAAGAAGCTGAAAAGGCTGCTTCAAAATACGGATGTATTGGAGCACATAAAATGGGCAAAAAATGGATGCCCTGTATGATGCACTAGATTTTTTCTTAGTCAAAAATTTATTGAATATTAATTCAAAATCTCTACTCTAAAATCAAGATTTTTTGCCTCTTCAGTAGTTAATTTTCTTGACCAAGCTCCTTGCACAGGACTATTCCATTTGAACCCAGCATTTTTAGCTAAAGATCTATCTTCGTAACTAATAAGCGCCTTATATAAAAACCTCGGTTCGGTGGCTTTAAGTAAAAGTTCCTCTAAATTATCGCATTTTTTGAAGACCTCAGATATATAAAAACAATCAGATAAAGCTCTATGTAAATTCCAAACTGGTATTGAAAAAGATAAAGCTAGATCAGTTACTGAGGGTCTATTTTTTAGTGATTTTTGAAAAGACCAATTAATATCTTCCAAACTGCATATCCATTTTTTATTAAGTTTAGGTAATCTTCCTTTCCCAAACCATTTCTTATCAAACTCTACATTATGCGCGACGATGAAATCCGAATAATCAACAAGTTTCAGAAAGAAATTCAATCCATCTTCCCATGGTTGAGAGATATTAGTTACTTCAGCAGATATACCATTCACATGTTCTGCTTCATTATTATTAACTGGTAATAAAAATGAAATTTGTGAAAGCACGCACTTAAAAGATACATCAAACAAAATACAACCTATCTCTATCACTTCATCTTTATTTTCATCTAAACCTGTTGTTTCGGTATCAAGAATTAAAATTTTTTCAATTTTTTTATTTTGATTAGCAACACTTTCTTCAGAGGGATAACTGATAACTTGATCCTTAAGAATATCCAATTGATTTAATTCTTTTTTGTTAGATAGAGCCAATTAACTGAATATACTTTCATTCATCTTGACGCATTTAATAAAAATTTCTCTTAAATTAATATAAATTAAGAAACATGATTACAAATAAATTTTTGAAACTTTTTAGTTTATGAAAAATGACTTTTACAAAATATCAATTTAATAATTTTTGTTATTGGCCTTCAAATCCTAAAAAAATTGTAGAGTTTATTGGTGGAAGTTATCTAGCTTCTAAACCAGATTTAACTTATAGAAGATTCATAGAGAGTCTAATTAATAAAAACTATGCAGTACATGCATATAAATACACTCCACAATTCGATCACCAACAACTTGCTATTAAAGCATGGAGGGATTTCAAGAATTGCCGAATATCTTTATCAAAGAGAATAGGATCATCAATTCCTTCATTAAGAATTGGTCATAGCCTAGGCTGCAAACTTCATCTAATTTCCCCTGATGGTGGAAGGAATTGCGAAAAATTCATATCAATAAGTTTTAATAACTTTAGTGCTAACAAATCTATTCCATTATTGAAACAAATTTCTCAAAAATTAGAATTCAACAGTGAATTCAGCCCAAGCCCTGAAAGAACTTTGCGATTAATTGAAAAAACATATAATCAAAAAAATAACTTCCTAATAAAATTCAACTCAGACGAATTAGATCAAACAGATAAATTATTTTCTTGTCTGAAAGCAAGAAAAGAAGATAATTCTAAGGGGGTAATGTTAAAAGGCACACACACTATAATTGCAAGCGCAGGACTAAGAGAAAATTTTTTAGGAGACTGGGCCGATGATGAATTCAAAAGAAATACTATAAAAAAAATTTCTAATTTAATTGATGAATCTGATTAGGATAATTCTTTTAGCTTTTCCAAAACAGAACTATCTTCAAGAGTGCTTATATCACCGCTAATTTTTTCTCCAGAAGCCAAAGATCGCAAAATTCGCCTCATAATTTTTCCACTACGTGTTTTTGGAAGAGAGTCAGTAATTATAATCTTTTCAGGCTTTGCGATAATTCCAATTTCATTAACAACATGTTTCTTTAGATCCTCTACTAATTCTGAAGAACCGTTCACGTCTTTCTCTAGAGATACAAAAGCAACTATAACTTCACCTTTTAAATCATCTTTTTTGCCAACGACTGCAGACTCTGCAACTGATTTATGACTTACCAAAGCAGATTCTATTTCCATTGTTCCTAAACGATGTCCTGAAACACTTATGACGTCATCAACTCTTCCCATAATCCATATATATCCATCTGCATCAATGCGTGCTCCATCTCCAGCAAAATAAACATTTTTTTCTCCTTTAAAGAAAATATATTCCCAATAACTCTCCAAATATCTCTCTGAGTTTCCGTGAATTGTTCTCATCATTCCTGGCCAAGGTTTCTTAATAATTAAATAGCCACCCTCATTCTCCTTAACCTTATCTCCATTCTTATCGACAATTTCAACTTCGATTCCTGGAAGAGGGAAAGTAGCTGAACCTGGCTTTGTCGCAACGACTCCAGGCAAGGGACTTATCATCACACCACCAGTCTCAGTTTGCCACCAAGTATCAACAATAGGGCATTTATCTTTACCAATAACATCCTTGTACCACATCCATGCTTCAGGATTAATTGGTTCTCCAACTGTGCCCAAAAGTCTAAGACTTTCCAAATTATATTTATCAGGTATTTCACGCCCAGACTTCATAAATGCTCTTATTGCAGTAGGTGCAGTATAAAAAATAGAAACCTTATATTTTTGAACAATTTCCCAAAAAGCCCCTAAATTTGAGGGTCTTGGCACTCCCTCATACATTAAGGTTGTAGCACCATTAGATAAAGGCCCATAAACTATGTAACTATGACCTGTAATCCAACCAACATCAGCAGTACACCAGTAAATATCGTCATCTTTTAAGTCAAAAATCCATTTAAATGTCAAATGGGTCCAAAGATTGTAACCACCTGTAGTGTGAACTACACCTTTAGGCTTTCCAGTAGAACCAGAAGTATAAAGAATAAAAAGTCTATCTTCGCTATTCATTATTTCTGGTTCACAATGATCTTTTTGATCTTTTAATAATTCGTGCCACCAAAAATCTCTTTCATCAACCATCGAAATATTTTTTTGAGATCGTTGAACAACAACTACTTTTTCAACAACTTTATCTGCCCCACTTTCAATGGCTGCATCAACTGCTTTCTTAAGTTCAATCACCTTATCTTTTCTAAAGCCACCATCAGCAGTAACAACAAATCTGGCGTTTCCATCAATTAACCTATCTTTTAAAGCTTCTGAAGAAAATCCTCCGAAGACAACTGAATGAGGCGCGCCAATTCTTGCACAAGCTAACATCGCAAACATCGCTTCAGGAATCATCGGCATATAAATACAAACCAAATCTCCTTTTTTTACACCAATTGCTTTTAATGCATTAGCTGCTTTACATACTTCTTTTAGAAGTTCTTCGTAAGTATATTTTTTGCTATCTCCTGGTTCACCTTCCCATATAAGTGCTGTCTTTCTTCCAAGCCCTCTCTTAATGTGTCTATCTAGGCAGTTATATGTAATATTGAGTTTCCCTTCTTTAAACCATTTAAAAAAGGGCGCATTTTCGTTATCTAATACAGTCTGAAATGGCTTAAACCAATCCAATTCAGATTTTGCAAAAGATTCCCAAAATTGAATAGGATTATCAGATGCTTGTTTTTTTAGACTTAGTAATTCTTCTTGAGTACTGATATTTGAGTTGTCTGAAAATTTTTTTGATGGAGGGAAAATTCTCTTTTCTTCAAGTATGTTATTGATTGAATTTTTTTTATCTAATGACATTAAGTAAATCTATGCTTAATAAATTTAGTCGAAAAAATTAAGGTTTTCAAAAATTTTAATATTAATTTAGCTCAGAGATTTTTTCTAATAGATCTAATAAATACGGCTTAGAACAAATTCTGGAAGAGCCATTAAGGCTCTTTTATATTCTGAATCAGGGACCCAAAGTATAGCTTCTTTAGAGAGCATTGCAAAATCCTCAGCTAGTTTCCTAGAACTTTCAATAGCTTTAGAGTTCATGATGATATTAAGGGCATCATCTAAATCATCTTTTTCAGCAAGTTCTCTGTTTATAAGAACAGACAATTGTTTATTTTCTTCTAAGGCATATAAAACTGGTGCGGTAAGATAACCACTAGCAAGATCACTTACAGCAGGTTTTCCAAGTTGTTTATCATTTCCAGTAAAGTCAAGAATGTCATCTACAACTTGGAATGCTAAACCAATATTTTTACCAAAATCGTACAACGAAGTTAAGTGTTTCTCGTTAATCCCACTCAAAACTCCAGCTGCTTTGCAACTATTGGCTATTAATGATGCTGTTTTACAATAACTTTTATTGATGTATTTGGAAAAAGATTGAGCCGAATCAAATCTATTTAAATTTTGTTTGATTTCACCTTCTGCTAAATCCATTATTACTCTACTGAGTAATTTAACTACATTTACATTGTCAAGATTTGCTAGGTGCCAACTTGCTTGAGCGAACAAAAAGTCACCCGCCAAAACAGCAACTCTGGTATTAAATCTACTATGAACTGTATCTACTCCTCTTCTTGTAGACGCCTCATCAACAACATCATCATGGACAAGTGAGGCCGTATGAATCATCTCAGTTATTTCAGCAAGCCTTTTATGTTTGGTTGTCAAGCAAAATTCAGGAGATATAGCTTTTGAAATCAATAAAACTATACCAGGTCTCAATCTTTTCCCCCCCGCACTAAAAAGGTGTTCAGCTGCCGCTTGAAGGATTGGGTGACCAGCACCTATTAGATTTTTCAGTTCTAAAATAAGATCATCAAGATCATTTTCAACTGGTTGTAGTAGCTCTGTTACTGTATTCATGATTGACCTCTCCTATATCTTAAGGAATCAAACATTACTTCGGAGGTTAACCAAGCTAATTTCTTTATTAATTCCAAGCCAAAATTTTACTTTGTTAGAAAAATCGTCTCTTTCTGAGGTAACAAAAAATTTTATATTTTCGAAAGAAATACTCTCGTAGCGGTCAGTTTCTGGAATAGCAAAAGATTCATTAAATTTTTTTATTAATGCTACCGATGGATCAATAATTTTTATATTAGAATTTAATTTTTTTCTTAAAAAGTCATAAATTAAAGGATAGTGACTACATCCGAGTATTAATTCTTCAATATTCTTATTTATTAGTGGTCTGAAGTATAAGTCTGAAAGATTATTTAACTTATCAAAATTTAGTTTTTCTTTTTCAATTTCTGATACAAATTCTGGACATTCTTGCTGAAATATTATCGCATTCTCTTTTTTAGCATTTATAGCTCTCTTATAATACGAGGATCGAACTGTTGTTTGTGTTGCCAAGACACCAATTATTTGTTTATCAACTATTTCCGATACTGAATTTATAAGGTCAAAACAAGGAACCTTTAAATTATCTTCTAGAATATCAAGCGCACAAGCATTTGTAGTGTTACAAGCAACTAAAAGTGCATCCAAATTCTTATCAACAAAAAAAGTACAAATCTCCTTTGCAATTAATCTTATCTCTTTAGAATTTTTGTTCCCAAAAGGTATTCTTTTTGTATCTGCCAAATAAAAAACTTCTACATCTTTACGTGTTTTTAGTAAAGAATTAAGAATAGTAAAACCACCTATTCCACTATCAAATATACCTATTTTAAGTTTCACCCTACTTTATATAGATATTCGAGGATTCCTTTTGCAATTGCATAGGCTAATCTTTTTCGATGGGTTATTTTTTCTAATCTTCTCGCATCTAATCTTCCCGTTAAAAATCCAATTTCAACAAGGACTGCGGGCATCCTAGTATTTTTAATTACATAAAATCGACCTTGTTTAACTCCTCGATCAGGACTACCAGGGGAAACTCTTAAAATTTGATTTTGAATTCTTTTCGCGAGTAATCTTCCTCTCCACCCTCTGTAATAAAAGGTTTCCAATCCATTTATGTCTCTTCTTTTACCTCTTGAGGCATTTGCATGAATACTTACAAAGATATCTGCATCCGTATTATTAGCAATGGAAACTCTCGGAGGCAAATCTAAATCAACGTCATTTGTTCTAGTCAATCTTACTTTGACACCTTTCTCAGAAAGTAAATTTTTAACTATTTTTGAAACCCCTAGAACAACATCTGTTTCTCTAATACCGCCAATACCTATTGCTCCTGGATCAGGTCCTCCATGCCCTGGATCGATTACAACCTCAAACTTGTTTCGTTTTACCTCTGGTAGTTTCAAGTAACCATAATTTTTTTTCTTTTTATGAATTAAATTTTGATTTGCTTTGATATTAACTCTTTTCTTTTCAACTAAACCTTCACCAATCTTTTTAAATGAATATTTTGGGTTAAATAGTTTAATTCTCCATTTATTTTGATCTAAGCCAACCATTTGCCAAGTCAAAGGTTTCAAAAAAGTCTCTTCCGTAAATTCAATTACTAGTCTTGTTTTACCCTTATCTGGTTTACCTAATCTAACTTCTTTTATTGGGCCATTACCTTTTATTGTTCTGGGATTTTTTAATTCTCCTGGAAAATCTACCCAGAATCTATCTCCAGATATTTGGTTAGCCTTCTGAAAGTATACTTTTAGATTTGTATTAGATTTAGTTCTTAATTCTAAAACCCCATTAGTATTTATAGACCATGCCGCCAGAGCACTTGAAGATTTAACTGGAAGGATTGAAGAATTTAAAAATAATAAAACAGATAAATAACGAAAAAGTTTATTATCTAAAAACTTTATCATTAGTTTGAAAACAATTTGTTTTTTCTATGCTTAAGGCTTGGCATCTGCTCCCTAATTTTCTTTACTCTTTCTTTATCAGCAGGTGCTATTGCAGCACCCTGAGTTTTTCCAGCATCAGATAAAACTGTACCCCAAGGGTCAATTACCATTGCATGACCATGACTTTGCCTTCTTCCATAATGAATCCCAGTTTGAGCTGGAGCGACTACATATGCTGTATTCTCAATTGCTCTTGCTTGTAATAGAATTTGCCAATGATCTTTTCCAGTAAATGCTGTAAAAGCTGCAGGAATCATAATTAACTCTGCACCATTGGATGACAAATATCTATAGAGTTCAGGAAATCTAACGTCGTAACAAATCGACAATCCTATTTTGCATAAACCCGGGACATCTACAACAGGCGGATACTCTGCTCCAGATAAAATAGTGGATGATTCCTTGTATAAATTTCCATCTGGCAAATCAACATCAAACAAATGAATCTTGTCGTATTTTGCCAAAATCTGTCCATCTTTCCCAAATAAGGCTGACCTATTAAAAGTATGACTATCATCACCAGCAGGGACAGGATACCCTCCTCCTAAAAGAAATACTTGATATCTTTGTGACATAGTTTTTAGAAAATTTGTACACTTCTCTGATAATTCAGAAGCTAATCTAAGTTTTTCATCATCTCCTCCTAAAAAAGCAAAATTCTCAGGTAATCCTATTAATTCAGCACCTCTTCTAGCTGCTAATTCAATCTGTTCTTCTGCTTCAGTAAAATTTGCTTCAACATTTGAAGTGCTTGTAATTTGCAACGCAGCTACCAAAAAATCAGTCAAGACTTTACTCCTTATGAACAAATTCGTAAATCATGAGGCACGAATCACACCTCTTTCAACTTGAGCTGGAACAATATCTAAGCAATCAAGTTCAGAGCAACATTTAAAATCATCCTCATAATCTCCAAGACTTGTCAATCTTTTGCCATGGGTTGCTGTTTTTAAACATTTCAAAATATCATTTTTCCAGACATCCCAAAGTGATAAAGCAGCTTGTAATTCGTCATTCAGAATATTAATTTCGAAATCACAGTTCTGTTTTAGGTATGAAGCCAAAGCACCAGCAGCTAAAGAATCTTCAAGTGAATAAGAGCCTTCCCAACCACTACCAAGTATTAAAACATTTTCACTTTTTAATGAAATGATTTTTTCGGCAACAGCTTTCCTATTTGGGAGGCCCATAGCAAATAAATGCTTAGCATTTTGAACTTTTTGTAATGATTTAGTCCCATTAGTCGTACTCATAAATAGTCTTTTACCATAAACAACTTCTTTTGTAACGGATAAAGGAGAGTTTCCTAAATCAAAGCCCTCAATCTTCTTTCCGCCTCTCTCTCCAAGCATTAGTCTCTTTTCAGCTTGCCACTTAATTGCAGATTCTTTTAATAAATCTAAATCTGCAAAAACTTGTATTGAATCAGCTCCATTTTTTAAAGCCCTAGAAATTGTGGTTGTAGCTCTTAAAACATCAATGACCACTGCAATATCTAGACTATTTTCAGGAACATCCTTTGCGACGTGATAATAAGTAAGATTAATAATTAAATCCTTTTTCTGAAATTATTATAGAAAACAGTTACTTAATTTGATTATTTTTTTTTAAAAAACAAACTTATTGATAATATTAAACTAATTTGTTTTACAGAAATTTTATCAAGTAATTAATTTGAAAATGCATAATATCCGCACAATAAAAGGTGGAGTTAATTTAAAAGGAAAAGTAAAAGTACCTGGAGATAAATCCATTTCTCATAGAGCTCTAATAATAGGAAGTATTGCTAAGGGCGAGACGACTATTGAGGGGTTCTTACATTCTGAAGATCCACTTTCAACTGCTGATTGTCTAAGAAAGTTAGGTGTAAATATACCAGAAATAAAAAAAAATGAACCTTTTACGATTTCAGGATTGGGTCTTGATGGATTTAAAGAGCCCAAAGAAATTCTTAATTGTGGGAATTCGGGAACAACTATGAGATTATTAATGGGGTTACTTGCCGGTCAAGAAGGCAAGAATTTCATCTTAACTGGTGACATTTCTCTTAATGAGAGGCCAATGAGGAGAGTGGGTAAACCATTATCTTTGATGGGTGGCAAAATTTTTGGTAGAGAAAAAGGAAACAAAGCTCCAATCTCAATTTATGGGAATAAATTAAAAGGTTGTGTTATTGGAACCCCTGTAGCGAGTGCTCAAGTAAAATCTGCAATCTTATTGGCAGGCCTCAAAGCTTCTGGAACCACTTCTGTTATTGAACCAGCATCTTCAAGAGATCATACTGAAAGAATGTTAAAAGCATTTGGAGCAGACATCAGTATCAGAGGAGAATTAGGAAGGAATGTAGTTATCAAGTCAGGGGGCAACTTAATTGGCCAGAGAATATTGATTCCTGGAGACATAAGCTCTGCTTCTTTTTGGATGATTGCTGCATCTATTGTTCCAAAATCAGAGGTTTTAATTCAGAATGTAGGACTAAATCCCACAAGAACTGGGATTTTAAATGTAATGGATTCAATGGGGTGTGACTATGAGATTTTAGATAAATCAACTATTGCAGGTGAACCTATTGGATCTATTAAGGTAAAAACTTCAAATAATTTAAGATCATTCACTATTGAAGGAGATATTCTCCCAAAACTTATAGATGAAATTCCTATCCTTACTGTAGCTGCCTGTTTTTGTAATGGAGTTTCTGAAATTAAGGATGCACAAGAATTAAGAGTTAAGGAGACAGATCGATTAAAAGTCATGGCACGACAGTTACAAAAATTCGGTGCTGAAATAACTGAAAAAGAGGATGGGTTAATTATTAATGGGCAATCAAAATTTCATTCTGCGGAGGTAGATAGTGAGACAGATCACCGAGTAGCAATGAGTCTTGCTATTGCTTCACTTCTTGCTAATGGTACCTCAAAAATCACTAGATCTGATGCTGCTAGTGTCTCATATCCAACTTTTTGGGAAGAGCTGGCCAAATTAACTAACTACTAATTATCCTAGAAAGTTTTTGTCTGAATTAATAGAAGTTTTAACTAAAGATGGTAGTTACTCTTTAAGAAGTATGTTTTTTCAAGAGAACTTCCATAGTTTATTGGGCGCATT
>QCDH01000014.1 GCA_003280985.1 Prochlorococcus sp. AG-355-A18
GCCCCTGACAAAGATTTATTAAAAATACTGACTGAGAATAATGTAGATATAGCTGTAACCCCTACAAAATTAGCCAATCCATGGCAACAGGCAATAAGTAGCTTGATTTTCCCAGTACTTTTAATTGGAGGTCTATTTTTTCTTTTTAGAAGATCCCAAAGCGGGAATGCTGGTGGTGGCAACCCTGCCATGAGTTTTGGCAAGAGTAAAGCCAGACTTCAGATGGAACCATCTACACAAGTAACCTTTTCAGATGTTGCTGGTGTTGAAGGTGCAAAGCTAGAACTCACAGAAGTTGTAGATTTTCTTAAGAGTCCAGATAGATTTACTGCAGTCGGAGCAAAAATTCCAAAAGGAGTTCTTCTTGTTGGCCCTCCTGGGACAGGAAAAACATTGTTAGCAAAAGCAGTAGCTGGAGAAGCAGGTGTACCTTTTTTCTCAATATCTGGTTCAGAATTTGTAGAGATGTTTGTAGGAGTGGGAGCTAGCAGAGTTAGGGATCTTTTTGAACAAGCTAAAAAGAATGCTCCTTGTATTGTGTTCATCGACGAAATAGATGCAGTTGGAAGACAAAGAGGTGCTGGTATGGGCGGAGGAAATGATGAAAGAGAACAAACATTAAACCAACTCCTAACTGAAATGGATGGTTTCGAAGGTAACTCAGGAATAATAATAGTTGCTGCCACCAACAGACCAGATGTATTAGATTCAGCTTTAATGCGCCCTGGAAGATTCGATAGACAGGTAACAGTAGATAGACCGGATTACGCTGGAAGATTACAAATATTAAATGTTCATGCGAAAGATAAAACTCTTTCAAAAGACGTTGACTTAGATAAAGTTGCTAGAAGAACACCCGGATTTACTGGTGCAGACTTAGCTAATCTTTTGAACGAAGCAGCAATACTAGCAGCTAGAAAAGATTTAGATAAAGTAAGTAATGACGAAGTCGGTGATGCCATTGAAAGAGTTATGGCAGGTCCAGAAAAAAAAGATAGAGTTATCAGCGATAAGAAAAAGGAATTAGTTGCTTACCATGAAGCTGGTCATGCACTCGTTGGAGCATTAATGCCTGATTATGATCCCGTAGCAAAAGTTTCAATTATTCCTAGAGGTCAAGCTGGGGGGTTAACTTTCTTTACTCCAAGTGAAGAAAGAATGGAATCCGGACTTTACTCTCGTTCTTACCTTCAGAATCAAATGGCTGTAGCTCTTGGTGGAAGAGTTGCTGAAGAAATAGTCTATGGCGAAGAAGAGGTAACAACCGGAGCTTCAAATGATCTACAACAAGTTGCCAATGTAGCAAGACAAATGATAACTAAATTTGGTATGAGTGACAAAATAGGTCCAGTCGCTTTAGGTCAATCTCAAGGTGGAATGTTTCTCGGAAGAGATATGAGTTCTACAAGAGATTTCTCTGAAGACACAGCAGCAACAATTGATATAGAGGTTTCAGAACTTGTTGATGTTGCATATAAGAGAGCTACAAAAGTTTTATCAGATAATAGAACTATTCTTGACGAAATGGCTCAAATGCTAATTGAAAGAGAAACTATAGACACTGAAGATATACAAGATTTACTCAACCGATCAGAAGTTATAGTAGCAAATTATATCTAGTTTTAAAATAAATATTTAATGAAAATTAAAGAAGATTCTTTTTCTGATTTGTTGCTAAAAGAATCTTTTTTTTTACTCGTAAAACCGGAAGATAATATTTACTCAAATGCTTTTATAAGAAATTCATTTTTTGAAGAATTAGGAAGCTTAGTAAAATTAGGATTAAAAAATATTGAAATAAGTTGGTCAAACAACGAAATGTGGTTGGATTTTGTATCCGAAATCAAACTCAATTTTCCAAGAATCAATTTAGGCTCTGCCTCCATAGTTAATAAGCAATCAATAGAAGATTCATTAAAAATTGGATTAAATTTTTCAATGATGAAATTTTGGGATAAAGATCTTTTCAATTATTCGAAGTCAAAAAATTATTTATTAATTCCCGGTATAAAAAATTTAAAAGATCTTGAGGAAGCGATAAATTTAAATTGCAACATTATCAAAATTTATCCAATAAAAAGTAAATCTAGTTCCATAGATATACGCAACTTTGAAAGTATTGATTTCATTGCTGCTGGAGGCCTATCAATCAATGATGTTAAGACTTATAAATCTTTAGGATATAAAGCAATCGTGATTGGAGATAAAGGTATTATTAAAAGAAAATTTGATCCAAAAATATATGAATGGCTCAAAAATAATTAAATTAAAGATAAATATAATTTATTTAACAAAAATACTAATTATCGATTAAGCCACATTGAGCTTGATTCAGTAGTAAATGATCAGCAAGTACTAAAGCCACCATAGCATCAACCATAGGAACTGCTCTTGGTAGAACGCATGGATCATGTCTCCCTTTTGCTTTCATCAAAACTTCTTTTCCTTCAGCATTTACTGTTTTCTGTTCTTTCCCAATTGTTGCTGTAGGTTTAAAAGCTATCTTCATCTCAATATTTTCGCCATTACTTATTCCTCCCTGTATACCGCCTGAATTATTAGATATTGTTCTTAACTTTCTAATATCATCAGATTTAATGAAGGCATCATTATGTTCGCTTCCTTTTAAATAAGTTCCAGAGAAACCTGAACCTATTTCAAAGCCTTTCGTGGCAGGCAAAGACATCAAAGCCTTCGCTAAATCAGCTTCTAATTTATCAAAAACAGGCATGCCAAGACCAGCAGGGACATTTCTTACTAAACATTCAATAACACCTCCACAAGAGTCTCCTTGACGCTGTAATTGCTTAATTCTCTCTATCATTTCTTTTGATACATTTTCATCAGGACATCTAACAATATTAGAATCTATTTTGTTGAGAGAAATCTTTTCTTTATTTATATCAGAATCAATATCATGAATACGTTTTACCCAAGATAGTATTTCAGTGTTACAGAAGTTTTTTAATAATTGTTTTGCTACAGCACCAGCAGCTACTCTCCCAATTGTTTCTCTTGCAGAGGCTCTTCCACCACCAGAACTTGCCTGAATTCCATATTTCAGATGATATGTACCATCTGCATGAGAAGGTCTAAATACTTGCTCCAAATTATCATAATCTCCTGGTCTTTGATCCTTGTTTCTTACCAACATCGCTATTGGAGTCCCAAGTGTTAACCCTTCCTTTATCCCACTTAATATTTCAATTTCATCTTCTTCTTTTCTGGGTGTTGTAATGTCACTTTGGCCAGGTCTGCGCCTATCTAATTCATTTTGTATCAGATTTATATCTACTTTTAACTGAGGGGGACATCCATCAAGGATGACTCCTACTGCACCACCATGTGATTCTCCAAAAGTACTAACACGAAAAATCTTTCCAAAACTACTACTCATAGAAATATCAAATGTTTTATCTATATATAAACATTATATGAAACCAATTGAAAATTAAACAAAAAAAAAGCCCCCAAAAAGGAGGCTTGTAAATTTAAGAACTTTAAGCTTAACCGATAGCTGGAGCTGAAAGAGCTACTGTTGTAGACTCAGCTGCTGCTAGATCAAGTGGGAAGTTGTGAGCGTTACGCTCGTGCATTACTTCCATACCTAGGTTAGCTCTGTTAAGAACATCACCCCATGTAGGAACAATCTTACCGTTAGCATCAACAACTGACTGGTTGAAGTTGAAACCGTTAAGGTTGAATGCCATTGTGCAGATACCCATTGAAGTTAACCATACACAAACAACTGGGAATACAGCTAGGAAGAAGTGAAGACTTCTGCTGTTGTTGAAACTTGCATATTGGAAGATCAAACGACCGAAGTAGCCATGAGCTGCAACGATGTTATATGTTTCTTCTTCTTGTCCGAACTTGTAACCATAATTCTGAGATTCTGTCTCAGTTGTTTCTCTAATTAGAGATGAAGTAACAAGTGAACCGTGCATAGCTGAGAATAAAGATCCTCCGAACATACCAGCAACACCAGCCATATGGAATGGGTGCATAAGAATGTTGTGCTCTGCTTGGAAAACAAACATGAAGTTGAATGTTCCAGAGATACCTAGAGGCATTCCGTCAGAAAATGAACCTTGACCGAATGGATATACAAGAAATACTGCGAAAGCTGCTGAAACTGGTGCAGAGTATGCAACACAGATCCAAGGACGCATACCTAAACGGTATGAGAGCTCCCACTGTCTTCCCATGTATGCTGAGATACCAATTAGGAAGTGGAAAATTACAAGCTGGTAAGGACCACCGTTGTATAACCACTCATCTACAGTAGCTGCTTCCCAAATTGGGTAGAAGTGTAGACCAATAGCGTTAGATGAAGGAACAACTGCACCTGAGATGATGTTGTTTCCATATAGGAATGAACCAGCAACTGGCTCTCTAATTCCGTCGATGTCTACTGGTGGTGCTGCGATGAATGCAACGATGAAGCAAGCCGCTGCTGTAAGAAGGCATGGAATCATTAAGACGCCGAACCAACCAACATAAATTCTGTTGTTAGTTGATGTTACCCACTCACAAAACTGTGGCCAACCTTTTAACAGCGAAGAACGCTGCTGCTGAATAGTTGTCATGAGTTCGTAAAGTATGTCTCTAAAGTGAGACGTGTAAATAAAAACGGAAAAGAATTCCGCTTCGAAGATTTTAGACCAAAATCGCTAAAAATGTGTATTTTTTTTTCTTTAAAGTAAACTTATTTTTTGGAAAATAAAAGAAAAGTACTTCCATATCTTAAGATTTTCTTTGTTATTGAGGATTAAACTTGGTAATAATCGAATGGCTTCTTAACGGAAAAAGATCAAGAGAGGTAGTTTCTTTAAGAGAGGCTAAGCATAGAAGACTGCAATTAGAGGCTTTTGGAGCTGTTATTTATTGGAGTGAAAGAATTTAGGTTTTTATGGTCTAAGAATCAGCAAAAAAAAATAAAAGTATTGAATATTAAATAAACTTATCTATTGAATAACAAATCCTTATTATTTTTCAGCGATTTATTGTTCCGATTTCTTAATTTAAAGACTTTCAAACTCTTGAACCCATTGTTTTTTGGAACAAATCACTTCTTTTTTTGTGTAGCTCATGGCGATTTTTTTTTCCTTATAAGCTACTTCTCCAATAAAAACGGGCCAAATCAATTGTTCTCCGTCATATTTATGAATTATTCCTTGGCTATCCAGAAATAATGGATCTCCTTTTTTAATCATTTTCCAATCTTGGTTTATTCTCTCAGGATGAATTAAGCCATCAATATCTCCTTTTTCATCTCTTGGATAATCTATGCTTCCTTTATGAACATGAACAACCAATTCCTTTGGGAGTTCTATAAGGTTGCTTTTTAATTTATCTATCTCTTCCCTAAGGGAGCCAATTATTAGAGAGAATCTATCTATTATTTTTGGATCATAAAAATTTTGTGCTACTGCTCCTATTTCAATAACTAGACCACATGGCCAAGCTTCTACAAGAAAGCCTGTTTGAGCTTTATCTTTTTCGTGCAAATAAATAGGCAATCCAAATTTGTTCTGTAGTAACGCAGCTAAACAAAAATCTTTGAATCTCCTCCCATACAAAACAATGCTAGTTCCCATATTTGCAGTAGTAGTATGCAAATCGATTACAATTTGACAGGGTTTAGATCCGTCAATTCCAAATTGATCTACTAAAAAATTGGCTCTATTTGTTTCATACAAGCTCTTCTTATGTTGATCAAAATTCTCACTTTCTTTAAAAGATCTATTTAAATCTAAATCTATATATCTGCGCCCTTTTTCATAAGCAAGAGGATTACCTATGATGTACTCATACTCAATACCATGATTTAACCTATTTCCCTCTCTATTAAATTGTTTAACCGCCCAAACAGGATTAATTTCATTCCCATGAGTGCCTGAAACAATAAGTATTCGTTGAACAGTCATTTTCTCTTGAAAAATAAAATTTTATGCAAAATAAACACCTTATTAAGGCCTCCAAAAAATTCTGGTTTTGGTTTTGGAACCAACTAATGAATGGCTTCGCACCATCAGATTTACATGGTAATTATAAAAGGCCAAAAGGTATAACAATTGATAGTGAATACGATATTAATAATGAGAATGGACAAATTTATTTATTGGTAGGCAGTTCTTGTCCATGGTGTCAAAGAACTTTACTCGTCCACGAAATAAAACATTTATCAAAAAAAGTTGAG
The DNA here is from genome assembly GCA_003280985.1 of Prochlorococcus sp. AG-355-A18. Classification (GTDB taxonomy): domain Bacteria; phylum Cyanobacteriota; class Cyanobacteriia; order PCC-6307; family Cyanobiaceae; genus Prochlorococcus_A. The sequence continues at coordinate 6,203 of QCDH01000014.1, forward strand.
GTTATTTTTTTAAAAGCAGATATAGAGCATGGCGAATGGATTTTCAATACAAGTACTAAAGGATGTATAAGACTTTCAGACCTTTACAAAAAAGCTAATGAAAAGATTATTTTTAGAGCGACATTACCTCTTTTAATTAGTTCTGTAAAAGATGAAGTAAAAATTTTGTCTAATGAAAGTTCTCAGATTATTAGACTTCTCAATTCAATAAAAAGTGAATCGAAATATCAGTCTTTAAGTATTAACAATTGTAATCAAAATTTTTTAGATTTAATAAATAACAGCATTAATGATGGCGTATATAAATGTGGTTTCGCTAGAAACCAGTCAGCTTACGAAAAAGCAAGTCAAAATCTTTTCGCAGCTATAAATGAAGTTGAAAATTTACTTCAGAAAAATAAAGGGGACTGGATTTTTGGTGAAGAGTTAACCTACGCAGATATTTACCTTTTCCCAACGCTTATAAGATGGGAATTGATATATAGCAAACTTTTCAAATGTACTGAACAAGAACTATCAAGTTTCGAAAAGATTATTGAATGGAGATTAAAATTCTTTAGTTTATCTAACGTAAAAAGAACATGCTTCGATAATGAATGGAAAAAAGATTACTACAAAGCTTTATTCCCTTTAAACCCAAATCAACTAGTCCCAGTTCTTCCATCTTTAGAGGAAGTAATGAGATTAAAGTCCTAAAAAATAATTAAATTAATTTCGAAAAAAAAATGATGTTGTAATGAACACTTATTTAGTTCATAGATAATGCAATTTCTTTAGAAATTAACTATGTTATGTATGTCTACTAAAGTACGAAAAGCTTAAAATGAAATCCATTGACGAACACATCCAAAAAGATCAATCGGAAATCGAATCCGCAAAAGCAGAGGGCAATCTTCCAAAGGTCAGACATTTAACTGAAGAGCTAAAAGAACTCGAAGAATATAAGGATCATCATCCAGAGGATAAACATGATCCTAATGCTTTAGAGCTTTTCTGCGATGCCAATCCGGATGAACCGGAATGTCTTGTTTATGACGATTAAGTTTTCTTTAGATCTATAATGCATAAAAAATAGGGCTCTATAAGCCCTTTTTTTATTTGTTAAATTCTTTAATAATCTCTATTAAAGTCAGATGGACTTCCTGTAAGCGAACAAACAACCGACTCCTCATTTTTCATTTCCTTGACTTCTACAATTGGTCTTCCCATTTTCTTCAAAACCTCGATATCTTGAATCGTTTGACATCTAGCTATTATTTTTCCTTGTTGATCAAAGCAAGTATAGAAATTCATATTGTTTCTAAAGAAGTATCTTATTTATGACTAATTTTCATTATTAAATCAAGTGTATATTTTTACAAAAAAAATTTTTAATTTAAGTTAGATCCTCTTCCATACTTCAGAAAGCAGTGAAGATAAACCTTTTTTTAAAGATGAAGAAATAACTAAAACTTTCTTTTTAGATAAATCTTCTAACTTTTTTGTAATTATTTTCAAATAATCCTCATCTACAAGCTCCATTTTATTCAATACTATTATCCTCTCTTTATCTAAAAGGCCTTTCCCATATTTTTTTAATTCCTGCTCAATAATCTCAAAATCATGTAAAGGATTTTCTGCAATTACATCAATTAAGTGAACAAGTATCTTTGTTCTTTGGATGTGCCTTAAAAAATCATGCCCTAAACCTACTCCATCAGCTGCACCAGATATTAATCCAGGAATATCAGCAAAAAGGCAACCATTCCCATCAATTTTTCTTACTACACCTAAGTTAGGTATTAGAGTGGTGAAAGGATAATTTGCGATTTTTGGACGGGCAGATGATACAACAGAAATCAAAGTACTTTTCCCAGCATTTGGAAGGCCTATAATCCCAACCTCCGCAAGAAGTTTTAGTTCTAATTGAACCTCCCATATCTCACCATCTTTTCCTTCAGTGAATGATTCTGGGGCTCTATTTTGATTACTTAAATAGTAAGCATTACCATGTCCACCTCTTCCTCCAATGGCAATAGTTAAACTCTGTTTATCTTTAGTTAAGTCTCCTAAAATAATGCCGGTTTTAATATCCCTTATTTCTGTGCCGCAGGGAACTTTAAGGATTCTATCCTCACCTGAAGCACCTGATCTCTTATTAGGACCTCCTTTGCACCCATCTTCAGCAATTATTTCTCGTTTGAATTTGAAATCTAATAATGTTTGAAGATTATTATCAGCCATTAAAATAACTGAACCCCCTTTGCCACCATTCCCCCCAGAAGGGCCTCCAGCAGGAACGAATTTTTCTCTTCTAAATGAAACTATTCCATCGCCACCTTTTCCAGCTTTAAGAATAATGTTTGCTTGATCAATAAATTGCACTTAATACGCTTATTAAATTGTTTTCAAAGTTTTTTAAATTTTATTTTATCCACGCAATACTGCAACCTGGTCCACCCTCGTTGTTGGCTGCATCTTCAATCTTATCAACATAATTTAAACCTGATAACCAATTTCTTAGTCCTTTTTTTAATTTCCCTGTTCCAATTCCATGAATAATCCATAGTGGTCCATGAAATTTTCTAATTTTCTCTTCAATAATTATTTCGGCTTCGTGAACTCTCAGCCCTCTTACATCAATTGTATTATTACTCGTTCTAATCTTGGCAAAAGAAAAATCTTCCCTTGTAGTCTTGATCTCAATTTTTGACCTATTGAAATTAGGCTTTTCTCCATTAATACCTTCAAAGTCATTTACAGATAATGTGCTTCTGAATGAACCACATTTAACTTCGTAAAAACCAACTTTTTTATCTAAATCTACAATTTGTCCCGTGCTATTTAAACTTTTAATCTTTACAAAATCACCTACCTGAGGGTTCCATGATATTGACTTTTCAGATTTTTTTTGGGTTAAATGTTCCGTCTCAATTTCCTTTAATCTTTTGCCAATAATTCTCGTATCCTCTCCATTAACATTTTTATCTCTTAATTTTTTAATCAAATCTATCACCTCTTTTTTAGCAGATACAATATGTTTTGATAATTTTGACCTTTCAATTTCCTGTATTTTTTCAGCATTTATTTTTTGATATTCATAATTTCTCTTCAGTTCATCATGTAATATTTCAGTCCTTGCAATCAATTCTGCGGCAGCTTCTGCAGAATTTTGTTGTTTAATCTTCTCTTCCTCAAGTCCTTTAATAATACTGTTAATATTGTCAACTTCTTTTGGCTTTAGATAATTTGCAGCTTCATTGAGTATGCTTTCATTTAGACCAATTCTCTTTGAAATTGACAAAGCATTACTTCTCCCGGGAATACCCCAGTTGAGTATATATTTTGGCTTCAAAGAATCCTCATCAAAGGCAACTGATACGTTTTCAAATCTTGAGTCGTTATATTTTAAAGCCTTAATATCTCCATAATGTGTAGTTGCTAAAGTGATATCAGATTTATTTGCAAATTCTTTTAATAAAGCCATCGCAAGAGCACTCCCTTCAAGAGGATCTGTGCCAGATCCAATCTCATCTAGCAAAACAACTGATAATCCTTTCTTATGATCAAGAGAATCTAATATCTCTTTTATGCGGGATATATGCCCACTGAAGGTAGATAAATTTTCTTCTAATGATTGATTATCTCCTATATCCACATATATATTTGGACAAAAAGGGATAACAGGATTATTAGTTGAAGGTATCAATAATCCTGCTCTAGCCATAATTAAAGACAAGCCCAACCCTTTTAAAGCTGCTGTTTTACCTCCAGTATTTGGACCTGTAATAGCCACAACCTTAACATTTCTATTTATATAAAAATCGACAGCTACTGGTGGAGGGGCTCCTTTTTTTTTATGTTCCCAAATCAATAACGGATGAGAAAAACCAATTAAAGAAACAATAGGACTTTTCTCAAACGTAGGAGTTTTGCCTCCAATCCATTTCGAATATCTTGAACGAGTTAGTGCATTTTCTAATCTCAATAAAATGGATGCCATTTCAATAAGATTTTCTGAATTATCACTAACAACCAGGGACCATTTTTTAAGTAATTTAAATTCTTCTGCTATGATCCTAGCCTCTAAAGAAGCAATCTTATTACCTTTAGTTACTACACTTTCAGGCTCAAAATATACTGTATTTCCTGAAGATGAAGAGTCATGAATTATGCCTTTAAATTTATCTACATAATTAACCTTCACTGCTAAAACAGGCCTTCCATATCGATCTCCAATAGTAGTATCTTGCAAATAAGCTAAATTCTTTTGAATAAATTTATCAACTAATATTTTTCTTTCAAGTTTCTTAGATAAAAATTCTTTTCTAAGAATAGATAGTTCATTACTAGCATTGTCTGAAATCCTTCCATTCGATTCAATACCTTTTTTAAAAATCGTTTCAATATTCTGATGGTCAATTAAATTTTTTGTAAATGATGAAATATAAGGCCTTTGTTCAAAATCTAATAAAATTTTTTTTAAATTTCTTGCTGCAGCAATTGTTTTCGCTATTTCTAACAATTCAGAAGATGAAATTACACCTCCCTTGGAACAAATTTCAATATTTCTACTAATATCGAAAACATCAGAAAAACTTATTGATTTATCTAAATTTTTTTCTAGCTCATTAATTTCAACAGTTTCATTCAAAAGTCTTTTAGATGACTCGTATTCTGTAGGGATAACAAAACTTAAAATTGATCGTTTACCCATTTCCGTTGAGGCGAATGAAGATAAATGCGTTTTTAATGAATCCCACTCTAAAAGGTTTATAGATTCTTCTTCTAAGGTTTTTTCTGAATATGATTTTTTAGAAAAACTTTTCTCTTGCATACAAAAAAAGAATCAAACATTCGATTGAATCCCTTCAGGAGGAACATACAGCATCTCAAGCCAGTTTCCTTCAGTATCCTTCATATAAAAAGATGCTGTTCCATCTCTATGTTCATGTAAAGGACCAACGTTTACACCAGAATTTTTTAAATCATTTTGAATATTTTCCACTTCTTTTTTATTTTCAAAATGAAAAGCAAAGTGAGGTCCCGCAGCTTTGTAGCTAGGGCCTAACAACGCAAGTCCATCTTTCCCTTTACCAGCCTCTAAATAAGACCAATCTTTATCATCCCAAACCAAATTCATACCCAACTTGATATAAAAAGATTTCGCCCTTTCGAGATTCTCTACTCTAAGTGCAATGTGACCAATCCTATTTACTTCTTGTGAAAACTTCAAAACAAAGCAGTTAATTTATTACTTATCTAAGAATAAACCAAATTCTTGTCAATAATGAGTTTTTAAGTATCCTGCAACCATTGAGATGCATCACAAGCATGATAAGTGAGAATTAATTTTGCTCCTGCTCTTTTAAAACTAAGCAATGTCTCTAAAACAATATCTTTTTCGTTAATCCAGTTCTTCATAGCAGCAGACTTTACCATGGAATACTCCCCGCTAACGTTGTATGCAGCTATAGGTTTATTTGAAAAAGTGCTTAATCTATAAACAATATCCAAGTATGAAATTCCTGGTTTCACCATCAAAATATCAGCTCCTTCATACTGATCCAATGCTGATTCAATTAAAGCCTCTTTTGAATTGGCAGGGTCCATTTGATATGAAGACTTATTGTCTGGAATTATTTTCTTACTATTTTCTTTAGGAGCTGAATCTAAGGCAGTTCTAAATGGACCGTAATAAGCAGATGAATATTTTGCTGTGTAACTAATAATACCTACATCATAAAATCCTTGGGTATCAAGAGAAGCTCTGATTGCTCCAACTCTCCCATCCATCATGTCACTGGGACCAATAAAATCTGCTCCAGCTCTTGCTTGTGTTAAAGCTTGTTTTTTTAAAATTTCGATTGTTTCGTCGTTCAATATTTTTCCAGTTTCATCAACTAATCCATCATGACCATCACAAGAGTATGGGTCCAAGGCAACATCTGTCATTATTGCCATTTCTGGAATCTCTTTTTTTAATATTCGTATAGCTTTAGGTATTAAACCGTCTTCATTGAAACATTCTGCACCATCTTCAGTCTTTAAGCTATCGTTAATTTTCGGGAAAAGAACCACACATCTTATTCCCAATTCCCATGCCCTAGTAACCTCCTTTATTAAGCCATTAATATCCCATCTATAGGTTCCTGGCATTGCTGAAATTTCCTCTTTAAAATCTTTTTCATGAACAAATAATGGATAAATAAAGTCCGATGCCGTTAGATGGTTTTCCCTAACCATTTCTCTAATTGCCTCAGTTCTTCTTAACCTTCTAGGACGAATAATCGAATTCATTTGAATATTATTTTAATTGAAAAATATTTATCTAATAGATTAATCGCTTGCCTCGCACATAAATCAATCAGAGACTAATTTTGTTCAGGAAAATTAACTAAAATTTATTTAATATGAGCAAAAAAAGTTACAAAAGTATTTTGCACATTCTTCATTTTTCACAAATTTACGTCATTAAGAGATAATATCTTTTAGTTAAGTATTTATTTTAAGGAGAGTATCTTTGAAAATAATTAATGGATTTCATTTAAAGAATGTAAGAGGCGATATTCTAGGAGGGATTACAGCCGCAGTGGTGGCTTTGCCTCTCGCTCTTGCTTTTGGTAATGCTGCGTTAGGACCTGGCGGAGCAATTTATGGACTATATGGAGCAGTAGTAGTTGGTTTTTTAGCAGCATTATTCGGCGGAACACCTGCTCAAGTTAGTGGACCTACCGGTCCGATGAGTGTAACTGTCGCAGGGGTAGTAGCAGGCTTAGCAGCAGTAGGGGTTCCAAGAGATCTTTCTGCAGGACAAATTTTACCTTTAGTTATGGCAGCGGTAGTAATTGGCGGCCTACTGCAAATATTATTCGGCATTTTAAAATTAGGTAAATATATTACTTTGGTTCCATATTCTGTTGTTTCAGGATTTATGTCTGGTATCGGAGTAATAATAATTGCGCTTCAGATTGGACCATTACTTGGAATTAGCACTCGAGGTGGAGTAGTCGAATCTTTAACTACTGTATTTTCAAATTTCCAACCCAATGGTGCTGCTATTGGAGTAGCAATAATGACACTCGGTATAGTATTTCTTACTCCTAGAAAAATAAGTCAGTGGGTGCCTTCTCCTCTCTTGGCCCTATTAATAGTTACCCCAATATCAATATTAATTTTTGGAGATGGAGCTATTGATAGAATTGGAGAAATCCCAAGGGGAGTTCCATCTTTAAATTTCCCAAGTTTTAATCAATATTTCCCAATTATTTTCAAAGCAGGCTTAGTCCTAGCAGTACTTGGTGCAATTGACTCATTACTGACATCTCTAGTAGCAGATAATATCTCTCAAACAAAACATAATTCTGATAGAGAACTTATTGGTCAAGGAATAGGAAATGCTGTTGCAGGTCTGTTTTCGGGTTTACCTGGAGCAGGAGCAACGATGAGAACTGTTATAAATGTTAAATCTGGAGGATCAACGCCCATTTCTGGAATGGTTCACTCGGTTGTATTGTTGATAGTTTTAGTTGGCGCAGGACCTTTAGCTGAGCAAATACCAACTGCGTTGCTTGCAGGAATTCTTATAAAAGTTGGTCTAGATATTATTGATTGGGGATTCTTGAGGAGGGCTCACAAATTATCTTTAAAAACTTCAGTTGTAATGTATGGAGTACTCCTAATGACTGTTTTTTGGGATTTAATCTGGGCAGTTTTAGTAGGTGTATTCATAGCAAATATGCTCACTATCGATTCAATAACAGAAACTCAACTAGAAGGTATGGACGAGGATAATCCTTTATCAAATGATGATCAAGCCAAAAATGCATTACCTGCTGATGAAAAAGCACTACTAGATAGATGCTCAGGAGAAGTAATGTTATTTAGACTTAAAGGACCACTTAGTTTTGGAGCAGCTAAAGGTATATCTGAAAGAATGATGCTGGTAAGAAACTACAAGGTTTTAATACTAGATATCACTGACGTACCAAGACTTGGAGTGACGGCGACTCTCGCAATAGAGGACATGATGCAGGAAGCCAAAAATAATTCCAGAAAAGCATTTGTTGCTGGGGCAAATGAAAAAGTAAAAGACAGATTAGCTAAGTTTGGAGTTGAAGGCATTATTGAAACAAGAAAAGAAGCTTTAGAAACCGCTCTAAATGAAATAACCTAATAATTTATGGAAATAAATCCAATTCTGCAAAATGTATTAGCCCCGCCAGTTCTTTTCTTTTTGATTGGAGCAATATCAGTACTCTTTAAATCTGATTTAGAAATACCAGCTCCATTACCTAAACTCTTCTCCTTATATCTGCTACTAGCAATTGGTTTTAAAGGAGGTATAGAGATACAGAAAAGTGGTTTTACTGATCAAGTATTGCCTACTTTAAGTGCTGCAATTCTTATGTCATTAGTAATTCCGCTGATTGGATTTTTAATTTTAAGATTTAAGTTTGATGTCTTTAATTCTGCTGCAATAGCAGCAGCATATGGTTCAATTAGTGCTGTTACATTTATTTCCGCAGAAAGTTTTTTGGAAAGTCAAAAAATAGTTTTTGATGGGTTTATGGTTGGAGCCTTAGCTTTAATGGAGTCTCCTGCAATAATTGTTGGATTATTACTTGTGAAATTTGCAGCTCCCAAAAATAGGCCAAAATCAAGAAAAATGCATCTAAGCGCAATATTTCACGAATCACTTTTGAATGGATCAGTTTATTTATTGCTCTCAAGCTTAATTGTAGGATTTCTTACTGCTACCAGTAATCCCTCAGGGATTGCAAAAATGGAGCCTTTTACTGGACAATTATTCTATGGAGCAGAATGCTTCTTCTTGTTAGATATGGGAATAGTCGCTGCTCAAAGATTACCAAGGCTGAAGAATGCGGGTTCGTTCTTGATTGGCTTTGCTATTTTTATGCCTTTATTTAACGCATTTATAGGTGTTTTCGTTGCAAGATTTTTATCATTAGGAACTGGCAACGCACTTTTATTTGTGGTTTTATGTGCTAGCGCCTCTTATTTAGCAGTTCCTGCAGCGATGAGGATGACGGTACCAGAAGCTAAATCTAGTTATTATATTTCAACTACACTAGGTCTAACTTTCCCATTCAATATAGTTCTTGGCATTCCCATATATATGAGTTTAGTAAATACCATTATCCCATTATCTCCTCTATAAAAATGAAAAGATTAGACTTGATATTTAGTGAAAGAGAACTAGATGCAATCATTAAAACATTAGAAAAAGCGAATGTTCCTGGGTATACAGTTATGAAACACGCCACAGGCAGAGGGCCTGAAAGAGTTGTTACTGAAGATATGGAATTTACAGGATTAGGAGCAAATGCTCATGTAATTGTTTTTTGTGAGCAAGAATTAATAGATAAAATGAGAGATAACATCAGGGACGATTTAAGCTACTACGGAGGAGTTGCTTATATTTCTGAGGCAACACCACTTTAGATCAAAGAAGCAATATTTATTTTTAAGAATGAATCCAATCTACTCTTATATTTTTTCGACTATTTAAGTATCTATCAATTGACATTGCAGCAATACATCCATCAGAAGCTGCAACTACGGCTTGCTTAAATGGTGTATTTCTTATATCTCCAATAGCCCATACTCCATCAGAGTTTGTAGACATAAAGTCATCAACAATAACCCCTCCGTCTTCTTTTAAAGCAATTTGGTTCCCTAAAAAATCAGTAATGGGTTTTGAACCACTCATATAGACAAACACTCCATCTAAATTTAAATTGATAGGATTTTCTTCTTGTTTATTTTTTACAACAACCCCATTCACGCCCATATCATCGCCCAATATTTCCAATAATCTTGTTCTACTCCAATGTTTTATATTTGAATTATCTATCAATTCCATTGCTTCTTCATTATCTGATTTAGGATCACTTGATGTAATCCAATGCACAGTTGATGCAAATTTAGTTAGAACAGTTGCCTCTTCAATTGCCTCCTTGTTCACTCCAACAACGGCAACTTCTCTATTCTTATAAAAAGCCCCATCACATGTAGCACAATAACTTACTCCTTTGCCAAGAAAATCGGCTTCGCCCTTAAATGATGCAGGCCTACCCATAGCTCCACTTGCAAGTACAAGTGCTTTAGCTTTGAAAGTGCCTTCTGGCGTATAAACCATTTTCCATTCTCCAGTAGCGTCTATTCCAAACACTTGTGCTCTTCTATAGTCTGTGCCATATTGCACAGCCTGTTCTCTCATTAGGGTAAGTAATTTCTCCCCACTTATATCAACCGGAACACCTGGATAATTAGCGATTTGATGAGTTATTGCTAAGGCGCCAACAGATGGATTTTTATCTAAGATGACTGTCTTTAAGTTTGAACGAGATGTATAAAGTGCGCAAGTACATCCGGCCGGGCCTCCTCCGATAATAACTACATCTGACTCAATGATTTCCAATTTTTAAAAACTCCTTTTTAGTAGTTAGTTAGATGAGTTCTTGGTTAGAAGATATTTTAATGTAAATACCTAAACCTCTTTATAGATATAAGTTAAGAGAAAAAAGATAAAAAAGCATAATATAGAAACAAACTTACATAGGAAAAACATAAAAATTTAATTTTCAAAATGATCAGGTACGTGAAATGTTCTGAATTGATCTATTATTAGTTAATATGCAAAGTTCACTGCTGTAGAAACATTATATTTTTCATGACCAACTCTGATTACCTTTTAAAAGCTGCCATTAGGAAAGTAACCGAAAAATTAAACGAGATATTGGTTGACAAAATTGAAGAAGCAACAAATATTGCTCAGGATGCTCCAGAAATTCTCAAAAAAGAATTTGATGGTTTGAAAGAATCCATAATTGAAGAAGCCTCAAGAATGGAAAAAGCCGAAAATATTCAAGAAAATGAGTCTACAAATACTTATCAAGATTCCAAAATAAAAAAAGCTTTAAATGAAATTGAAGTTATCAATAAACAAATTGATCTCTTTAATGAAACCACAAATAATCAAATGAAATGAGTTTTCACATTCTTCATTATCATTTAAAAAAGTGGAAGAGGGCCTTTCTTATTTGGATAACGCTGATTTCACTTTTAATAAATTTATGGATAGATAATATTAGATTTACAATTTTCCAAGCTAAGAAGAATGAAAAAAGTAGGGTCCAAATTAAAAGAGCTAAGTATTTTACTAATCAATTAATAAAGCTTGGTTCAGCATTCATTAAAATTGGACAATTATTATCAGCGAGACCTGATTTAATTCCTAATACCTGGATACAGGAATTGTCTAAATTGCAAGATCAAGTTCCTAATTTTTCATTTACGCAGGTTGAAGAGACTATAAGAAATGAACTAGGGTCTAGGTTTAATGAAATAGATCAAATAATATGTGATCCGGTTGGATCAGCATCACTAGCTCAGGTTCATAGAGCGACTTTAAAAGATGGTAAGAAAGTAGTTTTTAAAGTTCAAAGACCCAATTTAAAAGAATTGTTTAATATCGATTTGGGCATAATGCAGCAAATAGCAGGATTATTGCAAAAAAACAAGAATTGGAGTCGAGGTAGAAACTGGGTTGAGATTGCCAGAGAGTGTAGGAAAGTTCTGATGAAAGAACTTGATTTTAAGTGCGAAGCGCAGTATGCAGCAAGATTCAGGCAGCAATTTCTTGATGATGAAAATGTTGAAGTTCCTGAAGTAATTTGGGATATGAGCAGTGAAAAAGTGCTTTGTTTAAGTTATGTAGAAGGGACAAAAATAAGCGATTTAGAAAAATTAAAATCACAAGAAATTGATTTATCTAAAATTGCAGAGATAGGTGCAATCAGCTACTTAAAACAATTAGTAAATTACGGTTTTTTTCATGCAGATCCTCATCCAGGGAATCTAGCAGTTTCAAGTGAAGGTAAATTGATTTTTTATGATTTTGGAATGATGGGGAACATCTCAAATAATCTTCAAACAAGATTAGGGGGGATGGTTAAGGCTGCTGCTCTTAGAGACGCCTCATCACTTGTTAGTCAATTACAACAAGCTGGGCTAATTTCAAAAGATATTGATGTAGGACCAGTCAGAAGATTAGTCAGATTGATGCTTAAAGAAGCTTTAACTCCGCCATTTAGTCCTAATATTATTGAAAAATTATCAGGAGATTTATACGAACTGGTTTATGAAACGCCATTTCAACTGCCAGTAGATTTAATCTTTGTGATGAGAGCTTTATCAACTTTTGAAGGAGTTGGTAGAATGCTTGATCCAGGGTTTAACCTTGTATCAGTTACCAAGCCTTATTTAATAGAACTTATGACTTCAAATAATCAAAGTCCCAACGATTTAATTAACCAATTTGGAAGACAAGTAGGTGAACTAGGATCGAAAGCTGTTGGAATTCCGAAAAGAATAGATGAAAGTTTAGAAAGATTAGAACAGGGCGATTTACAGTTGCAAATAAGAATGGGAGAGTCTGATAGGCAATTCAAAAAAATGTTTACGGCTCAAAAAACTTTAGGCCATTCAATTCTCATAGGAAGCTTATCAATTGCATCTGCTTTACTTGTAACCAATAAACAAAATAATTTTGCATTGTTGCCACTTTTTTTTGCACTACCAATAAGTATTGATTGGATAAAGTGCCAATTAAGTATGCGAAAAGGCTCGCGTATAGAAAAACTTAAGCGCTAAAAAAAACTATATATTTTTGGGACCTAAACCTATAGCTCCAGCGAATCTTGCTTGATTTCCTAATTCCTCCTCAATTTTTAAAAGCCTATTATATTTTGCAATCCTTTCACTTCTGCTCAAAGAGCCAGTCTTGATCTGACCCGATCTTGTGGCGACAGATAAATCTGCAATTGTTGTATCTTCAGTCTCACCACTTCTATGACTTATAACACTTGTGAAACCAGACATTTTTGCTAACTCAATAGCTTCCAAAGTTTCAGTTAATGTTCCAATTTGATTTACCTTTATTAAGATTGAATTGGCAGATTTTTCTATAATCCCTTTCCGTAATCTTTCTGTATTAGTAACGAATAAATCATCACCTACAAGCTGAACTTTATTCCCTAATTCTTTGTTTAATTCTGACCAACCCTCCCAATCATCCTCAGCTAAACCGTCCTCTATTGAAACTATGGGATAATTAGAAACTAATCTTGAAAGATATGAAATCATTTCAGAACTATTTAAACATTTACCTTCATATTTATAAATACCATCACTATAAAATTCAGTACTAGCAGCATCTAAAGCTAAAGATACCTGTTCGCCAGGCTTAAATCCGGCTTTTTGAATTGCTTCTAATAATAAGTCCCCTGCTTCTTCGCTTGATGACAAATTCGGGGCAAATCCACCCTCATCGCCAACAGCAGTAGATAGACCTTTTTGATCAAGTAATGATTTTAATGAGTGAAAAATTTCAGTACCCATTCTTAATGATTCACTGAAATTATTAACTCCATGTGGAACAAGCATAAATTCTTGAAAATCAAGACTATTTGGAGCATGAGCACCACCATTTATTACATTCATCAATGGGACTGGAAGAAGATTGGATAATGGATCTCCAAGATATCTATATAGGGGAATGTCTAAAGCATTTGCTGATGCTCTAGCAGTTGCAAGACTTACTGCAAGGATTGAATTTGCTCCTAGGTTAGACTTATTAGGAGTTCCATCAATTTCAATCATTAATTTATCTACTGCAGTTTGATCTAAAGATGACAAACCACATAAAGCCGGCGATATTGTTTCATGAATTTTATTAACAGCATTCAAAACGCCTTTCCCCATATATTTCGAACCACCATCTCTTAATTCATGTGCCTCATGAGCACCAGTGCTAGCTCCGCTGGGAACAATTGCTATACCACTTGCACCACATTCCAAAAATACTTCTGCCTCTACAGTTGGATTACCTCTTGAATCAAGGACTTGCCTTGCTTCAACAGTATCAATAAGAAAATCAATAGTTTCTTTCACAATTTAAGTATTACTATTTAAATCCTATTAATAGCTGAACTATTTGGCTAATATCTGAAATATATTTGTTAACCAAGTACAATTTTAATTTTATAAGAGCTTAGATATTATTTAACGTTTTTTTCATTCTAAAGTCCCCACAAATCCTCTCATCTAAATAATTTTCAAATTCATCTTACAATTTGAAAATTATTAGATGATTATTAATGCAGATCATATTTAGAATATTAATTAATAACCAACTATAGTTTTTATAGTTTATGAAAGAAACACTTACATCCAGTCCTGAACTATTTAGCGATATTAGTTGGAATCTTCTTTTATTAGGGGAAGAAACCGCAAAAAAATGGGATCATAGCGAATTTAATATTGAACACATAATTCATACATTGTTCTCATCAAGTGAATTCTTTGCCTTCATTGAAAAATTATCAATCGACCAAGATACAGTTTTAGACATAACAGAAGATTTTTTAGAAGAGACACCAACAAATGAGTCAGATATTTTTACTATCGGGGAAGATTTAGAAATCTTATTAGATAACGCGAATCAGATTAAAACTCAATGGGGATCGAGATTAATAGAAATACCTCATTTACTAATTGCTCTTGGAAGAGATTTAAGAATTGGAAATTATGTTTTTGAAGAAGGAAATCTTTCAATGGAAAAATTAGAGGAAGAATTAAAGTTTTACCCAAATATTAATCAATCAAAAGATTCTTTTAATTATGGGAATGTAATTAAAATAAATAATCAGTCTAATTTTGAATCAAACAACGAGACTAACGAGACTTTTGTAAAAGAAGAAAAAATTAAAAAAGCTATTGTTCCATTACCAAAAAGTGAACTTCAAATTGAAACCAAAAAACAAGTTGGAAAAGATGAAAATGCTCTTTCAATTTATGGAAAAGATTTAACAGAATCAGCTAAAAAAGGGTTACTAGATCCCGTTTTAGGAAGAGAAAATGAGATCAATAATTTAATGAGGGTACTCTGCAGAAGAAACAAAAATAACCCTATACTTATTGGCAATCCTGGAGTTGGTAAAACCTCAATTGCAAAATTACTTGCTCAATTAATTGTAGACAAAAAAGTTCCTGCTACTTTAAAGGACTTAAAAATTATTTCACTTGACTTAGGTGCATTAGTTTCTGGGACCAAATTTAGAGGTCAACTAGAGGAAAGACTAAGCTTAATAATGCAGGAACTAAATAATCCAAACCAAGGAATGATTCTATTTATTGATGAAATTCACTCAATATTAAGTTCTGACAGATCTTCTACCGACATCAGTAATATCTTAAAACCTTTACTAGCTGAAGGAGAACTTAGATGTATCGGTACAACAACACCTGAGAAATTTCGTGAAACTATTGAAAAAGATCAGGCATTAAATAATTGCTTTCAAAAGATAGCTGTCAATGAACCTTCAGTAGAATTAAGCGCAAAAATATTACTAGGAATCAAAAAGAAATATGAATCACATCATGGCATAAAAATTTCTGAAGAGGCTGTAAACTATTCTGCAAAATTGGCCGATAGATACATCAGCGATAAATGTCTCCCTGATAGTGCAATTGATTTAATTGATGAAGCAGCTGCACAGTTAAAAATCGAGTCGAATAATATGCCTCAAATCATTCTCCAACAAGAAAAAAAACTTAATTCTATTGATGAAAAATTGAATAATTTGCAAGGAGAAGATATCGAAACTCAAGAAAAATTATTGAATAATAGAAAACAATCAGAGGCAAAATTGAACGTTCTTTTGGAAAATTGGAACAATTTACGTGAAGAAATGGAAGAATTATCTATTTTAATGAAAGAAGAAGATAAGCTAACCAAACAAATTAAAGATAAATCAAATCGCGAAATTGAAAATGATCTAGATTATTTAGAAAAGCTTGAAGAAGAGTTACGTGAAATAGAGAATGACATACAAAAACTTGAAGAGAACTTTAATAAAATAAAGAAAAATAGAAATTTCCCTTTTAAATATCAAGTTGAACCTGATGATATTGCAGATGTTATATCAAAAATCACAGGTATTCCAATTTCTAAAGTAGTTTCAAATGAACGTAAGAAATTAGTCAATCTAGAAACAGAACTAAGTGAAAAAGTTATTGGACAAGAAAAAGCAATAGAAGCTGTTTCTGCTGCAATTAGAAGAGCTCGAGTTGGTATGAAAAGTCCTAAAAGACCTATTGGATCTTTTTTATTTATGGGTCCTACAGGTGTTGGTAAAACAGAATTAGCGAAATCTCTTGCAACAGTTTTATTCGATGAAGAAGACGCACTTTTAAGATTAGACATGAGTGAATATATGGAGAAAAATGCCGTAGCAAGACTTTTAGGAGCTCCCCCAGGTTATGTTGGTTATGAAGAGGGAGGTCAATTAACTGAAGCTGTAAGACGTAAACCCTATTCAGTAATACTTCTTGATGAGATAGAAAAAGCACATGCAGAAGTATTTAATATCCTTTTGCAAGTTTTAGATGAAGGAAGATTAACGGACTCTCAAGGAAGGACCGTAGATTTCAAAAATACGGTAATCATTATGACTAGTAACCTAGCTGGTAAATCTATACTGGAGTATTCACAAAAGATTTCTAAAAGTGAGGGAAAGTTAGAAAAAGATCAACAAACTCTAGATGATTCAATTAGTAATGCATTATCTTCAATTTTTAGACCTGAATTTTTAAATAGAATTGATGAAGTGGTGAAGTTTGATCCATTATCTATTGATGAACTTCAAAAAATAATCATTCTACAAACAGAAGATTTAAAGAACCTGCTACTTGAGCAGAAAATAAATATCGCTATAGACAAAAAAGTTATCAACAAAATTGCAAACGATTCTTACGAACCTGAATATGGTGCTAGGCCACTTAGCAGGGAACTTAGAAGACAAATAGAAAATCCCTTAGCTGCAAAACTTTTAGAGGATAATTTCAAAAATAAAAAAAATATAACAATTAAACTTAACCCTGCTAAAAAAGATGAGATCGTTTTCAAACCTAGCTGAGGAGTAAATCAATAAGCTAAAATAAAAACTAAAGCATAAAGCTTAATTTCAAAAAAATTTTGTGACAAGTCCTACTACTAATAAAGAACCTCTTAAAAAGGATTCTCCTGAAGTTGAAGAGCCTAAAAAAAAGAATAATTTTTTTAGATCTACCTACGATGAGCTTAAACTTGTCGTGTGGCCTAACAAACAACAACTTTTTAGCGAATCAGTAGCAGTTATAATTATGGTATCTTTTTCTGCTGCAGCCATTGCTTCTGTTAGCAGATTCTATGGATGGGCAGCCTCGCAAATTTTTGGTTGAATTATCTCCCGAATATCCATTAAAAAGATCTTAATTAAGCTTCCAGAAAAATGAGTAATGAATTAACTACAAACCTTGCTTCTTCAAAAGCAAATACAAGCATTGCAAGATGGTATGCAGTTCAAGTAGCATCAAGCTGCGAAAAAAAAGTAAAAGCGACTCTTGAGCAGAGATCAGTAACTTTAGGTGTCAATAATAGAATCATTGAAATTGAAATTCCCCAAACTCCAGGAATTAAATTAAAAAAAGATGGAAGTAGACAAACTACTGAAGAAAAAGTTTTCCCAGGTTACGTCCTCGTAAGAATGATTTTGGATGAAGATACAATGATGGCTGTTAAAAGTACTCCAAATGTAATTAACTTTGTCGGTGCTGAAGACGGTAGAGGCAGCGGAAGATCGCGAGGTCATATCAAACCTCGACCATTATCAAGACAAGAAGTTAATAGAATCTTTAAGCGCGCATCAGAGAAAAAAGCTGTAATCAAATTAGATATTGAAGAAAAAGATAGAATCATTGTAACTAGCGGTCCATTCAAGGATTTCCAGGGAGAAGTTATAGAAGTTTCCGGAGAAAGAAATAAATTAAAAGCATTACTTTCAATATTTGGGCGCGAGACTCCTGTAGAATTAGAATTCTCCCAAATCAATAAACAAAATTAATTTCTAATTATTCTTGTTTATCGAGTAAAATTATGATTTTCTACTCCAGCTTAAATTCTCTAATCTAATGGCAAAAAAAATTGTTGCAGTTATCAAGCTTGCTCTACAAGCAGGCAAAGCAAATCCTGCGCCTCCTGTAGGGCCAGCTTTAGGACAACATGGTGTCAATATCATGGCATTTTGCAAAGAATATAACGCAAGGACACAAGATAAAGCAGGTTTTGTAATTCCAGTCGAGATTTCTGTTTTTGAAGATAGAAGCTTTACTTTTATCACAAAAACACCTCCTGCTTCCGTCTTAATAACAAAAGCAGCTGGTATTGAGAAAGGTTCAGGTGAATCCGCAAAAGGCTCTGTTGGGAATATAAGTAAAGCTCAATTAGAAGAAATAGCCAAAACTAAGCTTCCTGATCTAAACTGTTCTAGTGTTGAATCAGCAATGAAAGTAATTGAGGGTACTGCTCGTAATATGGGCGTCTCTATTACTGATTGAGTTCAATACACAATTTCTCACTATTTAGGGGAGGTTAGTTAATAACCGTTTGCACCCAATATTATTATGAAAAAACTATCTAAAAGAATGGCGGCTTTATCAACAAAGATAGAGGATCGCATTTACGCACCACTTGAAGCTCTTAGTATTATCAAGGAAAATGCTAATGCAAAATTTGATGAAACTATTGAAGCACATATACGTTTAGGTATTGATCCAAAATATACTGATCAACAGTTAAGGACCACTGTTGAATTACCACATGGTACTGGCCAAAGCATCAAAATTGCAGTAATTACAAGCGGTGAGAATGTATCGAAAGCTAAGGCTGCTGGTGCAGATTTATTTGGCGAAGAAGATCTTGTAGAAAGCATCAACAAAGGAAATATGGAGTTTGATCTACTTATTGCAACTCCTGATATGATGCCAAAGGTTGCAAAATTAGGAAGAGTTTTAGGACCTAGAGGTTTAATGCCTAATCCTAAAGCTGGGACAGTAACTAATGACATTGCTAATGCAATAAAAGAATTCAAAGCAGGTAAGCTCGAATTTAGAGCAGATAAGGCTGGAATCGTTCATGTCCGCTTTGGAAAAGCAAGTTTCACAAAAGAGGCTCTATTTGACAACTTAAAAACCTTACAAGAATCAATTGATAAAAATAAACCAAGTGGAGCTAAAGGAAAGTATTGGAAAACTTTTTATGTAACTTCAACAATGGGGCCTTCAGTTCAATTAGACATAAATGCTGTACAAGATTACCAACCTGAAGGTTAACGCTTTGTAGTATAATTTAAATTGCAATAATACGGCCAAAGAAAGTAGGTTGATTTAGTTATTCTAAATTTTAAATTCCTACCGAGGACTCGTCTTAAATTATTTCTTTTTGGATCTAATAAAAGCGGCCTCTTTAAAAGAACTTTGCCGCATTTCCTGCTCTCCCTAAATTACGATCCAAAAAACATCAATGGGCCGAACACTAGAGAATAAGCAAAAAATCGTTACTGAGATTAAATCTCTATTAGACGACTCGGAAATGGCTGTAGTTCTTGACTATAAAGGTTTAACTATTAAAGAGATGTCAGATTTGCGATCTAGATTGCAAACAACTAACGGCATCTGCAAAGTTACTAAAAATTCATTAATGCGCAAAGCTATTAATGGAGATAGTAATTGGAACGATCTTGAATCTTTACTGACCGGAACAAACGCTTTTGTGTTAATTAAAGAAGATGTTGGTGGTGCTGTAAAAGCAATCCAATCTTTTCAAAAAGACACCAAAAAATCCGAGACCAAAGGAGCTTTATTTGAAGGCAGACTTCTTAGCGATTCTGAAATAAAAGAAATTGCGAGTCTTCCATCTAAAGAAGTATTGATGGCAAAAATTGCTGGCGCTCTAAATGGCGTAGCAACAAAAATTGCGATCTCTATCAATGAAGTGCCTTCTGGACTTGCTAGATCACTTAAACAACATTCTGAAAAATCAGAATCTTAAATCAAAACCCTAATTAACTTTTAAGAAAATGTCCGCAAAAACTGAAGAAATTCTTGAATCATTAAAATCTTTATCACTTTTAGAAGCATCTGAGCTTGTAAAGCAAATTGAAGAGGCTTTTGGTGTATCTGCTGCAGCTTCTGCAGGTGTAGTAATGGCAGCTCCAGGAGCAGCTGGCGGTGACGCAGATGGTGGCGCTGCTGAAGAAAAAACTGAATTTGATGTAGTTCTCGAAAGCTTTGATGCAGCTGCAAAAATCAAAGTACTTAAGGTTGTAAGAAATGCAACTGGTCTAGGTCTTGGTGATGCAAAAGCACTTGTTGAATCTGCACCAAAAACAGTAAAAGAAGGAATTGCCAAAGCAGATGCTGAATCTTTAAAGAAAGAGATTGAAGAAGCTGGCGGTAAAGTTACACTTAAGTAAGAGTACATTTTTTCAAGCCGATAACCTTAATATCGGCTTCAAAAATTATGAATAGTGATAGTATTGCGATTGAAGCCGCAACAGATGGAGCCTGCAGTGGAAATCCAGGCCCAGGTGGTTGGGGGGGTTTAATAATTTTTGACGACAACAGCGAATTAGAAATAGGTGGTTCCGAGCAAAATACTACAAATAATAGAATGGAACTCACCGCGGCTATAAAAAC
Source organism: Prochlorococcus sp. AG-355-A18 (assembly GCA_003280985.1). Classification (GTDB taxonomy): domain Bacteria; phylum Cyanobacteriota; class Cyanobacteriia; order PCC-6307; family Cyanobiaceae; genus Prochlorococcus_A. The sequence continues at coordinate 26,783 of QCDH01000014.1, forward strand.
TATTGAGAAATTAAAAACCTACAAATTAAAAGAGAACTTTAAACTGAGAACTGATAGTAAATATGTCATAGAGGGTTATACAAAATGGATTATTAATTGGAAGAAAAATGGATGGAAAACAAGTTCAGGAAAACCAGTTCAAAATCTTGATCTATGGCAAAAAATTGATCAATTAAGAATTAATGGCCTAATAATGGAATATGTTAAAGGTCATAGCGGGGATAAACAAAATGATAGGGTTGATAAAATTGCAACTAATTACAGCAAAGGTATATCTATAGAAAGTAACTTAAAAAAAGTAGAATCCTCAGTTGATTTTTTTGAAAAAAATGCACCTGCAGAAATTCAGGAATTATTTTCCCGCAATGAATTAATTCAAAAATTTGCAGAAAAAAAGTACCTGTTAAGTTCACCTGAACTAGACACCTTATTAGGTGATGAAAACCACTTAAAGATAAAACAATATTCACTTTTTGAATGGCGTAATTGGAGATTGATTCCTAAAAATAAAAAATATTGGATAATAGAAAAAAAAGAAGCCTAATTTTTTATGAATGATCAGAAGGGAGGATTTAAAAATCTTTATAAAAACTTGATTACCCCTGTATTAAAAAAAGACTCAGGAATTGATGCAGAATACTTAACAAATTTATCTCTTAGTCTCCTATCATTCAGTTCAAGAAAATATAATTGGCCCATAGTATCTTCTATCTTAAAAAATCTAAATGAAGAATTTTCTGTAGTTGATAAAAGGTTAACTCAGAAAATATGTGGAATAAATTTTTGTAATCCAATTGGTTTAGCTGCGGGTTTTGACAAAAATGGAAATGCCGCAAATATATGGAAAGATTTTGGTTTTGGATTTGCTGAGCTTGGTACAGTAACTAAATTTGCTCAGAATGGAAATCCCAAACCAAGGTTATTTAGATTGGCAGAAGAAGAAGCAGCATTAAATAGAATGGGTTTCAATAATAATGGTGCTGAAAATCTAGTTAAAAACTTTGTCGAACAAGGTATTGAGTTTAAAAAAAACAGGGAGAATATTTGTTTAGGGATAAATTTCGGTAAGTCAAAAATTACAGGTTTATCTCAAGCAAAAGATGATTATTTAACTTCTTTAAAATTATTAATTCCATATTGTGATTATGCAGCAATAAACGTTAGTTCTCCAAATACTGAAGGGCTAAGAAAATTACAAGATCCAATTCTTCTAAAGGAACTTCTTAGAGAAATTAAAAACTTACCTAATTGTCCACCATTATTTGTAAAAATTGCGCCAGATTTAGGCCTTAAAGATATTGAAGATATTTGCCAATTAATAATCGAGGAAAACATCGATGGGATAATTGCTACAAACACCAGCATTGATAGATTAGGTCTTGAAAAAAGAAAGATCAGGCAAACTGGATTATTACTCTCTCAAGAGAATGGAGGATTAAGTGGAAGGCCTCTCCAAAAAAAAGCAAATCAAATAATTAAACATATACATAATATTGATAAAAAGATTATCTTAATTGGCGTTGGTGGAATAGATAGTCCTGAGTCAGCTTGGGAAAGAATTTGTTCTGGAGCATCATTGATTCAACTTTATACAGGATGGATATATAAGGGTCCACAATTAGTACCAGATATACTTGAGGGAATTATAAAGCAACTCAATAACCATCAATTATCTAGTATAAAAGATGCAATTGGATCAGATTTAAAATGGGTTGAATAAAATTAGAGAATGAATAACGAACCTCATGATTACTTAACGTTATCCATGCAAGGATCAAACTTGAAGCACGGTGGAAATGTATATTCAATTGCGAAAAAATTAAATTTATTACCCTCCGAAATCATTGATGCAAGTGCATCATTAGTACCATTTGAGCCCCCTCAAATACTAATAGATTCAATAAATGCGGAAATTAAGAATCTTGGTTTTAGATATTACCCAGAAAGAAACTTGAGTGATCTGAAAGAAATAATCGGCAAATTTCATGGGATAAATCCAGACAATATATTGCCTGGAAATGGAGCTTCTGAATTAATAACCTGGGCAGGTTATGAAGCATCCAAATTTGGAATAAGTTGTATTCCTTCTCCATCATTTGTTGATTATGAAAGATCTTTAAATTGTTGGAATAGCAATTTTATACATTGCGAATTGCCAAAAAACTGGAATAATATTTTTCCTCAATCATTTCCGCTTCATCCAAAAGGTGATGTTATTTGGATAACAAATCCACATAACCCTACCGGCCAATTATGGGAAAAGAATTCATTGGAGGAAGTTGTGAAAAAATATAAATTAGTTATCTGCGATGAAGCTTTCTTATCGATAACACCTAATGGAGAAAAAGAATCTTTAATACCATTAACCAAAAGATTTGATAATTTATTAGTCTTGAGAAGCTTGACCAAAATCTTCAATATTCCTGGTTTTAGATTAGGTTACGTTATTGGCTCATCTAAAAAACTTAAACAATGGGAAATAAATAGAGATCCTTGGCCTTTAAATTCATTTGCTATTAAAGCCGGAATTGATCTACTGAATAACAAGAAATTTTATGAACAGTGGACAAAACAGATTCACAGCTGGATAAATATTGAAAAAAAGAGAGTATTTGAAAAATTATCAAAAATAGAGAACCTTAAAGTTCATAACTCTTCAACCAACTTTTTTTTAATAGAAAGTAAAACGTCCTTGTTGCCAAATATAAAATACTTAGAAAATAAGGGAATATTGCTTAGAGAATGCACTTCATTTAGATTTCTTGACGAAAAGTGGGCAAGAATAAGTTTGCAGAATAGGACAAATAACACTCTTTTATGTAAAGAAATTCAGTATTCCTTTAAAAAATAATTAATAAATTTTTTAATCTCATTTTTAGATTTTATTTTATTATTATTTTCCATGTTCTTCTTCATGAGATCTAATATTTCATAATGATTTTTTCCCTTTTTTGATTTTATTTTAAAAATTCTTTCTAGAGTTTCTTCAAAAACTTCTTTAGAAATTTTATTCTGATTAATTAAAACTGAGCCTCCACTTTCAGCAAGAATCATTGCATTTTTCTCCTGATGATTATTTTTAGAATCTGGATATGGAATTAAAATTGAAGGTTTTTCAGCCTCCATTAGTTCATTGATTGTTCCTGCACCAGATCTCGATATTACAAGATCACAGTTTTGAATTAAAGCTGCTATGTCATTAGTAAATTTCTTTTGAATATAATTTTTGGAGTTTTTTACATGAAAAGGTTGTTGATTAGATTCGCCAATAATATGAACTATCCGAAACTGTTTTTTTATTAAAAATTCTAGAGATTCATAAAGAATTTGATTTATAGCTTTTGCTCCTTGACTACCTCCCATAACAATCAAAAGAGGTCCATTTCCTTTTGGAACCCATTCTGGCAAAAAATTAAATTTGTAGAATTGCTCTCTTAAAGGTGTTCCAGTAAAAACAGTTTTACAATTTTTTAAATAAGAATTTGTTTCCTTAAATCCTAAAAGAACATAGTTACATAAAAAACCAAAATATTTAGTGACCATTCCTGGAATTACATTTGATTCATGAATAATGATAGGTATCCTGAGAAGTTTTGAGGCAACAATAGTAGGCGCTGATATATAACCACCAGTCGTAAAAACTAAGTTAATTTTTTTTTCTTTTAAGATCCTTATTATTTGGAAAGTTGACATTAAGATTTCTATATATTGGTAAAACAAAAAAATATTTTTTCTTGGTGTTTTTATATTCAAAGTCCTCAAATTATATTTTTTGGGAATAAAATTTGCATCAAGTCTTTTACGAAGACCTAACCAATGAATATTCCATTCAACTTCGACCTCTTTAGAAACTGCTAAGGCTGGGAAAATATGCCCCCCTGTACCACTGGCTGCGACTAATAAATTATTTTTTTTAGACATAAAAACTTAAATTAGTAAAATAAAAATAACCAATGATTAATATGTTTAATTTAAAATTATTAAAAAATATAGGATTTCTTCTCTACTTATTTGTTTATCTTATTATTCCTTATTCAGCAATAACGCAAACTTTAAAAGTTAATTTTATAAGAAATCTAGAAAACTCTTTAAATACAAGAGATTTAGAATTCATTAGAAAAAATTTTAGAAATGAAGAGAGCCAAAATATACCAAAACAATTTTCAAAGATTATTAATGATTTCCCTAACAGCAAATGGAAGATCAAAAGATTAAAATCTAATATTCAAAATGAAGATATTTTGCGAATAAAAGTTTATGGAGAAAAAATAGTTAATGGAGAAATATATATACTCGAATCCAATTTTGATTATTTATTTTCAATTGTAAATGGGAAAATAGATAAAGGGATTATCAAAAATTTATTCACAACTATAAGAAACGATAATAAAAAGATAGATATTAGTTTTAAAATTCCTGATAGAGTTCTTACTGGTTCAAAATATGATATTGATATAATTCTAAATAAGCCTCTTGAAGGAGTGATTATTGCTGGGGCTATAAAACCTCATCAAGTTAATTCAATTTTTGAACAAGAAATATTATTGGAACCATTGGCGTCAGGAGGTATTTTTAAAATAACAAGAGCCCCTTTAAAACCAGGGATACAAATTTGGTCAGGAATCATAGCTCACCCTGAGGGAATGATTACTTTCACAAAGAGTATCGATATTGTTGATGAGATATAGCCTAAGCGTCATTTAACGCAGCTACACCTGGTAAGGTTTTACCTTCTAAAAGTTCCAAACTTGCACCACCTCCAGTAGATATATGAGACATTTTCTCAGCTAAGCCTGCTTTCTCGACTGCTGCGACTGAATCTCCACCACCAATTATTGTACAAACTTCAGAAAAAGCACTTAAGTCCGCAAGAGTCGTAGCTATTGCATTTGTACCGTCTGCAAATTTATCAAATTCAAAAACTCCCATTGGACCATTCCAAATAATTGTCTTACATTCTGCAAGAGCATTCTGAAAAACTTTAATAGAATCTGGACCAATATCTAGACCCATCCAATTGCCACTAATTGAATCAATTTGAGATATTTCGCTATTGGCGTCCGGAGAAAATTCATCAGCTAAAACAACATCAGTAGGTAATAGTAATTCTACTCCTTTTGCTTTTGCTTTTGCTTCTAAATCTTTAGCAAGCTCGAGTTTATCTTCTTCTACTAGGCTCTTTCCAACATCTAAACCTCTAGCTTTATAAAAAGTAAAAATCATACCTCCACCAATCATGATTTTGTCACACTTATCTAGTAAAGAATCAAGTACTCCTATTTTGCTACTAACCTTTGATCCTCCAACTATTGCTGCCAATGGACGCTTTGGAGAATCTATTGCTCCTTGTAGGTATTTCAATTCTTTTTCTAAAAGAAATCCAGCTACTGAGGGACTTAAATAATTTGTAACACCCTGAGTTGAAGCATGCGCTCTATGAGCAGCACCGAAAGCATCATTTACATACATATCTGCATGTGATGCTAATTTTTTAGCAAACTCCAAGTCGTTCTTTTCCTCTTCACCAAAAAAACGAACATTTTCAAGTAAAAGAACATCTCCATTAGATAAGTTATTTGATTTTGCAACTGCTTCATCACCAATACAACTGTTAGTGAGAGCAACATTCTGCCCCAACAATTCACTTAATCTTGCTGCTACTGGAGTTAATCTCATTTTTTCATTTACCTGACCCTTTGGTCTCCCAAAATGAGCGGCTAAAATAACTTTTGAAGAATGTTTAATAAGATATTCAATAGTTGGGATCGCTGCACGAATACGCGTATCATCTGTTATTTGACCATCTTCGTTTAATGGAACATTAAAATCTACTCTTACAAGAACTTTTTTTCCTTCTAAATGTGTCTTATCAAGACTGGAAAGAGATAATTTTGACATTAAACAAACTATATTTATAATTTCAAGACCCTAACGTTAATTTGGGCTTATTGGGTTAAAAAGTAGTTACTGTTACCTATGCCTTAATAAATTTTAAGAATTAACGATTATAAAAATTTTTTTAGTCATTAAATTTATACTAGACTTTAGAAGTAAATACTTTTGAAACTTATAAAAACTAAAAGGAATACAAAATTTTATTTGATTTATTGACGTGGACATACCCAAAATCCAATGGTACCCAGGCCATATCGCAAAAGCAGAAAAAAAATTATCTGAAGTTATCAATAAAGTAGATTTAGTTATAGAAGTTAGAGATGCACGAATTCCTTTGTCAACAGGACATCCACACTTAAATAAATGGATAAATAATAAAAAACATATTCTTGTTATTAACAGATCAGACATGATCTCCCCTAATACAATCAATAGTTGGAATAAATGGTTTAATGCTAAAGATCAATATCCTCTTTGGTGTGATGCTAAAAGAGGAATAGGGATTAAAGAAATTTGTAAGTCAGCCAAAGATTCTAGGTCGTCAATAGACGATAGAAGACTCTCTAGAGGAATGCGAATTAGGCCAATTAGAGCCCTTACACTTGGTTTCCCAAACGTTGGGAAGTCAGCATTAATTAACAGAATTGCAAAAAAAAGAGTTGTAGATAGCGCTAGGAAAGCAGGCGTGACTCGTAATTTAAGATGGATAAAATTAGAAAGTGGTATAGATCTTCTAGATGCTCCTGGTGTTATACCTCCAAATTTAGAAGATCAAAAATCAGCACTTAATCTTGCACTATGTGACGATATTGGTGAAGCTGCTTATGAAATAGAGAGTGTCGCAATTGAATTTATCAAAATTATATCCACTCTCAACAAAGATAAGAATGCGAATATCTCAGTTAAACAAATATCTAATAGATATGGAGTTGATATTTCCAAAGGCTTTAAGAGTCCTTCTGCTTGGATCGACGAAGCAGCTTCAAAACATACATCAGGCGATAAAAGGAGAATGTCTCATAAGTTATTGGAAGATTATAGAAATCAAATGCTGGGTAAAATTGCTTTAGAAGTCCCACTATGGAATTAAATAATCAAAATTCTTTCGGCACTGGAGAAGGTGGGCTTGTAGAAATTATTTATGAGCTACCTCTTCCTATGAGGCTAGACAGATGGTTGGTAAGTAAAAGGCCAGAACAAAGTAGAGCAAGAATTCAACATTTTATAAATTCAGGTTTAGTACTTGTAAACTACAAGACCGCGAAAGCAAAGACCCCATTAAAAAATGGCGACAATATTCAAAT
>QCDH01000015.1 GCA_003280985.1 Prochlorococcus sp. AG-355-A18
AAACTTTAGTAACGCATTAAAAACTATGGAATTAACTCTTTGGACGTATGAAGGACCGCCACATGTTGGTGCTATGAGAATTGCCTCGTCAATGAAAGACATTCATTATGTGCTTCATGCCCCCCAAGGAGATACATATGCAGATCTTCTCTTTACCATGATCGAGAGGAGGGGGCAAAGGCCTCCAGTAACTTATACAACTTTTCAGGCTAGAGACCTTGGAGGCGATACAGCAGAATTAGTGAAGAAAAATATTAAGGAAGCGGTTGATCGATTCAAACCCAAAACTCTTTTAGTCGGAGAAAGTTGTACAGCAGAACTTATCCAAGACCAACCTGGAGCACTTGCGAAAGGGATGGGGTTTGATATGCCGATTGTTAATCTTGAATTACCTGCTTATAGCAAGAAAGAAAATTGGGGGGCCTCAGAAACCTTTTATCAACTAACAAGAACCCTTTTAAAAGAAAAAGTGAGTTCTTCAGACAAAATAAATCCCCTTAGGTGGAGGGAATTAGGTAGGAGACCAAAAGTTAATATCCTTGGCCCTTCATTACTAGGATTTAGATGCAGAGATGATGTAATCGAAATCCAACGTATACTTTCAGAACAAGGTATAGATACAAACGTAGTCGCTCCATTAGGTGCTAGTCCTGATGATATTGAAAGACTAATTGATGCTGAAATAAATATCTGCCTTTATCAAGAAATTGCTGAAGCTTCATGTGAGTGGCTTAAACGGAACTTTGGAATGGAATATACAAATACTATTCCTATTGGAATAAAAAATACAATTGAATTTATAAATGAAGTTCATGAGAAGTTAGATCTACCTTTAACGAATAAAGAAGAATTAGAAAATAAATCAAAACTTCCTTGGTACTCAAAATCAGTTGACTCTAATTATCTAACTGGTAAAAGAGTTTTTATTTTTGGTGATGGAACACATGCAATTTCAGCAGCCAAAATTGCTAAGGAAGAATTGGGTTTTGAAGTAGTGGGTCTTGGAACATACAGCAGGGAGATGGCTAGGCAAGTAAGAGCTACTGCAAAAGATCTGAATGTAGAAGCTCTGATAACTAACAATTATCTAGAAGTGGAAGATGCCATGAAAAAGGCCGCCCCTGAACTAGTTTTAGGGACCCAAATGGAAAGGCATAGTGCAAAAAGACTCGGCATTCCATGCTCAGTAATTAGTACTCCAATGCATGTTCAAGATGTTCCTGCAAGATATAGCCCTCAAATGGGATGGGAAGGGGCAAATGTGATTTTTGATGACTGGGTACATCCCCTAATGATGGGTTTAGAAGAGCATCTTATTGATATGTTCAAACATGATTTTGAGTTTGTTGATGGTCATCAAAGCCATTTAGGGCATACAGCGTCAAACACAGATAAATTTTTAAATTCTCACGAGAATAAAGAAAAAAATATTAAAGAGGGAATTATCTGGACTGAATCTGGTAGAGCTGAATTAACAAAAGTTCCATTTTTTGTAAGAGGTAAAGTTAAAACAAATACTGAAAAATACGCAATCTTGAGAGGAATTCCAGAGATAAGCGATGAAACTCTTTACGACGCTAAAGCATATTTCAGTTAATTATTACTAATAAAATATAATTAAGTCATGAGTATTTTCACTTATAATATAATAGATTTAATCCAAAAAATTCAGTTATAAGAACATATTTTCCACTTTTAATACAATTAAATACATATTTGTTTAGAAACATATTTCATGTGTATTTGCGCTGCAAGAATATAAATAATAATGTGTTTTAAGCTTTAAATGACAAGTACTATAAATAGACCTCTTGATGGAGAAGGAAGTGTTCAAGTAAAGCAAGATCCAAAAATAAATATTGAGGAAGGGGCTTTAGTTATTGCCGTCTATGGGAAGGGTGGCATAGGGAAATCAACTACATCATCAAACCTTTCTGCAGCATTCTCAAAATTAGGTAAAAAGGTTCTACAAATTGGATGTGATCCGAAACACGATAGCACTTTCACTTTGACGCACAAAATGGTTCCTACAGTTATAGATATTCTAGAAGAGGTGGATTTTCATAGCGAAGAATTGAGGCCAACCGATTTCATGTTTGAAGGTTTTAATGGCGTAATGTGCGTTGAGAGTGGAGGTCCACCTGCTGGGACAGGGTGCGGGGGTTATGTAACCGGTCAGACAGTTAAACTATTAAAAGAACATCATTTATTAGAAGATACTGACGTTGTTATTTTTGATGTCCTAGGAGACGTCGTTTGCGGAGGATTTGCAGCTCCATTGCAACATGCAAATTATTGTCTAATTGTTACTGCTAATGACTTCGATTCAATATTCGCTATGAATAGAATTGTCTCTGCAATTAAAGCAAAAGCGAAAAATTATAAAGTCAGATTAGGTGGGGTAGTCGCAAATAGATCAAAAGAAACAGATCAAATTGATAAATTCAATGAAAGAACAGGTTTAAAAACTATGGCCCACTTTAAGGACGTCGACGCCATTAGAAGATCAAGACTAAAAAAATGCACCATTTTTGAAATGGAACCTACTGAAGATGTTATTGAAGTTCAAAATGAATATTTATCTCTTGCCAAAAATATGCTTGAAAACGTAGAACCTTTAGAAGGTAATCCACTTAAAGATAGGGAAATTTTTGATTTATTAGGATTTGATTAGTCTAAATTAATCTAATCCAACCAATTGGCGTGTTAAATCATATGTTTGTTGAGAGGTCTTCGTATCAATTATTCTTTTTGACAACTTTTGAGAAAAAGCTTTTCTACCAGTTTTCTGGCGATTTCCCCAGCTCCAATGGACTGATGGTCTAGCAAATTCTTTATAAGTTGCCACTTGAGCAACTCTCTCTCCTGCCAGTCTTTGTGAAACATATCCTTTTGTTATGAATTTTTGAAATATCGGGAAAATGAATCTAAATAACCAAGGTGTATCTCTAAAAAGTTTTGTATCAGCAACACATCCAGGATATAGAGAATTTACAATAATCTTCTCTGCAGGATATCTTTTTGATAATTCCTGAACGGTCACCATATTGCAAAGTTTACTATCCTTATAAGCCTTACCAGGTTTAAATTTTTTTCCATTCGCCATACTTATTGGAGATAAAAAACCATTTTTGAAACCAGATAAATCTCCCAAATCAGCTGGGGCAGGAATGGGGATCCTTCCTCCAAGTTCTGAATAATTAGCCGTAACAGTCCCTAATACTGTAATTCTTGGCTTGAATACAGTTGATTTGCCATTTAAAACAATTTCCCTTTCAGAAGATAAAATATTTTTTATAAGTAGGTTTATCATAAGAAAATGCCCAAAATGATTTACTGCCATAGAGTTTTCAAACCCCTGAGCAGACCTTTCAGGCCTCTTTAGTCTCGGTTTATAAACTGCTGCATTACAAATAAGAGAATTTATTGGCTTCTTAAATCTTTCTAATATTTCATCGCAACCTTTTCTCACATCATTCAAGTTAGAAAGATCTATTTCTATAAAGTGAACATTTTCAACTTCCTCTTTTGTCAAGAATTCCTCAGCTATTTTTATAGCTCTTTTATTTGATCGATTAACTGCTATAACCTCCCATCCAAATCTTAAAAGAGGTTTTAGAGTATTTAATCCAACTCCTGAAGTTGTTCCTGTTATTAGGACTAAACCCTTAATGTTCTTACTCACTAGCAAAAAAGTTAATTGAAAAATGAAAAGTAGAATGATTCAAGATCATCCTTATCAACGCCATATTACTCTGATAATGTCCCTAGAAATTATTTGATCCTGATCCTTCATAAATCTTTGCTCACCTTCAGAAGAGAATAAATCATCAAACTTATCTGTTAAAAGATTAAATCTATATTTTTCGTATAAAAATGATTCTTCAATTTCCCTTAATCTGGTCAACCTTACTTTAGAACTATAGCCAAGCTTAATCAGGCTTATTATTGCTAAAAGGGAAAAGCTAATTTTTATAATTAAAAAAATCGATGATACAAAATTATCCTGTTTCTGTTGTCTTTTTAGAAATACAGACCCAAAATATTTTTTGATGAAAATCCTATTTTTATAAAAAGATTTTGACAAATTAAGTACTCGATATTTTTACTGAATAAATCAATTCAGTCTTACTTTATTATTACCTTATAAATTTTAAATTTCCTAATAGACTTTAGTTCCTACCTAAACTAATTCCTAGTCTTAATGCTAAAACTCCTGCATGCATAACAACTATGAGGCTTAATGCAATAAGATTTATTGTTTGAGTTGGCTCCATGGTAAAAAAATTATTTTCTATATTCTCCACCGAAAAGAGAAGATTTGAAACACTATTACAAAATGATGTTACGTAATTAACAAATTGAAAGAAAAAATTTATTGAAAATTATCATAAATAAACCTACAAAATTAATTTTGGGAATTGAAAATCAGGCTTTAATTTTCTCAACAAATAATTTACCTGGATTTGATCAAATGGCTTTAGATTTAAATTCTTTAGATCAGACAATTTCGAATCCCGAAATAATTCTCACATTGAGGTTCTACTATTGGACTGGGGATTGGCTATCAATTGGCTTTCACCAAAAGGAAATTCCTCTTCATTGGAAAAATTTATTATCAAATGGGGAAATTAATATTGTTAGACGTCCCTCTGGAGGGGGAGCTGTTCTGCATTCAGGAGGCATAACATATGCATTAACATTTAAAAAGACTTACTATAAAGTCTTAAGTTATGAAATGGTTAATAATTGGTTAATTAAAAGTTTTGGAGAATTAGGTCTAAACTTACAATATGGTAATTTACGAAAATCAAGTATTAAAACGAATTGTTTTGGGACTTCACTAATTTCCGATTTAGTTGATCAGGATGGGTTTAAGAGAATAGGTAGTGCTCAATTTCGTAAAAAAGGTGCATTCCTTCAACATGGAGAAATTCAAACAAATCCTTCAAGAGATTTGTGGTTCAAATTATTCAAAGAAGAAGCTCCACCAAAAATAAATTTAAAACTAACAAATGATGAAATAGTTGAACATTTGAGAAATTCATTCCTGGAAAATAAATCAAATATAAATTTCAAAAATATTGCCATATATAATAAAAAATAGAAATTTTTAATGGCAAGAATTTTTAAAGATCTCCTTTCTGCTTCATTGAATTAATTATTCTCGGCAATTCAATTCCTAAGGGATAATTATTTTTAAAGTTTAATTTGTTAACAATATCTGAAGGCAAATTAAAACCTAATTTATTCAAGACAAAGTTTCCAATTTTTGTCCTATCAATTATCCCCAAAGGGATATTTGCAGCATTTAGAACCAATAAAAAACCTTCATTTGTTTCTTCAAGTCTTTCTATAGTTCTCCATAATTTATCGTTATAAGATACACTTTCAAAACTATCGATTGGTTTCTTAAAATCTCCAACAAAGTTCTGTTCCCATTTTTTTAAGGAAACAGTTTTTAAAATATTCTCATCAACAAAACCGGTCCATCTACCATTATTCGTAACAAAAAAATATTTATCCGATGCATCCTTCTTATTTTTTATTAACTTATTAAATTCTGAGAAATTTGTATCGTATTCAATTTTCCTCAAAGGTTTTAATTTGATCTCAGAAACTTTACTAAATTTAAGTATGTTTTCAATTTTAAAAAATTGACTTTCAGATTTTGAAGAATTAATTCCAAACAAGCCCAAAAAAGAAAGGATAAAACCAAAGTAAAAGTTAAATCTGAATAAACAAATTATCCCAAAAAATAAGACAAAAAAAGATAATAATAAATTTACTTTATTGAGGAAATTTCTTCCTTTATTTTTACTCCCTGAGAAATGCCAAATAATACTTTTTAATAAATTACCTCCATCCAAAGAACCGATTGGAATCAAATTTAAGAAGCCTAAGAATAAATTAAATATACCTACTCTTGAAATTACATTAACTGCTATTTGTTCCTGAGATGCACTGTTATTACTAATTAAAAGTAAGATAGAAGCTGTAGCGAAACATAAAAGAGGTCTTACAATTGCAATTTTTATATTACCTAAAGCAGTTTGACAATACTTATCTATTTGTAAAATTGCTCCTAAAAAATAAAAAGTAATTTTTTTTATTTTTACCCCCTGATTAAGTGAAACAAAAGTATGAAAAACCTCATGAAAAATAATTGACGATAATAAGAAAAAAGAAGTTAAAAACCCTATAATCCAAGCTTCTTTATTATTGTAGATATCGCCAGAAGATGAATTTACCTGATTACTTATACTCCATGAGAATAAAAAAAGAATAACAAACCAATAGGGATGAACTTTAAAGGGAATTCCCCATATTTTAAAAATTTGCCAACTTCTCAAAAATAATCTCCGCTATATTTAGCAATAATATTAATCTTACATGCAGGATAATTATATGCCCAAGACTAATCCTTTAGTTAAAATTTGTGGACTAACTTCTGAAGAACAAGCCCTTCAAGTCGCAAAATTGGGAGCGCATGCTATCGGCATTATTTCCGTGGAGGAGTCACCAAGATATGTATCAGCTGAAATTAAGAAAAATATTTTTACAACCTTAGAAAGGTTGCATCCAAAAATCGATAGAGTAACTGTTGTGCAAAATTGTCCTATAGATTTAATTATCAAAAACTTCTTAGGCAACCCAAGTGAAACTATAATTCAATTACATGGAGATGAAGATATTGATTATTGCAAAGAAATAAGGAAAAAAATTCCCAATATTGGCCTATGGAAGGCTTTCAGAATAAAAACGGAAAAGGACATAGATAAAATAAAACCTTTTGAAGATTTTGTAGATGCGATACTACTTGATTCTTGGAATAAAGAAACTTATGGAGGGTCAGGGAAAAAAATAAATTCTATTTATTTAAAGAATTTGCAATTTAGCAAACCATGGTGGTTGGCAGGTGGAATATCAATTGAATGGATTGATGAAATCCTTACTGACTTTAAACCAGATGGCCTAGATATTTCAAGTAGTATTGAAATATATCCAGGTTTAAAAGATATAAAAAAAACAGAGGATATTTTTAAGTTGTTAAAAAGACTTTAGTAATTATTAGTAGCGGACTGCTGTTTTACAAGCTCAAAAAATTCTTGTTTTAAACTTAAATCGTGTCTAAAATCGCCTCTCACAACAGAATTTATCATACTTGTATTTGGTTCTTTGACTCCCCTCCACTTCATACAATAATGTTGGGCCTTTACAATAATGCCTAAACCTTTAGGTTCGCAAAGTTTTTCAATTTCATCTGCAAGGATCATTACAGCTTCTTCCTGAATATGAGGTCTTGAAAAAACCCAATCAGCAACTCTCGCAAATTTTGAAAGTCCTATGACTTTATTTCCAGGTTTAATACCTATCCAACATTCTCCTAGAATTGGAACTAAGTGATGTGAACATGCAGATCTGACCGAAATTGGACCAACTGTATAAATTTCATCAAGATTCTTATCATTAGGAAAACTTGTAACTTTAGGTTGTTCATGATATCTACCTTTAAAAACTTCGTTTAGATACATTTTTGAAACCCTCTCAGCAGTTTCTTGAGTATTATGATCATTCTCAACATCAATTACCAGGGACTTAAGTAGGTCTTTAACTCTTGAGGCTACTTCTTTTTCTAAAATTTCTAATTCACCAGGATTTATAAAATCAGAAATATTATCGTTTGCACTAAATCTTGTACCAGAATTCTTAATTCTGTCTCTTATGATTTCAGAAATTAGTTTATTAGTAATCTGGTCGTCAAAGTTTCTAATATTATCGTTGGGTAATGTAGAGGTCATAAAATTCTAAACAGAAAATTGTATGCAACTTAATTTACTGTATCTTCCAAAGCTTAATTGCTCATATACTATATCACATTCTCTTGTTCAATCGGGTTCAAATAGTACTAAAAAAAATCACTGTTTTAAGATTAATCAGATAAACAGAATGTTTAAAAGGCTCCTCCAGAAGGCATCAAAGTCAAGTCTTCGATCAATTGTGATTCAGGTTTTTGAGCCATGTAGAGAATAGTTTCTGATACCTCGTTTGATGAGAGCATAGAAGTTCTATCAAAATCAGAATTGATTGATTCGGAGTCCCAAAGAGGAGTATTTACTGAACCAAGAGTTATTGTGCACGCTCTTATTGAATTAGATCTCTCCTCCTCCCTCAAGCATTTAGTAAACATAGCTAGTGCAGATTTTGAAACACAATAAGCTCCCCATTGGGGGAATGCATTATAAGAGGCATGACTACTAACATTAATAACTAAACCACCATTTTTTCTCATTTGAGGAATTATTGAACTACAAATTTGAAAAACACTTGTGAGGTTTATTTGAATAGTTTGTTCCCATTGACCTAATTCCATTTCAACTAAAGGACCATTAAATGCGCAACCGGCATTATTTATCAATACTGAAGGGCACCCATACTTCTCAATTGCCTCTTTAACACAATGATCTATTTCTAGAGAATTAGATAAATCACATTTTACTAGGTTAATTTTTGATTTAGTGGTCAACAGTTCGCTCTTTAGTTTCTCCATTAAATCTATATTTCTGGAGAGTAAAATTAAATCCCAGCCAGCATTGGCAAAAGTAATTGCGGTAGATCTACCAATACCTTTCGTAGCACCCGTTATAAAAGCTAGTTTCAAGTTATTCAGTTTTTTGTGGGATTTCACTATAAATCTCTTCAATATTATTTGCTTCGATAAACTTACCTAAAACCCTAAACTTTTTGTATCTTTCCTCAATTAATTCGTCTTCAGGCATTTGCAGTAAAGCATTAAGATGTTTCTCTATAGCCTCTTTTAGTGTATTACCAGCATCTAAAGGAGCCCAATTATTCCCACCAGAAGGTTCTGGTAATACCTCATCTATTATCCCTAATTTAAGCAGGTCTTTACCTGTAATTTTAAGTGCTGATGCAGCTTCTGGTGCCTTTGCAGCATCTCTCCACAAAATTGTTGCACACGCTTCCGGACTAGCAACTGTGTAAACACTATGTTCAAACATTAGTAACCTATCGGCAACACCTATTCCAAGTGCGCCTCCTGAACCTCCTTCTCCAATTACAGTAGCCACAATTGGAACTTTCAATCCAAACATCTCTCGAAGGTTTCTTGCAATCGCTTCACCTTGACCTTGTTCTTCAGCTTTTAAGCCAGCATAAGCTCCAGGAGTATCAATAAATGTAAGGATTGGCAAAGAGAATCTATTTGCATGCTGCATTAATCTAAGAGCTTTTCTGTAACCTCCTGGTTTTGCCATCCCAAAGTTTCTTACTACATTTTCTTTTGTATCCCTTCCTTTCTGATGCCCTAACATCAACACTGGTCTATTATTTATCGAACCTATCCCCCCAATTAGTGCCATATCATCGCCACCATTTCTGTCTCCATGTAATTCGATCCAGTCATCACAAAACATTTGAACAAAGTCCAAAGTACTTGGTCTTTGAGGATGTCTAGCTACCTGAATCTTTTGAGCAGGGTTGAGAGATTTAAATATTTCTTCTCTTCTTCTAGCCGCTAGGGTTTCAAGCTGTAGAAGCTGTTGACTAACATCCACCTCTGAGTCTCGAGCTAATTCTTTAATTTGCTCTATCTGCTTCTCAAGTTCAACAAGAGGCTTTTCAAAATCAAGAAGGTAACGTTTAGCCATGATTTAGACAGTTAATATTTTAGGCTGCTTATCAAGTCCAATGGCGGAAAAGCCATGCTTTAAAGAAGCTGCTCCAATAAATTCCATCTTTTCAAGAGATATGTTATTTCTTCCCCAACTAAAGTTTGTATGACACTTTTCAAATTCTAAAATCATAGCTTCTGCAAAGCAAGCAAACATCTCTCGCTGAGGGTTTTGCATTTCCGCAAGTTCCATCATATTCCAACCAATATCATTGAAAAACTCTACTATACCTCCTTTTAAAACATAAATATTTTCACCCTGAAATTTCTCATCAAGATTTTTGGGGTATCCACCATCAATCATTAAACATGGTTTTTTTAAGTTTTCAGTATCAATTTCAATAGTTTTAGGCATACTTGCAACCCACACAACAATGTCAGCCTGAGGCAATGCCTCATCCAAACTTGTTATGGTGCCACCATCTAATTCTTTTTGTAACAGCGCTAGAGGTTCTTGTTGTCTTGCTACCATAAGAAGTTCTGAAATCCCAGTTTTATTGATAAGCCACCTACAAACAGCGCTACCAATATCACCTGTAGCACCAATTACAGCAACAGTTGCTTTTTTAAGGTCTATCCCAATGCGAGGAGCATTTATTTCTAATTGCTTACAAATAACCCAGGCGGTATGAGTATTGCCTGTAGTAAACCTTTCCCACTCTAGTGAAGTATTTCTAATTTGTTTATGCTGTAGAAGATTAAAATTCTCAAAAATAATAGAAGTAAATCCTCCTAAAGCGGTAATATTAATGCCTTTTTTCTGAGCTAGTTCCATAGCATTTAGTACTTTTCTTCTAGCAGTTTTAAACCTAGAAAGCATTTCAGGAACAAAGCAAGAATCTATGTAAGAACCTTCAATAGATATTCCAGTTGCACTCTTAACTTCTACATTTTCAACAAGCTGAGGAGGAGCAGTACACCAAACATCCAAGTCACCATCTGCAATATGATCAAAGCCTAGCATCGAAGCTTTTCTTTTTGCATCTTTAAAACTGGTTGAGTGGCCTATTAACCCAAACATTTAAAATTTATAAATGGTTTCTATACGATGTTATGAACAATAGCACAGAGGTAACTACTTAAATAGGTTTGATTAATTATTAAAAGCCTTAATTAATTAGAAATGTAATTAGACGATAGCTGCCATAGCCATTCTCGCAATTTCTCTATTATCTAGACCTATTTCCATCAATGTATCTTGATAAGCAATCATAAATTCTTCCATTAATTCTTCTCTGTCCATAGCTAAAACTGATGCGTCATCTGCTACTTCATCTAACATCTTTTTAATTAACGGAAGATTGACCTTATTAGCTTCCATTAATTCCTCTTTACAAGTTGATATATTCTCTTTAAGCCACTCTTGACCGTAATTTAAATGAAGATATTCATCTTTAACCACTCCCTCTGTTATTTTTTTTGCAAAAGGATCCGCAACTCTTATGTAGACGTTATAAGCAGAAATTGCAAATGCTTCAATTAAGATGGCTTGTATTAAAAGACATGTTGTTAAATTTCCTTTTTCAAGAGCAACTTGAAAATTACCATGTAATTTAGCAAAGAATTTTTTAGCAAAATCCATATCAGCTACTACACCTAAATTTCTTCCACATGCAGTAAAGCCTTTTTTATGCTTCATTTCCATTCTCGCCAATTTAGTTAATTCCTCTATCTCATTTGGGATTAAAGTTGCTATTGAGATGTAATTATCATGAGCCTCTTGCTCTCCCTCTATAACAATTGCATTTATTCTGCTATATGCATCCTTATAAGAATCTGTAGTGAAGTCGGGTAAATCTAAAGAAATCGGATTAATCGATTCTTCAATAGTTTTTTTATTTGATTCTAGAGTTTGCATGTCGGTAATCTTTAGCTCATTATGCATAAATATTACATGATTATAGAGAGTTTATTTAAATATCATGAAAATAGTTTCAAATGTTAAGTCACATTTTTTACTTGAACTTATTTAAGAATTGTTTGGCCAATCTGATTGCATCAGATTCATAATCAATTTGAACCAATGATTAATCAATAATCCCTTTAAATTTTTTCCTAAAGACTCATTTGCTCCTCTACTATCTCCAACAACACCTGATTTACTGAAGTCGTCAGTAAGCCAAGCAGTAGGCGCATGCCCCTCTAGACTCCAGCCTTCTGGTATTTTTCCTTTTATACCGTCATTTGGGCGTTCATCACCTACTAATTCTGGTTTCAAAGCGAGCATCAAACTTGTTTCAGCTAAAGAGGCATGAAGCCCATCCTCGATCTCAGTTTTTGTTAACAATTCACTTAATCCATTAACACCACTCCATAGAAAACAAGGGAAAACTGCCATCCCCGGAGAGAAACTTCTTAGCTCTCTTGCCGCTGTATTTAGTAGTGAGATTTGACCTCCATGTCCATTTATTAATATCAATCTTTTAAAACCCATTTCAGATAATTGACCTCCGACTTCCTTAATCATTGAGGTTATTAAATTTGAGGAAAGTGAAATTGTTCCAGAAAACCCTTTATGTTCTGGCGAAAACCCAATATATTGAGTTGGGAGTTTTTTTAATGGAATATCGGCAGGTAATAATTTAAAAACTTCGCTAATGATGTCATCAACAAAAATACTATCTGTAGCAAGAGGCAAATGAGGTCCATGTTGCTCAACAGCACCAAATGGCCAAATCACTGTTGATCTTTTTTCTTTTGCAATACTCTCAATTTCTTGCCAATTTAAATATTCAAATTTATTAGATATTGGTTTAAAGTTCATTAATTTTAATTTGGAGTACTAACATTTAGAGTATGTTAATAATTAATTATTCTTATTTTACCTACGATGGGAGCAAGTAATAAAAATGCCCAAGATAATATCCAACCAAAGGGCAATAAAAAACCTCTTCAGGTACTTCACATAAGCAAGAAAGATTCTCAAAAAATAGACAATGAGCAGAATAATTCGCAAGAAGATATAAAAAAAGAAAATATTGCAATCAAACCTCAAATCATTAAAGATAATTCAGTAAAAGAAATTGAGGACAGTAATGAAAAGACTAAGGATCTTGATATTTCTCAACAAGACTTAAATAGACCGCTTAATTTTTCTGAGCAAAATACAGATTTTCAATTAGAAAGAACAGTTGATGAATTCGATTTTGATGAAAGTGCTTTTTTGGAGGCTTTAAATGCAAATGAGCCAATTGGGGCTACTGGAGAAACAATTTCAGGTAAGGTTATAGCAATCGAAAGTGATGGATTATATGTTGACATTGGTGGAAAGGCACCCGGTTATATGCCCAAAAAAGAATGTGGCTTGGGTGTCATAACTAACTTTAAAGAAAAGTTTTCTATAGGTCTTGAAATGGAAGTTTTGGTTATCAAAGAACAAAATGCTGATGGAATGGTAACAGTGAGCGCTCGAGCATTAATTCTCAGGCAAAGTTGGGAGAAAGTATCAAGTTCCGCAAAAAATGGAGAATTAATTAACGTTTTAATTAATGGATTTAACCGAGGTGGGCTTACTTGTGATGTAGATGGATTAAGAGGATTTATCCCCAGATCCCAACTTGAAGATGGTCAAAATTATCAATCTTTTGTTGGCAAAAATCTAAAAGTGGCGTTTCTTGAGGTTAATCCAGAATCCAGAAAATTAGTTCTCTCTGAGAAGAAAGCATCATTAGTTTCTAAACTTACTAGTCTAGAATTAGGGCAATTAATTGAAGGAGAAGTTTTAGCTGTAAAACCATATGGCTTTTTTATTGATTTAGGGGGAGCTAGTGGACTTCTTCACCAATCCTCACTAACAAATGGGTCGATTCGTTCTTTACGAGAAGTTTTTAGAGAAGGGGAAATTATAAAAGCTTTAATATCTGAAATTGACCTCGAAAAAGGTCGTATTGGTCTCAATACAGCACTCCTAGAAAACTCTGCGGGAGAGTTAATTATTGATAAGCAAAAAGTTATGCAAGAAGCCACAGAGAGAGCACTAAAAACTAAAGCGCTCTTCGATAAAAAAGAACAAGATAAATGAACATCAATAAAAAAATGGAGTCAAGTCTTAAATTAAAAATTTCAGATTGGGAATTAGACTTTTACTCAAGACCGATTATTGAATCAAACGGAAAAAAAAGGTGGGAGTTAATTATTTGCTCTACAAGAAGTTATAAGACAGAAGATATTTTTCTTTGGAATAAAAAATGCCCTGCAAATGAAGTTAACTCAGTATGGCTTACAAAAGCACTAAATGAAGCAATAAGTGAAGCAAAAAAACAAGGGTGGGAGAAACCTTCAATAGTTCGATTCTGGAGGTCGTCAATGAAATCGATCATTAAGAAATCACTCGAGGCCTTAAGTATTGAGGCTATTGTAAGTAGGAGAACTTACGATTTATTAGATAGAATCGAATTTCTCGAGAAAGAGATTTATCCAAAGGAAAAAGGTTATGTAAGAGGTGTATTAGCCCCTACTTTTTCTTCTAAAATGGAAAATCCTCCTCAACCTCTGCCAGAAGCAGTAAGGGGTGATGCTTTGACTATCTCTGAAATATCAATTGGCGAATTAAAATCAGCAGAAAATTGGCCCATAGAATTTGGAGATATTTTCCCAATTCAGCAAGATTTAGATGATACTTACTTAGTTCCAGGATTAAGACTTTTTAGCAAAGATAGATCTTTAGCACTTTCTGCATGGTTCAGTTGTCTAGAACCTATTAAATTAGTTATCAATAAGAACCAACTCATACTTGAAGCTTCAGAAGACGATAAGTGGCTGGTAACTGATTTGCCAGAAAAAGATGCAAACATTTTGAGCACAAAGTTTTTAGAGAATAAAAAAAATTCTTTTGGTTATCAATTTATTTCCATACAGTCAACACCATACATCGAAAAATTTGCAGGATTCTGGATCTTAAGAGATATTGAATTAATTTCATAAATTCAGTTTAGGAGCAGAAACTATTCCTTACAAAGAAATATATTTCTCAAAATCTGAAATTTTTATTCAAAACAAAAAATTTGAGTATTATTCATCACCTGTACTTAGTCAAAATAATTTCAAACATGCATACTTTACAAAGTCTAGCTCTGAGAAATTTCTTCACTTATTAGGAAATCACTTTAATGAAAATTACATAAATTGTGTTTCCAATCAAATTCACAGTAATGTGATAGTGTTTGGATCACGTTCGCAAGAAGGAAGTAAAGCTGATGCAGATGGTCTTGTTGGTAATAAATGCAATCAAAACTTATGGGTTTACACAGCTGATTGTATGCCAATATTTTTTGCAGATAAAAGGACAAGAAATGTAGCAACCTTGCATTGTGGAAGAAAAGGTTTAGAAAAAAAAATAATAAAAAATCTTGTTAAAATTTTTGATAATTTTGGGACAACTAGAGATGACTTACTTGTTGCGATAGGACCAGCGATTTCGAAGGAACATTATCTCGTTGATAAAACGACACTCAAAGAATTTTATAGAAAGGCCGAAAACAAAAACATAATTGTCAATTTGACTAAAGCTGAAAAAGATCTTTGTTTTAGTGATTCAATTCACTTAAAGGCGCAAAACTTAAATCAACTTGATCTTAAAAGATCTGCTTATCGACAACTTTTAAATGAGAATATTCCTAATACAAATATTGATATCTCAAATTTATGCACATACAAATTAAAAAATGAATTTAATTCCTGGAGAAGAAGCAAAACACTATCGAGACAATGGAATTTTATTTGCTCATAGAGATAGTTAACTTGGACAAATTTCACCAGTTAGGTGCTTAGCGACTAATATTTCGGTCATCTCCTTCGTACCTTTAATATTAAAAACTTTGGCTAACAAAATATTCTCTTTGAAACCAAAAGGTTTTATTTTCACTTTGCTTCCCCTTGGGAATTCTCTCTTAAGTAAATTAGTTGCTTCAAGCTCATCATTTTCATTTACATCTACACAAAATAATCCAATGGTTAAATTTCTATTTTGATCTCCTACCAAAATAGTATTTGAACTTTTAATTTGAAGAATTTCAGCAGAGTTAACTATTAAAGGATTAAGAACAATCAAGAAAACTATAATTAAAAATTTTGATAATTTTTTCAATTCAACTATCTAAGTTTTTAAATTATCTTAAAGTAAATTTTTAAAATTACGCATTTAAAAAAAATTAATCTTCACAATTAACATACCCAACCATTTGAGCATTACTTTTACCGGGAGGAACCATTGGATAACAATTTTCACCTCTTCTGACAAGGATATTAATCAAGGCAGGGCCATCATGATCAAGCGCATTTTTCAATTCGTTCTGTAATTGATGTCTATCAGAAATTAAGTATCCTTTAACTCCAAAAGACTCAGCAAGTTTTACAAAATTAGGTTCACCACAACTCATATCAGATGATGAATATCTTTCATCGTAAAAACTTTCCTGCCATTGTCTTACCATCCCTTGCCAGCGATTATTTATAATGATCAATTTCACGTTTAGACCATATTGAGATAAAGTTCCTAATTCTTGAATATTCATTAATATACTTGCATCTCCTGCAATACAAATAACATCTGCATTAGGTAAGGCTGCTTTTACTCCAATTGCCGCTGGCAATCCAAAACCCATAGTTCCTAAGCCTGCACTACTAATCCATTTTCTTGGAGAATTCCTAAGGTATTGAGCAGCCCACATCTGATGTTGTCCTACATCTGTAGTTACATAAGCTTCTGGTGAAAGTTCTCTCACTTTTAAAAGAACTTCCTGAGGATAAATTTCTCCTTCTTTGGGAGGGTCATATAAAGGGTGGTTATTTTTCCAAAAATCAATTTTTTCTAACCAGTTTTTCGTCTTACAGGTAAATTTGTTATTTAGAGATAGTTCATTAATTTTGAGAACAGCTTTTAAAACATCAGAAACAATTGCAACATCTACACGTCTATTTTTATTAACTTCTGCTGGGTCAATATCTATATGAATTACCTTTGCATTAGGTGCGAAGGTATCTAATTTTCCTGTCACCCTATCATCGAATCTAGCTCCAATAGCGATTAAAAGATCGCATTCTGTTACAGCGAAATTTGCGTAAGCAGTTCCATGCATTCCTAACATCCCTACTGATAAATTATCTTTTTCATCAAAAGAACCCTTCCCCATTAAGGTTGTGGTAACTGGTATTTGATAATTCTTTGCCAAAGTTTTTATTTCATCATGTGCCCCTGAAGATATTGCCCCACCACCTACGTATAGAAGAGGTCTTTCAGAATCTTCTATTAATTTAATAACTTTATTGATATCGGAATCATTAATTTCTCCATTCCTTTTAAATCCTTTAGGAATAATCTCACCAGGCAAAACTCTTTGGTAATTAAAGAACTCCTGACCTACATCTTTGGGTATATCAATTAAAACAGGGCCAGGTCTTCCAGATGAGGCTATAAAAAAAGCCTCAGAAACTATTTTCGCTATATCTGAAGGATCTCTTATTACCCATGAATGTTTCACTATTGGAAGAGTTATGCCAAAAATATCAGTTTCTTGAAAAGCGTCTGTCCCTATAGCAGGTCTTGGGACTTGACCTGTAACTACAACTAGGGGGACTGAATCCATTTGCGCAGTGGCAATTCCAGTTACCAAATTTGTTGCACCTGGGCCTGAGGTCCCAAAACATACTCCTACTTCACCAGTAGATCTTGCATATCCATCAGCAGCATGTGAACCACCTTGTTCATGCCTAACCATATAATGCTTTAACCAACCTTCTTGTTCTGCCTTATGAACAGCATCATATATTGGTAGTATGGCTCCACCGGGATATCCAAATATTACTTTTACTCCATGAATTTTCAAAGAATCCATTAGTGCATCTGCACCAGTTATCCAAACTGGATTTTCATGTTTTGAACTACCCTTTGAAAAGGATCTCGAAGTAAGAGTCACTAAAGAAATTCAATATTTACTATAAATATTAAACTTAATTAAATACTTTTGCCTCATTTAGAAATGTAATGTCAGAAATGTATTCAAAATAATCTTTTAATAAATTAAAAATTATCTATTAAATTTCAATTGTTCTTTTATAGAATGCCTAATTTATGTAGAGGTCCAGAGCCTGAAATAAGTTCAATAAAAAGTACAAGAAAAATAATCATTGCGACCCTTCCGTTCCACACTTCTGAACTATTATTCCAACCCCATTGCCACTTCTCTTGGGGATAAAGCTTAACTTTTTCAGGCAACTGTGATGCCTCTTCTAAATTAAC
>QCDH01000016.1 GCA_003280985.1 Prochlorococcus sp. AG-355-A18
TCGATAAACTGATAAGAATTGAAAATTGTTACTGTTGATACAAGATATTTCAGGGTGGCTCCTTAAATTTTTTAATATTCAAGATATTTATGATACCTGCTTCACGAGGATTCAACCGCTTTAGTTCGCAACATTCCGGACAAAGTAAAACTAACTCTGTTGGAGAACGTTTTCCAATCAATAGAACTTTAATGGAAGTTATTAAAGGTCTAGATGGTGCAAGTACAGAAATGGTTGAGAGGTCTAAAACAATATTTTTCCCTGGAGACCCTGCTGAAAGGGTTTATCTTATAAGAAGAGGAGCAGTAAGACTTTCAAGAGTTTATGAGTCAGGTGAAGAAATAACTGTTGCTCTTTTAAGAGAGAATAGTCTCTTTGGTGTTTTATCTCTTCTAACAGGTCATAGATCTGATCGTTTTTACCATGCTATAGCATTCACAAGAGTTGAAATGATAACAGCACCTGCAAATTCTGTTTTAAGAGCTATAGAGGAAGATGCATCAGTAGGCTTGTTACTTTTACAGGGGCTTTCAAGTAGGATCCTGCAAACTGAAACAATGATAGAAACTCTTACTCATAGAGATATGTCTTCTCGTTTAGTAAGTTTTTTAATGGTCCTTTGTAGAGACTTTGGAGTTGCAGGTGAAAAAGGTATTACGATAGATTTAAGACTTTCACATCAGGCAATTGCTGAAGCTATTGGTTCTACAAGAGTAACTATTACAAGATTATTGGGAGATTTAAAGGATTCAGGGCTTCTTAATATTGAAAGAAAAAAGATCACGGTGTTTGATCCAATTGCTCTTGCAAAAAGATTTAATTGATTCATCATAAATTATGATGTACTGAGTATATGCAAAAGTGTGGCTTGGATTTTAATTGTTTTTTTAATATTACTAGGGGGATTAATTGCACCATTTGGGGATATTCTTGGAACAAAGATTGGTAAAGCAAGATTTAGCATCTTAAAATTAAGACCGAAAAAAACAGCAACTATAATAACCATTATTACTGGTGGGTTTATTAGTTCAATATCGATAGGGTTATTAATTTTAGTAAGTGAAGAATTCAGACAAAGGCTTTTTGTTGATATACCTTTTTTGCAAAAAACTTTAGATGAAAGTAAAAAGGCTTTAATCCCTTTACAGGAGGAACAAAAGGAACTTGAAGGTAAAATTATTCTAAAAGAAAAGGAGTTAAATAAACTAAAAAATAATATTAAAGAATTTAGGAGAGGAAATATTGTTATTAAAAGAGGACAAACTTTATTTATAGCTGAAATCAATTCTAGCTCAAATCTAAAACCAGACTTTGCAAACATCTACAATGAAGCTGATAAATTTGTTAGGAAAATTGTTATTCCAAATAATAAAGAAGCAAAAAATATTCTTTTGTGGAGGCCTAGTGATATTACAAAAATTCAGAGAGTAGCTGCTAGCGGTGGTGACTGGATTTTACTAATCAAATCAGCAACAAATGTTTTAAAAGGTGATAATTATGTTTTTGTATCTCCTGATTTATTAAAGAATAAATTTATAGTCAAAAAAGGGGATGTTATTACAAGTTCAATTCTGGGAGAAAGTGATTTAAATCTTAAATCAATAAATTTAAAAATTAAATCATTGCTTAGAGAAACAAGGGATGAAATTAAGTCAAAAGGCTCACAAGTTAGTGAAATTAAAACAAATAGAAATTTTGTAAAAAAAATTAGAGACTTTCTTCAAGAAAATCAAAATATCAAATTTAAGTTAGAAGTAGTATCTTTAAGAGATAGTAAAACTATAGAACCCATAGTCGTTGAAATCAATATTTTAAAAATTGCATCTTAAATGCCTAAAGTTATCACTATTGATCCCGGGAAAAGTAAATGCGGCTTAGTATTAGCCGATATAAGTGAAAAAAAAGTTTATAAAGCTATTATTCTTAAAAGTGAATCAATTGACAATTATGTAAAAAATTTAATTGCCGCTGAGGACATATCACAAATTATTATTGGCAATGGTACTACCAGTAGTCAAATTAGAGAAAAACTATATTTTTTAAAAAAAGAAATAGTAACTTTTGAGGAAAAAAATACTACCTACCGGGCTAAAGCAAGATATTTCGAACTTTTCCCAATTAGTGGTCTGAAGTTTTTAATGCCTAGAGAGGTTTTTATCCTTAATAAAAACCTTGATGCGATATCAGCGTTGATAATTTTAGAAGATTATTGCAAAATGAAGTTTACTTTTAATCAAAATATAGATTTTAAAACTTGGCTGAAATAGTTAACTTATATTCATTCCCCGTTTCTAGTTCATAATCTTTTTTCAATAAAAATTTCAATAAGGCATTCTCAATTAATGCTCTTCCTAAAGGTGGATTTACCTTTAATAGCCCTTTATTAAAGGAGTAGGTAAAAGTCCATTTAAATTGACTGGCTTCCACAACCCCCTGAATTTGCTTTTTTGAGAAGCAATATTCCTTAACACTTATATTTGCAATAGTTTCAGGTTTTGAACGCATTTCTTAAGCTTGGTCTTTGTCAAAAGAATTTAATTCGTTAATTATATATTCTTCTTTTTTAATATTTAGTTGTTCGAGAGATTCGATGACTCTCTTGTACACTTTATCTAATATTGATTTTTCTTTTGGAGAAATATTTCCTAATACATGTGAAATGGTATTGAAATTATTTTTCCCTTTTATTAAAGGCGGTGACCCAATACCAATTCTTATTCTCTTAAAGTTTTGTGTCTTCAATTGTTCAATGATGCTTTTAAGTCCGTTATGTCCTCCTGAGCTTCCTTTTCTTCTAAATCTTATTTTCCCAAGGGGTAGATCTTTATCATCGACTATTATGAAAATTTGATCTAAATTGATTTTGTACCAATCAATTATTGCTCGTACAGCATCACCACTGTTATTCATAAAAGTATTTGGTAAAAATAATCTGAAAGTAGAATCATTGATTTGAAATTCTGAGCATGAACTTTTAAGCTTGTCTTTTAAAAAAAAATTTGAATTATATTTTTTCGAGAAATGTTCAAGCAGTAAAAAGCCAATATTATGCCTACTTTTTGAGTATTTTTTACTAGGATTTCCCAATCCAATTAAAAATATATCTTTCATTGTTTATTTCTAAATCTCTTTTTGTTTGAGAGTTATGAATACATACAAACTATAACTAATTAATAAAAACAAAAATTTTAAAAAAAAATTATTTGGCAATTTTCACATTAACCAAATAACTTTTTGAGAAAATTACAGAAATTTAGTTTCCGTTCCAATCTACTGAGAAACCTTGTAGTAGTAGGGATTGGTTATAAATTTGTAGAAGAATAACTAAGAAAACCAAAAGTAGTAGACCAATTACTGTCATTACAGGGACTGCTCCCCAACCAGGTACAACTTTCCCTTGACCTGAGTTGCCAATTGCTTTTAAAAGACTTCCTAATGCTGTTTTTTGACCCATGTTAAATTCACAAAATCGTATATTATTTCGCTATTGTATAAGAACTCATACATAAATTGTTTACAAACTTAGCAAAATTGATGCAAACTTTATCATCAGCTCCTGATCCTGCAGTTTCTATAGCTGTAACAATTCTAGCTTTACTTTTAGCTTTGACCGGTTTTGGTCTTTGGACTGCCTTTGGACCTAAAGCAGCCAAGCTTACTGATCCTTGGGACGATCATGATGATTAGTTACTCCTAAAGTATTTCAAAATTTACCAAAAATACAAAAAGTAAACAATTTATCATAGTTTAATTATAAATTTAATAGGATATAAATCTGTCAGCACTAGTAATTCCATGCTCGCCTTAAAAATTTCTGTCTACACTATTGTCTTTTTCTTTGTTGGAATATTTCTTTTCGGATTTTTAGCAAGTGACCCAACAAGAACCCCAAACAGAAAAGACTTAGAAAGTCCCCAAGATTAATATTTTTAATTAAATTCTTAAATCGATTTCAAGTATAAAAAATTAATTTTTTCCTTTCTATTTATTTTCTTCAGCCATCATAAACCAGCTAAATTATCAAAATTAAAAAAATTAATAATCAAAATACCAATATTTCTTTAACCTCATTGAGGTTTAGATAATTATGAAAAACGTGAATTAAAATTTATATAGGGCAATTCATTAAATTTATTTTCAATAATATTTTCATTTTCAAGCAATGTTGAAGTTGCATCCCATTCCCCTGATAAAAACATTTTTCTTGAGCTTTCTTTAATCTCAAGATTTAAACTTAAATCTTTTCCTGTTGCGAATGAATTTTTAAGGTCAATTTCTAAAAATAAAAATTTATTATCGCAATAGTTTTGTATCTCTTCTATGGAATTTTTAGGTAGTGTAAAACATGGAATTCCTATCGCAATACAGTTACTATAAAAAATGTCTGCGAAACTTTCGCCTATTATTGCTTTTATACCCCATCTCATAAGCGCTTGAGGGGCGTGTTCTCTGCTGGAACCACAACCAAAATTGCTATTAACAATTAATATTGAGGCATTTTTGTTTTCTTCTAGATCAAACGGATGCCTTCCTTTTAAAGTTTTTCTATCGTCTTCAAAAACAGATTCACCCAATAAATCAAAGTTAACACACTTTAAAAAACGCGCTGGAATTATTCGATCTGTATCAATATCATTACCAATCATTGAGATACATTGACCGTTTACATTTGAAATTTTCCCAATTGGTGGGGTAAATTCAGATTTCATCAGTTGATAAACTCTCTGACGTCACTGACTCTGCCATTAATTGCAGCAGCAGCAACCATTGCTGGACTCATCAGAAGTGTTCTTCCACTAGGAGATCCTTGCCTACCCTTGAAATTTCTATTACTAGAACTAGCACTAACTTGATTGCCTATTAGCTTATCTGAATTCATTGCTAAACACATTGAACAGCCAGGCTCTCTCCATTGAAATCCAGAATCCTTAAATATTTGATCAATACCTTCTTGTTTTGCAGCAGTCGCCACTTTTTCTGAACCTGGAACTACAAATGCTTTGACATTCTTTGATACTTTTTTGTCTTTAAGTACTTGAGCTGCAATTCTTAAGTCACTGATTCTTCCATTTGTGCAACTACCTATAAAACAAACGTCTACAGGAGTATCTTTTATTAATTGTCCTGGCTTGAAACTCATATATTCATAAGCCTCTTTTGCAACTAATTTATCATTTGGGGATAAATCATCTAATTGAGGAATCTCTTGATTAATACCTATACTTTGACCGGGAGTAATTCCCCAGGTTACGGTAGGCTCTACTTTTGAAGCATCTAATTTAATTACATCATCATAAATTGAATTTTCATCGCTTTTTAATGAATTCCACCAAGTTAGGGCTTTATCCCAATGCTTATTTTTTGGAGCACATAATTTATTTTTAATGTAACTAAAGGTTTTTTCATCAGGGTTAATGTAGCCGCACCTAGCGCCACCTTCAATAGACATATTGCATATCGTCATTCTTTCTTCCATGGATAATTCATCTATCGCAGGCCCTGCGAATTCATATGCGAAACCAGCTCCAGCCTTTACACCAAGTTTATTAATGATATGAAGTACTAAATCCTTAGCGTAAACACCCTTAGATAATTTATTGTCACACAAAATCTGCCTCACTTTCAATTTGTTCATGGCTATGGTTTGGGTAGCAAGAACATCTCTTACTTGACTTGTACCTATCCCAAAAGCAATTGACCCAAAAGCTCCATGAGTTGAAGTATGAGAGTCTCCGCAAGCGATTGTCATTCCTGGCTGAGTTAGCCCTAATTCAGGTGCTACTACATGAACTATGCCTTGATTACCACTACCAATATTAAAAAATCTTATTTTATGCTCCAAGCAATTTTTCTCAAGTGTTTCAATCATCTGTTCAGCAAGATTATCTTTGAAAGGCCTGCTCTGATTATCTGTTGGCACAATATGATCAACAGTAGCAACAGTTCTTTCTGGAAATTTTACTTTTAAGTTTTTGTCCTTTAAAGCACCAAATGCTTGCGGACTCGTCACTTCATGGATAAGGTGAAGACCAATAAATATCTGATCAGATCCTCCAGGAAGACTTGAAACTTTATGTAAATCCCAAACTTTATCAAATAGGGTATCTTGACTCAATTTGTAAAAATAGTTACTTACTATTAGATAATAGAATTAATCTGAGACTGTTCAAACATACATTTACACTTAGTGTTTGTATTTCTTTTCTATTTCGGGTTGAGTTAAATAGTTTTTTTATATTAGTTATATGATTATTTGGTCCTGAAATTGAGATATAGACAAGTCCTACCGGTTTATCTTGACTCCCTCCGCTAGGACCAGCTATTCCACTAATCGCTATTGCCCAATCTGCACCTAATTTCTCTTTTACATTAATTGCCATGGTCTCACAAACTTCTTTAGAAACTGCTCCATATTTTGTAAGCTTTTCTTCAGAAATATTTAATAATGAATTTTTTAGTTCATTACTATAAGAAACAATACTACCTTGAAAAACTTGAGATGAGCCTGATATTGATGTGATCGATGCAGAAAGTAATCCTCCTGTACAGGATTCAGCAAAAACAATAGTTTGATTCCTCTTGGCCAATTCTTTTATTAAAACGCTTGGAAGAGTATCATTATCCTCTCCAAAAATAAATTTCGAAAAATCTTTTTTTAATTTTTCTTTTACGGGCTTTATTATATTATTTGCTTCTAGGTCATTCTTTGCTCTAGCTGTGATTCTGAGTTTAACCTCCCCTAAGTTTGCATATGGAGCAACAGTCGGGTTTTTAAGATTTAAAAGATCACTAATTTTTTCTGCAACACTAGATTCTCCAATTCCTGCAAATTTAAGAGTATTTGAAAAAAATGAATAACTATCTGAGAATTTGGTTTTAATAAAATCATACGCAGTCTCTTCCCACATAGTTTTCATTTCACTGGGTACTCCAGGGAAAGTAAGAATAGTAAATCCTTTTATTGGTTCCCATATCATTCCTGGGGCAGTGCCTCTTGGGTTTTTAATTATTTGAGCATTTTTTGGGAAGAAACATTGTTTCCTTAAGCTAGAGGAATCGTCTTTGAGTTTTGAGTTTGGAAGTTTTTGTTTAATTTCATCCCATAAGTGCGGTCTTTCAAAAAGAGATACATTAAAAGATTTAGCTATTGCTTCAGTAGTTAAGTCATCCGGGGTAGGTCCCAATCCACCCGTTGTGATTAGAAGATTACTTCTTTTCGATATTTCTTGAATTACTTTTATAATTCGATCACAATTATCACCCACAGTTGATTGCCTAAAGTGATTTAAACCTAATAGAGATAACTGTTCAGAAATCCATTGAGCATTTGTATTTATGATATTTCCTAAAAGTAGCTCTGTTCCAATAGAAAGAATCTCAACTCCCTCGGAATTAGGACTCATTTAATTGATGCTTCAAGTTTGCCTTCATAAAGAGGAAAGCGATTACATAAGTTTAATACTCTTTCTTTACATTGACTTTCAATCATTGAATCGTTTGGGTTAAGTAATCTATCAGCAATAATTTCGCCAACTTCTGCAAAGGCATTCTCATTAAAACCTCTAGTAGTTAAAGCAGCGGTACCTAACCTAAGCCCACTGGTCACAAAAGGTGATTCAGGGTCAAATGGAACAGTATTTTTATTTGCAGTGATATTCACTTCACTTACAAGCAAGTCAGCAACTTTACCAGTCATATTGATACATCTTAAATCAAGTAAAACAATATGGTTGTCAGTGCCGCCACTTACAATATTGATTCCTCTATCTATTAAAGTTGAAGCTAGAACCTTGGCATTTTTTATTACTTTTTGAGAGTAGTTAACGAAATCTGACTGTAAGGCTTCTCCAAATGCAACTGCTTTAGCGGCAATAATATGTTCTAGGGGCCCACCTTGAGTTCCTGGGAAAACAGATTTATCAAATTTCTTTCCAAAATCTTCATCTTTACACAAGATAAGTCCACCTCTAGGCCCTCTTAATGTTTTATGAGTAGTTGTAGTTACTACATCACAATAAGGTATTGGATTTGGGTGAAGTTTACTTGCTACAAGACCGGCGATGTGAGCAATATCAGCCATTAAGAATGCACCAACTTCATCAGCAATATTTCTAAATGACTCAAAATCGATTGTTCTTGGATAAGCAGAATATCCGCATATGATCAATTTAGGTTTTGTTTCAAGTGCTATCTCTCTTATCTCTTCAAAATCTAATTCACTAGTTTCTTTATTTACACCATAGTGAACTGCATTGAACCACTTGCCACTCATATTTACTGGAGATCCATGAGTTAGGTGTCCACCATGAGATAAATCCATCCCCATGATTGTGTCGCCAGGTTTAAGTAGACTAAGGAAAACAGCAGCATTTGCCTGTGCTCCACTATGGGGTTGAACATTAGCCCAATTTGCATTAAATAATTTTTTCGCTCTCTGGATAGCCAATTCTTCGATTTCATCAACAAATTCACATCCCCCGTAATATCTTTTTTGAGGTAACCCCTCGGCGTATTTATTTGTAAGTACTGATCCTTGAGCCTGCATGACGGCAATTGATGCAAAATTTTCACTTGCTATTAACTCAAGATGAGTTTCCTGTCTATTTTTTTCAGAGTTGATATAATTGAATATTACTGGATCACTTTCTTTAAGATTTTGAAGAATATTCATTGAATTTGATAAGTAATACTCATAATATAAACGATATTTTTTAGAAAAATATAAAAAGAATATTTCATAATTTTAAACGCGCCTGGAGAGATTCGAACTCCCGACACCCTGATCCGTAGTCAGGTGCTCTAATCCACTGAGCTACAGGCGCACAATTATGTAATATCTCTGTTTCAGGGTCTCTTAGTCAACTAGATTTCGGGTAAAATGTCTATTATTAACAATCTAACTATCAATATGCCTATAAAGTGGTACGGAAATGGTGATTTAGAAGATCCTATCTATAAACATTTTTCTCGAATAGTAAATTTTGTTATTCATTGTATGATATTTACTGCGATTGTAAGTGGGACCTGGCTTTTAAAAGAAATTAAATTTGAGATAACCTACTTTAATAATTTTGCAATTTTCTGGTCATTTCTTTTGGCCTCACATTTACTTTTCGTAATTACAAAAAAACCTAAAGATACTTCAAAACAATCATCTTAAAACAATTTTAAGTTTATGGACTCTCAAATACGAATAAGTGATCTAGAAAATATTATTTCCGAAAAGGTTTTTATAAAAGTAGAAAAGTGGAATTTGTATCTTGGAGATGCTGGCCTAGCTAGACATCTTGCTATTGAATGTATAAGCAATAAAAAGCAAGGTCCATTGGAGGCTGCAAAACTAAGTTTGAAAGCAATAAATGTAAAAGTAGGGGACGGTGTTAACAGTATTCCACTGGTTAATTTAATCACGTCTTCACAAATTCTAGAATTAGAGGAGATTTTGGAAAGTTTTTTTGAAAACTAAATCTTTTTTTTATAAACTTCGTATTTATTTACTTTAAGGTATTTTGTTAGTGAATAATAAATTACAAAAAAAGTTATAGAACCAAATGTTAATAATATAAATTCTTTTAGATTTGAATTTGAGTTATTGATACTTTTGAGGATCGTAAAACAGAGTGTGCTATCTATAAACGCTGCTAATGACATAAGGCTTATTTTTCTGAATAAATACGAGTTAGGCAAATGGATATCTTCATTTCGCAGGTTTAAAGAAAGCAAAATACAAATTATAAAGTTGACCATTACTGAAGATAAAATTATTCCTATAACTCCAAAATTATATGGAGAGAGATTCCCATAATTCCTAATTGGGGCACCAATTAAAAACCAATCAAAAAAAATGTTAAATACTATCCCTGCAAATGAAGATTTAAAGGGGAAGTTTGTTTTCTCTATTGAATAGTAAGTTCTTACTAATAGATCTCTATAAAGATAAAAAGGTATGCCAACTGCATAAGCAATTAATATATTCTTTACTTTTAAAGCCGCTGAATAATCAAAAGATCCTCTTTGAAAAACTAATTGTACGATTTGATTATTGAATGTTATGAAAAATCCGGTTAAAAAAATAGCTGTCAAGAAACAGTACTCTATTCCAGATATCAATTGTATTTGGAGACCTCTATCATCTTTCTCACTTCTCAATTTAGAGAATTTTGGAAGTAATGGCAAAATCAAAGAGTTAGATAATATGCCTAAGGGGGCTTGTATAAGAAAATTTCCGTAAGCTAGTCCAGATGCTGCTCCTTGAAAACTTGATGCAAAAAACATATCGATAAAAACATTAATTTGACTTAGACCTGATGATATAGATCCTGGAATAATTAGTTTGAAAATCCTCCTCTCTTCATCTTTAAATAAATTGAAGGTTGACTCTAATCTTAAAAGACCAATTTTTTTTATTTCCAAAATTTGAACAACAAACTGAATGAAAGTTCCTGTCAAAGTTGCAAAAGCTAGTAATCCCGTATAAGTAGAGAAATAATAAGATGTATTTTCTTGGTTGAAAATCCAACTAAATAAAATAAAAAAAAT
Organism: Prochlorococcus sp. AG-355-A18; assembly: GCA_003280985.1. Lineage (GTDB taxonomy): Bacteria > Cyanobacteriota > Cyanobacteriia > PCC-6307 > Cyanobiaceae > Prochlorococcus_A. The sequence continues at coordinate 10,540 of QCDH01000016.1, forward strand.
AGTAGTTAGGCTTGTTATTGCTGGACTTATACTTGATAGAAAGAATTTTCTTTGGGAATTTAAAGCTCCAAAGCTTAAACCTATGAAGCCGGATAAAGGGATACAAGGTGTAAGTATTTGTAATTGGTAATCAGCAATGGATTTAGCTTCTGAACTTAAATTGGGGGCTAATAATTCAATTAATAAACTGGAATTCGAATAAATCAATATGGCTAAAATTAATAATAATATTGAAAGTTTTATGCTTACTTGAGTTAAAATAATGCCTCCATTTTTTTTGTTAAGCGGAGTTAAAACAGCAACAACTGCGTTATGTAGAGGACCATTAATTCCTCCAATGATTATTAGCAAAAAACCGGGAATTATATAGGCATAATTAAATGCGTCGTATGTTATCCCAATCCCAAAAGCAGCAGCTATGAATATTTGTCTTATACATCCAGCTAATTTACTTAGACTAGTACCCAATGAAATTGAAAAAACATTATTTTTTAAAAATGAATTCATCTGGATCTGTCTAAATATCTCATGAAGTTTAAGTTTCAATTATATTTGATTTTTAACTAACGACATATTTATGAATGATCGGATAATTGAATTTGATCCATTAATCGAAGGGGTTTTAATTAAGAGGTATAAAAGGTTTCTTGCAGATATTAAATTAGAAAGTGGAGAGGTAGTAACTGCTCATTGTGCTAACACAGGCCCAATGAAGGGACTTTTGAGAGAGGGAGCAAAAGTAAGAATCAGTGTTTCCTCTTCTCCAAAAAGAAAATTACCTTTTACTTGGGAACAGATATGTGTATTAGATGAGAAAAATGAGGAGGTTTGGGTGGGTATTAATACCCTATTCGCAAATAAGTTAATCAAAAAGGTTATTGAGAAAAATTTGCTCAACGAAATAATAGGAGAAATAGAGACAATTAAATCAGAAATCCCTTATGGAAAAAATAAAAAAAGCAGAATTGACTTTTTTTTAACTCCAAAATCTTCAAATCCTGATAAACGTAACATTTACATAGAGGTTAAAAATACGACTTGGATTAAGGAAAATGTAGCTCTATTCCCAGATACAGTAACGAAAAGAGGCCAAAAACACCTTATAGAATTAAAGGAATTAATTCCTGAAAGTAAAAGTGTTTTAGTACTTTGTATTACGAGAAAAGACGCTTGTTTTTTTGCCCCTGGAGATGATGCAGATCCCTTATACGGCAGTCTTTTTAGAGAATCTTTAAGTGCAGGAATGATAGTTATTCCATGTTCCTTTGAATTTCATAAAGACCACGTATCATGGAAAGGAATTAAACCTTTGAAATAAATTAAAATTCTGATATTTTAAAATTCTTAAAAAAAAATTTTTTAATTTAACAGATATAGTTTTGGGATGCAACTATAAAATTGGTAACAACGACTACTAGACACTAATAAGTTTTTTGAGCAAAATTAAATATGAAAGGAAACAGCACAAACTGTTTTTTTGCAGATCTAATTTTTTTTTATGACCACTGCTTTGCAAACGCCTCAAAGGCGCTCTAGGTCCAAATTACAAGATGCAAGTCTTGTTAATGGACCTATGCTCCTTTTGAGGAGTATTCGAGGATTTAGTTCAAACCGCTCTATGTTGTGGCTTGCGACAGTTCCTTTAGCTTTGTTTGGTTTAGGTATTTTTAATCTTTCAGCTCACGCAGCTGATTTACCTGAGTTGAATGCAGCTTTTCTTGCTAACAATTTATGGCTTTTGATCGCTACTATTTTAGTGATCTTTATGAACGCTGGTTTCGCTATGGTTGAGGCAGGTATGTGTCGTTCTAAGAACGCAGTAAACATACTTGCTAAAAACCTATTCGTATTTGCTCTAGCTGTTACCTCTTATTGGTTTATCGGCTATTCATTAATGTACGGAGGTAGCGTTGCTGACGGATGGCTTTATTTTGGAGGCTTATTTTTCGATCCAACAGTTACCGCAGATATGGTAACTGATGCTGGATTAGTCCCAACAGTTGATTTCTTGTTCCAGTCTGCATTTGCAGGAACTGCAGCAACTATCGTATCCGGTCTCGTTGCTGAAAGAGTTAAATTTGGAGAATTTGTTGTTTTTGCTGTCGTATTAACTGCATTTATATATCCAATTGCTGGTAGCTGGAAATGGAATGGTGGTTGGCTTGATTCTTTAGGTTTTGTAGACTTTGCTGGTTCTTCAATTGTTCACTCAGTTGGAGCATGGGCGGGTCTTGTAGGAGCTATGCTTCTTGGACCAAGAATTGGTAAATACTCTGATGGGAAACCACAGGCTATGCCAGGACACAATATGGCTATAGCTACTCTAGGCGCATTAGTTCTATGGATAGGTTGGTATGGTTTTAATCCTGGTTCACAACTTGCTATGGATCAATGGGTTCCATATGTTGCTGTAACAACTACTTTGGCAGCAGCAGCTGGCGCTATTGGTGCAACTATCGTTTCAACATTAACTTCTGGTAAGCCTGATCTTACAATGATAATTAACGGAATCCTTGCTGGTTTGGTTAGTATCACTGCTGGTTGTGGTGATATGACTCTTGCTGGAGCCTGGTTCGCAGGACTAGTGGGCGGAATAATCGTTGTATTTTCTGTTGCAGCACTTGATGCCGCTGAGATCGATGATCCTGTAGGCGCATTCTCTGTTCACGGAGTTTGTGGTGTATGGGGTACTGTAGTTATCGGTCTTTGGGGTACAGCTGTCCAGGGTGATGGAGCTGGTATGGGATTGTTCAATGGAGGAGGTATTACCCTTCTTTTAGTTCAAGCTCTTGGTGCCGCAGCTTATGCTATTTGGACACTAGTTACTTGCTGGATTGCCTGGTCTGTAATTGGAGGATTATTCGGTGGAATCCGAGTATCTGAAGAAGAAGAGACTCAAGGCTTAGATATTGGAGAGCATGGAATGGAAGCATATCCAGACTTTGCATCTGCTAAATAATCTAACTTAAAATTATTTTTGGAAACCTGGCTTATGTCAGGTTTCTTTTTTTTTACAAAAAATTATTTAAAACGTTGTAATATAGGAAGATGGATACTCAAGCTTTTAGAAGATCCCTTCACCATTCTTCTAGATACAATAGAAGGGGTTTCGATTCTCCAACAAAAAGAGCTCAAGCTTTAGAAGAGGCTTACCAAAGTGATTTGATAAGCTCTATTAGAGATAATGGTTTTACTTACACTAAAGGCAGACTAAATATTAAGTTGGCACAAGCCTTCGGTTTCTGTTGGGGAGTTGAAAGAGCTGTAGCAATGGCTTACGAAACTAGAAGACATTACCCTAATGAGAATATTTGGATTACAAACGAAATAATTCATAATCCCTCGGTTAATGATCATTTAAGAAAAATGAATGTGAAATTCATTTCAGCTAAAAATGGAATTAAAGATTTTTCGTTAGTTTCTAATGGGGATGTTGTTATACTTCCAGCTTTTGGAGCTACTGTTCAAGAAATGAAACTTTTGCATGAGAAAGGTTGTCATATAATTGATACAACTTGTCCATGGGTTTCTAAGGTTTGGCATACAGTTGAAAAACATAAAAAACATGTTTTCACATCTATTATTCATGGAAAATTTAAGCATGAAGAGACCCTCGCCACAAGTTCATTCGCAGGTAAATATTTAGTTGTACTTGATCTTGAAGAAGCAAACTACGTATCTGAATATATTCTGGGGAGAGGTAATAGAAATGAGTTTATGAACAAATTTGCTAAAGCTTGTTCTAATGGATTTGATCCCGATAAAGATTTAGATAGAGTGGGAGTTGCAAATCAGACAACTATGCTTAAGAGCGAGACTGAGGAAATTGGAAAGGTTTTTGAAAGGACGATGTTAAGAAAATTTGGACCAGAAAACTTAAATAGTCACTTTTTAGCTTTCAATACTATTTGTGATGCAACTGAAGAAAGACAGGATGCAATGTTCTCTTTGGTTGATGAAGACCTTGATATTCTAGTAGTTATTGGTGGCTTCAATTCTTCCAATACTACTCACCTACAAGAAATAGCAATTACTAAAAATATTTCTTCTTTTCACATTGATACGCCAGAGAGGATATTAGTCAAAGAAAACTCAATATTGCATAAACCACTAGGATCAGAATTAGAACTTAAAAATAATTTTTTACCAAAAGGAAATATTAATGTTGGAATTACCTCAGGTGCATCTACTCCTGATAAGGTCGTTGCAGATGTTATTGAAAAGTTAATTGATATTGCTTCCTGAATTTGTTATTCATTTATAAATTTGCTTAGTTTTTTTAATTTATTAGTCAGTTAATTCCAAAAGATCTACTTTATTAACTAGAATAGTGAAAAATTAATGAAGCATGGAAGACAAAGCGCAAACTAATCAAGTTCAAACTGCAAGTATGAATAGAACTAAAGCCCCCCAAAAAGTTGAAGTTGTAGTTGCTAATTCATCTTCAGGGTCAGAAGTAAATATCCTTGGAGAACTATCGATTTTTGTTTTAAGAATAGGTTTTTGTGCTTTAATGATCCATCATGGGCTTGAAAAACTTCAGGACCCTCAGGGTTTTGCTGAGTTTGTAGTTGGTAAGTACTTCCCATTTTTGCCAGGTGATCCTGTTATTTGGACTTTTGGAGCAGCAATTACTCAATTAGTATGTCCAGTAGGATTGGCTTTAGGGATTTTTGCGAGGCTTTCTTCTCTTGGCCTATTTTCCACCATGGCATTTGCAGTTTATTTTCATCTCCTTGATACTGGTCTAGAAGGTTTTCCTCTAGCAGTGGTTGAAGGTCACAATTATGCTTTCGAATTGTCTTTTATATATGGTGCTATTTCTCTCTACTTTCTATGTGCAGGTCCAGGCAGGCTATCTTTATTCAGAAAAACTAACAAGATTACATATTATCCTAAATCAACATGATTTAATGTAAAAAGTGCCTTTTTTTTGTAAATACCATAGAGATTCCCTTCAAATTACACATATCAATACTTTCTTGGTCCCTTAGACTTCCTCCGGGCTGAATAATAGCTTTTATTCCATATTCATTTGCTAGTTCTACAGTATCTGCAAATGGGAAAAATCCATCACTGGCCAAGACAGCTCCAGAACATAACTTTCCAGCTGCTTTTAATGCAATATTTGCTGCACCAACTCTGTTCATTTGTCCAGCTCCAATACCAATAGTTTTTTGGTCTTTTGCAATAACAATGGCATTAGATTTAACATGTTTACAAATTTTCCATGCAAAATTTAGATCTAAGTTAATTTGATTACTTGGATTTTTATTAGTTACTGAAATCCAATTTTCAGTTGTTTCTTCACTATCGTCAGTATCTTGAACTAGTATTCCTCCCATTATTGATTTGGTAGAATTTTGATTCTTTTTTGGAAGTTGATCTTTTGAAAACTTTAAAATTCTTAAATTCTTTTTAACTTTTAAAATTTCTAAAGCTTCCTCATCAAAAGATGGAGCGACGACACACTCTAAGAAAATATCTTTGAGGTGAATTGCCGCCTCATTATCAACATTTGAATTAAAAGCAACTATCCCTCCAAATGCACTAACTGAGTCGCATTCCAAAGCATTCAAAAATGCTTTAGAAGCTGAAGTACTTATAGAGGCACCACAAGGATTATTATGTTTTAAAATAACAGAGGCAAACGTATCGGTTGTAAGTTCATCTTTTTCTGAGTAGCCAAATTCTAAAACTGTTGAAAGTGCCGACTCTAGATCTAATAGATTGTTATAACTTAATTCTTTTCCTTGTAATTGTTCTGCTGAATTCCATCCAATGTTACTTGAACCATACCAAAAAGCTTTTTGATGTGGATTCTCTCCATATCTTAAGGTTTTGATTAGTGGGTAAGATTCAATATATTTGGAAGATTGTAAATCTCTTTCTTTTCTCATCCAATTAGATATTGCAGTGTCATAGTCTGCTGTATGTTGAAAAGCTTCAAGGGCTAATTTTGCTTTATATGAGTCTTTCAATTCACCTTTTTTACTTTCTTCAAGAAAATTTTGATATTGACTAGGATCTACTAAAACGGAAACATCTTTATGATTTTTAGCTGCAGAACGAATCATAGACGGCCCTCCGATATCTATATTTTCAATAGCATCTTCCCATTTAGCTCCTTGATCTACAGTTTTTTTAAAAGGATATAAATTTACAACTACCAAGTCAATCAACTTAAGATTGTTAGCTTCTATATCTTTTTTATGTTCCTCATCAGTTCTTTTAGCTAATATTCCCCCGTGTATTTTTGGATGTAAAGTTTTAACTCTTCCGCCAAGAATTTCTGAAGAATTAGTAAAATCAGCAACTTTAATGACTGGAATTTTAGCCTCTATCAGATGTTTAGCAGTTCCTCCGCTTGATAGAATTTTATAATTAAATTTCTCTACCAATTCCTTGCAAAATGGGATTATATTTTTTTTATCAGAGACACTTATTAAAGCTAATGGAGACATTATGCGAAAGTTTACTTACTTAAGAATATAAACATGAAATATGCTATCAATCATGAATTTGTCTCGATTAGCTCTCAAACTGCAACTCATAGAATTATTTTGATGCATGGTTGGGGAGCTGATTCGGATGACCTTTTAACATTTGGAAAGGAGATGACTGAAAAAATAAATCTTGATTTTGAGGTAATTTCTTTGAGGGCGCCTGGATTACACCCAAGCGGTCAAGGAAGACAGTGGTATGGATTATACCCACATGATTGGAATGGAGCTGAGGTTGAAGTAAATAAACTTTTAGTTACATTAAAAAAATTTGATACTGATCAGATTCCACTAAGAAAAACAATTTTGTTGGGGTTCTCACAGGGGGCGGCAATGGCAATTGATGCGGGATTTAAGTTGCATTTCGGATTAATTGTTGCCTGTAGTGGTTATCCTCACCCCAACTGGAGCCCGG
>QCDH01000017.1 GCA_003280985.1 Prochlorococcus sp. AG-355-A18
TTATATTCTTTTGCTTAATTTAGTTCTTTTTGGGATGCCTCTAATGCTGCTAATGCATTGAACCAGTGTTGCTTATATTCTTTTGCTTCATTTAGTTCTTTTTGGGATGCCTCTAATGCTGCTAATGCATTAAACCAATTTTGCTTATAGTCTTCTTGAGAATTTGTTTTTACGGGTATATTATCATTGTATTTACTGATATATATATTTAGTATATTCTCAGGGTTATCAAATTCATCGTAAAAATCAAACCCTATTGGTCCATATCTAAACTTAGCAAGGCTTTTTATTAAAAAATCCTTTATCCAATCAGGTCTGAAAACATAATCAATAGTTGGGATGTAATATCTTGTTAATAGATGATATAAAATTGCATCCTTACTCTCATATTTATCTGAAATTAAAAATTCTAAAATTTTATCAAGAGAAATATCCTCTGAAATTGAATTATTATATGAATCACCAATAGTAAATACTGGTTTAGACCATAGTAATGCTTGCACCGCCAATGAAGAAGTAACATTAATTAGCCCATCAACTTCTGAAATTAAATATTGCGAAGATGATTGATATTCTCTCGTTTCTGGCAAAAATATAAAATTATTATATTTAGATTCAAAATACTTCAACATATCAGAACTTATAGTTTGTCCATATGTTTCATTACAATGTTCGGTAACAATAAGTCCTATTTCAGGAGAAATATTTTCTAAAACATAACAAATGTATTGAAATTGATTATTAAAAGAACAATGGCAATCAAATAAAAAGTGACCTGAGAATTGTAATGGGAGTAAAAGATATTTATTAAAATTTTTTTGATCTTTAATTTTAGATAAATTAAATGGAGAAGATTTTTTTATTAATTTTTCTATATAAAGTTCTCTAATTTTATTTAGCCATGCAGTTTTATATTCCGAGTTTTCAAGACTATTTAATTGTCTCTTAAATTTTTTAAGATATGAATTTTTAAGTGGTCCAAAAGGATCAAGGAAAACACTTCTAACAAAGGGGGCTCTAGTAGTAAATCCACTCTCTGACTGAATAATTAAAGCATCCGGAAATATTAATTTAAAAAAGTCAACTGGAAAAGAATAAGGAAAAATTATATCTGGAACAAAATTTCCCAATTTACTTTTGAAGAATTCAGATATCTTCAAATCTAGAGTTTCATTTCTTTTTTCTGTATATAAGTTTTTAAACCATTCGCTATCGTTTCTAGCAAATTGTCTTAATTCTTTTTGATTAATTACAACAAAGTTTAAATTAAGACCTTCGCAAAATCCTTTAAATGTATCCTCTTGGGCATCTCCAAATAAAAAGAAGATTTCTTTATTATTTGATAACCTAGAATCTAATATTGATTTAATAATAGGAAAAAATAAAAATTCTCCTGCAGGATCTTTGTAATATGGCTTAGAGAATTCAATCCAAGCATCTAAGTAGAAAAGTATTTTCATTTTACTTCATAAATGATTGTCATTTACATTTAGGCAAATTCTTTAAAATTAATGGAGCCAAGGAGATTCGAACTCCTGACCCCCTGCATGCCATGCAGGTGCTCTACCAGCTGAGCTATGACCCCAAATCTCTAAACGTTTGTCATATCAATCAATCTAAAGATTTCTTTCGTGACGTCCGTAACTCCTATAGTACTTTATAGCGTTTGATTATTAAAATCTGCATCCTAAAATACACCCAGAGATTTACAAGTTGTAGCATGCATTATGGAGCTGTACTCAAGCAATTCCTCAGCTACTTAAAAAGTCTGGTTAGTAATGGCTATAGTGCGGAAGGTAGAATATCTATTGAAGAGATATTTTTTACAGATATTTTGTTTCAATTAAGTTTATCCCATTTTAAATTTTAGATGGTAAACTCTAATTTTCGAAAAAAGATTTTAAATAATATCGCTAATAACAGATTCATCTCCATTAGCAGTTAAATATTCAATCATTTGTTCTTTACTTTGATAATTCGCATATCTAATATTTCCATCCGCATGCATTAAAGCTCTTAAATATGCGGTTTCATCATTTGTTTTCCAATAAACTTCATGGATACCATCAGAATCATAATCTCCTGAATGTTTAGCGGTTAGATTATCAATTTTTAAATCATTCTGGAATCTGCGCTGACTGTCGTAATCACTTCCTTGTTCTACAACTCCATCTTGTACTAGTGGATCAATATAGATACCTACAACTCTAGTTGTTCCTCCAGAACCATGTTCAGAATAATTAATTTCTCCTGTGGAAGAATTTACAGAAGCAGTTACCCATCTTCCTGATTCTTTATTTGTGTAGATAGCTTCTTTCGTGCCATCAGCATTTACATCAATTAAACCTTGATACTTATAGGCACTTTTAGTAGCATCAGAAACACTGCCAGTATTAGCATGAAAATTACCGTCATAATCTCTAATAGAAGTTAAAAGATAGTTGTTCCCAATTTCTAAATTTATTTTTATTAAGTTATTTTCGATAGTTGCTATTTTTTCAAAAGCAGTCAAATTCACTTCATAATTCATTGAAGAATGAGAAGTACAAAAATAACTTATTGATTCGCTCAAATTTATATCAGGATCAAAAGCGAGTGAAAAAGATTCTTCACTTCTAATCCCGGATGAAATATTGCCATCTCCTGTGAAATTTAAGCTTTGATTGCTTGCTGATTTTTCCTTAATGTAAAAAGGGTGCGTATTAGCGTTATTTAACCTAAAAAAGTTATAGGTATTAAAAATATCAAAACTTAATGTTGTTATTTGTTGAGTTCCAAGATTGTCGTAATAAAAACTATAAAAAGGTTTATCAAAATATCCACCACTAACGTATATTTCTTGAATAGACACTTTTTAATAAAAATTAAATATTATTTTTAATTAGTGCGAAATTAAACTTTTGTAAAAGGCGCCACTCATATTATATTAACCTCTCAAATTATTTTTACTAATGATATACAGAGTTAAAATAATTATAGATATGAGTCTCATATTATCTCTTAAATGCAGCGAGATATTGCAAAGTTATGCAAATGATCGCCCGCCTATGACCTAGTGTCTAATAGACACTAAAAAATTAAATAGTTATATCCGCAATTATTGATTCATCGCCGTTAGCAGTCAAATATTCTTTCATCTAAGCTTCGCTCTGGTAGTTTGCATATCTGATATTCCCATCTGCATGCATAAGTGATCTTAAATAGGCAGTTCCATCATCAGAAAGACTTACTGAATAGCCTGAATAATTATCTGCAGCTTCTCAATCAATTGTTGTCCCAAGTATTGGCCAGCCCAGGAATATTTAAGAAAATTATTTTCTAAATAGTAAAACTAATATTAAATTTAGGTATTTAATCTTTGAGTTCTTAATTTATTAATAATTAATTAGCTAATCCTTCTAATAGTTAATTAACAGAATTTATTTCATAAGAAATAAATGATAAATTTGATATTGATGAAATTGAGTTTGCTGAAATGGATATGTAATAATTAATTAATCCTTTCATTTAGATCATTAATAAACAAGTTAGTTTTTATATAATTTTTAAAACCAATCAAATATTAAAACTTCCCGAATGAGTTTAAATAAAAAAGCCCTAATAACAGGAATAACAGGACAAGACGGAAGTTATCTAGCAGAATTTCTTTTACAAAAGGGATATGAGGTTCATGGAATAAAAAGAAGATCAAGTACTTTCAATACACAAAGAATAGATCATCTTTATCAAACCCCCCAAGAAGATAATAAAAAATTTATCCTTCATTATGGTGATTTAACAGATAGTACAAATTTAATAAGAATTCTTCAAAATGTTCAACCAGATGAAATATATAATTTAGGAGCACAGAGTCATGTTGCAGTAAGTTTTGAAACCCCAGAATATACTGCCAATTGTGATGCTTTAGGAACCTTAAGAATCCTTGAAGCAATCAGAATATTAAATCTTTCAAAGAAAACAAAATTATATCAAGCAAGTACTAGTGAATTATATGGAAAAGTACAAGAAATTCCACAAAAAGAAACAACACCATTTTATCCAAGAAGTCCTTATGGAGTAGCTAAATTATATGCTTATTGGATAACAGTGAATTATAGAGAAGCTTATGGAATATTTGCTTGTAACGGTATTTTGTTTAATCATGAAAGTCCTAGAAGAGGGGAAACTTTCGTTACAAGAAAAATAACCAGAGGACTTACAAGAGTTGATGCTGGCTTGGAAAAATGTATTTACCTCGGCAATCTCAATTCCAAAAGAGATTGGGGACATGCTAAAGACTATGTGAAGATGCAATGGTTAATGCTTCAACAAGATGAGCCCGAAGATTTTGTAATTGCTACTGGTAGAATGGTAACAATTAGAAAATTTATTGAGATTTGTGCTATCAAATTAAACTGGAACAGGCAAATAAATCAACCAGGTATAATTTGGGAAGGAGAAGGTCTAAATGAAGTCGGGAGAAGAGCAGATACTAATGAAATTGTTATTAAAGTAGATCCAAGATATTTTAGACTGACCGAAGTTGATCAACTTGTAGGAGATTCAAAAAAAGGATTCGAAAAACTTGGTTGGGTTCCAGAGATTACACTTGAAGAAACTATAGATGAAATGATAGATGAAGATAGAAATAAAGCTTTAGAAGAATCTTTACTAATCAAAGGAGGCTTTAAAGTAAACCCAACAATTAGAATCCCCACCTAATATTCAAAAAATACGCAAATAGAAATAATTGAAATTGAGCTCAATTGAACATTGGAGAATTAAGTTTAATAATAAGCTTTTAAGACTTAAATTTAAGTTTGATTAATTGACAAAGTTTATAGAATTAAGATAAAAACCAAATTATAGGTTTAAATTTTGTTTTAAAAATACCAACATAATTTTTTTATCTTTGAAAATTAATTTAAAATATCTATTTTTACGAAAGCGATTCTTGAATCTAACTTCAATTAATTAATTTTTATTTATTAAAAAGGTAATCTGTTCTTAATGTTTCTGATGATTCTAGAAATTATCTTAAGCTAACAAATTTGTTAGCAATATTTTTAAAACTTATTCCCTTTTCCTGAGAAATCAAAGTTGAAGATATTTAATTGGTATCCTAAATCTTTTTCATCTTGATCATAAACAACCGCAAAAGAATAAGCTCTTCTCTTTATTTCTAATTTATATTTTGATTGAGTAAAATCTCCATGATCTCTATGACCTTCCTGTAATGGTATGTAAGATTGAAAACTGAATATTAATGGTCCAAAAACTTGTTGCTGAAATTCAAAAAAAAGTCTTTCATCAGAATTGATATCATCAAAAGCAAATGGACTTTCTCCACTCTTTACAACGTATGTATATCTAGTACTTAACTTACTAAAATCAAAAAAATATTTCTTCAAATTGCCCCATATAAAATCAGGTCCAGCACTAAATGTTATTCCTTCCTGAGATGTACCATCTCCATATAAGAATAAGCCGGAATTTACAGCGGTATTCCAAACCAAACTTGGTTTTATTATTTGTGGAGTAAATTTATAACTTTTGTCCATTTCTTTTAGAACAGAGTTTTTTTCCCATAATGTAATTTTGTTATCAATAGATGCAGAAAATAAATTTCTAGATGTATTTATAAATTTATTAGCAGTTTTACTTTTAGCTTTAAACTGACCTAAATCATATAAAAATATTAAGCCAGTCTCTTTATTATTCTTAATCCAAGATTTTCTGTTAGATATAGATAATCCATTACCAAAATATATTTCAGCTTCACCTGCATATCCTTTTTGAATTTTTTCTCGAAATGCGCTATATACCTCTAGATCAACAAAATTATTAAATTTAATATCACCTAATTTTTTTAAGTCTCTACTGTCCTCATAGGCGCTATTTAAATCTATAGATCTTGAAAATGTTAATTTAGATCTTATTGCTTCTGCTGATCTATCAATATTCAAAGTATTAGTTCTTGTTTCCAGCTCAATATCCCATAAGTTAATTTTGCCCAGTAAATTTGCATCCATAGCGAACCAATCTGAAAAAGAAATATTATTTTCAACCTTATTACTGAATAATGAAGTATTTTTTCCTCTAAATGAATCAGTGTGGTCCTGAATAGCTCTTTGAAAAAGAAAATAAGGTTTTATACTTAAAGAAAAATCGCTTGGTAAATTTAAAGGGTCAAAATCTCTTGCGAGGTAAAATCCATCTTTTTCCTCATTATCTGATCCAATTGCCCAATTTAATATTCTTTCTCTGTCTGAAACAGTCCACCTTCCAATAGGTGTTTTAATTTTATCATCAAAATTTAACCACGTATTTTTACTTACAAACTTAGTTTTATCTTTAATTAGTTCCCCTTTGAAGTTCTTACTCAGAATTAAAAATTGTGGTTTATTAAAAGGATCATTAGTAAAGAATACACGATCTGAAATTAAGAATTCATTATCAAAATTAAGTCGATCTGTTTTGAATCTCCATTTATTTAAGGAAGGCAACTCTACATCTAAATCTTTAATGCTAGTATCTCTAGTCTCACTAAAATTTGTTGTTAAACCAAATTTAGAAGAATTAATATAATTTAAATTTCTAATGGTGTTTTTTTCTAAATCATTATTTGAAGCATTTATTTTTGAAGACTTAAGTTCGAAATCTTTTTCGAAATTTGCAAAATCCATTACACCATAAACATTTTTTATAAAACCTTTTTTACTTTTGAGGTTATAAGAAAGTTTAGATGCTTCAAAATATTGCTCTCCCTTAGAGAAAAATATATTACCCTCTGCAGTAACTTCTTTTGAATTTCTATTGTAAATTAGCTTATCAGTTTTTAAAGTTGCATTAGAAAAATATAATATTACATTTCCCTCAGCATTAAATAAATCTTTTGTCTGAGATTGTACATTTGCCTCAACATCCACTAAGAAATTTTCACTTAAAGTATTTTTATTAGATTTATTTGCAATTAATTTTTCAAAGGAATCTTCCTTTAAATTCTCTAGAAAATTTTCTTTAATTGAGGTTTTAATTTCATAAGAATTATTTGCATACAAATTTCTATTTTCATAAAGAATTGATTTTTCGAGATTTTCAGCACTTCTCCAATTTTTTGTTTGAGCCTGTATTTTTTGCGATAAAGATATTCCTGATAAAAAAATACTAAATAAAATTAAATATCTTTTTTTAAAAATTACAGACAAAAGAACAAAAAATATGAATTATTCAATTATTATGTCATCTATCCATCAAATATTCAAAAAACTGGGGTTTTGATCTTAAACTTTTCTCCAGACAGCCAATAACTTTCCTTGGAAAACAACATCATTTAAATTCAACTCAATTGGTTCATAATTTGGATTTGCTGCTTCAAGAAATATTTTTCCTCCTCTCTTAACAAAATACTTTAAAGTTGTTCCTAAACCTGGAACCATTGCACTAACAATAGTTCCATTCCTTAGAGAATATGAATCATTAATTGGCTCCATTAAAACCATATCTCCATGTGCAATACATGCATCTATCATGGAATCTCCATTAACTGTAAGAGCAAAAACATTTTTCTTTTTTAAAACATCAGAAATGTTTAAATTTTCTTGAACATCAGAATAAGTTTCAATTAAACCTCCTGCCGCGACTGAACCCAAAATTGGTACTCCTTCTCTAATTTTATCAACTATTTGCATTGTTCTTGCCTTACCTTCTTGCCATGAGATATATCCTTTTTCTTGCAAATGTTTTAAGCGACTTTGAATTGGAGCCGGAGATTTTAATCCCATAGCTTGCATCATCTGCCTGATAGATGGGCTATGTTGAAAGTTTTTCATATATTCTTTAATCCACCCATAAAGCTCATTTTGAGCCTGGGTAAGATTATCATCCTCTGAAGAAGTTTCCATAAAGCAAATATATCCTAATACATTTGTACCAATTTATTAATTAGTTTGCAAGTATTCCTATTGGAGAAGGCATGATAGAAGAGCTTGTTGAACATGCATTCTATTTTCTGCTTGCTCAAAAATTCTACTTATTTTACTTTCAAATACTTCATCAGTTATTTCTTTAGATCTATAGGCAGGGAGGCAATGTAGCACTATTGCATCTTTGTCAGCATGGGCTAATAATTCACTATCAATAGTAAATCCCTTAAATTCTTTATCTTTTTGTTCCTTTTGATTTTCTTCGCCCATAGATGACCAAACATCTGTGTAAATAACATTTGCTCCAGAAACTGCCGCTTGAGGTTCATTAGTGATTTTTAATAAATTTTTATTCTTATAAATTTCGTTTGCTTTATTTATGATCAAAGAATTAGGTTCATACCCTTTAGGGCATGCAATCCTAACCTCAACACCTAATAATGCGCCACATAAGATAAGGGAATTCGCAACATTATTACCATCTCCAATAAAGGTCAAAACTACATTTCTAAAATCAACAAATTCCTCTTTAATTGTCATATAGTCTGCAATAGCTTGGCATGGATGTTCTAGATCTGTAAGAGCGTTTATAACTGGCTTAGAAGACCATTTTGAATACTCTTCCAAGTCAGATTGTTTAAAGGTTCTTATCGCAAGAACATCGCAATATTTACTTAATACTCTTGCTGTATCTCTAATTGGCTCGCCTCTTCCGATTTGTGAAGTAGTGGGGTTGAGATCTACTGTAGTACCGCCAAGTCTTGACATTGCGACTTGAAAGCTAACCCTTGTACGAGTTGATGACTTATCAAAAATTAGTCCTAAAACTTTATCGTTGAGTTTAATTTTTAAATCTTTACTTTTAAAATTTTTAGCGATCTCTAGAATATTAAAGAGCTCTTCACTTGAAATATCCAAGCTTGATAAAAAATTTTTATTTGCAAGCTTGACTGGATTCAGCATCTAACTTTGTATGAAAACCTAAATTCTACTATGAAGGCATTTTACTTTCTGCTAAAAGAGTTTTAAGATCTTCTCCCTCAATAACTTCTTCTTGAAGAATTTTTTGAGAAATAGATTCAAGAAGAGATAAATTATTTCTTAAAATATTAAGGGCAGTTTCATGCGCATCATCAACTAGATCTCTAACTTCCTTATCTATAGCTTGAGCAGTAGCATCACTAACAGATCTTCGTGGATTGTTTCCATTGCCTAAAAACTGACCTCCACCTTGTTTGTCATATGCAAGTGGACCAAGAATATCACTCATCCCAAATGTACCAACCATTTGTTCTGCAATGTCTGTTGCTCTCTGCAAATCATTAGAAGCACCAGTTGTAATCTTTCCAAAAACGACTTCCTCTGCTGATCTTCCTCCAAGTAATGTTGCTATTTGTCCTTTAAGTTCCTCCTTAGAATTTAAGAATCTTTCTTCAGTAGGCAATTGAAGAGTGTAACCAAGTGCGCTCATACCCCTTGGTACAATTGATATCTTCGCAACCTTAGACCCTCCAGGCATAAGATGACCAACAATTGCATGACCAACTTCATGATATGCAACGACTTTCTTTTCATCATCTTGTAAAACACGACTCTTCTTTTCCAAACCAGCCACGACTCTCTCAATCGCTTCACTTAAATCCTGTTGCTCTACACTTTTTCTTTTGGCTCTTGCCGCAAGTAAAGCAGCTTCATTAACCATATTAGCTAAATCAGCCCCTGCAAATCCACTGGTAGCCTGAGCGATTGAATCTAAGTCTATTGAATCCGCAAGTTTAACTTTTTTTGTATAAATCTCTAATATTGTTTTTCTTCCTGATAAATCTGGTCTGTCGACTAAGACCTGTCTGTCGAATCTTCCTGGTCTTAGAAGTGCCGCGTCAAGTACCTCAGGCTGGTTAGTGGCAGCAAGAACTATAACTGGCTTATCAGTTGAGGCAAATCCATCCATTTCTGTTAAGAGCTGATTAAGAGTTTGTTCTCTCTCATCATTACCTCCAACTACTCCCATTGAACCCGAACGACTTTTACCAATAGCATCTAGTTCGTCAATAAAAATAATGCAAGGAGCTTTTTTCTTGGCTTGTTCAAATAAATCCCTTACTCTTGCTGCACCTGCACCGACAAAAAGTTCAACAAATTCGGAACCTGAAATTATGAAGAAAGGAACTTCTGCTTCTCCTGCTACAGCTTTTGAAAGAAGAGTTTTACCTGTTCCTGGAGGTCCTACAAGAAGGACACCTTTTGGAATTCTCGCACCAATATCTGTATATCTCTCAGGTTTTTTCAGAAAATCGACTATTTCCGTTAATTCGTCTTTAGCTTCATCAACACCAGCCACATCAGCAAATGTTACCTTTGATTCATCATCGGGGACGTAAACTTTTGCTTTACTTTTAGTAAAACTAAGAGCTCCTTGAGCACCTCCACCACCCATACTTCTTCTGGCGAAGAATTGTAAAACAAGAATAAAAATTAAAGGAGGAACAACCCAACTTAATATAGTAGAGAAAAAATTTGGTTTTTTGGGAGGAGCGGCAGCGAATTCCACCCCTTTACTTTCTAACCTTTGAGGAAGGTCCATATCGAAAATTGGGGTTGTTGCTAAAACAGAAGGGGCACCTTCTTCCGCTCCATTCAACTCATATCTGATCTGTTCTTGAGTGATATATGCACGCTTAACTTCACCATCATTAACCTGATCGATAAATAAAGAATAAGGAACCCTAGGGATTTGCATATTTTGGTTAGGGAAGAGGCTGCTAAATAGAAGTAATGCTCCAACTCCTATCAAAATGATATTTACAATTCCAAATCTTCTATTAGGTTGATTATCGTCTTGTCTTATTGGCATAGTTACTTTCAATTTTTAACTCATTATAAACTAAACGAAGAGTTTCCGTATCTGTATTGTTTTTTTTGGGTAAGAACCGTACGGTATTTTAACGCATAAAAATTAGTATTAAATTAATTTTGAAATGAACTTTTAACACATATATCATTTCCTATCAAACTAAATTGAGAGTCACTTAATTTGATAATTTCATGCATTTCTCTAAATTCAAAATCACTTAAGGGATTCATACTATTTTCTCCACCTAAAATTTTTGGGGCAATAAAAGTAATAAGTTCCTGAATACAATTTGATTGAATAGCGGCAGTAGCCAATCTAGGACCACATTCCCAAAGAACTTTATTACATCCTCTTTTTGCAAGTATTTTTGAAATTAACTCTGGGTTATCTGATAATACCTTTTCAACCTCAACACATTTCGGAATCCTTGAGAGGTGGCTTTCATTTGCTGTAGAAGAATCATAAATAACTAAAGTTTTTGCCTTACTACAATCCCAAAGAATAGATTTTGAAGGGAGATCTAAACTTTTTGTGAAAACAACCCTCAAAGGCTCAGGATTCTTGGATCCTCGAGTAGTCAAAAGTGGGTTATCTCTTCTTAATGTGTTTCCTCCAATGATTATTGCATCAAATTCTGCTCTTAAAGAATGAACTAATGACCTTGATTTATCATTAGTAATCCACTTACTTTTTCCATTTTTTAAAGCTATTCTTCCATCTATACTCATTGCCCATTTAAGAACCCCAAATGCCTTTTTAGTAATATTCCTATGTATGAAAGCCTTATTGAGATCTAAGGATTCTTTTTTACATAATCCTAAATGAACTTGTATTCCAGCTTCTTTTAGAAGCTTAATACCTTTACCAGCGACTCTTTTATCAGGGTCTTCAATAGATATATATACCTTTTTCAATCCAGATGATATAACCTTATCTACACATGGAGGTGTTTTACCTTGATGGCAACAAGGTTCAAGATTGACATACATAGTTCCACCTTTAGCATCCTTTTTTAAATTATTAAAAGCCATTGCCTCTGCATGAGGCATGCCTGCCTTGAAATGAAACCCTTCTGAAATAAGGCTTCCATTCTTATCAAGTATCACCGCCCCCACCCGGGGGTTAGGACTCGTTGTATTTTTGCCTAAAGAAGCCAAAAAAATTGCTCTTTTCATCCACTTTGAATGGCTTATATTTTTTTCAGACATCTCCAAAAATCAAATTCAGTTTATTGATCTCCACTCTTTAACAACGAAAGGAGGCACAGGTAATTCAGAAAAAACTCCTGACAAAGATAATCTTAATGGTCTATTTTTATCTAAATTTTGTATCAATGCATCGAGATCAAATTCTGCGGCAGCTTGTCTTCCATCATTTGCTAATTCCACATTAAGTAATGTTTTGTCATCTAAAAGCCACTGTTTCCTCCCTGATTCCACCCTCAAGTCAGTGGGATGATCAATCCTGAGATTTCCTGGATATCCTATTACTCTCAAGATCAATTTATTTTCAAAAAGAGGTGATTTATAAGCTACTAATTGCCAAGTTTCAAAGTCCAAGTCCCTTAAAAACTCACTACTAGCATTTATTAGTTCCCCATTTATCTCTGTTTCTGCAACTTCAGCAGATACTTTTAATGGGTAAAGAATAAAAGATATTAGTAAAAATAAAGGTAATATTCTTCTTAAAATTTTTTTATTTGATTTTGTAATTTTCTTCATTTTCAGAATCCATCAGAGCATCAAGAGTTACAGCTGTTCTTACAATAGCTTGGTATCTTTTGATTATTTTACGATTTTTTTTTATAACTCGAGATAAATTCAAAGTGTCTTTTTCAGAATAGCTAGATGTTAAATCGCTAGTATCTTCTTCAATAAACTCAAATTCACTATCTTTATTAATTAGAGTTAACAATAAATCATGTAATCTCTTTCTCCTTTCAGACAATTAACTTACTATGATAACTCGAATAATAATAAGATAATTTATTAAAACATTCAAACAATTTGGTTCCATTTCATTAAATATTGATGACTGAAGTTAATAGAAAAATTCATGTAATTGGGATTAATTCTTATAAATTTGAGGATCTATCTTTCAAATTAAAAAATCTATTTTTAGAAACAGAAAATATTGCAGTTCCTAATTCATATTTTGAGGAAATTAAATCATGGAGCGAAAATGGTTTAGAAAAAAAGAAATTATTTTTTTCGAGCAACAGTAATAGAGAACTTGTTAATTGGCTTAGATCTCAAAAAACTGATGTTATTTTGATTTCGAGAGGAGATCCACTTTGGTTTGGCATTGGGAGAATACTACTGGAAAATTTCTCTAAAGATGAATTAAGTTTTTACCCCTCGAATACTTGCATTCAATTAGCATTTAGTAAGTTAAAGATCTCATGGCAAGATACTGTTAATGTAAGTATTCACGGCAGAGATTCGACTAGGTTAGTAGAGGCTCTTAAAGCAAGGCCTTTAAGTTTGGCAATTATTACAGATTTAAATAACAAAAGTTTAGAAATAATCAAAAAAAACTTATCAGAATTAAATCTTATTGAATTCTATGATTTTTGGCTCTGTGAAGAGATTGGCTTTGACAATGAAAAGATAAGAAAATTAAATCTTAAAGAGTCATTACCATCTGATATATCAAACTTGAACGTTGTTGTCCTTATAAAAACAAAGAAAAATTACTCAAATAATAATATTCCTCTTTTCGGAATCAGTGACCAT
>QCDH01000018.1 GCA_003280985.1 Prochlorococcus sp. AG-355-A18
TACTTCTTAGCTCTCTCACTCTCTGAGAAATCTCTCTGCTACTTAAATCTGGGTCTCCCCTTCTAGCTAAAGAAGCTGCACTCGTATTTTGCTTAGTTGCTGATTTACCATGCTTAGATTGAGCTTCTCTTCTCGCTAAAACAATATCTCTACTTGTATTAGTAATAGGTTTTCTCTTCTGATTAATTCTTCTTTTAACATTTGGTTTTGATGTTTTAATTTCTGTATTATGTGAATTTTGAACATCTTGATTTTTGGTTGTGGCAGTTATAACTGTATTTACGGGACTTTCTTTTTTAACATCAGTACGAGTTCTATCTGATGAAGTTATAGCTGATTTCCCATGGGTAGACATTGCTTTTCTTCTCTCTATTACCAACTCTTTACTAGATAAAGTTGTTGAAGAAGACTTTCTGAAAACCTGAGTTTTTGGAATATGATTTGTAGCTGGTTTAGAAATATTTTGATTATTAGAAGAAGACTGAGTCCCAGAAATCTGTATATCTTGAGAAGATCGAACTCTATCTTTAGTAGTTGAAGAATAAGCAGCAGCTTTTTTTCCGCTATCACTCATCGCCTTTCTTCTTTCTAATGCAATCTCTCTACTGGTTTTTTTTGACATAATCTTCAAATGTGAAACTCTTTTAAAAAACTTTCTCCAAAAAATATTTTTGGAGAAAGATATTTACTACATAAAGTAGATTTAACGTCCTTGGAAAACTACAAAAGCTGTTCCTTGGCTTTGAGTGTAAGCATCGTATCCGATGATTCTTACATGGTGATCAGGGTATGCTCTATGACATGCCTCTAATTCACTTACAACCAAGTTAAGATCTTTTTCCCCAAAAAATGGGAGCTTCCAATAAGACCAATAAGTTTGCATACTTCCACTAGGATGAACATGCTCAATAACAGGACTCCAGCCTTGAGCAATTATGTATGCAATTTGATCGTATATTTCTTCCTGGGTCATCGGTGGTAAAAAACCGAATGTTTCCAGGGTTGCAACTGTTTGATAGTCGCCTACTGTGCTCTGGAAAGGCATAATTGATTTAAATGTGAATGAAATTACTCGTAATAGAACGAGATTTGTAGAAGTTTGAGGAGAAGAACAATCTCCTCAATTTTGAAATCTGGTTTAACCTTGAACGTCTAGTTTGTCGACAGTATCAAATTCAAACTTAATTTCCTTCCAAGTTTCAAGAGCGATAGCTAATTCAGGACTGTGTTTAGCAGCTTCCATAAGAATGTCTCTACTCTCTTTTTCGATTTCGCGACCAGCATTACGTGCTTTTACACAAGCTTCTAAAGCGACTCTATTGGCTGCAGCTCCAGCAGCTGAACCCCATGGATGACCATGTGTACCGCCACCAAACTGAAGACAAGAATCATCTCCAAAAATTGCTAAGAGTGCAGGCATATGCCATACGTGAATACCACCTGATGCGACGGCAAATACTCCTGGCATTGAACCCCAATCTTGATCAAAGAAGTTACCCCTTGATCTATCTTCAGGAACAAATGACTCTCTTAAGTTGTCAATGTAACCCAGAGTTGTTTGACGATCACCTTCAAGTTTTCCAACAACTGTTCCAGTATGTAATTGATCTCCTCCGGAGAGTCTCAAACATTTTGCTAGAACTCTGAAATGGATACCATGTTTTGGATGTCTATCAATAACAGCATGCATAGCTCTATGAATATGTAGAAGCATGCCATTTTTACGACACCAATTTGCTAATCCAGTATTTGCAGTAAAACCGCCAGTTATATAATCATGCATGATGATTGGCATATCTAGCTCTTTAGCAAATTCAGCTCTTTCGTAGAGTTCTTCAGGAGTATTAGCAGTACAGTTTAAGTAGTGGCCTTTAACTTCTCCAGTTTCTTGCTGGGCAAGCTTAACTGCTTCTGCAACAAACTCAAATCTTTCTCTCCAACGCTGGAATGGTTGAGAATTTATATTCTCGTCATCCTTCGTTAAATCAAGACCACCTCTAAGGCACTCATATACAACTCGACCATAGTTTTTACCAGATAACCCTAATTTAGGTTTAATGGTACAACCAAGAAGAGGTCTTCCATATTTGTTTAAACGATCTCTTTCAACTACGATTCCATTTGGGGGACCACCGCAGGTTTTGATGAAAGCGATTGGGAATCTAATATCTTCTAGACGTAAGTGTCTTAGAGCTTTAAATCCAAAAACATTTCCTACTAGAGATGTTAAAACGTTTGTAATAGAACCTTCTTCAAAAAGATCTAAAGGATATGCAATAAAAGCATAAAAAGCTTCAGGATCTCCAGGAACGTCTTCTATTCGATAACAACGTCCTTTATAAAATTCTAAATCTGTAAGTAACTCGGACCAAACTGTTGACCAAGTACCTGTTGAAGATTCAGCGGCAACAGCTGCTGCAACTTCTTCTCTTGGAACACCTTCCTGACCTGTACATTTGAAACAGGCTAGTAAATCGGTGTCTAGGGGTACATATTCTGGAGTCCAGTAGGTATCTCTGTACTCCTTTACCCCTGCATCATACTTCTTACTCATAAGGATAAATTTAGGTCTGTGTAGGGAAAATAATTATTGTGCAAAATTTATAAATCTTGCTTTACTTAATTAGTCCTTTTGACCAAGAAATTCACCGTTACCTAGAGCAGGTTCAACTTCTCTGTGAGGACGAGCAATAATGTGAGCTGCAACTAAACCGTCACCAACTCTCTCGCAAGCATCGGCACCAGCTCTTACAGCTGCGTTAACTGCGCCTGTTTCGCCTCTTACTAATACTGTGACATAACCGCCTGCTGTAACTTCTTTTGGCAAAGGTTTCTCAATCTCGCCACTTAAATTGCTTCAACTTCATGCGGCTCTAGCAAATGGTGGTTATGAAGTGACTCCACATGTAACCTCAACTTTCAAAGAAAGAGTTAATAAAAATCCAAAAAAACAATTTTTTTCACACGAAGTCTCTAAAACTGTTCTTGAATGGATGGAGAGCGTAGTTGATAAGGGTAGTGGATCTGGAGTGAAAATCGAGGGTTATAGGATAGCTGGGAAAACGGGCACTTCCCAAAAAGCCTTAAATGGTTCCTATACAAGTAAAAAAGTTTGCAGTTTTGTGGCGACCTTACCAGTTAATGATCCGAAATATGCTGTCCTTGTAGTCGTTGATGAGCCATCTAAATCTTATGCATATGGTTCAACTGTTGCTGTACCAGTTGCTAAAGAAATTATCGAGAGTTTGATAGTAATTGAAAAAATACCTCCCAAGATTAAAGATCATGGAATGATTGTTAAAAAACCCTAAAATTTTCCAATTTTATAAATATTTAGTTCATTATCTGATGATTTCATCAGGAATAAAAGCTAGTTTATGTATATATATGATTATCTAGAGATGAAATCAATTTTAGAACAATTGTCCTCAATGACCGTTGTTGTTGCTGATACTGGAGATTTAGATTCGATAAAAAAATTTCAACCAAGGGACGCCACTACCAATCCATCGCTAATACTTGCTGCTGCTAAGAACCCTGATTATGTGAAATTAATTGATAAAGCTTTAGAAAGTTCAGAAAATGCCTTGCCCGAAGGATTCTCCGAAATTGAATTAATCAAAGAAACTGTTGACCAAGTTTCAGTATTTTTTGGAAAAGAAATATTGAAAATTATTTCAGGGCGAGTATCTACAGAAGTTGATGCAAGACTGAGCTTTAACACTGAAGCTACGGTAGAAAAAGCGAGAAAATTGATCAATCTTTACAAAAATTTTGGAATTGAAAAGGAAAGAATTTTGATTAAGATTGCAGCAACTTGGGAGGGAATTAAGGCAGCTGAAATTTTGGAAAAAGAGGGTATTAAGTGCAACTTAACTTTACTTTTTAATTTCTGCCAAGCGGTAACTTGTGCCAATGCAAAGATAACTCTAATTTCTCCGTTCGTTGGCCGTATATTAGATTGGCATAAAGCAAAAACTGGTAAAACTAGTTTTGTTGGTGCTGAAGACCCTGGTGTTATTTCGGTTACGCAAATATACAAGTACTTTAAAGAAAAAGAATTTAAGACAGAAGTAATGGGAGCGAGTTTTAGGAATCTTGATGAAATAAAAGAATTAGCAGGTTGCGATCTTTTAACAATCGCACCAAAATTTCTTGAGGAACTGAAAAAAGAAAAAGGAGAGTTAGTTAGAAAATTAGATGAAAGTACCCAAATAAATAATTCTATTGACTACGAATTTGATGAAAAAGATTTCAGATTAAGTATGTTAGAAGATCAAATGGCAAGTGAAAAGCTTAGTGAAGGTATTACTGGATTCAGTAAGGCTATAGAAGAATTGGAAGAGCTGCTACTAAAGAGATATTCAGAGATTAAAAATCATAAATTGATTTCTGCTAACTAAATTTAAGTTTGAATTGAAAAGAATTAAGCCCCACTTTTTGTTAAAAGTCTTCTGATAACTCTTTTTGCAATATCTTCATAACTCATTTCTCCTGATAATATTTGAGCAATACGTTTAGGTGCTGTTTTCCTTTTGACACCTAATTGATATCCAGTTCTGGGGAATCTATAAAATACTTGGGCTATTCTCCTCCCCCAAGCCATTGATTTCCCCCAAACGCTGTTTATTTTTTTTGTATAAAGATTTAAATCATCTACTTTTCCTGATAGGCACTTATCTATGTATTCTGCAGCATAAAAACTGCTTATTAAAGATGGTCTAATTCCCTCAGCTAAAAATGGATCACATAGAGATGCTGCATCTCCAACAGCTAAAACTTTGTCACCATTAATTGAGTGAAAGCCATTCCATATTCTCAGTTTCTTACTAATTGTTTTATAGGGAAAATCATCAAAACCGAAGCTTCTGATTACATGTTTATTTATAGCCTGATTTTCTAAAAGACCATTATTTATAAAAGTACCTAATCCAATATTTAGGCTTTCTCTTAGGGGGAATGCCCATGCAAAACCATATTTTATAAATCCAAACTCAAATCTAACTGCATCTCTAGGTATTTCACCTAACCCTTTCAATCTTAATGAAAGTGTGTTTGCAAATTTCGGTTTTCTTGGCCCTAAATTGAAATAACTCGCCCATTTCGATTGGGACCCATCTGCAATTACAAGAAATTCCGTAATATATTTTATTTTGTTACGGCAAGTAATTTCCCATCTATCATTTTTTTTTATGATTTTTTCTATCAATAATGGTCTCATTATCTGAGCTCCATTACTCAAGGATTCATCAAGTAATAATTGATCTAGTTTTTCTCTTTTAATAATCCAAAATGGTGATTCACCAGTCAGATCAGCAGTTACATTATCTGCAGCCTTCCATCTAAATTCAACATTCTTAATTTTTGATTCTATGCAATCTTCTATATTTAAAGGAAGAAATCTTTGCATTGAAGATGCCATCCCACCAGCGCATGGTTTGTAATCTTGGAATTTTTCTTTCTCAATAATTAAAACTGAATATCCTCTTTTTGATAGGTAAAGAGCAGTGGAAGTTCCTGATAAACCTCCACCAATTATTACAACGTCTAATCCTATCAAACTTTTAGAATTTCTTTCTCTTTCTCAGACAATTTAGTTTCTATTAAAGCAATATATTTATCAGTAATTTTCTGAATTTCAGATTGATTATCTCTGGATTCGTCAATAGAAATAAGACCATCTTTTTCGTCTTTTTTTTCTTTATCGACAGCATCTCTTCTGATATTTCTCAAGGCTACTTTTCCTTCCTCTGCATATTTAGAGGCTAATTTACAAAATTCTTTTCTTCTTTCTTCTGTTAAAGGGGGAACATTTATTCTTATTACTTTCCCATCATTATTTGGAGTAATACCTAAATCACTCATAGAAATAGATTTCTCTATGGCTTGTAAACATGAAATATCGAAAGGTTGTATTGAAATTGTTTGAGAATCAACAGTGCTTATAGTGGCAAGCGATTTGATTGGTGTTTCTGCTCCGTAGTACTCAACACTTACTCTGTCTAATAAGGAAGCATTAGCTCTGCCTGTCCTAATTGTATTAAAGTTTCTTTGTGTTGCTTCAATACTTTTATTCATATTTTCTTGAATTTCTTTTTCTTTCATAATAAAAAAATTAAATAACCCTTAACTAATTAAAGAGCCTATTGGCTCACCAGCAACAGCTTTAGAAATGTTCCCTTTTTTGAATATATCAAAAACCATAATTGGGATATTATTATCTTTGCAAAGTGCAATCGCAGTACTGTCCATTACTGCGATTTCATCACTAAGAACTTGTTGATAACTTAGAGAGGAATATTTTTTTGCATCTTTAAATTGATTTGGATCACGATCGTATACTCCATCAACTTTAGTAGCCTTCATAACAACTTCGGCGTTTATCTCTGCTGCCCTCAAAGCTGCCGTAGTATCAGTTGTAAAAAATGGATTTCCGCATCCACCTCCGAAAACTACAACTCTACCTTTTTCTAGGTGCCTCATGGCTCTTCTTCTGATGTAGGGTTCGGCAATTTCCTGCATTTCGATTGCTGTTTGCACTCTGGTTGCAACTCCTACTCTTTCAAGACCATCTTGAAGTGAAATTGCATTCATTACTGTTGCTAACATCCCTACATAATCAGCAGTCGCGCGATCCATTCCGTCTGCAGATCCTTTTAGCCCTCTAAAAATGTTGCCACCACCGACAACTATTGCAAGTTGTACATTATTTTCGACTACTTTTGAAACATCCTCTGCAATTGACTGAACTATAGCAGGATCAATACCATAAGGTTTTTCACCCATTAGTGCTTCACCACTAAGTTTTAAGAGAACTCTTTTGTAAGTCATTCAATAATTGTACTTTTAAGACCTTAGCAAGTAAATGCACTAAATTTATTTTTTGTTCAGATATTGCTTGCGTCTTTAAACATTTCTAAACCTGCCTAGAGAAAATTTAATAATAATTTACTTCAACTAAAATTCAACACACTTTTGTGCTTTTATTCCTTGTTCTTTAAATGGATGTCTTATAAGTTTCATTTCTGTAACTAAATCAGCGTAATTGATAATTGAATCAGATGCTCCCCTTCCAGTTAAAACAACATGATTTTTTCTATTATTTAAGCTTTTTAAAAAAGTGATTATTTCTTCGGGTGCAAGATAACCAAGTTTTGTCGCAATATTAATTTCATCAAGAATGATAAGTTTATAAGATTCTTTTTGTATGTATTTTTTGGCTAGTTGCCAAGCCCCTTGAACTAATTTTTCATCTCTAATTCTGTCTTGTGTTTCCCAAGTAAATCCCTCTCCTAATGAATGCCAAGATATGTTTGAAGACAAGTTTTTAAGTGCTTTTTCTTCTCCAGTGGTCCAGCCTCCTTTGATAAATTGTATTATTGCTACTTTATAGCCATGCCCTATCGTTCTTAAAGCCATACCTAAAGATGCAGTTGTCTTGCCCTTGCCATTTCCTGTGAAAACAATCAATAATCCTTTTTTTGTTTTTCTAATTTGTAGTCTTTCGGCTTGAATATCTTTTCTTTGCTGCATTCTTTTTTTGTATGAGCTCTCATCGATATCAGGTGATAATTTACCTCCCATTCCAAGTTTATTTGCTTGATTATCGAGGTTAAATATTTTCTCGGCAGATGAAGTATTTTCTTGCATATGACCCTTATTTTATTTAATCATTATAAATCTTTAAATATTTTTAACTCTCTTAACTTTTAAAAGTGCATTATTTACTGCCTGTTGTTGATCTCTTTTAGTAATCCAGTGGTGATAAGTTTGAGTATGTAAACTAACCGAATGTCCCATCATTCTGGCAGCCACAGTATCAGGTAAATCATAAAAAATTGTTCTAACTGCCCAAGCATGCCTTAGATCATAAGGTCTTATTTGTAAAGAGTAACGCTTAAACTGGTCTGTAATTTTTTTCCCAATATTCTGTAAAGTTGTAATTTTAAGGTCTCTATTAATATTTGGTAGAAGTTCTGGATTTTCACCAAGTTTTGATAATTCGAACTTTTCCACCCATTCAGGATGAAATGGCCAAACTTGATGTTCTCCAGTTTTAGTCGTAGGTAAAACTCTAATAATTTTGTCCCCAAAATTAGTAAGAGAACTTAAATCACAAAAAAATACTTCATGATTCCTTAATCCATATGTAGCCATCAGACCAAAAACAAATTTCCAAGACTTGTTTGGTATCTTCTCCCACAGTTTCTCTATTAATTCGTCTTTAGGTAGATCCCTAAATCCTGCTTTATTCATACCATATCCCCTAGAATTTAATTTCCAATCTTCTGGTAGTTTAATGTCCATAAACTTAGCCAAAACACTTAAAGAAGTAGCGCATTGTTTTCTACTTCTGGTACCTTCCTTATAACTTTCAAGTGTTTTTAGAAATATTTTTTCAAGAGCTTCATTCTCATAGGCATTGTAAGTATTTAGGATTCTTTTCATATATGGTTTGTAAGAACTTGTCCAGGTAGTTTTTCTAGTGCTGGTTCGAAAATCACTTTTATTTTCTTTAAAAAAAAATTCCTCAAATTGATTTAATTTTTTTGTAAATTCAAACCCATCTTTTATTTCCTTTTTATAAGGCTTGCCGCCTATCCAATTAATCCAATCAAATTGATTCAATTCCAATTGCAAATTGATTAATTGTAATTTTTTTTTGGCCTCCTCTAATCCAGAAATATCAGCCTTTAAACCAAGAGATATTCTTTGAATTTTAAAGTTATTCTTATCTTCTTTGGAGGGTAGTGAACCACGAATATTTAATTTCTCTCCTCTTTTCTCAATTTTAAGCTTGCTGCCTTGAGTAGCAAATTTATCATTGACATTATGAATTTCCTGAATTACGTTCATTTACTTATATAATTGACCATATAATGACGTTTTTAATGTTGATTTTCAATCTTCATAAATTTTAAATGGATAAAATAGGCGTCTTACTAATGAATTTAGGAGGGCCTGAACGCATTACTGATGTAGGCCCATTCTTATACAATCTTTTTTCTGATCCAGAGATTATCAGAACACCTTTCCCTGTTTTTCAAAAGCCCCTAGCTTGGTTAATTAGCACGCTTAGGAGTACTACTTCACAACAGGCTTACCTTTCTATAGGTGGAGGTTCACCTATCAGAAGGATAACTGAACAACAAGCAAGAGAATTACAATCTAAATTAAGGAACAAGGGATTTAACGCTACTACCTACATCGCTATGAGGTATTGGCATCCTTTTACCGAATCAGCAATTGCTGATATGAAAGCAGATGGCATAGATCAAGTTGTTGTAATACCCTTGTACCCACATTTTTCGATAAGTACAAGTGGTTCGAGCTTTAGGGAATTAAAAAAATTGCGAGATTCTGATGATGAATTTAAGAAGGTTCCAATGAGATGTGTAAGGAGTTGGTTCAGTCAAGCAGGTTACTTAAAGTCTATGGTTGAATTAATATCTGAACAAATTTCACTTTGTGAATCGGCTTCAAAAGCGCATATATTTTTCACTGCTCATGGAGTTCCTAAGAGTTACGTAGAAGAAGCTGGAGACCCTTACAAACAACAAATTGAAGATTGTTCATTATTAATTATTAATGAGTTGGAAAAATGTTTAGGGCATAGTAACCCTCATACACTTTCCTATCAAAGTAGAGTTGGTCCTGTTGAATGGTTGAAGCCTTATACAGAAGAAGTGTTAGCTGATCTTGGAAGGTCAA
>QCDH01000019.1 GCA_003280985.1 Prochlorococcus sp. AG-355-A18
GAAGACAATTTGTTGATGGAGTATCTGGTGCTAGGCCAGGAAAAAAGAAGGAACTCAGATTTTCAAGGAATAACAAGTAAGAGCGTTAAAAAAGTTGGAAGATGGGTATCTGAAAAAGTGGATTTATTTTTTGATGAAGATAATGATGATTGGAATGATGAGAATTTTTATCAAGATAACAGCGATTTTAACACATTTTCCAGAGAATCAAATTCTTATGAATCTGCTAAACAGCACTCAAAAAGACCTTTAGAAGCAATCTCTTTAAGACAACCAAAAAATATACATGCAACTGAGCAAAAAAAAATACCTTATGTGAAAGAGAGTATGGAAGAGGATTGGCCAGATGAAATGGATTTTAAAGTTGAAAGATGGCAAAGAGCTTCAGAAAAAGAGAATAAAACTTCCAGAGTTCAATCGAACCAACAAGTTCAATCAAAATCAAGAAATCTTCCTAGATCAAGAAGAAGAAGAGTATAGTTTCGTAAATTCTTTAATTCCTGAATAGCCTAATAAACTTTCTAAATGTGGATTGAATACTTCTCTAATAATTGTTAGGGGCTTTTTGTCTCGAAAAAATCTATAATTTCTTGACCAGAATGGACCTTTAAAACAAAATTGATCCTCTAACCAATTTGAATTAACAAGTGAAATTCGGTCAACTTCTCTAAACAATTCTGATCTGTCTTGTGTCAAATTCTTCCAAATTGGTTCTTCTTTAGCTTTTAAATTTTCATTCACTTGTTCTGCATTCCACCAACTTTCAGCCCATGCTAGGTTTTTATTATTGTTTTTAATCCATACTTGTCTTCTAATTAAAGGTCCATTTAATTGATTTAATTCTTTAGGACCTTCTTCAATGAATAGAGGATCTATTTGCATTGAAATTAATTTAATTTTCGTCTCTTGATTAGTTAAAAGCTGTAAATGTCTAGTTGGACTTCCATCCCCAAGCAGCATTAACTTCCATGGACCAGATATTTTTGGTAATGAATTTTTCACTAAAAAAATAGAGGCTTGCTCCTCCCATAAAATTTTTGGTGAGTTAAAAAGTTTATTATTCAGTGCTCAGACAGAATGCTTTTAAGATGATAACTTTTTTTCGACAAAAATATTTGCTTTTTCTTTTTTTATTTCTCTTATTTTTAGCCAAACAAGTAATGCAGTCAAATCAGCTTTGCTTACTCCAGGAATTTTTGAAGCATCACCAAAATTTTTGGGCTTTATCTTATTCAAATTTTCTCTAGCTTCTAAAGATAATGTATCTATCTTTTCATAATTTATTTCTTGAGGCAGAGATTTACAGCTTTGACGATTTATTTGTTCAATGTTGTTTTTTTGCCTTTTAAGGTAACCTTCGTACTTAATATCTATTTCAACACCTTCCTGTATTGAAGAACCTAGATTTTTTTTTGTCAAATTATATTTAATTAGATCTGAATAATGAAAGTTTGGTCTTTTTAAGAGCTCTTTCAAAGTTGTTGAGCCTTTGATCTTTGATCCTGTTTCTAATTCTATTTTTTTTGATATTTCATCGGTATTTTTTAAACGAGTGTTATTTAATCTAAATTTCTCTTCCTCTAGAAGTTTCATTTTTTCTTGATAGGCTGACCATCTTTTCTCATTAATTAACCCTATTTGATAACCTAATGGTGTTAATCTCCTATCCGCATTATCTCCTCTAAGAGTTAACCTATATTCACTTCTACTAGTTAGAACTCTGTATGGTTCTTTTAGATCTTTGGTAATTAAATCATTGATCATTGTTCCTATATAACTGCTTTCTCTAGTGAAGATTATTGGATCTTTTTTGCTTAGTTTTCTTGTCGCATTGACTCCTGCAACTAATCCTTGTGCTGCTGCTTCTTCATAACCAGTAGTCCCATTAATTTGTCCCGCGCTAAATAAATATTCAATTTCTTTCGTCTCGAGTGATGTTTGGAGCTGTGTTGCAGGTATATAGTCATATTCCACAGCATATGCTGGACGCAACATTTTACATTCACTTAATCCAGGTAAGGTTCTTAAAAGTTCTAATTGAATATTTTCGGGTAAGCCTGTAGAAAACCCTTGTACATATATTTCAGGGGTATTTATTCCTTCTGGTTCTAAGAAAATTTGATGTGATTCTTTATCAGCAAATTTAACGATTTTATCTTCAATTGATGGACAATATCTTGGACCCTTGCTATCAATAAAACCGCCGTAAATTGGAGTTAAATGTAAATTGTCTCGAATTAGTTGATGTGTTTTGATAGTTGTTCTTGTGATGTGACAACTAACTTGGGGCATATTACTTTTTACATCTGGGTCAAACGAAAAATATTTATCTGCTGCAGTACTAGGTTGAATATCTAATTCATCAAAAATAATACTTCTTTTATCAACTCTTGCTGGAGTGCCTGTTTTTAAACGTTCTGTTTTAATACCAATTTCGTGCAAATTTTTAGTAAGACCTTTTGCTGCTTGTTCGCCTGATCTACCAGCTGACATTGATTTATTTCCTATCCATATTCTTCCTTCTAAGAAGGTACCAGCTGTGATGATAACTGATCTTGCTGAATAATAACTACCAAAGAAAGTCCTTACACCCTTTATTCTTTTTTTTAAGATTTTTTTTGAGTTCAATCCAATTTCTTCAGTTTTTGCAATATCCAGTTCAGTAATCATTGCTTCTTTTAAAGATAAATTATCTGTATTTTGTAGTATTTCAATCATCTTTTTTGAGTATTCTCTTTTATCTGTTTGAGCTCTTAATGCCCATACAGCTGGGCCTCTACTTGCATTTAATATTCTTTTTTGTATAGCTGTCTCATCAGCTAATTTACCAATAATTCCACCTAATGCATCAACTTCATGTACCAACTGACTTTTTGCCGGTCCGCCAACTGCAGGGTTGCAAGGTTGCCAGGCAATCCTATCTAAATTTATTGTAAATAAGGCTGTAGAAAATCCTAATTTTGCTGTTGTTATAGCTGCTTCGCATCCTGCATGTCCTCCTCCAATAACGATGATGTCAAAAGATTCATTTGTTGAGTGATGATCTTGCATTTTAGGATGGATTTAATTTGCTAAATTCCTAAATCTCGTAAATTGAGGTTCAAATAATAATTTAACAGTTCCTACGGGTCCATTTCTATGTTTAGTGACAATGATTTCTGTAATTCCTCTATCTTCAGTCTCTGGATTATAGTATTCATCTCTATAAATCATTAATACTAAATCTGCGTCTTGTTCAATAGATCCTGATTCCCTTAGATCGCTTAACATTGGTCTTTTATTCGTTCTGGATTCTACCCCTCTACTAAGCTGAGATAAGGCTACCACTGGTACTTTTAATTCTCTTGCCATGCTTTTGAGACCTCTTGTTATTCTTGAAAGTTCTTGCACTCTATTATCAGGCGTTGATCCTTCCATTAACTGCAGGTAATCGATCACAATTAATCCAAGTTCTTTTTTTTGTTCAGCTATTAATCTTCTGCACAGAGATCTCATCTCTAAAACACTTAAGTTAGGTTTGTCATCTATAAAAATTGGTAATTGACCTAATGAATTAATACCTTCTCCGAGTAATGGCCATTCATCTTGCTGTAATCTTCCTGTTCTTAGCCTGCCACTCTCGATTCCAACTTCCATAGAAAGTAATCTATATGTCAACTGTTCTTTACTCATTTCAAGGCTAAATACACACACAGGTAAATCTTGAGATTGTGCAACATTTTTAGCCAGATTAAGAACTATTGAAGTTTTTCCCATTGAAGGTCTTCCGGCAACAATTATTAAATCACTTCTTTGAAAACCTTGAGTCATAGCATCAAGATCGTAGAAATTTACAGGAATTCCAGCTACTGAAGTACCTAATGATCTTGACTCTATTTCATTGAAAGTACTTGTAAGGATTTCAGCTGCTTGAGTCAAACCTTTTGAAGGCTTTTCTTGACTGATTTCAAATATTTTTTGCTCTGCTTTATCTAGAACTTCATTAGTATCTTGAGTTTGATCAAAACCTAGTTGAACCACTTCATTTCCAGATCTAATAAGTTGTCTTCTCATGAATTTGTCATTAATTAGATTAGCAACTTGTTCGATGGAAGCTGTAGAGGAAACATTCTCAACTAGTTCTACCAGTTTGCTGTTACCTCCAATTTTTTCTAGTGATCCATTATCTGCTAACCAAGCACTCATTGATGTTAAATCAGTTGGTTTACCCTGGGTATGCAACATTAATGCTGTTCTATAAATCTCTTGATGGGCATTTATATAAAAAGCTTCAGGTTTAATTAAGTCTGCAATTCTTCCGATCGCGTCTGGATCAAGAAGTATGCCACCAAGAACAGCTTCCTCTGCTTGAACGTTTTGAGGAGGAACTAATCCAGCATTCTCACTATTAAAATCCTGTTTAAACTTTTTATTTTGCCCATTATTTGGAAAAGGTACGGAAACCATATCTTTAATTGCTTAGATATATACTCTGGCTACTTTTCAAAATAATGCAACAAATTGATTAACTTGTTACTTCAATATTTACTTCTGCATTTACTTCTGGATGTAATTTTATTTTTGCAGTAAAGGAACCTAAATTATGAATATCAGGAACAGTAATGTTTCTTCTATCAATTTCTTTTTTAGTTGCCGCTTCTATTGCTTCGGCAACATCCCCATTGGTAACCGTTCCAAAAAGGACACCATCTTCCCCAACCTGTTTTTTGATAGTGAACCTACCTATTGTAGATAATGCAGTTTGGAAATCTAAAGCTTCTTGCTTTAATTTATCAGCAGTGATTTTTTCTTTTTCTTTCTTCCTTTCAATTTGTTTAAGAACTGCTGGAGTTACATTCATTGCCTTGCCGTAAGGTAATAAAAAATTTCTTGCGTATCCTGGTGCTACTTCAACTAGATCTCCTTCTTTACCTAGTGATGCGATTGATTCAGTTAAAGCGACTTGTACTCTTTTAGCCATGAAAATATTGAACAATATAGTTAATAATAAGACCTAGAGGGTAACTTTACTTTTTTTGCAAGCCCAAATTTTGCAAGAATCTTAATATGTTCCCATGTTATATCTATCTGACCTCTAAATAATCCTTGTTTTGCAGAATTGGGAAATGCATGATGATTATTATGCCAACCTTCGCCGAATGTTAATGCAGCAACCCACGCATTGTTTTTAGATGAATCACCACTTTCAAATGGTGCTTTACCCCAACAATGGGTCGCGGAGTTTACTAGCCAAGTTATGTGATAAACAACCACAAGTCTCAATGGAATTCCCCAAAGGACTAAAGCCCATCCTCCAACTCCTAATTTTTGACCTATTGCATACAAAGAAAGTCCAATAGGAATTTGTAAGAATAAAAAATATTTATTTAAAAATCTATAGTATGGATCCTTGATTAGATCTGCACTTAGTTTTGGAACAGCTTTAAGTGCTTCAACATCTTTAAACATCCAACCCATATGACTCCACCAAAACCCTTTTTTACTATTGTGATGATCTACTTCAGTATCTGAAAAAGAGTGGTGATGCCTATGTAAACCTACCCAATCTATTGGTCCATGCTGGCAACTTATAGCTCCACAGGTAGCAAAAAATCTTTCTAGCCATCTTGGAACAATGAAGGATCTGTGTGATAACAATCTGTGATATCCAAGAGTGACTCCTAAACAAGCAGTTACCCAATAAAAAAATAATAATGAAGTAACTGCAGGTAGACTCCAAAATTTTGGTTGTATAGCTACAAGAGAAAGAATATGAATAGCAAGCATGAAGACTACTGTTCCCCAAGTTTTATGTAGTCTTGGAGGATATCTTTTTGAATGGCTGGAAGGTTCCAGTAATTTTTCTGAGAGTTCTATAACTTTTTCAGCTGGGACAGGTTTTTTTAATTTTGCTGTTTCTTGGAAAATTAATGAATTCATGATATTGAAATACTATTTTCAAAATTACCGATATGTAATATTATCATACTATATTATTGATAAGTTTAATTATCTGTGAGTCTCGGATATCGCGATAAATTATCTAGAGGTCGAAGGGCTATGGCTCATTTGATACACCTTTGGCATGAAAGAAACGGATGGTCACACAGAGTTTTGCCATTACTTTCTGAAGTTCTTGATTTAGGTAAAGTTCATAATTCGCAAATTTCTAATCTTAGGAATGGGAAGTTATCTTCGCCAGGTCCTGAAGTTTTTCTTGCTTTAGCTCAAGTTAATACGATTCTTGATCAAGGTATTGAAAAAATCAGGGATCGTTTTGAAACTGATTACCCCGAGTTATGGAAATCTTTGCAAGAGTCTGCATTACCCCTAAAAAATGATTCTGGTAATCCATTGTCAGCCGGAGAGTTATTCGAGATATTTTCAGGATTAAAATCTCTACCTTCATCTTTTGACTGGTACATAGAAGATGAAGAAGCTTCTGCTTTAAGTGATGCTCTTTCAGTACATTTTTGTCAGAATAAGGCTTGGAGATCATGTAAAATTCAGGTAATGGAAGCCTATGCTGTCAATAAATCTGCTCGTAGAGAACGTTTTGCTGAGGTAATAGCAGGAATTAGAGATTATACGGCAGAAGAATTAGATGGAGAACTTCTTGATTTATATGAGGCTTCAAAAAAACTTTCTTATTTTCAGGGTAGGGGACCTAATGCTTTCCTAGCAGAATTGAGAAATTTAGCTTCTGAAAAATAACATGAATTTTCATAATAAATGACGCTAAACAATAACTTAAAATTGGCTGAAAACGCTATTCTTTCTGTGGAAGAGAGTTTAAATAAAGTTTTCCAAGAAAGGTCCAATCAGGTTTTCCAGAAATTAGATAATATTTTGACAATTTTTAACGAAGAAAAAGTTGCTACTAGTCATTTCAATCAATCTTCTGGTAGTGGTCATGATGATATATCTAGAGAAAAAATTGATGCGGTTTTTGCAAGATTGTTTCTTGCTGAAAAGGCAGCTGTGAGGATGCAATTTGTAAGTGGAACGCATGCAATCAGTTCTGTCTTATTTGGAATTCTTAGACCTGGAGATGTAATGTTATCACTTACAGGACAACCATATGACACGTTAGAAGAAGTCATAGGAATAAGGGGAGGAGGTAAAGGCTCACTTAAAGATTTTGAGATTGAATATAAGCAAATAAATATCTGCGAGAATTTTGATTCTTTTGAGGAAAAAATTGTTCATTCTTTTAAAGAAAATTCAATCAAATTAGTATTCATACAAAAAAGTTGTGGATATAGTTGGAGAAAGTCTCTTACGAATCATCAGATAGAGAAAATTTGTAGTCTTATTCATTCTCTTGATCCTAACTGTATATGTTTTGTTGATAACTGTTATGGGGAGCTTGTTGAAGATAGTGAACCAATTTCTAAAGGGGCAAATATAATTGCTGGATCATTGATTAAAAATTTGGGAGGAACAATCGTTCCTACTGGTGGGTACGTTGCAGGAGATGCAGAGTTGGTTGAGATGGCATGTTCTAGATTAACCTCACCGGGTATTGGTTCTTCTGCAGGAATAAATTTTGGGCTAGGCAGATTAATTTTGCAGGGTTTGTTTTTAGCACCACAAATTGTTCACGAATCACTAAAAGGTGCTGATATGGTTGCAGCAGTCTTTAAAAATTTGGGATTTAAGGTTTTACCAGAGCCAGCAACTTATAGATCTGATCTTATTCAGTCAGTAAGATTGAATAATCCTGATTTGGTACAAAAAGTTTGTCAATCTTTTCAAAATTCTTCACCAGTTGATTCTTTTTTAAAAGTTGTTCCATCATCAATGGATGGATATGATTCAAAATTATTAATGGCAGGAGGTACATTTATCGAAGGCAGTACAAGTGAATTTTCTGCTGATGCCCCTCTAAGAGATCCTTACAATATTTTTGTTCAAGGTGGTTCTCACATAGCTCACATCAAAATTGCATTAATTAGATTATTATCTGAATTATTAGAGGAAAAATTAATTGCAAAGGATTCTCTACTTCCTTGAACTACTTTATTATGTCTTACAAGTTTCCAGACAACCTTAACTATGCTGATACTCATGAATATGTCTTGGAAGAAGATGGATTATTAAAAATTGGAGTTAGTGAATTCGCTATAGATCAATTAGGAGATATTGTTTTTGTCGAATTAGCTGATCAAGGGGCGACTTTAGAGAAAGGCGAGACTTTTGGAACAATAGAGTCAGTTAAGGCCGTTGAGGAAGTCTATCTGCCTTTTTCAGGGGAAATAGTATCTGTAAATGAAAGCGTTATTGAGAACCCTGAACTTTTACAGAATGATCCGATTGGAGAGGGTTGGTTAGTCATTTTGAAACCAGAGTCAGAAGTGCATATTGCTGATTTGATGACTTCTGAGGAATATCAATTAAAGGTTGTACCAAAATAAAGCAAACTTTTTAAAAAGAGCTATTTTAAAGAAAAATACCTTAATATGACTTCCAAATTTGGGTCTGATTTGTTTATAGATAGGCATCTTGGTTTAGCAGATAATGATCAAACAATTATGCTGAACAAGCTTGGTTTTAATAATATTGATCAATTTATAAATCAAGTTATTCCTGAAGATATTCAGCTTAAAGATAAATCT
>QCDH01000020.1 GCA_003280985.1 Prochlorococcus sp. AG-355-A18
AGGAAGATTAGAAGCTCTATTTAATTTTCAGACTATTGTTTGTGAGCTAACAGGATTCCCTGTCGCGAATGCATCTTTGTTAGATGAAGGTACTGCTGCTGCAGAAGCTATGGCCATGAGTTTTTCCGCAAGAAAAAATAAATCATCAAAAGTGTACTTAGTGGAATCAAACGTTTTTGATCATACTTTTAATGTTCTGCAAACCAGAGCAAAACCTTTGGGAATATCCTTAAAACGATTTACTCAAAGCAACCTTCCTAATCATGATGATGTTTTTGGAATGTTGTTGCAATTACCTGGCAAAAATGGGGAATTATATGATCCCACATTCTTAATATCCCAAGCACATAGATCAGAAATTATTGTTTCGGCATGTATTGATCCACTGGCACAAGTTTTAATTAAACCAATTTCTGAATTTGGTGTTGATGTAGCAGTGGGTAGTATGCAAAGATTTGGTGTTCCAATGGGTTTTGGTGGCCCCCATGCAGCATATTTTGCTTGTAGTGAAAAATATAAAAGGCTGATACCGGGAAGAATTGTTGGGCAAACTCTATCTAAAAATGGAGAAAAATCTCTAAGACTAGCATTGCAAACAAGAGAGCAACATATTAGAAGGGAAAAGGCCACCAGTAATATTTGTACTGCTCAATCTTTGTTAGCCATAATTTCTTCTTTTTATGCTATTTATCATGGACCCTCTGGATTAACCCAAATTGCTAAGAGATTAGTGGAGTTGAGAATAAATTTAGAATCAAGTTTAGCTGCTTTAGGTTTTGATATTCCAGATGGGATTAGATTTGATAGTGTTGATGTTTATTCTGAGCACTCCCAGAGGATCCACAATGAAGCTTTAAAAAATGGCTATAACTTAAGAATTTTGCCGTTGGGATCAACTATTGAAAATTCAACTGGCTTTGGGATCTCTTTAGATGAGCTTAGTAGTGAAAAAGAAATCAAAGATATTTTGACTTTCATAGCAAACCTTATTGAAAAAGAAGAAGATTTAGAGCATATAAAATTTGATAAAGTATTTCATCTTGAAAGTTTAGCTTTGAGATCCAGTGCATGGATGCAGCAAGATATATTCACAAATTACCAAAGTGAAACTGAATTAATGAGATATATATTCCGACTTGCGGAAAAAGATTTTTCCTTGGTAGATGGGATGATGCCATTGGGAAGCTGTACCATGAAGTTAAATTCTGCAGCAGAGTTAAATCCAGTCTCTTGGGCTAATTTATCTTCAATTCATCCTTTTTCCCCACTAGATCAAACAAAAGGCTATTCAAAAATCATATCTGATCTAGAAAAATGGATAAGTGATATTGTTGGTTTAAAATCAGTTTCTTTTCAACCAAATGCTGGCTCTCAAGGAGAGTTTGCAGGTTTATTGGCAATAAATTCTTATTTTGAATCAAAAGGTGAAATGTTAAGAAAAAAATGTTTAATTCCTAAAAGTGCTCATGGAACAAATCCTGCTAGTGCAGTTATGGCAGGTTTTGATGTGTTAACTGTTGAATGCGATGACGAAGGAAATATTGATTTTCAAGATTTGTCGATCAAAGTCAAGAAATTTAATAACCAAATAGGGGCTCTTATGTTGACTTATCCCTCTACTCATGGAGTTTTTGAATTACAAATCAGAAAGATATGTGATTTAATTCACTCTGTTGGAGGATTTGTCTATTTAGATGGAGCAAATTTGAACGCCCAGGTTGGATTATGTAAACCCGGGAATTATGGTGTTGATGTTTGTCATTTGAATTTACATAAAACATTCTGCATTCCACATGGAGGTGGTGGTCCAGGAGTAGGTCCAGTTGCTGCATCAGAAACTTTAAGCCCATTTCTTCCTACTCATTCTTTAATGGATAATAATTTATCTAATAGTTCCAATTACGTATCTTCTGCCAAACATGGCAGTGCAAGTATTCTTCCAATTAGTTGGATGTACATAAAAATGGCTGGTCTTAGTGGTTTAAGGAAAGCAACTGCGCATGCAATTTTATCTGCAAATTATATTGCGCATTCTTTAAATCATAAATTCAAAATTCTTTATAAAGGAAAAAATAATTTTGTCGCACATGAATGTATTTTAGATTTTAGAGATTTAAAATCCAAAACTGGTTTGAGTGTAAATGATTTAGCTAAACGATTAATAGATTATAGTTTTCATGCCCCTACTATAAGTTGGCCTGTTCCAGAGACCATAATGATTGAGCCTACTGAAAGTGAAAGTTTGGTTGAATTGGATA
Source organism: Prochlorococcus sp. AG-355-A18 (assembly GCA_003280985.1). Taxonomy (GTDB): domain Bacteria; phylum Cyanobacteriota; class Cyanobacteriia; order PCC-6307; family Cyanobiaceae; genus Prochlorococcus_A. The sequence continues at coordinate 2,259 of QCDH01000020.1, forward strand.
GATTTTGCGAGGCTATGCTATTGATTGGAGAAGAAATCAGCGAAATAGAAAAAAATAGTGAATTAAAGAATAATAATGTAATAATTAACGCTCCTCATACGCTGAAAGAGTTAATTGCTGATAATTGGCATTATCCTTATTCAAAAGAAAAAGCTTCTTTTCCTTATAAAACTCCAACATCAATTAAGTTTTGGTCTTCAGTTTCTAGGATCAATAATGCATATGGCGATCGCAATTTAATTTGTTCTTGCAATGTAAATCAAGGAGAGACTTTCGAAGAAAAAAAATGTGCTTAAAACACTAGCGTCTTTATATTTACTTAGTTATTATCAGTGAGAATAAAAATTTAATATTTTCTTATAGAATTTTTTTAAATTTTTTTATTAAAATATTCGAGCATCAAATTTTTTTGGGGTATTTGAAGCTATGACCAATGATTCTAAATCTGGTAATGTTACGAACCTGCCAGTTAAAAACGTCAACTTACCAAATTTTGTTACCAATTCTTCAGGAGATAACTCAAATATTTGTTCAATTGAGGGAACTAATGTTATAAGAGTACCTTTTGGAAAAAAATTCTCTAAGAAAAAAAGACCTGCAAAAAATCAAAATATCGCTACTCTAATACTTCCTTTAACTTCGTATAGTGATCCTACCCCTCCACATGTAGCGTAATAATTTGGATTAAATTTAATCTATTTCTCTGAGCGTATCTGAATAATAATTTTGCAGTTGTAACGTTGCTTGATTCCAATCCCATTTTTCTGCTTCGTTTCGTGCCTCTTTTCTCATAATTTCTCTTTTATCTTCATTCTCTAGAATTTTTTTTGTTGCTTCAATCAAACTTTGCACCCCATTATCTTTTTCATCTGGATCATATAAACAACCATTAATCCCATCGCTAATTATATCTGGAATCCCCCCCTTGTTGGCTCCGATAACTGGACATCCTGCGGCCATTGCTTCGAGTAAAACTAAACCAAGTGTTTCTGTACTAGAGGGAAATAAAAATATATCTCCAGAAGCATAGGCGCTAGCAAGTTCATCACCAGATAAATATCCTATGAAATTAGTCTTGGTATTTTCGAAGGTTTTTTCAAGTTGGTTTCTATACGGTCCGTCACCTACAAGTGCTAGACAAGCATTAGGGATACTTTCTAAGACTGGTTTAATTCTCTCAATTTGTTTTTCTGCTGATAATCTTCCTACATAAATCAATAAATAATTAGCGTCTTTATATTTTCCAAATAATTTATCTCTCATTTTCTCACTTCTTAAATCTGGTCGGAAACTGTAAGTATCTACTCCTCTTTGCCAAAGAGCAGTCCTTTGAATACCTTTATCTTTTAATTCATTGACCATAGCGGTGGAAGTACACAAATTTAACAAGGCTTGATTATGAGCTGCTTTAAGTAATTCCCACAAAAGTGGCTCTAGCATACCCATACCGTAATGTTCCAGATATTTCGGAAGATGAGTATGGTAGCTAGCAATTAAAGGAATATTATTAGTTTTCGCCAACCATATGCCACCTAAGCCAAGTACAGCTGGATTAACAACATGTATCAAATCTGGGTTAAATTTTTCTAACTTATCTGAGACTGCAGGACCTGGTAAACCAAGCTTCAACTCTGGGTATAAGGGTAATGGCATTGCAGCAACTCCCACTACAGTTGCTCCCATATATGATTCTGGACACCCCTCTGGACAAAAAATTATAACTTCATCACCATTTTTTATTAAAAATTCAATTGTTTTAGTCAGTCTTGTGACTATGCCGTCAACTTTAGGTAAAAAAGTTTCAGTAAACAATGCAATTTTCACTTTCTTAAGGTAACTATTTCAAGAATTTTAATTAGTCTTTATAGCCTCAGCTTGTTTTTTTGTCCAGGATGAAACACAAGGTATGCGGTTAAGATCACATCTATTGGAGTATTTTTTAGCAACTTCAACAACTTCTTCTAATAAGCCATTATCAAGAGTAGTTGGGTTTAAACCTAATTCTATAAAGCATTTATTATCAACAATTAGATCATTTTCTACTGCTTCATTCCTTGGATTTGGTAAATAATTGATATCAGCTCCTGTTAGAGAAGCAACTTTTTTAGCTAGTTCTCCAACTTGATGACTCTCAGTCATTTGATTAAAGATTTTGACTCTTTCTCCAGATTTTGGAGGATTTTCAAGAGCAAGTTGTACGCATTTTACAGAGTCTTTTATATGTATAAATGCTCTTGTTTGCCCTCCTGTCCCATGAACACTCAATGGATATCCAATTGCAGCTTGCATTAGAAATCTGTTTAAAACAGTTCCATAATCTCCGTCATAGTCAAATCGGTTTGTCAATCTAGGATCTTTTAAAGTTGCTTCTGTATTTGTTCCCCAAACAATACCTTGATGTAGATCAGTTATTCTTACAAGATCATTTTTGTTGTAGTAAAGAAATAATAATTGATCTAGAGTTTTAGTCATATGGTAGACACTACCTGGGCTTGCAGGGTGTAATATTTCTTCTTCAAAGCGGCTTCCATCTGGTTGTGGAACTTCAACTTTTAGATAACCTTCTGGAATTGTTGCACCTCTATGTGATCCATATCCGTAGACTCCCATTGTTCCTAAATGAACAACATGAATATCTAAATTACTCTCTACTATCGCTGCAAGTAGGTTGTGGGTGCCATTAACATTATTATCTACTGTATATCTTTTGGTAAAACTCGATTTCATCGAGTATGGTGCTGCTCTTTGTTCTGCAAAATGGATCACGGAATCTGGTTTTTCATCAATGAGCAAATTGAGTAATTTTTGATATTGCTTAGAGATATCCATGTTAAGAAATCTCATTGGCTTACCTCCAGTTTCTTCCCATGCAGAAAGTCGTTCTGTTATAGAAGAAATTGGAGTTAAAGATTCTACCTCTAGATCAATATCAATTTTTCTACGACTTAAATTGTCGACAATAATTACATCATGATTTTGCTCTGCTAAATTCACAGCACAAGGCCAACCGCAAAAACCATCTCCACCTAGAACAATAACTTTCACTCAGAACTCCAGAATTAAAAGATTCATAATATATTTATTAAATTACTACAGCGTGCTTCCACTTTGCGAAAAAACATTGTAAATAGTTTCAAATCTTCTTTCTTAATACGATAATTAAAAGCAAATAATAAATTTTTACTTTCTTTTTAAACTTTTCTCAATTGAGAGAATTAGATAGATATATTTTTTTCCGGCGAACTTGCTACTGCAAAGTCTTGTTTTTTAATTCTTCCTGCCAGAAAAGCTTGCCTGCCAGCTTTCACACTATAATTTATCGCTTGAGCCATTAGAGGTGGATTTGCAGATTGTGCTATTGCACTATTGATTAAAACACCATCAGCTCCAATTTCCATAGCTTGAGAAGCTTCACTAGGCACCCCAATTCCTGCGTCAATTATTACTGGCACTTTTGCATTCTCAATAATAATCCTTATATTTGATAAATTTAATAAACCTTGCCCGGAGCCTATGGGAGAGCCCAATGGCATAACAGTTGCACAACCTATTTCTTCTAGTCTTTTTGCAAGAATAGGATCTGCATTGATATAAGGTAGTACAGCGAAACCCTTTTTTATTAAAATTTCGGCTGCTTTAAGAGTTTCTATTGGATCTGGTAGCAAATACTTTTTGTCAGGAATAACTTCTAACTTCACAAAATTATTTTCTTCTTGACCAGATAATTTTGCAAGTTCTCTACCTAAAATTGCTATTCTGACTGCCTCATCGGAATTAACACAACCAGCTGTATTAGGAAGCATCCAGTATTTTTCCCAGTTAATCTTTTCGAGTAAATTTTCTCCGGTCTGATCATTTTTAATTCTTCTAACAGCGACGGTTATAATTTCCGTTTCAGACTTTGACAAACTTTCCGCCATATCTTGAGTAGATTTGTATTTCCCAGTACCAACCATTAATCTACTGGAAAATTTTTTTCCACCAATTAGTAAAGAAGAATAATTTTCCATATTTAGAATCCCTTATCTTTAATACCTTTATAAGGTTCATAATTGTTTCTTTTTTCTAACTCCTTACTTTTTTTAATTGCTGTTTTGTTTTTTGGATCTATCACCAAAACTTTTTGATATGTTTCATATGCCAAGTCGTACTCAAGTAAACGCTGTTGTGCTGATGCAAGGTTATTTAGTGCTATAGGATATTTTGGAAGTGATTTTATTGCAGATTTATAGTGCTTAATTGCTTTCTTAAATTCATTTTGAGCAGCATAAGAAAATCCTAGAGCATTATTTATTATCGCTTTGGCTTCATCAGGTTCATCTTCATAATTTTCAATTGCTTTTAAAAAAGTTTTAGTAGCTTCAGAATATAATCTTTTTTTTATCTGAATAGACCCAAATTCATATAATTCTGTAGCTTGAGTTAGAGAATCTAAACCTTTCTGCTCGAATTTTACTAAATTTAATTCTTCACTTCTTGTTTTTAGAAATTGTCTGAATACAAAAATAGAAATTATTATTAATACAACAAAAAGAATTATTAAATAAGATTGAAAGGAAGATATTTCCATCATTTATAATTACTTTTCTAGATTATATTCTTTTTTTCTACTTACTAACGGAAGAAACAATTTTTTCAAAACACTTAGGATCGTTTAAGGCTAATTGAGCAAGCATTTTTCTGTTGATGATTATTTCTGCATTTTTCATCCCATTTATTAACTTGCTATAATTGGTTCCATTTATCCTCGCAGATGCGTTAATTCTAGAGATCCAAAGTCTTCTAAAATCTCTTTTTCTTCTTCTTCTATCCCTATAAGCATTACAAAGAGCTTTCATCACTCTTTGGTTTGCGGTTCTGAAAAGATTTTTGTTGCCGCCTCTAAAACCTTTTGCAAGATTTAAGATTTTGTTTCTTCTTTTTCTGGCTATGTTGCCTCTTTTTACCCTTGCCATGAATATCTAATAAAAATTGGTTAAAGATTTATGCGTATGGAACCATTAATCTTACATTATCGGCATCTCTTTCATCAACTACGGCTTTTGTTGATAGATGTCTTTTTAATTTTGAGCTTTTATGATCAAGTAAATGATTATGGAAAGCTCTTCTTCTCATGAATTTACCCGTCGCAGTAGCTTTAAATCTTTTGGCAGCTGATTTACGAGTTTTTAGTTTAGACATTTAAGTCAAATGTGTTTAATTAAAGTAATCTAAACCTTTATACGCATTGGTGCAAATTAAAGTTTTTAATTGATAAGGAAAGTTCTAATTTATGAAACTTAAATTTGCCTTTTTTAACTTATTTTTAGGCTGTATTTCTCTTTTAATAAACACTAAATTTATTTCAAATGCAAACGGAGAAGAATTGCTAAAGGTTGAACTCCATAATGAAATTAAAAAAGGAAAATTTTTAATTGGTTTAAAGCAATATTTAGGCGGGGATAATGATAGTTTTTCGGAGAAAAAGAATATAAACTTTACAACTAAAAAAGGTTTTTTAAACTTGATATCGTCCAACGGTATTAAACATAAATCAAAACAGATAAATATTTCCTGGGCGGATATTCCCGTCAAAAATCCAAAAACAATTGAAAGAATTGTTTTTGGTCCTTTTGCTAGCTACGAATCGGCAAAAAAACAATCAGAGAAACTAAGAGATAAAGGATTTGAGACGACTGTTGCCTACCCTAATAATTGGGAAATATGGATTCCATTTCAAGATGATTTGCCAGAGTTTGAATTAAAAAATAAGATTTTCAGAAAAATAAAAAATTTTAAAATTACTCCTATTCTTAGAAATGACTACAGTGGTATTAAACTTGAAGGTCCTATATATATTTATTCTGAAGAGAAAATAAAAATAAATGGTGTTAATTTTGGCAAAAATTTTTTTTTAATAAAGGATT
>QCDH01000021.1 GCA_003280985.1 Prochlorococcus sp. AG-355-A18
GCCAATCTAACCATCTGGGGATAACTTAACCAATATGGAGAAGGAATAATAACTTCGTCTCCAGTATTTAACAATACTTGGAAAAGATTATATATTGCTTGCTTAGCACCATTTGTGACCATTACATTTTCAAATTCATAATTTAAATCGTTTTGAATTTGAAGTTTATTTGCAATTGCTTTTCGGAGATCTAAATTTCCCGCTGCGGGCCCGTACTTTGTAAATCCATCAAATATAGCCTTACTTGTAGCCTCTATAACTTTTTTTGGGGCATCAAAATCAGGTTCTCCTGCACTTAAATTGCAAATATCTACTCCTTCTGCAGATAATTGATTTGCTTTAGCACTTATCTGCAATGTAAGAGAAGGCTCAATTGACAGTGCCCGATCAGATAAATTCAGTTGACTCATTGACTTATGACTTTTTAAATATGACTTTTAATAATGACAAATGCATAAATTAAGAATAAATAAAACTATCACACAATGGTTTAATTTAGTTCATTTTCTTAATCTATTTTATTTTCATGTTTTGAGTTCTTAAGATAAAAATATTTAAAATTTTATTTCGGTGAAAAGGTTAGTAATTGGGAGAGGAAGTGTATTTGCAGATTTGTTAGTAATTGGTGAGGCACCTGGAGCCCAGGAAGATTTAGAAGGAAAACCTTATGTAGGTAAATCTGGTAAGTTATTGAACGAATTATTAATACAAGCTGGGATTGATTATAAAAAGGATGTTTATTTTTGTAATGTAATTAAATGTCGTCCACCAAATAATAGAAAACCCACTTCTAGAGAAATTAATATTCATAAACCTTGGTTATTACAGCAAATAAAGTTAGTCGATCCAAAATTTATATTACTTACTGGTTCTACTGCTATGAGAGCTTTTTTAGAAGTTAAAGATCCTATAAGTAATTTAAGAGGTCAATGGATTAAAAAAGATGGGAGAGAAATTATGGTAATTTTTCATCCATCTTATTTGTTGAGATTTCCTTCAAAAGAAATCAATAAACCTTACCATCTAACTTTGAAAGACCTAGAGAATGTAAGTGGTAAACTATATGCCGTATAATTTAGTGAAATCGTTTTTGAATATCAAGAATTTTAATGTCATTAACTCAATCTAAAGAGGTTAATAGTCTCTCCAAGAGATATTCAACTCATATCGAGAGAAGGATAACTAGAACAGTAATGGTGGGTGATATAGCTATTGGAAGTGATTATCCAGTAAGAGTTCAATCGATGATAAATGAAGATACTATGGATGTCGAAAATGCTTACTTAGCTATCAAAAGACTTCATGATGTGGGTTGTGAAATAGTAAGGTTAACTGTCCCTTCCTTAGCACATGCCAAAGCAGTAGGAGATATAAAGGCAAAATTACTAGAAAATAATATCAATACCCCCTTAGTGGCTGATGTTCACCATAATGGTATGAAAATTGCAATGGAAGTTGCAAAACATGTTGATAAAGTAAGAATTAATCCTGGATTGTTTGTTTTTGAAAAATCAGACCCTACAAGAACTGAATATACAGATGAGGAATTTGAAACTATTAAGCAAACAATACTTAAAAGATTTACCCCTTTAGTTGAAGTTTTAAAGGCTGAAAACAAAGCTCTAAGGATTGGAGTTAATCATGGGTCTCTATCTGAGAGGATGCTTTTTACTTATGGAGATACGCCGTTAGGAATGACAGAATCTGCGATGGAGTTCGTCAAAATTTGTGATGAGCTTGATTTTCATAACATAATTATTTCTATGAAAGCTTCTAGGGCTCCGGTCATGATGGCAGCTTACAGAATGATTGCAGATAGGCTTGACTCAGAAGGATATAACTATCCCTTACATTTAGGAGTGACCGAAGCTGGTGATGGTGATTATGGAAGGATTAAAAGTACTGCTGGAATTGGAACACTTTTAGCAGAGGGATTAGGAGATACCATCAGGGTTTCCTTAACAGAAGCTCCAGAAAAGGAAATACCAGTGTGCTATTCAATTTTGCAATCTTTAGGATTAAGAAAAACAATGGTTGAATACATCAGTTGCCCCAGTTGTGGTAGAACACTTTTCAATCTAGAAGAAGTTGTAGATAAAGTTAGGAACGCTACCTCACATTTGACTGGTCTAGATATAGCTATAATGGGATGTATTGTTAATGGGCCAGGAGAAATGGCAGATGCTGATTATGGTTATGTTGGAAAAGGTAAAGGAACTATTGCCTTATATAGAAGAAAAGAAGAGATAAAAAGGGTACCTGAAGATGAGGGTGTTAATGCTTTAATCCAACTTATTAAGGATGATGGGAAGTGGATTGATCCTTAAGGATTTGTCAAATTTTTGAATTATAAATAAATTCTTTTTATAATAAAAAATATCGAATTATTTGAAGATAAGAAAATTGCTTAAAAAAAAATATATATTTCTGTTTGCGACATCCTTTTCTGGGTTATTTTTAAATAATTTTGCAGAGGCAACAGTTTTAAATAATAGTTATAAAGAAGTAATTGATCATGTTTGGCAAATTGTATATAGAGATTTTCTTGATTCAAACGGCAAATTTCAAAAGTCCAATTGGATTAATCTAAGAAAAGAAGTTTTATCAAAAACATATTCAGACAGCAATGAAGCATATGATGCGATTAGAGATATGCTTTCTAATTTAGATGATTCTTATACAAGATTTTTAGAACCTAAGGAATTTAATCAAATGAGAATTGATACCTCTGGCAAATTAACTGGAGTTGGTATCCAAATAGTTAAAGATAAAGAATCTGATGATTTAATAATTATTTCTCCCATAGAGGGCACCCCTGCATTTGATGCTGGAATTAAAGCTAGAGATAAAATATTATCCATAGATGATATTTCTACTGAAGGTATGAATATTGAGGATGCCGTGAAATTAATAAGAGGACAAAGAGGTACTAAAGTAAAGCTTGAAATTCTTAGAGGTTCTCAATCCTTTTTTAAGACTTTATCAAGAGAAAAAATTGAAATAAAATCTGTATCAAGTAAAGTCAATCAAACCAAAAATGGCTTATCAATTGGCTATGTAAGAATTAAACAATTTAATGCAAATGCATCCAAAGAAACCAGAGATGCTATTAAGGATTTAGAAACAAAAAAAGTCGCAGGATATGTTCTTGACTTGAGAAGTAATCCTGGAGGTTTATTAGAATCAAGCATTGATATCTCAAGACACTTCATTAACAAAGGAGTAATAGTAAGTACAGTAAGTAAAGATGGTTTAAAAGAAACAAAAAAAGGAAACGGTCAAGCTCTAACAAAAAAGCCCTTAGTTGTCTTAGTTAATGAGGGTTCTGCTAGTGCTAGTGAAATAGTTTCTGGTGCAATAAAAGATAACAAAAGAGGAAAATTAGTTGGGGAGAAAACATTTGGTAAAGGTCTAGTTCAATCTATGAGAACATTAGTTGATGGTTCAGGTCTAACTGTTACAGTCGCTAAGTATTTAACTCCGAACGGAACTGATATAAACAAATCTGGAATTATTCCAGACATAGAAGTAAGAATGAATATAAACCCTATACTTCAAAGAGAGATAGGAACTAGAAAAGATAAACAATATAGAGCTGGTGAAAAAGAGCTAATAAATATAATTAATAGAAAGAATCAGATAAGCGAATTTAAGCCCGACACCACAAACCTTAATGCATTCCTAAAAATTAATAAGGAAGATAAAGTATTTTCATTAAATTAATTGCTCATATCCAGCATTCTCTTTATTGGCACATAGGCTCTTCTTATTATTTCTGGGTCTAGTTCGATAGACGGGGAATTATTTTTCAAACAATCAAGAATTTTTTTCTAAAGTATTTAATTTCATATATGGACACTCGTTACATTTACAACCTTCTACATCGGGGACTTCAATAAAAATTTTATTAGGTTCTTTCTTTTTCATTTGATGAATTATTCCAGGTTCAGTTAGTACCATGTAAGTTTTAGATGGATCTTTACTTACGAAATCAAGCAGCTTACTTGTTGATCCAATAAAGTCTGAGAGAATTAGTAAATTTTGACTACATTCAGGATGAGCAATTACTTTTGATCCTGGATTTTGATATTTTAATTTTAGAAGTGCTTCTTCACTAAATGATTCATGAACAATGCAGCTGCCAGGCCATAATTTAAGATCTCTTCCTGAATTTTTCTGTACCCATCTCCCAAGGTTCTGATCTGGCGCAAATATTATCTTTTTATCTTCAGGTATCTTTTTAATTAATGAGACTGCATTACTGCTTGTACATATCAGATCACTTTGAGCTTTTACTTCTGCAGTGCAATTTATATAACTTACGACATAGTGATCTGGATTTTCTTCCCTGAATTTTTGAAATTTATCTGAAGGACAATCGTCTGCTAATGAGCATCCTGCGTCAATATCTGGTAATAGGACTGTTTTATTAGGGCTAAGTATTTTTGCGGTTTCGGCCATAAAGTGCACACCGCAAAAAATTATTATATCTGCGTCATTATTTGCAGCTTTCCTAGATAGATCTAATGAATCTCCAATAAAATCTGCAATTTCCTGAATCTCTGGTGCTTGATAATAGTGCGCAAGAATAATTGCATTAGCTTTTTTGCAACGCTCCTTTATTTCAGAAATCAAATCCTCTTCGTTTTGAACTGATTTCTGTTTTGCAGTAGAAGTTATACTGGTCAGGATTTAGAATATCTCTAAATAGATTATATGCCTTTAAACAGAAAAAATTCTGACAAATTTAAAAATTGCTATTGTTGGTGACTGTCATGGTCAATGGTCTGAATTAGACTTGAAAGTTTTATCGATTATCAAACCAAATATTGTTTTATTTGTTGGTGATATTTCTGATGGAAGTGTCAAAATAATTAAAAAAATCAATGAGATCAAAATTCCTACTTTTGTGATTTTAGGAAATCATGATAGAGGAAAAGATTCTACAGGCGAAACTCTCTCAAAGCAGATACGTGTTCTTGGTGAAAAATATTGTGCATGGGATTTGAAAGTTTTTAATAATCAAATAAATTTATTGTCTGCTAGACCATGTAGTTCTGGCGGAGGCTATTACCTTTCAAAAGAAGTTAAAGGTGTTTATGGACCTATAACCGAACAAGATTCAATAAATAAAATTATCAAATGTTCAGAAGAGACTGTTGAAGAAATACCTCTAATAATTATGTCTCATGCTGGTCCCTCAGGTTTAGGTTCAGAACCTAAAAGCATTTGTGGGAAAGACTGGAAATTACCCTCTTTAGATTGGGGAGATAGAGATTTGTCTGCTGCTATTTCTCAAATACAAAAAAGAAGAAAAGTTGATCTTGTAATTTTTGGTCATATGCACAACCGGCTTAAAAGAAATCTTGGTTTAAGAGAGATGTTTAAAATTGATAGCAAAGGAACGATTTATTTCAACACTGCTGTGGTACCAAGATATAAAACTGATGAAGATGGAAAATTGCTAATTAACTTTTCATGGATTGAGTTTAAAAATAAGGAATTAAGGCATGTTTCTCATCGATGGTATTCAGAGTCTGGTGTAATTCGTGAAGAAGATAAATTTTTTTAGGATTAAATATCTCTGATCATATTTTAAGTATTTTTGGGCTTTTCATATCTTGAAAATAATGTTTGAGATAAGATATAACCTGCAATTCCTGCGGCTGTAAAAGCTAAACCATTTTTAAATAAAGGTAATAAATCATTTGTTCTGGATATTATCGGTGCCAAACCAAAAATTCCAAATAACATTCCCCATAAAGGAGAAAGAAGAGCTAAAAATCCAATTGATATAACTTGACCTTCTTTTCTTGGGGCAGATGCGAAACCTGCTACTAAACCTCCAAGAATCGATGTACATAAAGTCCATATATATTGCTCTTTGGGTAGGCCAGGGACAACTTGGCATCCTCCTCTTTCGAGGCAAATCTTTACTGAATCAATTGCATCTAATACTGCACCATCCTCACCATGATCTTTAACATAGTATTGGTTGCCAAATCTTGTTTGAAGTTCAACCCAAAATAACCTTGGCATAAAATTAAAATAAGCCTCTCCTACGTTAAAGTTCAGCAAATTTCCCCCTCTAGGATCCGCAACTATCAACAAACTTGTCTCATCTAAATCCCAATAGTCCTTTATTGCACTACCAGGAGAACTTTCAAACTGAGATAAATATTTAATTTTCCACCCACTTTCAATTTCTAGATTGTTGAGCTTTTCCTCTAAAGATTTTTTCTGATTAGGGCTTAATGTTTTAGCTAAATCAATTACTGGTGTTTTTTCTTCTGGTAAGAGATTTGGATTATTTATAGCGAAAACGGGTTTATGTGAAATTAAAACTAATATAGATAGAAATATTCCTAATAAATAGTTAATCTTTGAAGGCATAAATAAGTTTTGTCTCTTTATATTTTCGCCGATGAATAGCTTACCCGCGAATAATCCAGATTGGTTAGTAAAAAAAATAATAAAAATGGGTGGGACTATAAGTTTTTATGACTTTATGAATTTTGCATTAAATGATCCTATTAATGGTTATTACGGCAGCGGTAAAGCTGAGTTAGGCGTTCGAGGAGATTTTGTCACATCACCATCTTTATCTGATGATTTTGCTTTTTTAGTTGGTAAACAAATAGAAGATTGGTTGATTCAGTTCAAAAGTAGTTTTTTATTTAATGAGACATTATCTGTAACTGAATTTGGAGCTGGAGATGGAAGCTTTATGAGTGGATTAATTAAATACTTTTTAGAAAACAGTAATAATTTTTTAGAAGGTATTTCTTTTGTAATTATTGAACCTAATGAAGGGATGGTAGAAAAACAAAAAAATAAATTGGAGGAATTTTTGAACTTAGGTATTGATATTTTATGGAAAGGCTTGGATGAACTAGAGGAAAATAATATAAATGGAATAGTTCTAGCAAATGAAGTTTTGGATGCTTTGCCAGTAGAAAGAATTACCTTCTCAAAGGGAAAACTAATTCGACAAGCAGTTTCTATAGACAAAAAATCTCATAAATTATTTTTTGATAAAATGCCAATTACAAGTGAATTGGAAAAAAGTTTTGAACTTGCTAAAAGTGAGTTGGGAATTACTATCCCGCCTGAAGATGCTCTTGAAGGATGGACAACCGAATGGCATGTAGATAATTCAAAATGGTTAGAAGCTATTTATGGAAAAATCAATAATGGTATTTTATTGATAATTGATTACGCTAAAGAAGCTAAAAAATACTATAACTCTAAGAATTCTGATGGGACGATAGTTTCTTATGAAAATCAAAAAATGACGAATAATGTCCTAGATTCTCCTGGAAATTGCGATTTAACATCTCATGTGTGCATAGAAACTTTAATTAATGATGCTGAGACTCTTGGATTTAATACTCTTGGAATAAATAAACAAGGAGAAGCTTTGTTGGCACTTGGATTGGCAGAGAGACTTTATGGAATTCAGAAGGAATTTAAGGAGGATTTATCAAATGCTCTTTTAAGAAGAGAGGCATTACTTAGACTCGTTGATCCTGTATGTCTGGGTGATTTTAAGTGGTTTGTTTTTAATAAGTTTAAGGTGAAGGAAATGAATATAAATTCAACCTGTTTGCGTTAAGAAAAAAACTTCAAAAATAATGAATCTTCTACGTCATCATATATATCCACTGCACCAATTTCTTTCGGTAATATAAATCTCATTTTGCCATCACGAACTTTTTTATCGCCCATAAGTATTGTTAGAACTTCTTCTTTATTTATTTTGGGGATCTCGGTAGGAAGATCATAACTCTCTAAGAGAATTCGCTGTCTCTCTAATTCTTCTTTAGACCATAACCCTTTTTCAATTGCTATTTTCCCCGCAATATTCATACCAATTGATATTGCCTCACCATGCAGAAATTTGCCGTATCCACATAAATTTTCAATAACGTGACCAAAAGAATGACCATAATTCAA
>QCDH01000022.1 GCA_003280985.1 Prochlorococcus sp. AG-355-A18
AAAAAAGAATTAGTTTACTTGTAAGCAACAGTTTGATTCATCACATTACCAATCTTGAAGATTTCTTCAATACCATAAGAATTTTATCTAGTAATATTACTGTAAATTTTCATAAGGACTTAAAAAGGCCATTAGATGAAAAGTCTGCTTTAGAACTCAAAGCACAATGTTCAACTAAATATAATGAGATTTTAACTAATGATTATTATGCCTCTTTAAGAGCTTCTTATACTTTTAAAGAGTTAAAAAATTTCATCTTAGAGAATGATCTATCCTCTTTAGATGTGTTTGAGGAAGGTGAAAATTATTTAATAGTCTATGGTAATGTTTAAGAACTAAGTGAAAGGCCCTTATATTATATAAATGAGCTTAGGTACTAAAATTCTAAATAATAAAGAAATACTGGATGCGGTAAATAAAAGAAGAAATTTTGCTATTATTTCACATCCAGATGCTGGGAAAACGACTCTTACCGAGAAGCTTCTTTTGTATGGAGGTGCCATTCAACAGGCAGGAGCAGTAAAAGCTAGGGGTAATCAGAGAAAAGCCACCTCAGACTGGATGGAACTTGAGAAACAAAGAGGTATTTCTATTACATCAACTGTATTGCAATTTGAATATGAAAGATCTGTAATTAATCTATTAGATACACCAGGACACCAAGATTTCTCCGAAGATACTTATAGAACATTAGCTGCTGCTGATAATGCAGTTATGTTGGAAGATGCTGCTAAAGGGCTAGAACCTCAAACTAGAAAATTGTTTGAAGTTTGCAAGATGCGAAAAATACCAATATTTACTTTCATAAATAAAATGGATAGACCAGGAAGAGAGCCATTTTCTTTACTTGATGAAATTGAATCAGAACTTGGATTAAATACCTTACCTATAAACTGGCCAATTGGGAGTGGCGAGGAATTTAGAGGGGTTATTGATAGATTTTCGAGAGAGGTGATTTTATTTGATAAAGCAGTGAGAGGGAAACAATCTAATGAGAAAAGATTAAGTCTTGAAGATAAAGAGCTATCAAAATATGTAGAGAGAGATTTACTTGAAAACTCACTTGAAGAATTGGAGGTTCTTGATGAGGCAGGATCTAAATTTGAAAAAGAAAAAGTTTTTAATGGCTCTTTAACCCCAGTTTTCTTTGGATCTGCCATGACTAATTTTGGCGTAAGGCCATTTTTAGATAGTTTTTTAAAAATGGCACAAAAACCAACTTCAAGAAATAGTAATAAAGGGGATATTGAACCTGCAAGCGATGAATTTAGTGGGTTTGTTTTTAAGCTTCAGGCAAATATGGATCCAAAGCACAGAGATAGGGTTGCTTTTATAAGAGTTTGTAGTGGCAAATTTGAAAAGGATATGTCAGTTAAACATTCCAGAACTGGTAAAACAATTAGATTATCAAGACCACAAAAAATATTTGGGCAAGATAGAGAAGTAGTTGATGATGCCTATCCTGGAGATGTTATTGGTTTAAATAATCCAGGGATGTTTTCAATTGGAGATACTCTTTATACGGGTGCTCATCTGGAATATGAGGGCATACCATCCTTTAGTCCTGAAATATTCAGCTGGTTAAGAAATCCAAATCCCTCAGCATTTAAAAACTTTAGAAAGGGTGTTAATGAACTTCGAGAAGAAGGAGCTGTTCAGATTCTTTATGACTTTGATGAGAGTAAAAGAGACCCTATACTCGCAGCCGTTGGTCAATTACAGCTTGAGGTAGTAACTCACAGATTAAAAAGTGAATATGGTGTAGATGCAATTCTTGAAGCAATGCCATATCAATTGGCTAGATGGATTTCTGATGGATGGCCAGCCATTGAAAAACTAGGCAGAATATTCAACTGTAAAATAGTTAAAGATTGTTGGAATAGGCCAGTTATTCTTTTCAAAAATGAGTGGAATCTAAATCAGTTTGTTGAAGACAATAATCAATTAAATTTAAACAAAGTTGCGCCCGTTGTTAGTGGAGTCGAACCAATTGTTTTATAAAGTCTTAATGGATTATAAAATTAGTTAATCTGTTAGTATTGGTAAAAAATTTTGGATTCAAACAGTAATAAAAATAATAATGAAAAATCACCTTATGAAATTTTAGGTGTAAAAGAAGGTGCTGCTTTTGAGGATATTCAGAAGGCTAGAGATATTAAAGTTAAAGAGGCTGGTGAAGACTTAATTTTAAAAGCGAAAATAGAATCTTCCTTTGATCAATTACTCATGGGTAGTTTGAAAGCCAGGCAATCAGGAAATGTAAGCTATGAAGCTGTGAGTGCCTCAAAAAAAGAAAAACAAATTAATCAATTTACCAATAATAACTTCCCACTTCTTTCTAAGATAAAAAATTTAAATAGTAACTCTAACAATTCAAGTCAGTATAGTCTGCCAAAAATAACTCCCCCCTCATTTGATAATCTTTCAATAAAAATATCTGTTGGACTATTATTTTTAATTTTGTTATTTATCAGTCCAGACTCTAATAATAGACTTTTACTCTCTATCTCAACATTAATACTTACCTATACTCAAATTAAATCAGGGAAAAGATTTATAGGTTCTCTGGGTTGGAGTGTTATCTTTCTCTCAATAGGATTAATATTTGGTGGATTACTTGAAAATAATTCTTTCATTCAGGAAGTATCAAACAACTCTTTGTCAATACAAAAAATTCAAAGTATTCCGGCAATGATTATTTTATGGCTAGGCGTAATTTTTTTATGATTGATTTTCTATAATAGATTTAATTTCTTCATAATTTATAAGATATTTATTTTTACAAAATTCACAAACCAACTCTGCTTTGCCATCTTTCTTGAGGATGTCCTCTAACTCGCTCTTATCAAGCATTTTCATCGCATTTAAACTTCTTTGTTTGGAACACTTGCATTTAAAACTCACTTCTTGAGAACGAGCTTTTTCAGAGATTGATTTATCGTCAATATCGGGAAATATATTTCTAATTAACTCAAGAAGATTATCTTTTGACTTAAATAGATCTTCGCTGAAAGAATTAATTTCTTTGCATCTTTCTTCAAGTAGTGAGACTAGCAGAGGGTCAGTATCTTTTTTAGGTAAAACTTGAGCTAATAAGCCACCACTACAAATAACACTTTTATTTT
The DNA here is from genome assembly GCA_003280985.1 of Prochlorococcus sp. AG-355-A18. GTDB lineage: Bacteria > Cyanobacteriota > Cyanobacteriia > PCC-6307 > Cyanobiaceae > Prochlorococcus_A. The sequence goes on from QCDH01000022.1 coordinate 3,126, forward strand.
GAATTTTTTCTCCAATAAATACAGCAGAGGGAGTTTGCTCTGAATGATATAAATATGAAGCTAAGTCTTCCGCAATATTCCCATTTACTAATTCTACAGTGCTTGTAAAGGGTTCTCCAAATCCACTATCTCTAATTACATTTAAATATCCAGTACCTAATGCTTTTGTGAAATCAAAAGAATATTTATTATTATCTATTTTGACTAGGTCCAATTCTAAATTAGGATTCCCTACATAACCCCTAACTTTCCCGTCTCTACCTGCATCAACTAGTAATCCCTTTAAAGGTCCGTCAGATCTAACTCTTAAAGTGACTCTCCCATGCATTATTTTCATCGAGCTTGCTAAAAGCAGTGAAGCACTAAATGCTCTGCCTAAGATACAGGTGGTTAAGTAAGAAAGGCCGTGTCTTTTTTTTGCTTCTAAAGAAGATTCTGTTGTTAAGACCGCAACTAATCTTATTCCTCCATTGGCTGCAGTAGCTCGAACTATCCTATCCTGCATGATTTTCTTTCGTAAAATTTTTGATTTTCCCTTTTTCCAAGAATAATATCCTAGAAGGAATTCCCTCAAATAAGGCAGGTTCATGAGTAACAATAATAATTGTATTTTTATTTTTTAAATCAAGAATTAAATTCTTCACATCATTTCTCATTGAATAGTCTAATCCAGCCGTTGGTTCATCAAGTAAAAGAATTGAGGGGTTTCTAAGTAGTTGAACTGCTACAGCTAACCGCCTTTGTTGTCCGCCACTTAGCTGTTCTGGTGGTTGAGTCAGATTAATTTTTTTCAAACCAACTTTATTTAAAACTATTTCTATATTTTTTTCTCTTAAAGATTTATGGCCTATTTTTAATTCTTTACCAATGGTTGTACCTATAAAGTACCTTTCAGGAAATTGGAATACTACTCCACAAAACCATCTTCTTTGTCTAGAAGACAAAATTTTATTCTTCCAAGTAATTTTTCCCTTTTGCGGATTTGTTAATCCGCTTATTATTTCGAGTAGTGTTGTTTTCCCAGAACCACTACTGCCGCAAATTAAAATGATTTCATTTTCATGAACTTTTAAATTTAAATTGTCTATTATTTTTCTTTCACCAGTTTGGGGTTGATAAGATATTTCTTTTAAATCAAGCATTATTAATTAAGTTATAGGTATGAATTTGAATCTAGTAATAACTTACTTATAATAGCTTTAGATCTAAAAAGATATTAGTCAATATGAATATTATTTTTAGGGAAGTTGATCCTTTTAATTGTTGGATATGGATCAGGTTTTCAGAATCACCAACTCAAGACGAAAAAAATTATTTAGATGGTGTTTTTGATAGTTGGTACGTTTTAGGAAGGTTAGGTGGATTTAATTCTGAAAATTTGCAAACTCATGAAGAGGGTTCCGATCTAAGTTGGATGTCCTATGATAATGACCAAAAAAATGCATCTCTTCCAGCCTTAATGCACAATTTAGGAATTATGGAATATCAAAATCTTTGGGGAAGATGTTGGGTTGATTTTGGAACTTCAGACTCCATTTCAATAGATATATTAATTAATTCTTTGAATGAGATATCAAATAATTATGTAAAAATTGAAGAGTTAATTATTGGAGGTGAAAATAATGATTGGTCAGTTGAAGAACATGAAGATTTAGTTTTCAAAGATTAAGTGTTTTAGATGGAAGACTTAACAAGATTAATTATTTCCCATGAAAGAATTGAAAATATTAGGAACAATAATTTAGAACTTTCTAAAGAAGAGGCTCATTATTTAAATAAAGTAATGAGGATAAAAAATGGTAAAAAAATATTTATAGCTAACGGAGAGGGTTCATTATGGAAAGCTATAAAAGTTAAAAATGATTGCTTAGAAATAATTAAATCAAAAAAACCTTACTTATTTCAAGAACAAGAAATTCACTTATTAGGAATAGCTGTTGTTATACCAAAAAGTGGTTTTGAGGATATTTTAAAAATGTGTACTGAAATAGGAATTGATTTTATACAGCCATTATTTTCAGAAAGACAGGTAAACAAAAATTTAAATTTTTCTAGAAAAATTTTGAGATGGAATTTAATTATCAATGAAGCTGTTGAGCAAAGTGAGAGATTATGGAAACCAACTATTTTAAATGGAATGGATATCATTGAATGGCTAAAAAGTAGAGATAATCAAGAAAGAGTTTCAATTTCTATAACTAGAGAAGAAACACTATATGACTTAAATCAATGGATAAGAAAACAACAAGAATTTGGAAATAAAAAAGGAGGTATTTTTTGGAATGTAATTGGTCCTGAAGGAGGTTGGTCCGCTAAAGAAATTGAATTTTTTAAAAAAAATAATATTACCTTTGTTAAGCTTTCCGACACTATCTTGAGAACTTCAACGGCTAGTATTAACGCATCATCAATTCTAAATCAGTGGAGAATTGATTTGAAATTAAATAATTAGATAAATATGGATTTAATTAGAAATCAATTTTTTATAGGTTTTTGCATTAATTTTATTTTGATTTATATATTTTGCAGGATTCCTTTGATGACGAAAAGTGGTTGGGTAAGTGCAGGCATCTTAGGCACAATTTTGTGGGGATGTTTGTCTTGGCAGGGATGGATGTCAGTTGTAATTTATTTATTATTTGGATCCCTCGTTACCAAAATAGGTTTTAAATTTAAAAAAGCACAAGGAATTGCTGAAAAAAGAGGCGGAAGGAGAGGTCCTGAGAATGTATGGGGCTCAGCAGCTACAGGATTATTTCTTGCCATTATGACCAAATTTAATGCTGCCAATGTAGTGATGTTTAAAGTAGGTTTTGCTGCAAGTTTTGCTGCAAAGTTGGCGGATACTTTTGGTAGCGAAATTGGAAAAAGATTTGGTAAAGACACATACTTAATTACTTCACTTAAAAAGGTGGATAGAGGAACTGAGGGAGGAATAAGTATAGAAGGAACATTAGCTAGTGTTTTGGGATCAATATTTATGGCTTTTATAATGCTTCGTCTATCAATTATTTCTACAAAATATCATTTCATAGTTGTTGTAGTTTCTGGATTCTTGGCAACACTTTCCGAAAGTATTATTGGTGCTAAATTTCAAAACAAATATAAATTAAGTAATGAATTTGTAAATGCTATTCAGACAAGTATTGCTTCTGTTTTTGCTATCTTTGCTCTTATTTTATATTCATATTTTTTTAATTAATAATATTTGGAAAGACCTAAGATCCCTTCCATTTTGCAAGAATCTCCCAGCTTTTAAGTCTTTGGAAAAGCCAGAAATGACCTTCGGAATTTAGATGAATTCCATCATGAGTAATCCAATTTTTACTCCTTTTATCAGAGTACATTTCTCTAAAAGTAGGAAGAAATGGGACATTCTGATTGAGGCATACTTCCTCCATTCTCCTTTCATAAGAATTACAAAAATCATTTGAGTACCATAGACATCCTGCGAACGGCATTTTGCTTTCGTCAACTGGTGTCAAACCAATAACAAATACATTTGTTTGAGAGTTCATTTCATTAATTAGCCTCTCTAATCCATATTCAAATCCATCTATATCTAATTGATGTCTTCCATTTATCTGACCAATTGCTGCAGTGTCGTTAAGACCTACATTTAGTAGGATTGCTTTAGGTTTATTTCTTCTCGTTTCTCCTCTAGATGACCATTCTTTTTCCCATCTAGATGAAACTTTTTCTATCCCATCTCCCCTAACGCCAAGTTGATAAATAACTGGCCCATTTTGGTTATTACCCCAATCTTTTCTAAGCCTCTCACACCATCCACCACCCTCATTATCTCCCCATCCATAAACTGAGCTATCTCCAATTACAACAAGCTGTTTTGGTAAACTAATCACTATAACCGAAAAAAAATAATTACTTGATTTAACAAATTATTCTTACAAATCAAGTTAAACTATTTTTGATTTTACCATTTATTAATTCGCCAACTATTGCGATGGAGCTATAAGCTATCAAAACTATGATGACTTCTTGCCATGCGAAAGAACTCAGTGATTCTTGCAATTGCCAACCTAGACCAACACTTCCAATAACCCCAACAATTGCAGTTTCTCTAATAATGATGTCAGATCTATAAGCGCAATATGCTAAGTAACTTTTTGCTTGTTGAGAAAATAAACCTAAAAGCCAACTAGTCTTTTTTGAGATTCCTAGAGATTTCATTGCAATATAATTTCTCTTGTCTTGGCTATCTAGATTTTTAAAAAGTAATTTGCTAGTAATACCAGCGTTGTGGAGACCTAATGTTAAAGCTACTAAAGATAAAGAAGGATTATTAAAAGTTAATAGAGTTAGAAGTATTACAGGTGTAGGTATTAAACGTAATAAAAATGCAAAAATTTTTATAAAAATTTTAGAACTATTATTGTTAAAAATTCCTATTACTAATGGAGGTAAACTAATTGC
>QCDH01000023.1 GCA_003280985.1 Prochlorococcus sp. AG-355-A18
GATGTTTACATCTGCGATAGGTTTTTTGACTACATTACTAGGCGTGGCAATTTGGACAAATTTAAGACCCCTCTATTGGCTTATTGAAATCTTTTTTTCGGTTATGACAGGTTTAACTAGTGTTTTGCCTGTTTCATTTATGGGACCATTGATTTTTGTTATTGGGATATTATTAATAGGGATTGGACAAAATAGAAGTATTAATTCTATTCAAAAAGCTCTTGTTCCAGAAAAAGATACATTTTTAGTTGATGCATTAAGAGTTAAAAGTAAATTAAACAGAGGCCCAAATATTGTTGCAATTGGTGGAGGTACAGGCTTATCTACTTTACTGAAAGGCTTAAAAAATTACAGTAGTAATATTACAGCAATCGTAACTGTATCTGATGATGGTGGAAGTAGTGGAATTCTCAGAAAACAATTAGGTGTGCAACCTCCAGGAGATATTAGAAATTGTTTGGCAGCCTTATCAAACGAAGAACCTACTTTAACTAGATTATTTCAGTACAGATTTTCAGGTGGTAGTGGCTTAGAAGGTCATAGTTTTGGAAATCTATTCTTGTCAGCCTTAACAACAATAACAGGCAGTTTAGAAAAAGCAGTCCAAGCCTCTAGTAAGGTTTTGGCGGTCCAAGGTCAAGTTTTACCTGCAACAAATATTGATGTTATGTTATGGGCCGAATTAGAAGATGGTGAAAAAATTTTTGGTGAAAGCAAGATCAGTAAATCTAAAAAATTAATTTCGAGGATTGGTTACCTACCAGAAAATCCTTCAGCTCTACCTAGTGCTCTTGAATCTATAAAAGAAGCTGATTTAATTGTTCTTGGCCCTGGTAGTTTATACACTTCTTTATTGCCTAATCTTTTAGTACCAGAGATAGTTGATGCCTTATTGCAAAGTAATGCTCCTAAAATTTATATAAGTAATTTGATGACTCAGCCTGGAGAAACAGATGGACTTAATGTCTATCAACATATCAAGGCAATAGAAAAACAACTATCAACTTTTGGCGTTAATGCTCGAATTTTTAACTCAATCTTATCTCAAATTCAATTTGAAAAGTCTCCATTAGTAGACTATTACGAAAGTAGAGGGGCAGAGCCTGTGAAATGCAATAAAGAAAAATTATTATCTGAAGGCTATTATGTTTTGCAAGCACCATTATATTCAAAAAGAATAACTCCAACTCTTAGACATGATCCAAGGAGACTAGCAAGAGCAGTTATGTTTATTTACCGCAAATTAAAAAAATTAAACTAATAAGCATCTTGAAGTTCATAGAAATCAGGCTGAATATAATCTTTTCGCAATGGCCATCCCCTCCAATCTTCAGGCATTAATAGTCTTTTTGGATTGGGATGATCAATAAAATTTATTCCATACATATCAAAAGTTTCTCTTTCTTGCCAATCACTTCCTTTAAAAATTTCATACAAACTAGGTATTGATAAATCAGAATCTCTTTTTAAGAAAACTTTTAATCTGACCTCTTTAATTTTTTCAATTTTTTGTAAATCATCAACAGTTATAAAATGGTAGAAACTAACAAGATTTTTCCCTGGTCCCTCATCATATCCTCCTTGACATTGGAGATAGTTGAAACCGTAATTTCTCAAGGCAGATACAGCTTCATATAATTTTTTAGGTTCTACAGAAATGTTTTCAATTCCTATGTGATCATCAGGTAAAGATTGATTTGGAATTCCATCTTTAGACAAAGATTGGCTTATAAAGCCTTCTTTTTCTATTGAAGTATCTGTGGATGTGGCTATACCGTCTTTTTCCATTAATTTTCTACAGTATCAATAATTTCAGTTTTTTCAGGTAATTCAGTTATTTTTTCTTTTTTGGAGGAGGGTATTACGTTAGCTGGAGTTTTGTTTAGATATTCACCTGTATTTTCTGAGAAAACAAGATTCATTTCATGGTCAGATGTTATGTATCTGTGGTTTTGTTCAGTTTTTGTGCGCTCTAAGATTGATTCGTTACCAACTTTTTTTCTTAATTTGATTACGGCATCAAAAATTGCTTCTGGTCTTGGTGGGCATCCTGGAAGGTATAAATCAACAGGAATCAATTTATCAACACCTCTTACAGCAGTTGTAGAATCTGCACTGAACATTCCCCCTGTGATGGTGCAAGCACCCATCGCAATAACATATTTTGGTTCAGGCATCTGCTCATAAAGTCTCACTAGGGCTGGAGCCATCTTCATAGTTACTGTTCCTGCAACTATTAGCAAATCTGCTTGCCTTGGCGAGCTTCTAGGTACTAATCCAAATCTATCAAAATCAAATCTAGATCCGATTAAGGCAGCAAATTCTATAAAACAACAAGCTGTTCCGTACAAGAGGGGCCAAAGACTGCTTAGTCTAGCCCAATTATGAAGATCGTCTAAGCTTGTCAATATAATGTTTTCGCTTAAATCTGTAGTAACTTGGGGTGATCCAAGAGGGTTACAAGTCCCTTCTCGAATTTCTCTTATTGCTTTTGGGGATAATTGTGGATTCAATTTTTTAGCTCCATTCTAAAGCACCTTTTCTCCATGCGTATGCCAGGGCAATAACAAGTATTGCAATGAAGATTAAAGCCTCAATAAAAGCTAATAAGCCTAATCTATTGAAGGCAACAGCCCAAGGATAAAGGAATACTGTCTCAACATCAAATATAACGAAAACCAAGGCAAACATGTAATAACGAATATTAAATTGAATCCATGCTCCTCCAATAGGCTCCATTCCAGATTCGTATGTAAGTTTTCTTTCCCCTGTTCTGCCTTTAGGGGCAACGATGAGATTAGTAACTAGAGCTAATACTGGAACAGCTGCGGCAATTAGAAGGAAACCTAAAAAGTATTCATAGCCAGTTAATAAAAACATCTTAAAAAATTAATTTTGAATAAAAGTCGCTTAATTAAGCAAAATCTTTTAAAGTTCTTAAAGAACAATAATAAACCGTGAGTGAAAACATTCAACCAGCCTCTGAGGAAAACAAAATAGTTGAAGATTTCGAGAAAGAAAAACTTTCTGAAAATTCCTCAGGAGTAAATGTTGAACAACCTACTCTTAATCTAGAACAAAATAGATTCGAATGTAGAAGTTGTGGATATATTTATGATCCGTCTGAAGGAAATAAAAAATTAAACATACCTAAAAATACTCCTTTTTCAGAGTTGGATGGGAATACCTTCGCTTGCCCTGTTTGTCGAGCTGGTAAAAATTTTTATAAGGATATCGGATCCAGAGCAAAACCTAGTGGATTTGAAGAGAATTTAGTTTATGGATTTGGATTTAATAGTTTACCTCCAGGACAAAAAAATATATTGATTTTTGGAGGGTTGGCTTTTGCTGCTGCTATGTTCCTTTCTTTGTACTCTTTGCATTAATATAATTAAATGAAAAAAATTTTTACTAGTATTCCTAATCTTCTTTTATCTGTAGTTCTCTGTTTCGTTTTAAGCAGTTGTTCATCCACAGGTGTCAAGATGAATGAAAGCAGCCCTTGGAAAACTATCCAGTTTGAAGATCAGGCTAATGCTTTAGATGTTGATTTCATAGATGATAATCATGGGTTTTTAGTAGGCTCAAACAGATTGATTATGGAATCAACTGATGGTGGTGAAACATGGGAAAAAAGAACATTAGATATTTCTGCTGAAGAGAACTTTCGCCTTCTAGATATTGACTTCAAGGGTTCTGAAGGTTGGTTAATAGGACAACCCTCTCTAGTTATGCATACTGTTGATGAAGGTAAAAATTGGACTAGGCTTTCACTTGGGAAGTTACCGGGCCAGCCTTTTTTAGTTACTACTATTGATGAAGGAGTTGCTCAATTGGCGACAACCTCTGCAGCTATTTATGAAACTTCCAATAGTGGTGAAACATGGGAGGCAAAAGTAGCAGACCCATCGGAACAAGGAGGTATAAGAGATTTAAGAAGAACATCTAGTGGCGATTATGTTAGCGTAAGCAGTCTTGGAAATTTCTTCTCTACTCTTGATAGCGATAGCAATACTTGGATTGCTCACCAAAGAGCAAGTAGTAAGAGAGTGCAAAGCATTGGTTTTAATCCAGAAGGAAGTTTATGGATGCTTTCAAGAGGTGCGGAAATTAGATTTAATGAAGATTCTGATAATCTAGAAAGTTGGTCAAAGCCCATAATACCTATTCTTAATGGTTACAATTATTTAGACATGGGATGGGATCCAAATGGTGATATATGGGCCGGCGGTGGAAACGGCACTTTAATAGTAAGTAAAGATCAAGGTGAAACATGGAATTCAGATCCTCTTGCTTCTGCATTGCCTACTAACTACATAAAAATAGTTTTTCTTGATAAGGAATCTTTAGATGATCAGAAAGGATTCATACTTGGTGAGCGTGGTTACATTCTTAAATGGAATGGCTAAATCTGTAATAACTTAAGAAAATAATAAAAAAAATCTTAATTTTGGATGAATTTAACAACTGTCTGTAACCAACCTGTTAATTTCTTCGCGAAGTTATGATTTTACACTGTAAGATCATATGGTAAACATTTGTGATTATGGCCGCAGGTTCAACGGGTGAACGCCCATTCTTTGAAATAATCACCAGTATTAGGTACTGGATTATTCATGCAGTAACATTACCAGCTATTTTTATAGCAGGCTTCTTATTCGTATACACAGGTCTGGCTTACGACGCTTTCGGTACACCTCGTCCGGATAGTTATTTTCAGGCATCTGAAGCAAAAGCTCCTGTCGTAACACAAAGATTTGATGCTAAGTCTCAACTTGATTTAAGAACAAAATAATTATGTCTAATTCTCAAGCTCCAATGCAGGCTGCGGAAGTCCGCGTTTACCCTATATTTACTGTTCGTTGGCTAGCAGTTCATGCTTTAGCTATTCCATCAGTATTCTTTTTGGGTTCTATTGCTGCAATGCAATTTGTAGCCCGATAAATTCAATAATCATGCAAGTAAACGAAAATCCTAACAAAGTTCCAGTTGAACTTAATCGTACAAGCCTTTATCTAGGCTTATTATCAGTTTTTGTATTGGGAATTTTATTTTCCAGTTACTTTTTCAATTAAATTAAAACTATGAGTAAATTAAAAGGACCTGATGGAAGAATTCCAGATAGACTTCCCGACGGTAGACCAGCAGTTGCATGGGAAAGAAGATGGACTGAAGGAACTCTTCCTCTATGGCTTGTTGCTACAGCAGGCGGAATTGCAGTTATCTTCGTTTTAGGAATATTCTTCTATGGTTCATACCAAGGCGTTGGCGGTGGAGGCTAACTAATCCTTACCTTGACCTGATAATCACTTATATCAATTAAGCCTAATAAGAATCAGTAAATATCCTTAGTTTCTCTTTTGTGGGGCTTGGGATATTTTCTTTTTGAGTGATCAATCCATCTTTTAATGAAAAATGAGACTTACTTTTTGGTCTCTCTTTTTCAATTAATTTAGCTACTTCAAATATTATTTTATTAGCCACTGCGGTATTAGATCTAAGATTATCCAAAACCATCTCTACAGAAACTTCTTGATGAGTTTGATGCCAGCAATCATAATCAGTAACCATTGATAATGAGGAGTAAGCTATTTCAGCTTCTTTAGCTAATCTTGCTTCTGTATGGTTCGTCATTCCAATTATTGAACATCCCCATTTTCTATATAAATTAGATTCTGCTCTAGTTGAGAAAGCGGGACCTTCCATTGCTAGATAAGTACCCCCTCTATGCAATTGTCTACCTCCAGGAATATTTTTTTCTCCGATTTCACTTAATATACGTGATAAATTTGTGCAGAAGGGATCTCCCATAGTTACATGTGCCACTGCTCCCTCGTTAAAGAAGGTTGCAGGTCTATTTTTTGTTCGGTCTATAAATTGATCTGGAACCACTATGTCAAGAGGCCTTATCTGTTCTTGTAGTGAACCAACTGCTGATGGAGCAATAATCCATCTTACTCCTATTGATCTTAGAGCCCAAATATTAGCTTTGTAAGGGATTTCAGAAGGATTTAAACTATGTCTTCTGCCATGTCTTGGAATAAATGCTATCTCAAGGTTTCCAAGATTATATACTTTTATTGAATCAGAAGGTTTACCATAGGGTGTATTGATTTCTAGTTCTCTCAAGTGCTCTATTTGATCCATTGAATAAAATCCACTTCCACCAATCACTCCTAATCTTGATTTTTCAATTGGTAATAAATGTTCTTTATTCATAGTGATGTAAATGACTTTTAATCATCTGGTACTAATTGGAGGAGGACATTCAAATGTTTCTTTATTGAAGAAATGGTTAATGTTTCCGAAATTAATGCCAGAAATTCCTGTTTCAATTATATCTAGAGATTCTCATTTGGTTTATTCGGCTATATTCCCATCGGTGATTTCAAAATCAATCACTTTAGAAGAGAGTTTAATTGATATAAAATCTTT
>QCDH01000024.1 GCA_003280985.1 Prochlorococcus sp. AG-355-A18
CAGCAACAGATAATGCGAATATTGAGCTATCAAATCCTAATTCATAACCTATACCAGATGCAGCGCCAGTTATTAAGGCGGAATGACTCGAGGGCATCCCACCCGTCTCGAATATAATTCCAAATCTTATCTCTCCTTTTGAAAAGAAATTGAATAAAATTTTAAAGAATTGAGCTAGTAAACAGGATAATAGACTCCAGAAAAGAACTGAATTATTAAAAAAGGGGAAAAACTCAGACATAAATTAAAAATAATTATCTGTCTCTATTTGTAATAAAGTCGGCTAACGATATTAAATACTTTGCATCTGCGCCCCAAGGTTCAATTGCTTTTTTTGCTTTTTCAACTAAATCAAATGCTCTTTTCTTTGATTCCTCCATTCCAAGTAATTTAGGGTAAGTAGTTTTGTCAGCTAAAAGATCTTTGCCTGCAGTTTTACCAAGCTTCTCACTGCTGGAAGTTAAATCAAGAATATCATCTATTATTTGGAAGGCTAAACCAATTCCCTCTGCATACGTTGTCAGTGCTCGTAATAGTTTTTCGTTAGCTCCTGCGATCATCGCACCTGTTCTAACGCAGGCCTTTAATAGAGCTCCAGTCTTATGAAGATGAATATATTCGAGAGTTTCAAGGTCGACTTCTTTGCCTTCACATTCCAAATCAACAACTTGTCCCCCGACTAGGCCTGGTGCGCCAGCAACTAGGGATAATTCGCCAACTACATTTAATAATTTATTTGAATCGACTCCGGGACTCCTTAAAGAGACCATTTCAAAGGCCCTCGTTAATAAAGCATCGCCTGCAAGAATAGCGATTGCATCTCCATATACTTTATGGTTTGTTGGCCTACCTCTTCTTAAGTCATCATTATCCATGGCGGGCAGATCATCATGAATCAAGGACATTGTATGGATCATTTCTATTGCTACCGCAGTAGGAACTGCAAGAGAGGGTTCTCCTCCAGCTAGTGCGCAAGATGCTAAACATAAAATTGGACGTATTCTTTTCCCTCCAGCTAAGAGGGAATATCTCATTGATTCTCTTAATATTTCTGGGTTTTCAGGGCCCAATGAAAAATCAAGTGCTTCTTCTACAACCTTTTTTGTGCTTTCAAGATATTTTTCAAAATCAGAAATATTATTTATAACTTTAGTCATTTTATACCTTTAGTAGAAAATTCATCTTGTAGTTTATGGCAAAAGGTCATTAAGAGTTGATGATAAACCAAATTGTTTTTGCCAGCTAAAAATAGTATTTACAAGTAACATTGTTACTGTCATTGGTCCAACACCTCCTGGTACAGGTGTGTAAGCAAATACTTTAGAAATGACATCTTCTAATAATACATCGCCACATAATCTGGTTTGATTTTTATCGGAACTTTTTAATCTATGTATTCCAACATCAATAATTACTGCTCCTTCTTTCACAAAACTCGAATCTACAAGATTGGGTTTTCCTGCAGCCGCAATTAGAATGTCAGCTTCTCTACAAATCTCATTCAAATTTAATGTTTTAGAGTGAGTAATTGTTACCGTGCCATTTAGATTCAACAACATAAGCGATAGGGGTTTCCCAACAAGCAAACTTCTTCCAATGACAACAATTTTCTTACCTTGAATTGTAATATTTTGAGATCTTAATAAATTAATAATTCCTGCTGGTGTGCATGATCTCATCGCCGGCTCATTTTTTACTAGTTTGCCGATGTTTATCTCATTTAGTCCATCTACATCTTTGCTTGAATTAATATGGCTGATCAGTTTTTGCTCGTCAAATTTCTTTGGGATTGGAAGTTGTAGTAAGATTCCATCAATATCCTTATCAGAATTTAGTTTGCTTATTAATTGTTCAACTTCTTTTTGTTCTACGCTATCTTTCAGATGAAAAATAAAGCTCTTTATTCCAATCCTTGAACATGCTTTTCCCTTGTTATTAACGTAAACACCACTCGCTGGATCTTCACCTATTCTTATTACAGCTAAACCGGGAGCCCTTTTTGCAATTTTTTGATTACTAGAGATATAATCAGTTAATCTTACTTCAATTTCAAGAGATAATTTTTTACCGTCTAATTTTAATGACATTTAGAAAAACATCTCCTTTTTACACCTAGCATGCCTATAATTTTAAATTATTCAAATAGATTTATCTATATTCTGTGCAAAACATCATAACTACCTTAAAGAAATTGTTTTATCTGTGGAGGCGAAGTCAAGTCCCAGTAAAACAACCAATTAAAATTTCAAGAATAGATAACCTCATAATTTTTTTAGTATGTATTTTAATTTCCATAATTTCTTCTTATAAACTACTTCTTATCTCACCTTTAAATATCGCAGATATTTTTTCTTGGTTTTTGAACTTTACTGAAATACTTATAAGTTCTGGGTTTTTGATATTAATTTCAAAAAAAGAGAATCCCACAATTTCTTCAAGACAGATCTTCTTGATCATTACTCTTCTTTTAGCAGTACAAGTTTCGAAATTAGCCTTAGTTTCAACTATAAGTCCATTATCTATGATAATTCCACCTGCATTAATAATATCTCAAGGAATGGGAAGCATAACAGCTTTAGCTTGGGTATCAATAGCGAGTCTTAGTTGGCCTGACCCAGAAATTGTTATCAATAACAATTTATTTTTTATTTTATTAGTTTGTGCTTCAATAGTATCTCTTCTTGGAGGAAGAATAAGAAGTAGAGCTCAGTTACTTCAACTTTCAATTTTTGTCCCCATTGGATCGTTCTTGAGTCAATGGATATTAATAGGTAAAGATAAAATATCTCTTATTAGTAAGCAAGATTTTGTTTTAGCTAATGGCAATATATTTTCTGATTCCTTCGTATTGGCAATAGCTATGCTTTTTACAATCTTATTTATTCCCATTTTTGAATCGATATTCGGGTTATTAACTAAAGCAAGATTACTCGAATTGGCTGATAAGGAGAAACCTCTAATTAGAAGATTGTCTCTAGAAGCTCCTGGTACTTTTGAACATACCTTACTTATATGTGGTTTAGCAGAGGAAGCAACAAGAATGATTGGTGGGGATATTGATCTTATTAAAACTGGAGCTTTATATCATGATGTTGGCAAATTACATGCACCTAATTGGTTTATTGAAAATCAGGATGGTTCAAATAATCCACATGACGAATTAGATGATCCGATTAAAAGTGCCGAAGTATTACAGGCTCACGTTGATGAAGGATTGAAATTTGCCAGAAAAAATAGACTACCTCTACTTATAGCTAATTTTATTCCTGAACATCAAGGTACCCTTAAAATGGGATATTTTTTTCAAAAAGCTAAAGAAAAAAATCTCGACATTAATGAATATTATTTTAGATACAAAGGGCCTATCCCTCAGTCCAAAGAAACAGCTATTTTAATGCTTGCGGACGGATGTGAAGCAGCACTAAGAGCTATGAATATTAATGCATCTGATAAAGAAGCTTTGAAAACAATTTCTAATATTATCTACTCGCGTAAAAAAGATGGGCAATTAGATGATAGTAATTTATCTAATGGAGAAATTTTTCTAATAAAAAGGGCATTCTTGAATGTGTGGAAAAGAATTAGACACAGAAGAATTCAGTATCCAACTAGTAAGAATAATACCTTTTCTTAATTTTCAATTTTATAATCTAATACTTCTTCGATGTTTCGGATTACACCAATAAAGAAGAGCTAGCGTACTTAATAATGTTGTTAAAAGAGTAAACCCACCAACTCCATAAATGTCTTTAAGAGTTATGAGCCTTACAACTGAATAGGGACCCATTCCAGAAATTACCATTGATAAAGACACTAGAGTTAAAGTTACTCCCCATTTCCTCTCTGCTAAAAGAGCTGCTGAAGAAACTATTCCAACAATTGCCGCAGGCCATCCAAGACTTATTGCAAGAGTTATATTCGCAACTTTTAGTGGAGGCCCATAACTTATTATTAATGCGATTATTGGAAGTGCAATTATGTTACCTATTAAGCCAACCCACGAAAGTGACCAATATCCAAGTACCCTTTCTCTCATTATTTACTGCTTTAACTATTCATTTAATCTACAGTATTAGGAGACTATTTTTTAATACTACTTAATAATCCTAAGAAAATAATTTAATTTGCAGGATTAGATAGAAATTTATTATCTGAATTCTCAAAATTATCAAATTGTGGATGAATTGAATTTTTTTTCTCTGAAAATACAAGTCTATTTAATGCATTAACGTAAGCATTCGCTGCCGCAACAACAACGTCTGTATCAGCAGAATGCCCAGAATATATTTTATTATCCCTTCTTATTCTTATCGTTACTTCGCCCAAAGCATCAATTCCTTCTGTTACGGACTTAACAGAAAATTCAATTAATTCATTAGGAACTTTAGCTAATTTATTTAAAGCCTCGCATACAGCATCAACGGGCCCAGTCCCTATTGATACAGCAGTATCCTCACTATTATCTTCCGTGTTTAGAAGCGAAATTGTGGCAGTTGGTTTAGAGGCGTTACCACAACTTACTTGTACAAGACTTAATTGAAATTTAGCTTCTGGGAGCTGAACTTGTTCACTAACAATTGCCTCTAAGTCTCTATCAGTAATTTCTCTTTTCCTGTCAGCTAAATCCTTAAAACGAGCAAAAGCATCATTTAAATCTTCTCGGCTTAAGTCATATCCCATCTCTTCTAATCTGGCTCTTACCGCACTTCTTCCACTAAGTTTACCTAAAGATATTTTGTTGTCACTCAAACCAACAGTTTTTGCATCGATAATTTCGTAAGTTAGTCTATTTTTTAAAACCCCATCCTGATGAATTCCTGACTCATGTGCAAAAGCGTTAGCTCCCACAATTGCTTTATTAGGTTGTACCGTCATTCCAGTTAGGTTAGAAACAAGTCTGGAGGTTTTTGTTATTTCTTCTGTTCTTATAGCTGTAAGGGGAGTTGGGGAATCGGGATTTCTTTTAAAAAAACTATTAAAAAAACTTTTCCTTACATGAAGTGCCATTACTAATTCTTCTAGAGAAGCATTACCGGCTCTTTCACCAATTCCATTAATAGTACATTCCAGTTGTCTTGCTCCACTTTTTACGGCCTCAAGAAAATTGGCTACTGCTAAACCCAAATCATTATGACCATGAACTGAGATTACTGCCTCATCTATATTTGAAACATTTTTATTTATGTCGGCAATTAGGTTGCCAAATTCACTAGGAGTTGTAAATCCAACAGTATCAGGGATATTTATTGTTGTCGCTCCAGCAGAAATTGCTAGTTGAATAACTTCGTATAAAAATTCAGGATCACTCCTTGAGGCATCTTCACAAGAAAACTCAATATCATCAACTAAAGATTTTGCATAATTAACCATTTCTGGGACTATTTGAAGAACTTCTTTTCTTGATTTTTTAAGTTTATGTTTAAGATGAATATCACTTGTAGCAATAAAAGTATGTATTCTTTTCTTGGGGGCTGGACTTACTGCTTCATAACAAGCTTTTATATCTCCTTTAGACGCTCTAGCTAAACCACATATTATAGGGCCATTTTCTTTCCCTACGGCATTAGCAATTTTACTAACAGCTTTGAAATCTCCTGGACTTGCGAAAGGGAATCCAGCTTCAATAATATCAACTCCTAATCTTGCTAATTGATGGGCGATAGCAAGTTTTTCTTCGAGATTTAAACTTGCACCAGGAGATTGCTCTCCATCTCGAAGAGTTGTATCAAATATCAAAATTCTTCCAGGATCTTTTGAC
>QCDH01000025.1 GCA_003280985.1 Prochlorococcus sp. AG-355-A18
CGGTGCAAGTACATTTCCAGGTATTGGAATTCCTGCTGTTTCAGCAAGTGGCGCTTACGCAGCTGAGCAAATTATTGGTAAAAAAGAATTTAAAACTCTTCTTAAGAAAATAAATTTATGAATCAAGTTCTTTTTATAACTCTACAAATACTTAGTTAAGAAATAACAATAAAGAAAGCAAAAACTTTCAATAATGATAATCTTTACCTGAACATAAACTTAACTTATAGCTCTTATATGTTTTTCTTATCAATTCCTCAAGCCTGGCATTTAGTTGGCACTTGGTCAGAACAACTTCCAAACGAGTCAAATCTTATAGGAATGGGCCAAACAGAATTAATGATGACTTTACATTCAATATTCGTTCCTCTCTTACTTGTAATTTCATATTATCTATTCAATAGACTTAATAAAAACGAATCAAAGAAAATTAAAGGATAATCGTTTAAGGTTTATTTAGCTGAACTTCTTCTAACTACTTTTCTGCCTGTAGAAGTATCAACTCCGCTTGAATCTTTAGTTTGTGAATTAGTTTCAATATTATCAACATCACTTTTATCCATTTCTGCGCAAACACCTACTACCATGGCAGCTTGCATTTGATCTGGTAAATCTCCAATAGTTAATAAAGCCTTTAAAACTAATTGAAGTCGAGTTTGCCGATCTATTTCAGGTCTTAGTTTTTTTACGGTATTCCAAAGTTCTTGGGTAACTTCTTTTAAAAGTTCTCGATCTACAGCCAAATTAAATCCTTCTTGTATTTCTACTAATCTAACAAAAAATTGGATCTCGTAAAATAATATTCGATAAAAAGATTGTTAGTTAATATTTTTTCTATCCAAATACAAGTTGCATTTGTTGATGCAATTCATTTTTCTCTTGCGATAGTTCATCTTTTTCAATCTTTTTTAGAGCAAAAGTTTTATAAAATTTTTTTTGAATTTTTATTGGAGTATTTTCAAACTTTGCATTTTTTCTTATTAGAGAATTCCACTCTTTTGAATTAAAAGGGGCATAAGGGGAAGATGAAATCACTTTCATATCTTATAATACATCTGTACTAATATTAGTACATTTTTACTATTATGCAACAGCTACATCCATCTATCTTAATTTCAAAGTATCCTTATGAATGGATTGATTTTTTTTATCTAATTTGTGGGAATTATAAGTTTGATAAATGAATAAAAGTATCATAAGTAACTTATTGATCCCTTTTTTTAGTGTCTTAAGACTTTTATTGCTTAAAAACCTCTTAAAATAGTTAATTTGTTGAAATTAACATTGACAAGATATATTTAGTAATCCTTCCTATAAAAAGAATAATGAATTGATCGCAAAATGCTTCTTAGTAATTCAAAAAGACTAAAAATCCAAGGAATAATTAAAAGAATTGCTCAAGATAAATCAATTACATTAGAAGAAAGAATATATGTCGAGAAATTTGCACACCATAACTCTACAATTTCTCTTTGGCTGAAAAAAGCTAACAGTTTTAGAAGGAATGGTACGAAAAATGATGGGGGGATTGATAACCTCTTACAATCGTTTGGGATAGATGGACTAGATAAAGAAAATCATTTCAACCCTAATGAAGATGACATATCGGATTGGTTTGGCGGGGCTCCTGGTTGGCTAAGGAGAAGCTAGTTCCATTAATTATTCAATTTACCCAGGCTATCTTACACAAATATAAACTCATAAAAGATATAAATACCCAAAAAACCCATGGTATAAATTTAATCGGAACTAAATATTTTTTTGAAAAGGTTTTCATATTTATTTTTCTTTTAGATTATTTCTTCCTTACAGTTTTTGAAAATAGGTTTAATTGCTCTATTTATAAATTAAACAATATTCGAAACCTCAAAGATATTAAATTACTTTAAGTAGATAAAGTTAATTAGCCTTAATCTTCACAATCTAAGCAACTTTATTTTCAATGTTCTTTGAAAAATTTACTATTTTTGCCTCATCATGGTCTGAATCATTCCAAAATTTTATAAGTCTTTCTAATTCATCAATCCTTTTTTTTGCATTTGCAATTTTTTCAGTAGTTGTCATATAAAATTTTTATCTATCCAATTAATGCATGAAAAAAAAATATTTCAATGGAGGTAACAATTTTTAGAATATAAATATTAATTTTTGGTTAATTACTTCAATACATCATAGTCCTCGAGCGGCTGAGTAATTATACTTAAAGAAAAACTAAATCCATGAAGAAATTAAATTCTTTGATTTTGAACAGCACAGTTAACTTCTTAGACTTCTTATACTCTGGTAGATCTTTACAAAGATTTTGGGTTTTAGAAGTTATAGCTAGATCACCTTATTTTGCATTTCTTTCAGTTCTTCATTTTAAAGAATCTCTAGGAATTAAAAATGAGAAAACAATGATTTTAATGAAAGAACATTTTTATCAAGCTATTAACGAAACTGAGCATCTTAAAGAAATGGAGAAAAGAGGAGGTGATAGGTTCTGGATTGATAGATTTTTTGCGAGACACCTTGTTCTTGTCTATTACTGGATCATGGTTTTTTATTATTTCCTCTCTCCAGCTAATGCTTATGATGTAAACATAAAAATCGAAGAACATGCATTTGAAACTTATTCAAAATATTTAATAGATAATCCAAATGATCAAAAAATAAAAGAAATTGCTCAAGATGAATTAAATCATGTCCAAGAACTTAACGAAGCTTTGTCAATGCTTAAACCAGTTTAGATTAGTGCTGAGAAATCTATCAGCAATATTGAGAGTATCACCGAAGAAGAAATTAATCCTAGGCTGATCATTAATGAGACGTAACCTTTTTTTCTAGGCAATTTATAAAAAGATATTCCAATAATTAATATCATTATTAATGAGAAAAAAATTATAATTTTTTCATTTACTAAATTGAGATGTATAACTAAATTTTTTTCTTCAAAAAATTTGAGAAATTCAGATAAAACTAATTCTTCTTCTATTTTCTTAAAATAGTCGAATAAGCTTATAAAAGCTGAACTTAATAAAGATAATGCAACCAGTGCAGTAACTGGTTTTGTTAACCTGTTAAGTGTTCTGTTAAAACTTGCCAATAAAATAAGAATAAAAAAAGAGGTTACTAAAGGTATTAAAGGTATAAGAGTTGTTGAATTTATGAAATTTCCCACTGAAAAAATATGTATCTAACTTAAAATTTTATATTATTTCGCCGCGTTATTTTATTAAATAAGATTTTTTAAATTCTAGAATGTAATTAGTACCTATTGCATTCTGTGTAAATTGATACCAAAATTAAATTAGTATTGAAAAATAAAATGTTAGCCATTTCTGAAATTATTATTGCAAGTGCTATCTTCCTAGGGATTGTATATTGGGAAGTTAAATTCCTATATACCAAAACTACTGTAGCGAAATAAATTCACCCAAAAAAGGAAAATTAAAAGCGTAGAAAATTTAAAAAAAATTTAAGAATTTAAGTTGACAAAAAAAGCTCTAAATATGAGAGAATAAACACAATTATTTAGTCCCTCTAATGAGCGAAGTCCAAAATCCTAATACAAACTCAACTCAGCAGCAGCAGCAGCAGCAGCAACAATCCTATTCAGACAGCAAAATTAACTCTGCTGAGAGCGAGAGACTTTATCTTGAGATGAAAGAAGCTTGGCTTTAAATCTAATTCGTGTTTGAAATAACATTTCTATAAATTTTTTTTAATTTTGAAGTAATCAATACTTTTTTATTTTCTACACCCTTTAAATTTTATTTAACCGCTAGGGTAACTTTTGAGAAAACTAAAGCAGTTAGAAAAAATTAACGGAAGGCTCGCAATGGGAGGGTTGATATATTTAGTTTTTACAAAACTAGTTTCCAACCGTGCCGACATATTAGACCAGCTTAAATCTTATTTAATTTAAGAAATGAATTAGAAGTATTTATTATCCAGGAATATTTCGTTCAATATAAGCGTCAGTTAAAGCTAAAATTAACCCCAATAATGTTGAAAATATAGCAATTTCAGTTGATTCCATTTTATTTTTAAATTACCCCTAGTTTGCTAAATAATTCAAAGTTCAGCAACAAAACCAATAACTTACTATAGTACGTATATACTAGTAGTTATTTATTGTGAGCTCAGCAACTCCTGAGTTTCTTTTCGTTAGGCCTGGTGATTATGTCGCAATTAAAAAAGAAAATTGCGAAGATACTAAGGAAAAGAATGAAAATTATTGGGTCGGTCAAGTTATCGACTGTATTGGAGGAGCTAGAAATCCAAATTCATGGACCTTGTTTCAAGTTGCCAATATTGACAATGGAGAGATCACTATAATCAACGCCGATATTGTAGAAAAAATTTTGAAACCTTCTGGAAGTTAATCTTAATCAAACAAACTTCTTTCAGTATTACAAAAAAAGGGGAAATGAACGTTTTAAAGGAAATCATCCCAGTTCCAAGCAGGCAAGTCCATATACTTGATTCATAGGGCAGGGAGGTTGAATACCTTTATACATTCTGTAAGTTTTTGATATTTCCTCAAATCCCAAACTTGATAAAAGATAATTTGCATAAGGGTTCAGATTAGAGCAATCCAATAAGATTTGAGCATCTAAATCACCAACTAACTCCCTTATTAATAATTCAGCAAGTGGTGGAGTATCAGCTAAAAGTGGGCCAATTCTCCAGCCTTGCTCATTATCCTCCAATACACAAGGTCTAATCCTGCCAAATCCATGGCACATCCCATTATTATCGACAATTGCA
>QCDH01000026.1 GCA_003280985.1 Prochlorococcus sp. AG-355-A18
GTAGAGAGAATCTCAAATCTTCAAGAGATAAAAAAAGCCGAATTAGATCGAGAAACAGGATTATTTCTTTATGAAGATATGACGCTTGGTCGTAGGTTTGAAGATAAGTGTGCAGAAATGTACTACAGGGGGAAAATGTTTGGTTTCGTTCATTTATATAACGGTCAAGAGGCAATAAGCACGGGAGTAATTGGCGCCATGAAAAAGAAACATGATTGGTTTTGTAGTACTTATCGCGATCATGTTCATGCACTAAGTGCCGGGGTCCCTTCATTTGAAGTAATGAGTGAACTGTTTGGTAAAGCTTCTGGTTGTAGCAAAGGCCGCGGTGGATCCATGCACTTATTTTCAAGAGAACATCACTTACTCGGAGGATATGCATTTATTGGAGAGGGAATTCCAGTTGCCTTAGGGGCAGCCTTTTCAAGCAAATACAAAAAGGAAGTTGCTGGCAACAGTCATAGTGACGCTGTAACTGCAGCATTCTTTGGGGATGGGACTTGTAATAATGGGCAGTTTTTTGAATGTTTAAATATGGCCCAGTTATGGAAATTACCCATAATTTTTGTTGTTGAAAATAATAAATGGGCTATTGGTATGGCGCACGATAGAGCTACTAGTAATCCTGAAATCTGGAGGAAAGCATCTGCTTTTGGTATGCACGGAGAGGAGGTTGATGGAATGGATGTATTAGCAGTTAGAGGAGCAGCACAAAGAGCAATTGAGCGAGCTAGAGCAGGAGAAGGTCCAACACTTTTAGAATGTTTGACTTATAGATACAGAGGACACTCTCTTGCAGATCCAGATGAATTAAGGTCTGAGAAAGAGAAGGAGTTTTGGGGGAAAAGAGATCCTATTAAGAAATTAGCTAAAGAGATTATTGACGGTAAATTTGCAACGGAAGAAGAATTAAAAATTATTGAAAAGAAAATTGACTCAGAGATATCTGATTCAGTAAAAAATGCTATTGCAGCTCCCGAACCACCTTCAGAAGAATTAACCAAATATATTTGGGCAGAAGATTAGATTAAATGCCACTAGGTAATTTTCTGGTCAAATTCCTTAATTTTCTTAGTGCCTTAAGTTCAACTTGTCTTACTCTTTCCCTAGAAACTTCTAATAATCTTCCAATTTCTGCAAGCGTATGTCTCTCATTTGCATCGAGTCCAAATCTTAGTTTGAGAACATGTTGTTCTTGCTCACTTAAATGACTTAACCACTTACCAAGTTGCTCTTGGTGCATTTTCTGTTCAACTTGATCTAGAGGCTCTTCATTATTACTATCTGCAATTAAATCACCTAAAAAGCTCCTGCCATCATCACCATTTACTGGAGCATCTAAACTACTTGTCGATAAAGCTTGTCTTAAAATAGAATCCAATTCTTCAACATCAATTTCCATTGCCTCTGCAATTTCAATTCTGCTTGGCATAGCACCAAGCTTATGAGCCAAATCTCTACTAACTTTTCTAATAGAAGCTAACCTTTCACTTAAGTGAACAGGTAAACGGATTGTTCTTGATTGACAGGCAATTGCTCTTGTCATACTCTGTCTAATCCACCAAAAAGCATAAGTAGAAAACTTATATCCTCTTGTCGGATCAAATTTTTCAACAGCCCTCTCTAACCCAAGAGAGCCTTCTTGTACTAAATCAAGTAATTCCAGTCCTTTACCTTGATATTTTTTTGCCACACTGACAACTAATCTTAAATTAGCTTTCATCATTCTTTCTTTAGCTCTTCGACCAATTTTTATAGTTCTCTTTTGCTGCGTTGTAAAATCATTAATCTTTTCATTTAATTGTCCATCTTCTGTAAGAATCATCATCTTCTGAACTTGATTGCCCAATTCAATTTCTTCGGATGGTGTTAATAAAGGAACTCTACCAATATTTTGCAAATACCAACTTATTGGATCATTACTCCTCCTTTTAGGTTGTTCTGATTGTGTTGGTACTGATGAAACCATTTTTGACCTATGAATTATAAAACTCTCCTACATTTTTATAGAAATGGCCAAATATTTAATGCGCGCTTCAGATTTCAAGTAATATTTGTACACTTATGTGTTTAAAACTATAAATAACTCCCTTAAATTGTTTCTTTCAAGATATTTGTCTCATTTTTATATTTCTCATTAATTTTGCCAGTTCATCACCAATAGCAGAAGCATTTGACCCACTTTTGCATTTGGATGCGGCAAATGAATGCAAAAGTACATATTTAGCAAAAAAATCTGTTGATATATTTCTACACAAGGTCAAATCAATCGCAGAACTACCTGCTACAAAACCAGATAAAAGATCACCTAATCCAGCTCGAGCTGTCTGAGAATCCGTTCTAAAAAGTTGCCATACTTTTTTATTATCAGCCACTACACTGTTAGCTCCTTTTAACAAAATGCTGATATTGAATTCTTTTGCCGCATTACGAGCAAGGTCAACATTGGTATTAGCTTTGATATTAGGAAATAATCTTCCAAATTCTTTGCTATGTGGTGTAATCCATGTCTTAAATTTTCTCTCTAAAAAAAAATTTGACCCCAACTTAGATTCCGAAATTCTATTAAGCGCATCTGCATCCAAGATCAATAATCCTCCAAAAGACATAAGATAGTCTTTTGATTTTTGCCAATCATCATTATCAATTCCTATTCCTGGACCGACCACTAATGAATCAAACGCACTTAAATCAATATTTTTTAATGCACTAAATAAAGATGCATTTCCATTTTGATTAGATTGCATAGTTTCTTTTAAAACTATTTCCGGGGCAACTTGCCAAATAGATTCAGCAAATAACTCAGGCAGGGCAGCCGAGATATAGCCTGCTCCACTTGATATGGCCCCTTTTAATGCTAAGTATGCAGCACCAGGATATTTTTCACTTCCTGCTATTATTAATGTTCTACCTCTTTGATATTTGTTGGAATTTTTTGGTAAAGAAGGTAAATTAATATTTTTTAAATCTTTGTAAGTAACCTTAAAAATCTTTTTATCAACTTTGGAAAGTTTACTAATAGGCACCCCAACATCTATATGGTGCAATTCTCCAATAAAAGGTAATGCAGAATCTTGGGTCAACCCAATCTTAATAAGACCAATTGCCAAGGTATGGTCTGCCTTTACTGCGTTATCTAAAAAAGGCTCTCCTTTATCAGGACATAATCCTGTTGGGATATCAATACTTATTACCTTGCCATATTTGTTATAAAATTTTTGATTAAAAAGTTTAATTAATTTATTATCAACTTTTTTTGTTTGATTATTACCAAAAACAGCATCAATCCAAAGTTCTTTACCATTTGCATCAGGGGGCTCCACTAATTTTGTGACACCAATAGATGTAAGATAATTAAGGTGGTAATTTGTTAATGTTTTTTTTATCGGAAATGGACACCATACCTTCACTAAAAAACCTTTCAAAAAAAGCTCTCTAGCTATTACCGCACCATCCCCACCATTATGCCCAGGACCTATTAAAACAGTTATTCCATACTTTAGAAGAGGTTTCCTTTTCAAGAGCCATCTACTAATTTGAATACCAGCTTTTTCCATCAATGCTTCTTGAGGCATTCCATCAGAAAACATTTCTCTTTCTAATATCAACATTTGCTTTGAATCAACAATTAAATGTTTAGAGTCAATTGTTGGCCATACAATTTCGTTCATAATTAGTACAAAGCAATTGAAGTACTGTTCAAAAATTTAAACTTCCATGTTAAAGACACAAAAGGATAAAAAATTAGAGAACTTTTTTTCTTCTAATAATAAAACTAAAAAGAAGAAAAATATTATTGTAGGTCTTTCTGGTGGCGTAGATAGTTCCCTTTCGGCTGCTCTTCTTGTAGAAAGAGGCTGGAATGTTGAGGGACTAACTCTTTGGCTAATGAAAGGGCAAGGCTCCTGTTGTTCTGAAGGATTAGTAGATGCTGCTGGCCTTTGTGAAGATTTGGGAATTAATCATAAAATAATAGACTCAAGAGAAATTTTCGAAAGAGAGGTAATTAAAAAAACTACTGAAAGCTATGAGAAAGGATTCACTCCACTTCCATGTTCGATGTGCAACAAGAATGTGAAGTTTGAAGAGATGCTTAACTACGCAATGAACAAAAAAGACTTTACTTATATTGCAACCGGACATTACGCAAGGATAAAAAAATCATCTTATGCTGAAACACTTGATTGCAAAAGCTTTGTATTTAAGGACTTCCTTCTTCTAAGAGGTGCTGACGAAAACAAGGACCAAAGTTATTTTCTTTATTCTCTTTCACAAGAAGTACTAAGCAGATTAGAATTTCCTCTTGGTGAAATGAAAAAAGAAGAAACAAGAAAGGAGGCCCTTAGATTAGGCCTTAGAACTGCGCAAAAACCAGAAAGTCAAGATTTATGTTTAGTTGAGCATTATGGATCAATGCAGAGATTTATCGATAAACACATTGAACCCAATGAAGGAGAAATTGTGCATGTAAATGGGAAAGTCCTAGGAACGCATCATGGTATACAGCACTTTACGGTAGGTCAAAGAAAAGGTTTGGGCATTGCTTGGCCTAAACCTTTATATGTAAAAAGTTTAGACAGGGTAAAAAACATAGTTTATGTAGCAGATAAAAGTGATCTATATAATAAAGAAGCAATAATTACTAAGGTTAACTGGGTTTCAATCGAAGAACCTAAGCAAGAGATAAA
>QCDH01000027.1 GCA_003280985.1 Prochlorococcus sp. AG-355-A18
AAAGTAAAAGTTAGATTGATCTGATCTTAAAATTAACTTTGTCCAACTCTGGCAATATCTAAAACATCTGCCATTGATTTAATTTGTTCAATTGTTTTGTGAAGTTGGTTATAACTTTCAAGACCTACACAAAGATTTATAATAGCTGGTTTACCATAAGCAGTTTTAACATTGGCATCGCTAACGTTTATCCCTTTATCAGATAACCGCATAAGAATATCTTTAAGAACTCCAACTCTATCAATTACTTCTATTCGTAGCTGAATTGGAAACTTATTATCGCCATTTTTATTATCTTGATTCCAACCAACAGGTAATCTTCTCTCTATTGGAATTGGTATTACATTTTCACAATCTTCCCTATGTATGGTTATCCCATGGTTGCCGAGCGACACAGTTCCGATAATATTCTCGCCTGGAAGTGGGGTACAGCATTTACCTATTCTGTAATCAAGACCTTCAATCCCAGAAATTGGCGATTTAGCTGCAATATTAGATTTATTAGAGGATAAATTACTATTACTTTTAAGAGATTTTGCTATTTCAGAGTCAGAATCATTTTTTACATCTTCTGTCTGTAATTTTATTTCTTCTCTTAGTCTGTTTAATACTTGATGCAAAGTTAAACCCCCAAAACCAAGAGATGCAAGTAGGTCTTCAGTAGTTTTTAAATTGCATCGATTTGCAACTTTTTTCATGGCTTCGCTAGAAAGTAATGCTTCAAAACCGTTTCTACCTACTTCTTTTTCAAGTAAATCTCTACCTCTTTTAATCGTTTCATCACGATGGCTTTTCTTATACCATTGGCGGATTCTATTTTTAGCAGTTGGCGTAACTACAAAGTTCAGCCAATCCAAGCTTGGAGTAGCATTATTACTAGTCAAAATTTCTATGAAGTCACCATTTTGAAGTGCTGTAGATAATGGAGAAAGCTTTTCATTAATTCTTATTCCATTACAGTGATTTCCAACTTCAGAATGAATTCTGTATGCGAAATCTATCGCGGTAGATCCTTTCCTTAAACCAACAACGTCTCCTTTTGGAGTGATCACAAATACTTCTTCATCAAATAAATCTTCTTTAATTGAAGCTAAATAATCATTATGATCCCTTTCATTACCTTCCTGTTGCCATTCTACTAATTGTCTTAGCCAATTAAATCTCTCGGCATTACTTTTAGCAGGAGAACCACCCTCTTTGTATTGCCAATGAGCGGCAATACCATATTCAGCAATTTGATGCATCGAAGTAGTTCTAATTTGAACTTCAATAGGTCGATGTCTTCCAATCACAGAAGTGTGTAAGGACTGATATCCATTGGGTTTTGGTAATCCTATATAGTCTTTAAATCTACCTGGAATTGGTTTGAAAGTATCATGAACTACTGCTAAAGCTCGATAACAACTATCTGAATTGTCCACGATAATTCTTAGGGCAGCAACATCATAAATCTCGTGAAAATGCTTTTGTTGTCTTTCCATTTTGCTCCAGATGCCATACAGATGTTTTGGCCTTCCTGTTATTTCAAAATTTTTCAAACCTGCTGAAACCAAGTTTTCCTTCATAAGATTCAAAGTTACTTTTAATCTTTTTTCTCTATCACTTCTTTTAACAGCGATTTGATCTTTAAGATCTAGATATTCTTTAGGCTCTAGGAATTTAAAAGCTAAATCTTCTAATTCCCATTTAAATCTGTTTATTCCTAGTCGATTAGCTAATGGTGCATAAATCTCTCTTGTTTCTCTCGCTATTCTTAGTTTTTTCTCATCATTTAGCCATTCAATTGTTCTCATGTTATGAAGTCGATCTGCAAGTTTTACTAAGACAACTCTGATATCGCTGGCCATAGCCAAAAACATTTTCCTAAGATTTTCAGCTTGTGCTTCAGTCCTGTTGTTAAAGTGAATGCCTCCTAATTTTGTTACGCCCTCTACAAGTATTTTTACTTCTAATCCAAAAATTGTTTCTATTTCGGATAATTTAATGCCAGTATCTTCAACAACATCATGTAAAAGGCCTGCAGCAATAACAGATGAACTAGCACCTATTTCTTTTAGGAGATTTGCAACAGCAATCGGGTGGATAATGTATGGCTCTCCGCTGGCGCGGAATTGTCCATCATGAGCTTTATAAGCAAGTTTAAAAGCCTTTGCTATAAGATTTTGATTCTCATCATTTTCTTTGTTTGATTTTTCAAAATTGTGAATATCTTTATGAAGCCAATCGGGAATGTTTATTTGATAATTCAAAGATTCACTTTCATATTTTTTATTTTCAGGCAAAATAGTTTTGGAAACTTCAATTTCGTTTTTTTCTTTTGAATTTGCAGCTGCCTCGGACATTTTATATTGCTTTAGATGTATTTTATTTAGGTCTAGAAAAATTTGCTATAAATCATGGAAAAAAATAAAGAAAAAATTATTGTAGTTAAAAATCTTACTGTGAAATATGGTTTAAAACAGCAACCTATTATCAAAAATTTTAATTTGGAAATAGATACTGGAGATCATTTGGCCATAATAGGACCTTCTGGATGTGGAAAGACCTCTTTTGCAAAAACACTAGTAAATATATTACCTGAAAAGGCCACTTCTAAAGGGTATCTATCAATTTCTAATGTAGATCCTAGGAAAATAAATAACAAAGATGCACAATTATTTAGAAGAAAGAATTTTGGATTTATTTATCAAGACTCTATAAAAAAACTTAATCCACTAATGAGAGTTGGGGATCATTTATATGAATTATTTAAAACACATGATCAAACTAAATCATCTATAGCCATTAAAAAATTAGTAATAGAAGTTTTTCAAAAAGTAGGAATTGAAGAAAGTAGACTTGATTCTTTCCCACATCAATTTAGTGGTGGAATGAGACAGAGAGTTTCTATAGCAATGGCACTTGCTTTGAAGCCTAAATTATTAATAGCTGATGAACCTACAACAAGCTTAGATACCAAAACAAGTTATGAAATTATGCAAGAAATAATTCATCTATGTAATGAATTTGATACTACTTTAATTTTAATTAGTCATGATATTAATCTTGCAGCAAAGTGGTGTAAAAAAGTTGCAATAATTGAAAAGGGATCGATTGTTGAAAAAGGGAATATATTAGATATTTTTCAATCACCAAAATCAGATATCGGGAAAAAGTTAGTAAATGCTTCAAAAATAGGATTAGAACCAAATACTAAAAATAATGCTCGAGATCAGGTTGTTCTAGAGGTAAATAACCTAAGACATTGGTATAAATTAAATTCTTCAATTTTTATTAATAAATGGAATAAGGCTTTAAATGAAGTTAGTTTCAAGTTATATGAGAATGAGACTCTTGGAATTGTTGGTTCTTCAGGGAGCGGTAAAAGTACATTATGTAGGGCTTTAATTGGACTACTTAAAGTAAGAGGTGGTCAAATAAAAATTTATAATAAAAATTATGCCTTGAAAAAAAACAAATCTTTTAAAAATAACAATAATGTGCAAATAATTTTTCAAGATCCTTTTTCAAGTTTGAATCCGAAAATGACAATTAAAAATATTTTGGAAGATATATTTTTTATTCAAAAAATTTCAGATAAAAGAAAAATCGAAAAAGAAATAAAATTAATGTTAAAAAATTTAAATCTTCCCTCAAATAATGATTTTTTTAATTCTTACCCTAGCCAATTATCTGGTGGTCAATTGCAAAGAATTTCATTAGCCAGATCGCTATTATTGAAACCAAAAATTTTGATTTGTGATGAGAGCGTTAATATGTTGGATGCTTCAGTAAAAATAGAGATTCTTGAATTACTAAGAGTCTTGCAAGAAAAAATGAATTTAACGATTATCTTTATTACTCATGATTTAGGCATTGCTAAAAGATTTTGTGATAGGTTGCTAGTTATGAATAATGGAAAGATAGTTGATGAAGGAGAAAGTTCTACAATATTCACTAAAACTCAAAACACGTATACAAAATCGCTTCTAAATTCCTCTTTAAATCTTATTTAACTTTAAGAACACTTAGTAATTTTTGAAAATCATATGGTAATTCTGATTCAAATATCATTTCTTCCCCATTTATTGGATGTATAAGTCCAAGCTTAATGGCGTGTAAAGCTTGGCCATCTAATTTACATGGTAGTTTTTTACATCTTCCATATAACGGATCACCCACAATTGGATGATTAATATGAGCGCAATGTACTCTTATTTGATGCGTGCGCCCCGTATCTAGTTTGAAACTCATTAATGAGTAATTGCCAAATCTTTCTTCTAATTTCCAATAGGTACAGGCATACCTTCCTGAAGTTGCTTCAACTACTTTATATTTCAATCTATTTAATTTATCTCTGCCAATGTTTCCCACTATTTGGCCTTCTTCAGAATTAGGTGCTCCATGAATTACTGCAATATATTCGCGTGATGCTATTTTTTCTTTAATTTGTTTCTGAAGATTTACTAATGCCTCTTGGCTTTTTGCAACTACCATACATCCGGAGGTATCTTTATCTAATCTGTGAACAATCCCAGGTCTTA
>QCDH01000028.1 GCA_003280985.1 Prochlorococcus sp. AG-355-A18
ACCTCTCAATAAGCTGGGGAGAAGTTAATGTACTAAATCAAATAAATTTTGAACTTAATGATGGAGATAAATTAGCTATTGTTGGCCCCTCAGGTTCTGGCAAATCAACCATATTAAAAATATTAGCAGGACTAATTTTACCTACCAGAGGAGAATTAAGAATATTTGGTGAGAAGCAAACATTTTTGAGATTAGATCAAAATAATCCTCCTGATGTAAGACTAGTTTTTCAGAACCCGGCTTTATTAGGATCTTTAACTATTGAAGAAAATGTAGGTTTTCTCCTTAAGAAGAATAAAAAATTATCTAAAAAGTTAATTCAAGAAAAAGTATCTGAATGCTTAGCTGAGGTAGGATTATTTAATGTTGAGAATAAACTTCCAAATGAATTAAGCGGAGGCATGCAAAAAAGAGTAAGTTTTGCCAGAGCATTAATAACTGATCAAACTCTAGATATAAAGTCTAAACCTTTATTACTTTTTGATGAACCAACTGCCGGTCTTGATCCAATTGCCTCATCAAGAATTGAAGATTTAATCAATAAGACAAATGATAAAGCTAGCGGAACATCTATTGTAGTTAGCCATGTTCTTAGTACTATAGAAAGGACTTCAGATAAAGTTTTAATGCTTTATGGAGGAAAATTCAGATGGGCTGGCTCAATTGATGAATTTAAAAAGAGTAAAGATCCCTATGTATTTCAATTTAGGAATGGAAAACTTGATGGCCCAATGCAACCCAAAGACATTTAGAAATTATGCGTAGAAGCTTACGAGATTCAATAGTTGGTTTTTCCTTATTAGGAGGAATTTTAATATTCACATTTTTTTCTTTTTGGCTACGAGGAGTGAGATTATCTTCAAAAAATTGGTATCTCTTTGCTGAATTCAATAATGCAAGCGGTTTATCAAAAAAATCTCCAGTTACTTACAGAGGGATCTTGGTTGGATCGATAGAAGATATCTTGTTTACGAATGAATCAATTAAAGCAAAAATAGTTTTAAATAATCCCGAAATTATTCTTCCAAGGCCAGCATTTGCAAGGGTAGTTACAAATTCTTTCCTTGGAGGAGATGTACAAGTTGCTTTAGAAACCAGTGACAAGACAATTCCTAAAAACATTGCAAAACCTATATCCGAAAAATGTGACACCAAATTAATTATTTGTCAGGGAGACACTATCACAGGTAAACAACTATCAAGTCTCTCAAATATAACTAACAAAATAAGTCAACTTTTAAAAGACACAAATCAAGAAAATTTAATTGAAAACATCGTTAACTCAATTGACCAATTTGACAGAACACAAGAAAACCTTGATGAATTAATTTATTTATCGAAACAAGAACTACAAAGAGTTGAACCTCTAATAAAAGAAATTACACTTGCTGGTAAGCATTTAAATAGCATTTTGTCTAATATTGATGACAAAGAAACCCTCAATGACATTAAATTGACCATAAGTGCTGCTAGGTCTATCTCAACCAAAATAGATGATATGAGTGATGATTTTGAAAAATTAACCCAAGATAAAGAATTAACTAAATCTATAAGAGATTTAACAATTGGGCTTTCAAAATTCCTTAACGAAATTTATCCATAAGAAATATTTAGAATTCATTGATAGCATTTAAAGCCATAGCTGCGATTGCTTTATCTGTAGCTTTTGGTAATTGGACGTATTTCCCTTGAGCAGCCTCTGCTAATTCTTTACCAAATCCACTTGCTATAAATTTTCTCTCTGTATCAATAACTAAGAGTTTTATCCCAAGCATGGGATATTTTGCAGCGATATCTAGAACCTCTTGTTTTAAATTGACATTTTCATTTTTGTTATCTTTTCCCTCAACCTCATTTTGTCCTAGAGATAATCCTAATGGTACATTTCCTCGGCCATCAGTAATACCCACAACAATAACTTGACCTATATCTCCTGTTGAAAGAGCATTTTTTGCTACTTTTGCGGATTGCGTTAATCCGTGAGCTAAAGGGGATCCTCCACCACAAGGCATTGTTTCTAACCTTCTTTTTGCAGCTGTTATTGATCTTGTTGGAGGCAAAAGCACTTCTGCCTGATTACCTCTAAAAGGAATAAGAGCTACTTCATCTCTATTCTCATATGCCTCTGTTAAAAGTCTTATTACAGCGCCTTTAGCACTTTGCATTCTATTAAAAGCCATAGAGCCACTGGCATCGACCAAAAAAATTACTAAAGCCCCTGCCTTTTTTTGAAGAAGCTTTGCCCTAAAATCATTTTCTTCAATAACTATTGATTTATTAGGGTTCCTTAATCTTCTCGATTTTTGATAAGGAGCAGCAGCTCGAAGGGTAGCATCTACAGCAATTCTTTTTACTTTACCTTTTGGAATAATAGGTTTTACATATCTTCCTCTACTGTCACTAAATATGACTGATCTACTCCCGCTATTCCCTGCTTTAGCTTTAGCTGATGAAAAAAGCATTAAATCAGGATCAACCATACATGCCTCAGGGTCTAATATGAATTCTTCGGGTATT
>QCDH01000029.1 GCA_003280985.1 Prochlorococcus sp. AG-355-A18
TAATATTTATCGTCCAAAGACACCATTTGAGGGAACAGTCATTGAAAACTATAGTCTTCTCAAAGAAGGAGCAATTGGTAGAGTTAATCACATAACTTTCGACCTTAAAGATAGTGATCCATTCTTAAATTATGTAGAAGGTCAAAGTATTGGTATCATGCCTGCCGGTGAAGATGCTAATGGGAAACCTCATAAATTAAGACTATACTCAATAGCTAGCACTAGACATGGTGATGACTTTAATGGAAATACAGTGTCTCTTTGTGTAAGACAGCTTCAGTATGAAAAAGATGGTGAAACCATTAATGGTGTCTGCTCTACTTACTTGTGTGATATTAAGCCTGGAGATAAAGTAAAAATAACAGGTCCTGTGGGTAAAGAAATGCTTCTCCCTGATGAAGAGGACGCAAATATCGTTATGTTAGCCACTGGAACTGGTATAGCACCAATGAGGGCTTATTTAAGAAGAATGTTCGAACCAACTGAAAAAGAAAAAAATAAATGGAATTTCAAGGGTAAAGCTTGGTTATTTATGGGTGCTCCAAAATCAGCTAATTTGTTATACGAAGAAGATCTTCAAAGATACATTGCTGAGAATCCAGATAATTTTAAATATACAAAAGCTATTAGTCGCGAACAGCAAAATGCAAAAGGTGGAAGAATGTACATTCAAGATAGAGTTTTAGAGTCAGCCAATGAACTTTTCAATATGATTGAAGATGAAAAGACACATATATACCTTTGTGGATTAAAGGGTATGGAACCTGGAATAGATGAAGCAATGACTAAGGCAGCAGAAGAAAAAGGATTGAACTGGTCAGAATTAAGACCTCAACTAAAAAAAGCAGGTAGATGGCATGTAGAAACCTACTAAATCTTTGATATTTAGATTTAAGCTTCACTTACTAAATACTTTTTGGTTTAGACACAATATGTAGCTAATATTTGAAAAAAAGAGGATTTTAAATAAAGAATACTAATAATATGCCTTCAACTTTAAGTAATCCTCTAAGATTAGGTTTACGGCAGGAAAGAGTCATATCTCCACAATGTTTAGTAATTTTTGGCGCTAGTGGAGACCTTACTCATAGAAAATTAATACCAGCCTTATTTGAACTCTATTTGCAAAGAAGAATTCCTAGTGAATTTGGAATAGTTGGTTGTGCGAGAAGACCTTGGACTGATAATGATTTTAGAGAAAAGATGAAAGTAAAGTTATCAAATCAAATATCTGGTAAAGAAAAGGAGTGGGAACAATTTTCTAATTATCTTTTCTATGAACCAGTTGACCTACAACAAAGTGATCATGTCGTAAGGCTTTCTAGAAGATTAAATGAAATTGATAAAACACAAGCTACTCATGGGAATAGAACATTTTATTTATCAGTATCTCCGAATTTCTATGCAAGTGGATGTAAAGCTCTTAAAGGGGCTGGCCTTTTAAATGACCCTAAGAAAAGTCGTTTAGTAATTGAAAAACCTTTTGGAAGAGATTATTCAAGTGCAAAAAAATTGAATAAGATCGTTCAAAGTTGCGCTGAAGAAAGTCAGATTTATAGGATTGATCATTATTTAGGTAAAGAGACAGTTCAGAATATTCTTGTTTTGAGGTTTGCTAACACTATTTTTGAACCAATCTGGAATAGGAATTACATATCAAGTGTTCAAATTACTTCATCTGAAACAGTTGGTGTTGAAGATAGAGCAGGTTATTACGAAAGCTCTGGTGCTTTACGGGATATGCTTCAAAATCATATGACTCAAATGCTCGCAGTTACTGCAATGGAACCTCCTGGAAAATTTGAACCAGAAGCAATAAGAAATGAAAAAGCTAAGGTTCTTCAAGCTTCAAAACTTGCTGACGAAAATGAACCGTGGAATTGTTGCATAAGAGGTCAATATGGAGAGGGAGGGAATATTTCAAATCGACTCAAAGGATATAGACAGGAAGATGGTGTTGAAAGTAATAGCACAACCGAAACTTATATTGCGACAAAAGTTTTCGTGGATAACTGGCGTTGGCAAGGGGTTCCTTTTTATTTGAGAACAGGTAAAAGACTACCTAAAAGACTTGGAGAAATAGTGTTGACTTTTAAAGACGTTCCTGTTCATTTATTTGAATCAACAATAATAAATCCCGCCCCAAATCAACTTGTCCTTAGAATTCAGCCAAATGAAGGTGCTACTTTTAGATTTGAGGTAAAATCTCCTGGTTCTGGAATGAAATCAAGACCTGTTGAGATGGAATTTTCTTATGATGAATCATTTGGAGAACCCTCCGATGAAGGCTATGTAAGATTATTAGCTGATGCAATGCTTTCTGACCCAACTTTATTTACTCGAAGTGATGAGGTAGAGGCAGCCTGGAAACTTTATACGCCATTAATAGAATTGATGGATAATTCTCCTTGGAAGTTACCTATTTATAATTATGAATCTATGACATG
>QCDH01000030.1 GCA_003280985.1 Prochlorococcus sp. AG-355-A18
GGAATTAAACCATCTAATGATTCAGAAGGTTGTCTTCAAGATGTTCATTGGAGTGAAGGGTCGTTTGGATATTTCCCCTCATATTTGTTGGGACATGTTATAAGTGCGCAAATATCTTCTCAAATGGAAAAAGACATAGGTTTGGTTGACAACTTAATTGAAAATGGTGAATATCAAAAGATCATCTTTTGGTTAAAAAATAATATACATGAATATGGAAGATCAGTTAATTGTATGGAGTTGGTAAGAGCTGTAACTAATGAAGAACTATCACCAAACTATTTTATTAATCATTTAAGGTCTAAAATAAATGATTTTTGCTGAAACATTACTTTTAAATAATTTGGTTAGGTGTGAGGATGTAAGATAAACAAAAATAATTTCTTGATGGCAAATCTAAATCAGCCCCCAAGCAGGGTTACCCCAAATTTATTGCACATACTAAATGCTTTCACTGATAGCTCAAATACAATAATAAACACTATTGTTGAATTGAACTCTAATACCATAAATAAATATGAATTAATTACAGAAACGGGCCATCTTAAACTTGATAGGGTAGGTTATTCATCACTTGCGTATCCTTTTGCTTATGGATGTATTCCGAGGACATGGGATGAAGATGGAGATCCACTTGATGTAGAAATTGTTGGGGTAACTGAGCCATTGATACCCGGATCTATTGTGGAAGCAAGGATTATTGGGGTGATGAAATTTGATGATGGTGGAGAGGTCGATGATAAGGTAATAGCGGTCCTCGCAGATGATAAAAGAATGGATCATATCTCAAGTTATGAAGACCTTGGAGATCATTGGTTAAAAGAAACAAAGTATTATTGGGAGCACTACAAAGATCTAAAAAAACCAGGAACATGTACTGTCAATGGTTTTTTTGGAATAGAAGAAGCTGTTAAAGTGATTAAAGATTGTGAAGAGAGATACAAAAAAGAAATTGATCCTAAATTAGTAAATTAACTAATTTTATTTTTCTCTAAATTTTTCAAATATTTCGCTTAGTATTTCTTCGGCACCTTGCTGCTTTAATTTTTTAGCTAGTTCTTTGCCTACTTCTTCGGGATCATTAATATTGCCAATATATTGATCTTTAATAAGCCTTTCTCCATCAAGAGAGGCTACCATACCTGTAAGGTAAAGTTGTCCATTATCAATATTACTATTAACACCTATTGGGACTTGACATCCACCTTCTAGCTCTCTTAAAAAAGCCCTTTCTGCTAGACATCTTTGGCTGGTGGGTTTATCTTCTAAGATATTTA
Source organism: Prochlorococcus sp. AG-355-A18 (assembly GCA_003280985.1). GTDB lineage: Bacteria > Cyanobacteriota > Cyanobacteriia > PCC-6307 > Cyanobiaceae > Prochlorococcus_A. The sequence goes on from QCDH01000030.1 coordinate 1,278, forward strand.
TAATTTCTAAAACTTTTTTATCATCAGATTTACATTCAATGCCTAGTGCTCCTTGGCCAACGGCATGAAGGGAAACTTCACTTGGGATAATCTGGTGAATTCTTGATTCAAAGCCTAATCTTTTTAAACCAGCGGCAGCAAGAATTATACAATCAAATTCTCCTGCATCTAATTTTTCAATTCTTGTAATAACATTTCCCCTAATATCTTTGAAAACAAGATGTGGGTACTTATTTCTTAATTGTGCCAGTCTTCTTAGAGAGCTTGTTCCAACAATCGAACCTTCAGGTAAGGTTTCTAATTTATAACAGTCATTTTTTTTGCTTACTACTAAAGCATCTGCAGGATCTTCCCTTTTTGTAATGCATCCTAATTTAAGGCCATTAGGTAAATTGGTTGGTAAATCTTTCAGAGAATGTACTGCTATATCTGCATGGCCTACGAGCATTTGTGCTTCAAGTTCTTTTGTAAATAAGCCTTTGTCTCCTATTTTTGCTAAGGCTACATCCAGGATTTTGTCACCTTGAGTTGCCATAGCTTCTATAGATACCTCTAAATTGGAAATATTCCTTTCTAGTTGATCTTAAAATCCTTGGTTCTTTTTTTATTTTATTTATAAACTCTTCTATTTTCTTTAATTGTTTTTCATTTACTAAATCAGATTTATTAAGAAGAAGGATATCTCCGTATAAAATTTGAGAATAGGCGACACTTGTATTATTAATTTCAAAATCAAAATTTTCTCCATCAATGACAGTGATTATCGAATCTAATCTTACTTTTTCTCTAAGATCACCAGCCGCAAAAGTCATGGCTACTGGTAATGGATCTGCTAATCCAGTTGTTTCAACAATCAAATAGTCTAATTTTTCAGCTCTTTCTAAAACTTTGGATACGGTATTTAATAATTCGCCATTGATTGAGCAACATATACATCCATTATTTAATTCGATCATATCTTCTGAGCCTTCTATTATTAAGTCATTATCTATTCCGATTTCTCCAAATTCGTTGACTAGAACAGCTGTTTTAATACCAACTTGATTTTTTAAAATATGATTTAGAAGTGTAGTTTTGCCTGAACCTAAGAATCCAGTAATAATAGTAACTGGCAATAAATTTTTAGACATTTT
>QCDH01000031.1 GCA_003280985.1 Prochlorococcus sp. AG-355-A18
ACAAGAACTAGGTTTTTATAACCCAAGAACTAAGGAAACTAGGCTTGACACAGAAGCTTTAAGAACAAGACTTACTCAAGGTGCTCAGCCAACCGATGTTGTGAGAACTTTATTAGAAAAGGGAGGGTTATTAGAAAAAACAGAAAGGCCCTCTATCGCAATTGGTAAAGCAAAGTTAGAGAAGGAAAAATTAGCCAAGGCTAAAACTAAAGACGAAGAAAATGATATCAGTAAAGCTAAAAGCGAGAGTAATGAAGCTGAAAGCTAGTGAGGTGATAAATACTAATTCAATAACTAGATGAAGGAAGTTTCCAAAACTGGTCACTTCACAATAGACTTACCAAGCTCTGATGCTGCTACAGCATTATCAGGCCCAGGTAATTCTTTCTTAAAAAAGTTTGAGTCCTTAACAGGAGTTACTTTAACAATAAGAGGCTTACAACTTGAGATGAACGGTGTTATATCTAAAATTGAAAGAGCCTCAGCATTAGTAGAACTAACAAGACCAATTTGGGAACAAGGGTTAGAAGTTCCAGAGGTAGATCTTAAAGCGGCTTTAAGTTCTCTAAATATGGGAGAATCATCTTCACATGCTGAACTTGGGAAAAAAGTTCTTGCGCGTTCCAAAGAAGGAAGATACTTAAGACCAAGAACTATAAGGCAAAAAGAATATGTTGAATCAATTGAAAACTTTGATCTTACATTCGCGATTGGTCCGGCTGGAACTGGTAAGACATTTTTAGCAACTGTTTGCGCGGCACGACTATTGAACGAGAAAAAAATTGAAAAAATTGTTTTAACCAGACCAGCTGTAGAAGCTGGTGAAAGTTTGGGATTTCTACCTGGTGATTTGCAACAAAAAGTAGATCCATATTTAAGACCCCTATTTGATTCTTTACACAGTATTTTTGGGTTTGATAGAACAAATTCGTTAATCGATAAGGGAATTATTGAAGTTGCACCTTTGGCATTTATGAGAGGCAGAACCTTAGATAACTCCATGATTATCCTAGATGAAGCACAAAATACTACTTGCCCTCAAATGAGAATGTTTTTAACCAGATTGGGTGAAAGATCTAAAATGGTTGTAAACGGAGATATTACACAAATTGATTTAAAAAAAGATCAGGAAAGTGGCCTTATCGAAGCATCGAGAATTTTCTCTGAAACTCAAGGTATAAAATTTTGTTATTTAACTATTGAAGATGTAGTTCGACATCCTTTAGTTCAGAAAATTATTGAAGCTTATCAATAGCTTTATAACTCTGGAGATCCGTACCCTGAAATTTTAAAAATCGAGTAGAATAAATTCAAACATAAAAAAGAAAATGCCAGCAAGTAGTAATTTCAATCAAGCTATTCGTGAAGCACAAACTAGTTCAATTGTTGGACCTAATGTTGTTCAAAAAGCTTTACCTTACGTCGGTGGAGGCATGGTTTTAACTTCTTTAGGAGTTTTGGCAGGTATTTCACTCATAGCAACAAATCCTGGGCTTTTCCAGCCTCTTTCAATAGTTGCATTAATTGCAGAATTGATTTTGTTTTTTGTAGCAACAAGTGCTGCAAATAATGCAAATAATGCCAAGGCCTTGCCTTTATTGACAGGCTTTAGCTTGTTAACTGGATTCACTTTAAGTGGAATAGTTGCTTTAGCAATAGGAACAATTGGTATTGGTTCTGTTGGAACAGCTGCTTTAGCTACAGGTATAACTTTCGTTATTGCCTCTTATACTGGCCAAAGAATGAGTGATAGTGTTGGTCAAGCACTAAGTGGGGTAGTTGGTCTTGGGTTGATAGGACTGCTTATTGCAATGTTTGTCCAGTTAATTGGAGGATTCTTTGCTCCCGGCGTTTTTGGAGGTTCAGGACTCGAATTGATAATTGCAGGATTTGGAACTGTCTTATTCGTTGCAATGTCTTTTGTTGATTTCTATACAATGCCAAGAAGATATAATGATGATCAATACCTTGCAGGGGCTTTAGGTATGTATCTAACTTATATAAATCTTTTTGTTTTTATATTGAGATTAATGATTGCGCTTCAAGGTGGCGGAAGAAGAGATTAAACACATTACTTAAAAAAATAAACCCAAAGCGTAGTTTAGTTTCTACGCTTTTTTATTGAGCGATATCCAGAATTTGTTTCTTTATAAATTCCTTTTGCTCTGAATCATACTTTGTTGAATTATCAAAACTATTGCCCATATCATCTAAGTCTCTAATGACTTGATTGACAGATTTTGTAACTGACTTAGTTTCTAACA
>QCDH01000032.1 GCA_003280985.1 Prochlorococcus sp. AG-355-A18
GACCAATAAGTTGATTTCGTTTTGACCAATATTCTTCACGTTGGATATCACTAAATCCGCTTCCACAACTAAGACTGTATTCATGCCCATCATCTTCACCTTCTACTAGGACAGCTCCTAGTCTACCTTTATTGCGACCTGTGCCTTCCTCAACAGATACAACCTTTAAAGTGACTTCAATGAAAGGTTTTGCCTTTAACCAACTGTGTGTTCTTTTACATTCATACATAGCATTAGGATCTTTAATCATTACTCCTTCATATCCACCTTCTACGGCAGCTTTATTAAGCTCTACAAATCTTCTCTGTCCCTCATTGGTGTCGAGATCTACATTTTCCCATTCAAGTGTTTTTATATGTCTTAGAAACTTAGAATGCTTTGCTACCCATTCTTTTACTAATAAACTTCTTGCTGTTTGACTAGTGTTCCATCTCCCTTTTTGGAAGTCTTCAAGGGGACATAAGTCAAATAGATGTAGAACTGCGTCTTTTGTTTGTTTACCATCTTTTCTATGAACCTGTTTCATTAAATCCTGAAAGTTAGCGCTCATTACTTCTCCATCTAGGACTAAGTCATGAGGTGCAGGATCTACTTTTAAAACGTTTTCTATTTCTGAGATAATATGACCAAAATTATGGAATTGTTTTCCATTACGAGAAAACATTTCTACTTTATTTTGTCTAATAATAGTTAAGACGCGCACACCATCTAATTTGATTTCAATTTGCTTTTTTCCTATCATTTTTTTTTCATGATTTGCACTGTCATGAGCTAAAGGACAAGAAAAAATAGGAATTGCATATTTGGGAAATTTCTTGGCTATCTTGTTGATTGTTTTTTCAGATACACCACATCTAAGATCTTTAATTAAAACTCGTCTATAAAAACCATTCCACTCTTCTTTCGTGGCAGATCCCATAGCCTTAATAATTGCATCGCGCGCAGCGTGACCAGTGAGTTCTCTATGAATAAGTTTATTTGCTAATTTTTTAAAATCTTTCCATAAAAAATTTTGACTTTTTTCGTTATCTTTTTCAGGAACAATTTTTACACCAAAAGTTACCAATGGATCAAGTGCCATACGGATCCCTTCAAAAAAATCATCTAGACCTTGTTTCATCGCTTCTGAGATGATTTTTTCTTTATCTAATCTACTTGGGTGTAACTCTAGTTGATGTATTATCTCTTCTTTAAACAATTCTTTTTCCTCACAAGAAATTATTAATTCACTTTTGCTATTCTGTCTATTTTCCAATCATTGTCAGTTTTTGCGAAAGTAAAATCTAATGGGAGCTCATCTTGTTTATCTTCTGATTTTAAATTCAAAGTTATTATGATTTGATCTTCTTGGACTCTAGGTCTTCCTGATTTTAAATTTCTGTATTTATTAAGATTTAAACTGGCTAAAAATTTAAGAAAGTCTTGGCGCTTCACATGAGTTTTATAAGTTTTTGTAGTCAAACCATACGCTGCATCAATTCTGCCAGCAGCTATTTGATCAAAAAACTTTCTTACTAATGGATTAATTCCTCTGGCGCTTATAACTAATTTGACTGCATTAAAAGTCCAAAATGAAACTAGTACAGCTCCACCAACTAATAATGCTTTAATTCCGATATCTTTAACTAGTGTTGCATCCATGTTGATTTGAGTTTTTTATTACTTTAAGAAAAGAAATCGTTTTTGATGACTTTTTGTCAAAATAATACTAATTTTAATCCATAATGCCCGTAATTCCTCTTTTACCTTTATTTCATAAATTTAATAGCCAGTATTTTGAAAATTCTTTAACAGTTAATAATCAACCTTTGGTAAAAGTTAGATGGAGTGATAATAGATTAAAAACTACTGCTGGTTTTTATAAAAGAAAACGAATTAATGGTTTTGTAGATTCTGAAATTATCTTATCGAAACCTATTTTGAGTAAATTATCTACTTGTGAAATAAACAGTACTTTATGTCATGAAATGATTCATGCATGGGTAGATATGATATTAAAAAAAAATGAGATACATGGTCTAAATTTCTTAGAAAAGATGAATGAAATTAATGAGAAAGAGAAGAATTTTCAAATTTCTGTGAGGCACTCATTTCCTATTGAAAGGAGAGAATTAAAATACATAGGAACATGCCAAAATTGTGGTGA
>QCDH01000033.1 GCA_003280985.1 Prochlorococcus sp. AG-355-A18
AGTAGGATATTATTTGAAGATTTTTGATTAAATGAATTTGCATCTATCTCTAGATAATCTTCAGAATAATTAGAAATAGCATCTAAATTAACTTCGGAGGCACTAACAGATAATGGTGCGAAAAGACCAATAGCGGCTGGAGCCACCAATAATTGCTGAAACAGCTTCATAAATTCCTCACACAGAATTAATTGTTAGTTTATTTTAATGCATTATAAATAAATTGCAAAAGCTTCTAAGCCATTTAATTAATTGTACTTGGGAAATGACTTACTTATGGGTTTGAGTAAATCCTCATAATTTTTCCAATAGCCTAAAAAGTGAGAGTTAATTTTTTTTCTCACTTGAGCACTACTTGCAGTAAATACACTTCTTTTACTTCTTTGAGGTGATAGATATTTATCGCTCCAATCCCAACCAATCCAATTTATTAAATATTTAATACTCTCTTCAGGATCTTGAACGACCTTATCATGATCGTAACTATATATCATTGACCCAAATTTGCTTTTATATTCTTTCATAAGATCTCTATGATATAAATACAATTTAGAAATGTCACTTAATGAACTTGAAAAACTTTGATTTAAAAAGTTAGTTCTATAAATAGAAAGAATATTATCAAGGGGATTTCTCATACAGTGAATAATCCTTGCATTAGGGAACAATTCATAGATAATTGGACAATATAAAAAGTTAAACAAATTTTTATCTGTAAAGATTTTCTTTTTTGAATTGATTCGCATGATTTTTTCTTTATATAGATTTTTAGCTTCAAGCAAATCATCAGATCTCTGAAGAGATTCTTCTAAAAAGGAAACTTCTCCAAGATCTTTGACTTTAGGATTAAGACTTAAAATACTTTCTAGTAATGTACTTCCACATCTAGGCATACCAACAATAAATATATATCGATTACTATCTTTTACCTTCTCAAAGCCATAATCATGTTCTATCTTTAGATTCCTGTAGTATTCACCAGTTTTCAACTTTCTTTTAATATCAGATGGTTGGATCTTTAGTTTTTCATCATTCGCAATTTTGAGAAAATAAGAACTTTTTTTATATTCTTTATTCTGATGATAGATATTTGCTTTCGAATAACCAAAGTATATCTTCTCCTTTGGAGAAAGATTTCCTATCTCAATATTTAAAAGAGTTTTTAGTAGTTGATCATGACTTGAGAAATCATACATAGTTGATAACTCATAAAAACTATGTGAATTAAATTGATCGTCTAATAAGATTTCTATATGGGTCTTTATAGAAAGTTCTATCAAACCTAAATTTCTGTACATAATTCCCAAATTAAACCTCAATGGAATAAATTTTGGGAAATTATTAATGCCCTCCCTCAATATTGAAATTCCTTTTTTTAATTCTTTATTTTTAAAATAAAGATCACTAAGGTTCAGATATAATATTTTTTGTTTACTAAATAATTTTCTAAGTTCTAAAAGAACTTTTTCAGCTAATTTATAATTCTTTTGATTAATAAATATCTTTGAGATTAGAATTTCCTTCTGAAAGTAGAGAAGACTATCTTCTTTAAATTTCAAATTAAGCAATATTTCTTTTGCCTTTTCATCTTGAAAACACTCAATAAGTATATCGGCTTTTAAAATTTGATAAATTTGATTATCAGGCTGATGTTTAATGGCGGAATCAATAGAGCGTATTGCTTCTTTAAATAATTTAATAGTTTTGTATGATATTGATAAATTATAATCAATATCAGAATTAAGTTTTTCTATTTTTTTTGCTGCATTCAATGCTTTTATAGCATCACTAACATTATTCTCTTTTCTTAAAATTTCAGCTAGCAATATATATGAATTTATTTTTGAGGGATATTTTTTTATAGATAAAAGAAATAGGTTTTTTGCGATCTTTAGATTATTAATTTCTTTATTAAATTGTCCATATGAAATTAGTAAATCATATGTATAAATCTTTCGATTGATTAATTTCTTATAAATTTCGTTTGCTTTATATATATCACCTTGTCTGTGATTTTTTTTTGCAATTTGAATATATTTTGTTACCTCTGATAAATTTTCTTTCATTTTTATTCAAAAGAAATAATACTCT